>CAZCOG010000002.1:0-271203 GCA_964500445.1 uncultured Persicitalea sp. | reverse complement strand
GGAGGGGTTAATTATTATTACAATTATAGAATATAAAAAAATACATCCGCCAGAAAATAGAGTATAAAGTCTCAAAATCGAAGCTTTATAAATAAAGCTAAAACCCTATTTCTGAAAAACTTATGAGGTCAATACTTTTCACCGCTCTCTCCTGCATTTCTTTAGCAACTATGGCCCAAACTCTCTACCCTACCCTCGGCCAAATTCAGTACGACGACCCAAGCTTCGAAAAATTAATTCCGAAGGGCACCAAACTTGAAGTACTGGTGACAGGTTTCGACTGGTCGGAAGGGCCGGTATGGATCAAAGACGGCGGCTATCTGATTTTTTCGGATGTACCGCAGAATACGATATTCAAGTGGAGTGAAAAGGAGGGAATTTCCGTTTTTCTCAAACCTTCGGGCTTTACCGGACGCGGTACTTATGGCGACGAACCCGGCAGCAACGGCCTGACGATCGATGATAAAGGTCGCCTGATTAGCTGTGAACACGGCGACCGCCGCGTATCGGCCATGCCGCTGACGGGCGGCGGCAAAATCACCCTTGCCGACCGCTACCAGGGCAAGCGTTTCAACAGCCCCAACGACGTGGTGCAGCACGCGGGCAATGGTAGTTTCTACTTCACTGATCCACCCTACGGCATGCCCAAAAAAGCCGATGACCCCACGCGCGAAATCGATGCCTTCGGCGTGTACCGGATCGCCCCTGACGGGCAGGTCACTAGGGTCATCGAAAACCTGACGCGACCCAACGGGCTCGCCTTCTCACCCGACGGGACAATACTTTACGTAGCGCAATCGGACCCGGAGCGGGCCGTAGTCATGACCTATCCCGTCAATAACGATGGTAGTTTGGGTACAGGGAAACTTTTCTATGATGCTACCCCGTTGGTAAAGAAGGGATTGAAGGGTTTGCCCGACGGCTTAAAATTAGATCAGGCGGGTAATGTCTGGACGACCGGGCCGGGTGGTGTGCTGGTACTTAGCCCCGAAGGTACTCTACTGGGACGCATCGAGACCGGGCAAGCTACCGCCAACTGTGGCTGGGGCAACGACGGCAGCACCCTCTACATAACTGCCGACGGGTACCTCTGCCGAATTCAGACGAATACCAAGGGGGCGGGTTTTTAGTTGAAAGTTAAGGAGTTCTTGAGTCCATGAATGCATGAGTTTGTCACAAGAGCTACCCGCAGCAAAAACTCATAAACTTTAAACTTATAGACTCCTGAACTCCCTTTGATTCTTAACATATTCTGGCGAACTTCGCGGGAAAATTTGTGGGGCAGGAATTTTTTAGGACTAAATGCTTGATAATCGACGTTTTGTAATCATTACTTTTTTCGGGTTGATAGGCGTTACCTATCTCCTTCGCCTTTTCCATCTGCAGGTGCTGGACGACAGTTACTCCATCGAATCGTCGGCCAACTCCATTAAGCGGGTTACCGAAGTACCCTTCCGGGGTCAGATCTACGACCGTAACGGGAAACTGATGGTGTACAACACCCCCGTGTACGATTTGCTGGTGACTCCCTATAAGGCCAAAGTACAGGATACGCTCCAGTTCTGTCGCTTGCTCAATATCGAACGCCATACCTTCGATAGTCTGATGACGGCAGCCAGGAATTACTCGCGCAACAAGCCTTCGATGTTTATTCGGCAGCTATCCCGGGAAGATTTCGCCCGCATCCAGGACATCATGGTGGATTACCCTGGTTTCGAGTTTGCCAAAAGCTCCATGCGTACTTACACTGCCCCCACGATGGCTAATTCACTGGGCTACGTCAGTGAAATCACGAAAGGCCAGTTGGAGAAACAGGAGGGATTTTACTACCAGCAGGGCGATTACTACGGCCAAAGCGGGCTGGAAAGTTTTTATGAAAAGGAGCTCAGAGGCCGCCGGGGCGTTAAGTTCGTGATGCAGAATGTAAACGGGGTAGTCAAAGGCTCCTGGAAAGACGGGGCGCTCGATACGATGGCCGTAGCCGGACAAAACCTGTACACCGGAATTGACTTTGACCTGCAACAGTACGCCGACAGCCTCATGGTCAATAAAGTAGGCAGCGTAGTGGCTATTGAACCCAGCACGGGACAGATTCTGGCTATTGTTTCTGCCCCCAACTATGACCCCAATAAACTCGCGACGCGTCACTTTTCTGAAAACTACCGGGAATTGGCCGAAAGTCCCTATAAACCGCTGTTCAACCGTCCTGTGATGGCTAGTTATCGTCCCGGCTCCACCTTTAAGGTAATTCAGGCTTTGACGGCTCTGCAGCAGGGGGCTATTTCGCCCCATACGGCTTTTTCGCACGCGGGTGTCCCTATGAAATGCCACGGCGGCGGCCACGGTAACAGTGTCCCACAGGCGGTTCAGCATTCCTGTAACCCTTATTTTTACCGGGTTTTTCAGAGTATGCTGTATAATAATGATCTGAGCAACACGTACGAAGCGTCCAGAACGGGACTGGCCAAGTGGCACGATCAGGTGGCCAAGTTCGGAATTGGAGAAAGGCTCGGGGTAGACCTTCCCAGTGAATACAAGGGTAGTTTACCCGACGTGGAATACTACGACAAAGTCTATGGCGTGAAACGCTGGAAGTTTTCAAACGTGTACTCGCTTAGTATTGGAGAAGGCGAGCTCCTCATTACTCCCCTGAAAATGGCTAATGTAGCAGCTATCATTGCCAACCGCGGCTATTACTACACGCCTCATATTGTGAGCGGCATCGGCAAAAAAGATAATCCGCTGCCGGAGTATAAGGTACGCCACGAAACGGGCATCGATCCCAAACACTTCGAAACCGTTATCCCCGGTATGATCGGAGCCGTGGAAGCCGGTACGGTGATGCGCCTGGCCCGGATTGCCGACGTCCAGATTGCGGGTAAAACGGGAACTTCCCAGAACAAAAAGGGAGCCGCACACGCTATCTTCATCGGCTTCGCTCCCGCCGATAATCCCAAAATCGCTATTGCGGCCTTCGTCGAAAATGGAGTATGGGGAGGGGTGTCGGCGGCCCCGGTTGCAAACCTGGTCATCGAGCGATATCTGAAAGGCAAGACAGAAAATAAGGCTATTGAGAGTTATATTCTCAATAAGAATTACATGCCCCATATAGCTACGCCAGCCCCGAAAAAGCCCTCGACCAAAGACACCACAAAAAAGAAAGAACTGGAAGCTCCATTGGCTGAAAAGAAACCCAAGTCCTCTACCGTTGCCAAAGCATCCGCCTCCGCAGGAGAGTAGTCTAGTTACCAGTGTGCAGCTGTATGGCCTGAAAAAAGCTGGACGACTCTTCCGCACGCCTCTACCCATTCTCTAATTCACAATTCATTGATTCATAATTAGTCTTGGCTCCCAGGAAAAATAAAACCTTAACGCAGAATCTGGACTGGGTCGCGGTACTCATTTACATTCTCTGCGTGCTGATCGGCTGGTTCAACATTTATGCCGCTGTGTATAGCCCCGAAGTACCGACGGACATCTTCGATCTTTCGCACCGGGCTGGTGTACAAATGATGTGGATCGGCACGACAGTGCTGTTGATTATCTGTATACTGGTGGTTGATTATAAGTTCTATGATACGTTTGCCTACGTCATCTACGGATTATTCGTGTTGCTGCTCGTTGCGGTGCTTTTTGCGGGTAGCGAAATCAACGGCTCGCGCTCCTGGATCAAAGTGGGCGCTTTTTCCATCCAGCCCGCTGAATTTGCCAAACTAGCCACCAGCCTGGCGCTGGCCAAGTACCTGAGCGACCCGGCGGTGAGCCTCACCCGCTCCTGGAAGGACTACATCCCCATCGCGGGCCTCATCGGCGCTCCCGCGCTGCTTATCCTATTGTCCAACGAAACGGGTTCGATGCTGGTTTTTGCCTCCTTCGCTGTGATGCTGTACCGCGAAGGTATGCCGGGCATTATCCCCGCGGTCGGCATGGTGATGGCCATATTGATTGTGCTCACGTTACTGGTTTTGAAGTGGTTCATTGCGTTGGGTATTCTGGTTGTGGCGGGGCTGGTAATCTGGCTGATGCCTAAGGGGACTCGCAAAAATGGCGGCACTACGGCCACTGTGGTAGTGGCTGGGCTGATGATCGCCGTAGTTTTTGGGATGGACTTTTTTATCAATAATGTCCTGCAAAAGCACCAGCGCAGTCGTATCATGGTGCTGGTGGACCCCTATTCCGACCCGCGCGGTGCGGGCTGGAACGTGATTCAGTCCAAGATCGCCATTGGCTCGGGACGGTTAGCCGGAAAGGGGTTCCTAGAGGGTACCCAGACCAAATTCGACTTCGTGCCGGAGCAAAGTACCGACTTCATTTTCTGTACCGTAGGGGAAGAACATGGCTTCATTGGTAGTCTGGTGGTGGTTTGCCTTTTCGTAGGTCTCATTATGCGGCTGGTAGTGCTGGCCGAACGACAAAGAACCCGCTTCGCGAGGGTCTATGGCTACTGCGTAGCAGGAATTATCTTCTTTCACTTTATGATCAACATCGGCATGACCATCGGTCTGATGCCCGTTATCGGGATTCCGCTGCCATTTTTCAGCTATGGCGGTTCGTCGCTGTGGTCGTTTTCTATTCTTCTGTTTATATTCCTGAAAATGGATTCCCAGCGCCCCTACACCCTGTCCCGTACGTAGTTATGGCGCTCATCAGCAAGAAAAAAGTACCTTACCGCATCAACACCGACCTGCGGGAGTACCTCGTCAAGTACCAGCGGGAAGTACCATTGCAGATCCACTACACCGATTTACTCCGCTTTTCCAACGCCATTTCTCTCTATGATCCCAAGGGCAATGACACCCTCTGGATTTCGGTTTTCTACGATCCCGGCGACACGGCAGACATTTTTCAGGCGCTCAAAACAATCTATGCGCATCTTAAAGTCGATGGTGACCTTTCCATTCTGAAACACCTTATGGTGGATCGCGTGGACCTGTGTACCTACGGCAACACGCGGCCGTTCCGGATCAGGATCGTGAATCAGATCAACGATAACTTCGATTATTTTTACATCAAGAATGCCGACGCCTCCCGCGTTTACGGTCTGGAACTGGAAGATATATTCTCGCCCAATCAGGTAAGCTATATGACCAGCGGGCAGTCGCTGGTGGAAGAGCACATCGCCGGCATTCCGGGTGATGTGTTCCTGAAGAATCAAATCGCCGACCCTAATCTGAATCCGATCCGACTTTGCAAGGAATTCGTGAAGTTTAACGAACGCTGTTTCGTACGGCTATTGGGCGATATGCATTCCAGCAATTTTGTGGTAGATATCACGCCTGATTTCGAGGAGATTTACTACCGCTTCCGCGCCATCGACTTCGACCAGCAGTCGTACGAAGGCAAGAAGACGGTTTATATGCCGCAGTACTTCAGGCAGAATAACACCATTATCGAGTTGGGGATGAAGTACATGACCTCCGAGAGCGTACGGCAGTACCAAATGGAGGAACGCTCTCAAATCGCCACCCGGATGCGTATCGAGAAATCGCGGGCCGATGACATCCTGGACGTCATGGCCGACGATGTCATCTCTTCTTCGGAGTATGTCTCCCTACTCCGCCGCGACCTTGCCCGTCACTACCGGCACCAGGCTTTTATGGACTGCCAAACTATGGGTCAAATCGTCCGGACGAGCTTAATGCTGCTTTCGGCGCACTAGCTTTCGTGAGGCACAGAGGGGCAGAGCCACAAAGGTACAAAGTTGACTTGCTCCGGCCCACTTTTCGCCTTTGGAATTCTGGAACTTTGTCCCTTCAAAAATTCATCTTTCCCGCTGCTACGAACAAAAGTATCCATCCCGCAATCATGAGCAGGCCGCCGATGGGAGCCACGGCTCCGAACTTGGTGATGCCCGTAAAGCAAATCGCGTAGAGCGAGCCGGAGAAAATAAGTACTCCAGCCGCAAAGGCATAGCCCGCCCAATTGAGCCACTTGACAGCCCCTGCGTCTGCCCTGGTCAGCAGAACTCCGATCAGCACGATGGCTATGGCATGATAGAATTGGTACTTGACCGCCGTTTCAAAGGTATCCGCACGGCCTGAGGCTTCAAGCGAGGCTTTCAGGGCGTGCGCGCCGAAAGCACCGATTCCGACAGCAAGGGCACCGATTATCGAACCGAGTTGAAGCATGATTTTCATTGATTACTGACGATTGTTGGAAGAGGATTGGCCCCTCTGGTTATCCTCTACTCTGATTTAAAAAAATTTGTCGCTTTGTGCCTTTGGTACTTTGTTTCTCAAAAAATCAGTTTTGCAAAGCGGTGCGTAATTCTGCCAAAAATAGTGGAAGTTCTAATCTTGGATCACTTTTAAGGGTTTCAATGGGAATGTACCCCCGGTAGTCGGCGTCCCTCAGAATTTGCACGATCTTTCGGACGTCGGTTTTCTCCTCAACACCCTGACGATAGACACTGGTTTTGATCTGCCAGGTGTAAGCGTAGGGGGCTAGTTTGGCGATTTCTTCGTAGGGGTCGCCCGCCCGCAGACTGCCGATATCGAGATTGATGCCCAGCCATTCGGAAGGGATTTTCTCGCGGATGTAAAGTACCTGCTCCACGGTTTTCAGGAGTTCGTTGTGATTTTGCAGGACGATCATTACGCCCGCTTTCTCGCCGAATTCGACGCATTTTCTCAGGCTTTCTACCGCCCAGTCCAGGGCCAGTTGGGTCTGTTCCGCCGGGACGGCCTTCCCCGCAAAAACCCGAAGAACGGGAGCGTCCAATCTGGCGGCTACTTCCACCCATTGGCGCACCAGTTCTACATCGGCGGCACGTTGGGCCGGATCCGCATTGGCGAGGTCCGTACGGATGCCCGTGCCACTGATGTCCAGGCCGAGGCGAAAAGCTTTCTTTTTTAGGTCAAAAATATAGTTGTCCGATGGTACTTTGGGGTAGTTGGGAAAATAGTAGCCCGTCGGATCTACGGCAGCAAATCCCAGGTCGGAGCAAAAGGCGAAAACCTCTTCCAGTGACATTTCACCTTTGGTGAGCTGGTCGTTGAAGGAGTAGAGATTACAGCTTAGTTTGATGGGGCTAAGGCTTGAATTGGTTAGAATGTAGTTTTGTGCCCCGGTTCTTGAAATTAGGGCAACTCCTCCCAGGGAGGTACTTTTCAGGAATTCCCGGCGGTCGAGGTGCATAATTTACTAAATATCAGTTGACTTCCTTACACTTTTATTAAAACTTCACGTAAAGTCCCAGCCCCGCCGGAGTAGAAGAAGGAAGACCAAGGTTTAGACTTACGGCGTTTGAAGGGTTGGCGCATTGGTAATTATAGAGATTCACGGCCTTACGCATGTTTCTGAAACAAGCAATTCGAAGCCCCACAGAGGTTAGAAAAAGTCCGCTCCCCAGTAATAGGTAGCCATTGGCAGCCCGTGCGTTGCCGGAATCAAAAATTGATGCGATGGCATGTGCAAATCCGATGACAAAAACTACCGCCCCTGCTCCAGAGGTAGCGTACCACCCAGTACGGTAGTTTTTCTGTTTTTGATAGTGATCCAATACCAGTGAATCCCCACAGGCAGCAAAATAAGGCTGAACACTGGAAGGCATGATTTTCATTTCCTCACGTATTTTATACGAATGTCCGCCCAAAAAAAGTGCCGTCGCCGGCACAACCAGGTAAACAATAATATAAGCAGGCTCAAATTTCATTTTGATCGCTGGCAGCGTATCAGTAGGAACGACGAGCAATGACTGGCCACGAGAATCAATAACTGACAGTAAAAGAGCAATTCCCATTAAGAGAGAGGAGAAAAAAATCTTCATTCTACGTCCGGTTTGATTTTTTCAGGTACTCTGTCAAAGATATGCCTTTGTGATCAATACTGAGGCTTTTCCTAAATAAAAAAGGCGTCTGACTTGCGCCAGACGCCTTGATAGTTCCAAGAACTTCAAGACTCATCTTATACCATTACAATCAGTCTTTCCAGTTAGCTAAATCTTATTTACCGATTTGAACGATCTTCTCTGTGCTGGCAGGTGGAAGAATACCTGAATTTTGTAAGTATGAGCCGCAAGGTATTGCGCCTAATAAGTTTTCAGGTGAATTCCAATCATCACAAGGCTTGTCGCATACACCACTTGCCTCTATTTTAAAGTTATTTGCTGTCAGCAGTAGATTTTCTTCTGAATTGCTCCTTGCCTCTTCACAAGAGCCGCAGCGGGCACCAATACGCAGATAGCGCTTGGCGATTTTTTCTGACACCATCATCGTGACGCCATAGTAGCAAATCGTGACCAAATCTACTGCGGGGGCAGCCTCCACAGCCATCGGGGTAGTACCGAGGGCAACCCAGACTACATTGTTTTTTGGATAGATGTCAGCCGGGCCAGCAGAAGCGAAAGAAAGTGAAGGAGCGGCCAGGAAGGCCAGCAGAACGAGGGTACATAGCTTGCGCATAGTATTAATTGTGTTTAGGGGTGAAATAAGATTAATTATTTTATTAGCCCAATATAAAACAATTAATATATACACCCATCTCCAGCAACTTATAAATTAGCAAACGGTAAGCGGCACAGAGTCAGAATCTCTCCTTATTGATCATAGTCGCTACTCCGCGCGTAGTCACTTTTCGTGTTTGGGAGTCCAGAATTTCGGTACTGATTTCGGCCGTATGCTTCTCGGGATTGATATTCGTGATAGTAAAAACCGCCTCGTAATCCGTATCCACAAACATAGGCCGCAGAAAACTCAGTGTCTGGCTCACGTAGATAGAGCCATAACCGGGATACTCCGTTCCCAGTACTTTGGTAAAGACGCTCGCTCCCAGCATCCCATGGATGATGGGCCGCTTAAAGGCCGTCGTTGCTGCGTAATCGGCATCCAGGTGCAGCGGATTGGTATCACCCGTCACCCGCGCAAAGGCCTCAACATCTTCCTGACTAAATTTAAAATTGTGCGTGAAGCTGCTTCCTACTTTCGCTTCAACCTTCAATTGTTCCTTGTCCATTATCAATTTTTCATTATTCTATGCCCCCCATCCAGTTCTTCAAGGGTTTGTAAAACAAAATCATCAGGATACCAAATCCTACGCCAAACAGGCAAACCTGCAAAAATAATGCGGGCATTTCGGCTACGTTGTCTTCGGAAAAATTCCCCGAAAACAAGCCTGCAACAAGATTCCCCAGGGATGTCGCCACAAACCAGAGCCCCATCATCTGGCTATAATACTTTTTAGGAGCCAGCTTGGTGTAAGTACTTAGCCCTACCGGACTCAGAAACAACTCGCCCAGGGTATGGAACAGGTAGGTAAAGACCAGCCAGCCAAGACCCACTTTGATCCCCTCGACAGCGTACTGCGCAGCCCAATACATGATGAAAAAACCGAAGCCCATTTGAATCAGACCCAGGCCGAACTTAACAGGGACGTAAGGATTGATTTTCTTCCGGTTCAGGTAAATCCATAAGGCACCAATTGGAGCCGAAAAAACGAGGATAAAGAAAGCGTTGGCAGTCTGAAACCAGGAGGCGGGCATTTCCCAACCGCCAATGATCCGATCGGTATGGCGGTCGGCGAAGATCGTCAGCGATGAACCGGCCTGCTCGAAGCCCGACCAAAACAGCGCGGCCCCGATAAAGAAAATGAACAATACGCCCACGCGCTTTTTCTCGACCACGCTCAGCGTTTTATCCAGCAGCCCAATGTAGGCGAAGTACAGAATGGTGATGCTGACGATGATATAGCCCATGACGTTGGCCAGTTCTACGGCGTCCAAGAAGCCTGTCAATACCAGCGTAGCCATAAGTACCAATGCCCCTGCTACGACGTAGAGAAACGTAGGGCTACCTTTCACTTCGGGTGGCTCGCCGAGCCCGGCCAAGTACTTACCATTGAGCCTGAAAGCCACCACGCCCAGAAACATGGCAATGGCGGCGGCGCCGAAGCCGTAGTGCCAACCCACTTTCTCGCCCAGGTAGCCGACCACGGTCATGCCCAAAAAGGAACCGAGATTGATGCCAATGTAAAAAATGGAAAAGCCCGCATCGCGCCGCGCGCCGCCCTCGGGGTAAAGATTACCAACAATGGAGCTGATATTTGGTTTGAGAAGTCCGGTACCAATAGCGACCGTGCAAAGTCCGGCAAAGAAAATGGCGTTGTTACCCGGCACAGCCAGCAGGATGTGGCCGATCATAATTACTATACCTCCCCACAGAATGGCCTTTTTTTGGCCAAGCATATTGTCGGCGATCCAGCCGCCGGGCAGCGTGAGCAAATAAACCGACGAAGTATAGAGTCCATAGATGGCTCCACCTGTATCTTCGGGCAGTCCAAGGGCACCCTCTGCGGCCGACTTGATAAGATACAGTAACAGAATGGCGCGCATTCCGTAGTAGCTGAATCGCTCCCACATTTCGGTAAAAAACAGAACGTAAAGGCCGCGCGGGTGCCTGGCGGGGGTATTGTCGGTCATACTTTCAACGGTAGAATTACACAGTAAATAAATGAGAGAATAAATGCAGGCGTTTCCACGCTATCATTCATGTTTCTTGCCCCGCAAGATAGTAATTCTCCTAAAACTTCCGGCTAATCGCACTTTTGCCTTATTTTGTCCATCTCCATTTTTGATAAAGCAATTATGTCGCTAACTGATGTTCTGAAAACCTATTCTTCTTTTGCTCCGGTTGTTGCGGTAGACAAACCTTTCCGTAAGCTCGACTTCACGGCCAGCAACACCGACTTGCCCGCATTGGATCTGACCGATACGGCTGCCTTTTCGGAATATGTTTTCGGCAAAATGCTGGATAACAGCCAATATGTAGGTGTAGGTGGCTACGACGAACATCGGGTGATTTATCGTCGCTCGGCGCACTTTGGCGACTACGCGGCGGAGGGACGCTGTATCCATCTGGGCGTAGATATTTGGGCCGATGCCCTTACGCCGATCAGCGCTCCCCTACCGGGGGTAGTGCAAAGCGTGGCATTCAACGATAACTTCGGCGACTACGGGCCGACGATCATCTTGCGGCATGAATTGGAAAGCTTCATCTTTCACACTTTGTACGGCCACCTCACGCTGGCTTCGCTGGAAAATATTTTTGTAGGAAAGGAAATAGCAGCTGGCGAGGAATTTACCGCCATCGGCAACTACCCGGAAAATGGAAACTGGCCGCCCCATCTTCATTTTCAATTGATTACCGATTTAAGCAGCTACCACGGAGATTACCCCGGTGTGGCCTCTCTCACCGACCGCCAAACCTACCTGGAAAATTGTCCCGACCCTAATCTTATCCTCCGGATTGAGGAATTGAAGAATTGAATAGCCGACGAGAAAAGATGGCACAAATATTGAACTCAGCTTCTGCTTATTTGCAAATAAATCCATTTACCTCAGCATGCTAGATTTCTTCCGGCCCATCGCCGTATTATTTTTCTCAGCGATTTGCTTTACAGGTACTTTTGCCCAGGGATACATTAGTATCAGCGGCAAGATTATTGACAAAAGTACCCACCAGCCCGTTCCTTACGCCCACATTGGTATCATGTCGAAAGGGCTGGGAACCATCGCCAATGAGCAGGGTGAATTTTATTATCGCTTTCCCAAAATAGCCGCTGACGAAGACGTGACCGTGGCGTACCTGGGCTATAAGAATCTGGCCCGCAAGGGGACCGAGTTCGTATCAGGCGATAAAGAAGTAGTGCTGGAAATGGAAACGGCGCAGCCTGTGATAGTGGACAGCGCTTACGTAAAAAGTTTCGACGCGCGCGGCTGGGTGATGGCGGCATTGGGTAAAGTAGCTAAAAACTACACCGACACACCGATAATGCTGACGGGATTTTACCAGGAAACTCTGCAACAGAACAATGCTTACGTGGACATCCGCGAAGCCGTGCTGAAAGTAGAGAAAGACCCGCGTCCCAAGATTGAATTTCCCGAAAAGTACCGGATGCTGCGGGGCCGCCGCTTCGAAAGTACCGCCCGCGACAAAATACTGGACGACTACGAATTCCCCAGCGGCCCGGCTATTGTTACGCGCAGTCTGGACACGGGCTTGCCCGAATACTTATCAGGTGGCAAT
This sequence comes from uncultured Persicitalea sp., assembly GCA_964500445.1. Lineage (GTDB taxonomy): Bacteria > Bacteroidota > Bacteroidia > Cytophagales > Spirosomataceae > Persicitalea. The sequence continues at coordinate 259,183 of CAZCOG010000002.1, read as the reverse complement.
CTCGCCGACTACCGATTCCAACTCGACGACAGCATCGCTTTCTATAATAACAAAGATGTGTATCAAATCCACTTCCGACCCGTCGGTCCGCAGGTAAAGGGCGCACGAAATGGCATTATTTGCATCAATAAAACTGATTCAGCTATTGTCCGCATTGCCTACGACTTCACACCGGAGGGAATGGACGAGGTGTTTAAGGGCTCGATGAAAAATGCGATGGGTAAAATGCTGGGCAAGAACCGGCGTGAAGCCAAACGTGTGAGCAGCTTTACCAACTACCTTCCGTACGATGGAAAATGGTACCTGCAGGATTCTCAACTCCTGATCCAAACCGACTTTATGGATAAAAGCGACACGCTTACCGGAACGATCAAGCTCCATTTCGTGGCCAATGATATCCTGAAAAGTAACGGCAAGGCCGTTCCGCCGTCGGAAGTACCTCTCGACACTTCCCTGTTTCCATCCCAAAAAATCCCAAAGTACGATGAGGTTTATTGGTCCAATTTCAATCACATCATTCCGTCCGCAGGAATGCGGGGGATTCTGGAAAGCTTGAAGAAATAAGGAGCAAAAGGCGAAGTAAAGTATTTGTCCAAGTACTATCTGTTTAATAGAAATCTAAAAACTGACGCAAAGTACTTCGTTGCCTTTACTCGATGTCTCATGGCCACAAATCAAGCCATCAATTTGAACCCCTCCCCATGCAGGTTCATTATCTGGATAGCAGGATCGTCGCGCAGGTGTTTGCGCAGTTTGGTGACGTACACGTCCATACTGCGGGCATTGAAGTAGGTATCGTCGCCCCAGATCATTTTCAGGGCATAGCTGCGGCTGACGGGTTGATTAAGATTTTGGCAAAACAGTTTTAGAAGTTCCGATTCTTTACTGGTCAGCCGGGACGTATCGCCGTTGCGGCTAAGCTTCTGATGCTCATAGTCGAAGGAATAACTACCTACCTGGAACACGCTTTGTTCGGCCTCCTGCATCGTCTGGCGCTGGTAGCGGCGCAGGATCGCCTCGATGCGAAGCAGTAGTTCATCGCGGTCGAAAGGCTTGGTAATGTAGTCGTCGGCTCCCAGGCGAAAGCCTTGAATGGTATCCTCTTTCATAGACTTAGCGGTAAGGAACACAATAGGAACGTCCCGGCCACTCATGCGCACTTCCTTTGCCAGCGAAAAGCCGTCCTTGCGCGGCATCATCACATCAAAAATACAAAGGTCGTGTGCTCCATCCACAAACATCTGCCAGCCCACCTGCCCATCGGTTGCCAGGTCGGTCGGGTACCCTTTGTCGGTCAGGTACTCCTGCAGCAATCCCCCCAGGTTCGGGTCATCTTCTACGAGTAATAGGTTGGGCATATTGTTGAATCGTTAAATCGTTGAAACGTTGAATTGCTGTGGATTTTTCATGTGTTCAGTCGTCTGGAACGGTTGGGAGATGTCTGAGTTAGTTCGTTGGCACTTCGCTCGTCATGAGAGAAGCCACTTTGTGTCTCTGTACCATTGTCCCTTTGCCCCTCTAAAATTGGTAGCCACACGCTGAAAACACTGCCCTGCCCGGCCTGACTAGTGACGTTGACCGTGCCACCGTGAGCAGCGATCATCTTTTTAACGTAACTCAATCCCAATCCAAAGCCCTTAACATTGTGCAGATTACCCGTCGAGACACGGTAAAACTTGTCAAAAATACGTTGCGTTTGTTCGCGGGACAGGCCCAAGCCTTGATCGGCTACTGCGATGCGGATGCCATTGGCTTCGTTGGAAGTACTTACGGTAAGGTGGAGTTCGTCGGGCGAGTATTTAATGGCATTGTCCACCAGGTTATAAAGTACGTTGGACAGGTGTAGTTCGTCCCCTCTCACCAGTTCTTCCGTTGCCTCAAAATCAAGTTCTACCTCACCGTTTCGCTGTTCAATCTGGACACTCAGGCTATTGAGTACTTTGGCGATCACGTCGTGCATATTGACTTCAGCCTGTTTGATTTTCACCTCGCCCTTATCGAGTAAAGCCATTTGCAGCACCTTCTCGACGTGGGTGCCCAGCCGCTTGTTCTCTTCGCGGATAATACCCAGATAGCGGTCGATGCGAGCGGGTAGTTCGGCCGCTGCCGCTCCGGTGGCCTGGCCGTTATAGACGTTCTCACGGGCCATATCAGTCGCCAGCGCAATGGTCGAAATAGGCGTTTTGAACTCGTGGGTCATGTTATTGATAAAATCGTTCTTGATATCAGAAAGCTTTTTCTGTTTCAGGATCGTGCTGACCGCTACGTAAAAACAAGCCAGAATCACCAGTAAAAGTACCCCCGAACTGGCAAACATCGCGCTCATTTTACGCAGGATATATTGCTGTTGATCGGGGAAAACCACGTAAAGCAGGTTATTGCCGCTGAGCATTTCGCTGGGAAACAGGGACGCTTTATAAGCACTTTGCTCCCATGTACCCGAGTTGAGATCAGCCGTCGAGAATAACAGATTCCTGCCCGCCTGCGCCCGAACCGCAAATTCGTAGGGCAGCGTAATGCCGTTCTGGACCAGTTCCTTCTTCAACAGAGAATCGAGCAGAAAGCGGTTGACGCGCTCTTCGATGGGTCGCTGGGTATAGACCAAATCCTGCATCACCTCACGAAGAAGCTGAGTCCGGTCTGATGGTCGGCGGTCCGACGAGCGAGGCTTTTGCGACTTTGCGGTTAGTGCATCGTAGGGTTTCCGGGATTTTTCTGATACGGCGGATTTATTACCTTTTGCCAAAACAGCCTGTCCCTGCTCGCCTTGTACAGATTGCAGGGCATTGCCCAGATTTTGCTCTTCGGCCATGCGGCGGCGAATAAATTCGTCAAGGCCGGCGGCTCCCAGGCGCTGCGCCTGGAAAAATTCCTCGATGACTTGCTGCTGCCGCTCAGCCATGACCCGGAAATTAGGGCTTAATGCATCCGAAGGGGCAACTTCCATAAAGTACTGATAGCTGACTTCGCCCGAAGGCCCAATCGAGACCTCCATTCCGGAAGGAATAATAGCAGGTACCCGGGCAGGCACCTGCTGTGCCGACGGCCGGGCGACGGCAACCTGCTCAGACTGCTTCCCGGTGGACTTAGGGCGCGATACCTCGCTCACGCGGGTCATTTCTTCCAGTTTGGCCTTTTGCTGCTCGTTATCGATACGCTGTTGCAGCAGGTATAGCATTTCCTGCTTTTCCAGCCGATGCACAACTTGTTGCACCGATTCGGCTACTTTATGGTTGAACTGTTCATTGCGTACCGCGATAGCCTCACTGATAAAGTACCATTGAAAGCCGATCAGCCCGATCAGCGCCAGGCACATCAGCCCCACGATACCCTGTATTTTTCTTTTGGTCATTTATTTTTTTCCAGAATGAGATGCAACGTTTTCCGGGTCGCTGCGACTTTGTTGGTAACGTTGCTGACGCCAGCGGGCGTATGAATTGTTACAGCAGGGCTGACGCTGGCGGGCAAACACAATAAGGTACCCCTACCAGATCATAAATAACAAATTTACGCATCGAGAAGCCACTACTTCAATCATTTAACATCTTTTAACAACCTGTTTTTCCAAAAAATTCAAACAAAAAAATAGTATGAAACAGACATTTTTGCGAACCGCGCTATTATCCATTAGCCTGACAGCCGCTCTCGGTTCGGCGGCAACCGCCCAATCAAAAAGCGACGAAAAAGACAATAAAAAAACCAACATCAGGATAGAAGTCATCACCAAAGCCGACGGAAAAACGCAGGTCATGGAGCGTAGCTACCGGGTCGATGCGATGTCGGAAAACGAGCAGAAAGAGTTTATCGACAAAGCACTCGATTCGCTTTCCGTAGATGGAATGAGCCAGAAACGCATCAGTATCACGGTTGATGACAATGATAACCGCCTGCGTCGCCTGGATGGTGACGTGAAAATAAGAAGCTGGAATCATAACTCCGACGAGCCGATGATCTTCAGCTGGCGCGACAACAACGGAAACCGCCGGACTGAGCGCGAGTTTCACTTTGATACTCGTGAACTGGAAGGTAGTATGCGCCGGATGCAAAAGGACTTGGAACCCAAACTACGGGAGTTGCGCGCCAACATCGAACCCAATGTGCGCATCATGCAAAGAAATATGGAGGGGATGGGCGACCGTTTTGGCGAAGCGTGGAGCAACTCCTTCAATAGTAGCAGCACGGTCCGCAGCCTAAACGCCTATGCCAATAATCCCGATAACGGTATGCTCAATTTGCGATTCAGTGTTCCCGAAAAAGGCGATGTCCGCATTACCGTCACCGATATCGACGGTAAGGAAGTAGGTAAAAAGACAATTAAAGATTTCAGCGGTGAGTTTGTGGGGCAGATCGACCTTAAGAAAAATACCAAAGGAACGCTCTTCGTGACGGTCGTACAGAATGACGATGGCACTGTGCGCAAAGTAGTTATTAAGTAAAACTATTGATTTATTTTTTTCTTAAAGCCCGTCCTATTTTACCATGGGACGGGCTTTTTTAGCTAAAAAAAACAAAAAAATAGCACGGACTAAGGCAGGAATAGTAAATTTGCCGGTTAAAACCCCTTTACTGATCGAAACGCTACCAACCGTGCGACTATGCTGAATATTGTACTTTTTGGCCCCCCAGGTGCGGGCAAAGGCACCCAAAGTGAAAAAATCATCGAAAAATATCACCTCATTCACCTCTCTACGGGTGACCTTCTAAGGTCGCAGATTACAGCAGGTACTGAACTTGGGCTGAAAGCCAAAACACTTATGGATCAGGGCATTCTGGTGCCTGATGAGGTGGTGATAGGAATGATAGACGCCAAACTGCAGGAACATAACGATGTCCCCGGCTTTATTTTCGACGGCTTCCCGCGCACAGTTAAGCAAGCGGAGGCTCTGGACGAGCTTCTTGAATCGCACGGTGAGCAAATCTCAGTAATGGTAGCTTTGGTAGTTCCCGATGAAGAATTGAAGAAGCGGCTTTTGATTCGGGGCCAGACCTCAGGCCGTCCCGACGATCAGAACGAGGAGAAGATCAAAACCCGGATTTTGGAGTACAACAGCAAAACTACACCCGTCTCCGATTATTATCGCCAGCAAAATAAATTCGTGAGTATTGGCGGCGTAGGCGAAATTGATGAAATATTTGATGCGATTTGTGAAGCGGTAGACAAAGAGTAAGTAAAGAATAAAGCGCTTAAAAGGATACCAAATTATTTGCCACCGTTCCAACTATTTGCCCGAATCGTGGGTCTCGCATTTTTTACAGGAAACACAAAGAGTAAAATTGAGGAATGGCTTCATCTAATTTTATAGATTACGTAAAAATAAACGCCCGTTCCGGCGACGGAGGAGCAGGTTCCCTGCACTTTCGCCGCGAGAAACACGTAAGCAAAGGCGGCCCCGATGGGGGCAATGGCGGGCGAGGCGGGCACGTAATCCTGCGCGGCAATGCACAGCTATGGACGCTGCTGCATCTGCGTTATACCAAACATATCAAGGCAGAGCCCGGTGGTAAGGGCGACGGAGGCCGGCGAAGTGGTGCCGAGGGCGAAGACAAAATTCTGGAAGTACCTCTGGGTACCGTAGCCCGCAATGCCGAAACAGGGGAAGAGCTGGGCGAAATCACCGACGATGGGCAGGAAATTATTCTGCTGCCTGGCGGACGTGGTGGCCTGGGCAACGACCATTTCAAATCGGCCACCAACCGAACTCCCGATTATGCTCAGCCGGGCGGAGAAGGACTGGAAGCCTGGATTATCCTTGAACTGAAAGTACTGGCAGATGTAGGACTGGTGGGCTTCCCCAATGCCGGAAAGTCAACCTTGCTGTCGGTAGTATCGGCGGCGCGGCCCGAGATTGCCAACTACCCATTCACGACGCTGGTGCCCAATCTGGGCGTGGTGGCTTATCGCGACGACCTATCTTTTGTCATGGCCGACATACCCGGCATTATTGAAGGTGCCTCTCAAGGGAAAGGACTGGGATTGCGCTTTTTGAGACACATTGAACGAAACTCCCTTCTTTTATTCCTGATTCCTGCCGATAGCGAAAACCCTGCAGCTGAGTATGAAACCCTTCTGAACGAACTAAGAGAATACAATCCGTCCCTTCTGGATAAGCAACGACTTATCGCTATTTCAAAAATCGACTTGGTAGAAAACGAAGCAAGCGAAAGAGAAAAACTAAGGAGTGGACTACCCGACAACGTTCCCAATCTGTTCATTTCTGCAATAACACAAGAAGGAATTGAACGTTTGAAAGACCTGATATGGACCACGCTCAACGAGCCGTTGTCCGTTAGCTAAATTTAGGTCCTAAAAGTTGTTTCCTGGTAGTTCTACGCTGATATTGGAAGCGTCTTTTTTATTGTGAAGGATTGAATGACATGAATTTTACAGTTAAGGTATTATTGGTTACATTAGTAACTCTTTTGGGATTTGGGAGGGCTGATGCCTATGCACAACTCAGCATTTCTTACCCGGCCAATCGCACAGTTCTCCAGCGCGATAAGAATAATTCGGCCACGGTGTACATACGCGGAAACTACTCCACTCCCATCGATCGGGTAGAAGTGCAGCTGCGCGCTATTAACGGTGGGAATACCTCAGGCTGGATGAATATTCAGACTAATCCACAGGGCGGCAGCTATGCCGGACAAGTAGACTGGAGCGGCGGCTGGTATGAAATGGAGGTCAGGGGCTGGCGTGGCGACCAGATTGCGGGCAGCGCGACAGTATCACGCTTTGGGATCGGCGAAGTATTCCTTATCGCCGGCCAATCCAATTCCCAGGGTTATCAAAACTACGGAGGACCGGGCGCCAATGATGATCGGGTGAATACCGTGAACTACAACAATGTCGGCTCTGCGAATGAACTTCCTCAACCCTCTTTTGACCATCTCAATGCTGATTCCTATATCTCACCCAGGGGCAATTCGGCCTGGGCCTACGGCAAGTTGGGTGATCGGCTGGCAGAGCGATTGGGAGTGCCCATCTTATTTTATAATGTGGGCTGGTATGGCACCGCAATAAAAAATTGGCGTGAGAGCATCAATGGTCAGACCTACTCTATCTATAATGGTGAACCTTTCACTCCATCGGGGATGCCTTATAACAACTTCCGGCTGGCCTTGCAATATTACATTCCGGTGACGGGTATTCGGGCAGTTTTGTGGCATCAGGGGGAGGCGGATAATTTCGCAAATACGGCCGGGGATTCTTATCGCAATGACCTGCGTACGCTCATTGACCAGACTAGAAATGAGAGCGGGCGAAACCTTTCCTGGGTCGTGGCCCGAGTTACTTACGATAATCAGCGCGGGGCTGACTTCGAGATCATTAAAGCGCAAAACGATGTTATTGCCTCTACCCCCAACACTTTTTATGGCCCGGAAACAGACAAAATACAGGCACCCCGGCCCGATGGAGCGCATTTTCAGGATTTAGGACTTCACCAATTAGGTGATGCCTGGAGCAGCGCCCTGAACGACGACTTTTTTAACCGCTCTATACCTTATAAGGCCGTTTCCTTACCTACGGTGCGCGTGAGTTGTGGCGGAGGCAATTCGCTGTCGCTGACCGTCGAAGGAGGCAATTACACTTCGATCAACTGGAGCAATGGCCAAACCAGCTCTAACATTAATGTAGGTGGTGGCCGTTATGTAGCCAAAGTCCGCGACCAGGCGGGAAATATTATGTTCAGTCCCGCCGTGGAGGTACCGGGTCAGATACGCCCCTCTGTCCCGATAATCGAGGTGGAGGGCGGCAGGAATAATATCTGCCAGGGTGGTTCACTTGCCCTCACCGCAGTGACCGACGGCTTTGTCCGATGGAATACCGGGCAAACCGATCGGCGGATTAACGTTAACACCCCCAATACTTACACAGTAACCGCCACCAATGCCTATGGGTGTGAAACTACCTCGGCTTCCGTCACGATAGGTGTATTTTCTACCCCACCGCCCCCCAAGCCCAGCATCAATGTACTGGGGACTACGGTTTTCTGCGCGGGAGGCGTCGTAAAGCTGGAATCCACGTCGTCAGTACAGAGTGTATGGTCAAACGGGCAAAACGGCTCTGCAATTTCGGTAAATGACAGCGGCGATTTTCGCGTTCGGGCCGTGGACGAAAATGGCTGCCAGTCGCCCGAGTCCGACCCTGTGACAGTAAGGGTCAATCCTTTGCCCTCGCGCCCTTCGGTGTCAGCTAGCGGCAATACTACCTTTTGCGAAGGAGAAAACGTGACACTTACCTCGAGTTATGAAAGCGGCAATACCTGGAATATTAACACTTCGGATCGGTCGGTAGTCGTCAGCCAGTCGGGTGAATACACCGTATCTGTAACGGACAATAACGGCTGCGTTTCCACTTCCGCCCCGGTCCGGGTGCAAGTGAACCCATTGCCCGCCGCTCCTACCATTACCCCATTGCGTCCAACTACTTTTTGCGACCGTGACTTTACAGTGTTGCAGGCCAGCTCATCCAATTCTTATCAATGGAGCAATGGTAGCGGTCAGCGTGAGGTAGAAATTCGCACTTCCGGCGAGTATTCGCTCATAGCCATTGACGGCAACGGCTGCCGTTCTCCCGTTTCCCAGGCAACGCGGGTGACGGTCAATCCGCTGCCTTCCACTCCTACTATTACCGCTTCGGGGCCGCTCACTTTCTGCGCCAGCGACAAAATCACCCTCAAGTCAACCGAAGCGACTGGTTATGTCTGGAACAGCGGCTCCACTAGTCAGGAAGTCACAACCAACCTGACGGGCATTTACCAGGTTCGGACTAAAAATGAATTCGGTTGTTTGTCGGATGCCTCCAATACATTATCCGTCAACGCATTGCCAATTCCTCCCCCGCCCACCGTCACTGCTTTGGGGCGCACCACCTTTTGTCAAGGTGAGACGGTACAACTTACCACTAATTCTGATGGTACTTTTGCCTGGAATACAGGAGAAACCGGTAAAATAATTACAGCCACTGAGTCGGGCAATTACTCTGCTCAGGTGCAGGGCACCAATGGTTGTTTTTCATTATTTTCGCCAGCCGTCAGGTTAGAAGCTAAGCCCAAACCGCCGTTGCCCGTAATCGAGCAGGTAGGCACCTATACCCTGGAAGCGGGTGTAAGCGTTCAAAATGAAGATTTTCTTTGGCAAAAAGATGGTACTCTTCTGACTGATTCTACCAGTCTAATTAAAGCATCCAGAGCGGGAGCCTTCACCGTAAAGGCCGCCATAACTTACAGCCCTACGCTGGTGTGCTATTCCGAGGAGTCGGCTGTTTTTAACTTTATCCCCGAAGCTGACGGCAACGGTGTCAGTATTTATCCAAACCCCAGCGAAAATGGCATGGTCATTGCGGAGACTAGAGACAACCTGGAAAGCGCGACAATTCGGGTATTCGATTTAAGGGGAACACCTGTACAGACTTTTCTTATTGATTCATTCAGCCAACGCCAATTTCTGGACCTTTCCAAGCTTCCGGGCGGCATGTATATCTTAAAGATCAGTTCCGGTGGTTTTGAGGGCACTCAAAAGTTATTGATCAGCAAATAAAAGCGCGCATTCCCGGGTAAAGTTATCTTTGCCAATAAATAATCCGCTACTTTTGCGGGCATTTTCTGGATTATATATTACAGAAATTTCTGAAATTCGGAGACTTTTGGTTTTCGGTTTTCCAATAAATATCAAGCGGATGCGTACTATTTCTACTATTTGTATTTTCCTGATTACCTGCCTGCTAAGTAGTTTCCTTGCCTTGGGGGCCGAAGCTCAGATCAAGATTACCTCGCCATCGGATCGCGCGGTATATCAGCGCGACATCACTGGGCAAACTACCATCTCAATTTCTGGGACCTATACCTTGCCCGTCGACAAATTCGAGGTGCGGGCGGTTGCTGTCATTCCGGGTCAGGGCCAAAACACGGAATGGAGTACTTTGCAGGATAAAGTTTCGGGCGGTGTTTTTCAGGGAACGCTTCGTTTGCAGGGTGGCTGGTATACGCTGGAAGTACGGGGGCTGCTCAACGGTGCCGTCGTGGGGCGCGACGTTGTATCCCGCATGGGGGTCGGAGAGGTTTTCTTGATCTCCGGGCAGTCCAACGCGCAGGGCTTGTTCGAATCACCCGGCCCGGCCGCCAACGACGACCGCGTCAACTACATTGCCTATGACAATACTGTCAATTCACTATTCGACCCGCCCGCACCTACTTTCGCACATCTGGAATCCAACGTAACCATCGGTCCTCGCGGCAAAACTGCCTGGTGCTGGGGAATCCTGGGCGATTTACTGGTACGTAAGCTTAATGTGCCAGTACTTTTCATCAACACAGCATGGGAAGGAACCACCATCAAAAACTGGTCGGAGAGTGCCAATGGAACAATTACCCAGAATGCTTACGGCGGATTCTACTATCCGGCCCAGATGCCTTACGCTAATTTGTTAATTTCCACGCAACACTATGTACATCAATTAGGAGTTCGGGCCATTTTATGGATGCAGGGAGAGACTGACAACTACCCTTCCAATACCAGTGCGGATGAGTATCGTAAACAAATGCAGTTCCTGATCAACAAACTCAACAGTGATACCGATAAACGGATCTATTGGGTTATTTCCCGTACTTCCCGGGCGGTGAATGGAGCGGGCCAATCCGTAACGAATCAAAACGTCATTAACGGTCAGAATGCTGTTTTGAATCAAACTTTCAACAGTACTTTCCCAGGGCCAGAAACCGACAACGCCTATGTTCCCAGGCCCGATGGTGTCCATTTTGCGGGGCAGGAGGGGCAGCGCATTCTGGCCAACCTCTGGAACGACGCACTTAATACGACCTTTTTCTCAACAATTACGCCCGTCACCCCTACCCCGCTTCCCTCACTTTCTACCTCATGTGGCACAGACAATGCTACCGTGAGCCTGACACTCCCTGCCGGGTATTCGTCTTATCAGTGGTCCACCGGGCAATCTGGACGGTCTATCGCCATCAACTCGCCGGGTACTTACCGGGCCGTTCTTAAAGATGCCAAAGGAAATGCCATTCCCGGCCCGAGTGTCACGATCAATTCGACAGTAAGACCGCTCAAACCAACGATTATACCCGGCGGCCAGCAACAGGCCTGCGCCGATGCGGGATTTGTTTTTGCCGCTTCGGGCGGTACCGATTATTTTTTGTGGAGCGACGGTAGCAATACCAAGTCTTTCCGGGCAACGGAGACAGGAAACTATACCGTAAAAGCGCAGAATGTATTTGGTTGCGAGTCTGAATTATCCGCTCCGGTATCATTGACAGTACGTCCCGAGCTTAGCATACCGCTGATCGAACAGTCAGGGCCATACAGCCTGACAGCCTCAATCACCGAACCCAACCTCAACGAAAAGTACGAGTGGAAGATAGGAAGCAGCTTTCTGAAGCCTGAAACGAATACGATCAAGGTGACGGAGACGGGCGACTACACGGCCAGAGCCAAGGCCGTCTTTACAATGGGAAGTAATAATTCGCTGACCTGCTATTCGGCCTACGCACCCCCTGTTACTTTTTCGTTGTCGGAGAACGACGGCGTGGTCATTTTTCCCAATCCCAGCCGGGAAGGTATCGTGTATGTCGAAACCCTCGAAAATCTGGCAAATGCCGAGGTGGCATTCTATAATATCAATGGCTCAATCATCCGAACCCAACGTTTTTCGCTCCTGAACGAACGCCAGCGTATCGACGCCAGCACCTTGCCGCCTGGTCTGTACCTCGTCCGGGTGCGCGCTCCGGGCCTCGACGTAACCAAGCGTATTGTCATTGATTGATAAAATAGGACTTCATTAAGGCCCCTGCTCGCAGGGGCTTTTTACGTTTTGGGTACACAGGAAATCCCCATTCGCTGCATTTGGTTGGTAAGTTTGTGCCTAGTAATTTTGAACCTTAAAAATTGTTGGAATACCCACCGGATCATTGAACAATTCCCCGGTTTGCTCCGTTGAGAATAAGTACTATGAACACGAATTATCTGCCATCCGGCTTCTTACCCATTGTCGTCCAGTTTGTGCTAGCGCTGGGTTTTATCGTTGTGACGATGATCGTCACCCACAATATTGGTCCCAGCCGCAAAGGCAGAGTAAAAGATGACCCGTTTGAATGCGGCATCGAGGTAGTTGGCGACGCGCGTACGCCCATTTCGGTGAAGTACTTTCTGGTCGCTATCCTTTTCGTATTATTCGACGTGGAAGTGATTTTCATGTATCCCTGGGCGGTCAATTTCAAGAAGTTGGGAATGTTCGGTTTTGTGGAGATGATCCTGTTTATGGCACTCCTGCTGGCGGGCTTCTATTACATTATTCGTAAGGGAGTTTTGAAGTGGGAAGAATAAGTTAATTGACAATGGATAATTGACGATGGATAATTCTTGCGAACCGAGGGAAATTATCCATTCTCTATTATCCACCATCCATTGAAAAAAGTGAAATCAGTAGATATAGTTGAAGCACCTCCGGGGCACACTGGCTCCGGGTTCTTCGCCACCTCATTTGACGAAGTAATCGGCATTGCCCGCAGCAACTCGCTGTGGCCTTTGCCATTCGCTACTTCCTGCTGCGGTATCGAGTTTATGGCCACGATGGGCTCGCACTACGATATCGCCCGTTTCGGCTCTGAGCGGCCCAGCTTCTCACCCCGTCAGGCTGACTTGCTGATGGTGATGGGTACCATTGCCAAGAAAATGGCTCCCATTCTGAAACAGGTTTATATCCAGATGGCCGAACCCCGCTGGGTACTGGCCATGGGGGCTTGCGCTTCCAGCGGCGGCATTTTCGATTCGTATCCCGTTTTGCAGGGTATCGACCGCATCATGCCCGTTGACGTGTACGTTCCCGGCTGTCCGCCCCGCCCCGAGCAAGTACTTGAAGGGCTCATGCAGATTCAGGAATTGGCTCGTAACGAGTCGCTCCGTCGCCGCAACTCTGAGCAGTATCAGGAATTGATGGCTTCTTATAATATTCAGTAATTTCTTATGCTCACTAACCAGGAAGTAGCCGAAGAACTGCTTCGCGAATTCGGAGAAGACGTCTATGGGTTCGAGGAGCCCTATGGAATGTTGACGCTCACCACGACCCGTGAACAGATTATTCCGATGCTGGAATTTCTTTTCAACCACAAAAAGTTTCAGGCCAATTTCCTAACTGACCTTACGGGCGTACACTACCCCGATACACCGGGTCTGGAATATGCCGTAGTATATCACCTGCACAGTCTGGTGCACAATTTTCGGTTGCGCATCAAGGTATTTCTGGCTGAAGGCGATGAGCGCATTCCAACCGCCACGAAGGTGTACGAATCGGCCAACTGGATGGAGCGTGAAACCTATGATTTTTTTGGTATTCAGTTCGAGGGGCACCCGAATTTGATCCGAATTCTGAACATAGAAGAGATGGACTATTTCCCAATGCGCCGCCAGTACCCGCTGGAAGACACTACCCGCGAAGATAAGACAGACGCATTGTTTGGACGATGATATCAATTGTGATTGCGTGAATGAGTGAATGTTGGGATAAAGCAATCGTTTAGAATTCCGGCACTCACTCATTCCAAATTGAATTATGGCAGAAAATCAGCTATTAGTACCCAACGTCAATCCCCTCGCCCGCCCCGATCAGCCGGAGCTGGTGGGCGAACTGACTACGCTCAATCTTGGCCCTACGCACCCGGCTACCCATGGGGTATTCCAGAATATCCTGCAAATGGACGGCGAAAGGATCGTATCCACCGAGCAAACGATCGGCTATATCCACCGGGCTTTTGAAAAAATCTCGGAGCGGCGACCTTACTATCAGATTACCACCCTTACCGACCGGATGAACTATTGTTCTTCGCCGATCAATAACCTGGGCTGGCACATGACGATGGAGAAGTTCCTTCACGTGGAAGTTCCCAAGCGGGCGCAGTATATCCGGGTAATCATGATGGAATTGGCCCGCATCGCCGATCACCTCATCTGCAACGGTATCCTGGGAGTGGACACAGGGGCCTTTACGGGATTCCTTTATCTTTTTGAGAAAAGAGAAGAGATTTACGAGATATACGAAGAAGTCTGCGGGGCTCGCCTCACGACCAACATGGGTCGCCTCGGGGGCATGGAACGTGATCTTTCGCCCGTAGCAATTCAGAAGCTGCGCGACTTTATCAAATCGTTTCCACCCGTAATGCGGGAGTTTGAACGACTCTTCAACCGCAACCGTATTTTCATGGATCGTGTGATTGACGTAGGTGGTATTTCTGCCGAACGCGCTCTGAACTATGGCTTTACCGGACCTAATTTGCGAGCGGCGGGGGTAGATTACGATGTGCGGGTAATGGAGCCCTATTCCTCTTATGAGGATTTTGATTTCATTATTCCTGTGGGCCAGAGTGGCGATACTTACGACCGCTTTATGGTACGCAACGCCGAGATTTGGGAGAGTCTGAAAATTGTAGAGCAAGCTCTGGAGAACCTCCCTATGGGCCCCTACTACGCCGACGCGCCGGAGTATTACCTGCCGCCTAAGGAAAACGTGTATACCAGCATGGAATCCCTGATCTACCATTTCAAGATTGTAATGGGTGAAATCGATGCTCCGATCGGCGAGATTTACCACGCCGTCGAGGGGGGTAACGGCGAACTGGGCTTTTACATGATCAGCGATGGTGGACGTTCTCCCTATCGTCTGCATTTCCGCCGCCCGTGTTTTATTTATTACCAGGCTTTTCCCGAAATGGTCAAAGGTGCCACGCTTTCCGACGCCATTGTCATTATGAGTAGCATGAACGTCATCGCGGGAGAATTAGATAGTTAAATTAACGATGAATGATGAGTCTAATAAGGAGTCGTCACAGCGCGGGCTACCCGTCATCATTCATCCCTCATCATTCATCATTGAGTAGTGAATCAAGTAGCCGAACCCATTGCCTTTACGCCTGAGCGGCAAAAGCGCGTGGACCAAATGATTGCCAATTATCCCGAAGGACGACAGAAGTCGGCCCTGCTTCCCGTGTTACACGTGGCGCAGGAGCAATGGGGCTGGCTGAGTAGTGAGGTCATGGACTATGTCGCCAAACTGCTCGATATTCAGCCTATCGAAGTGTACGAGGTAGCGACTTTCTACACCATGTTTCATCTCGACCCGGTTGGCAAAAACGTGATCGAGTACTGCCGCACGGGCCCCTGTTGTCTGATGGGCGCCGAAGATGTGTATGCGCACCTGAAACAGAAACTAGGGATTCAGGCTGGTGAAACTACGCCCGATGGGCTCTTTTCTTTGAAGGAAGTCGAGTGTCTGGCGGCCTGCGGCTGGGGCCCTGTTTTTCAGATTCGGGAGAAGTACTATATGAATCTGACCAATGAGAAGGTGGATTCAATTATCGAGGAACTGAGTCAATAGCTTTTTAGCAATGTCAAAGAAAATATTACTGGAACACGCCCACATCGAAGGCATCGAAACCTTCGACACTTACCGTAAGCACGGTGGCTATGAGGCGCTTGAAAAGGCAATAAAAACCATGACGCCAGAAGCGGTAGTGGAAGAAGCCAAGAAATCGGGCGTAAGGGGCCGTGGCGGTGCGGGTTTCCCTATGGGCATGAAGTGGGGTTTCCTGGCAAAGCCCGAAGGTGTACCGCGGTACTTGGTCTGTAATGCCGACGAGTCAGAGCCGGGGACCTTTAAGGATCACTATTTAATGAAGACCATCCCTCACCTTTTGATAGAGGGAATGATCATATCCAGCTTCGCGCTGGGGGCGAATAAGTCGTTTATCTACGTACGCGGCGAGTTGATGTACGTCATCAATATTTTGCAAAAAGCTATTGCCGAAGCCAAAGCCAAAGGCTTTTTAGGTAAAAATATTCTCGGCTCGGGCTACGACTTGGAACTGGTCGTGCATCCCGGCGGTGGTGCCTACATCTGCGGAGAAGAAACAGCCCTGCTGGAATCGTTGGAAGGCAAGCGCGGTAATCCACGCAACAAGCCTCCTTTCCCGGCCGTGAAGGGACTGTACCAATGTCCTACCGTAGTCAATAACGTGGAGTCCATCGCCAATATGGTCTGGGTTATTAATAACGGTGGAGACGCCTACGCTGCTATTGGTGTGGGCCGAAGTACAGGTACTAAGCTCATTTCGGCCTCTGGCCACATAAAAAAGCCCGGTGTTTATGAGATCGAGTTGGGGCTTCCGGTAGAGGAATTCCTGAACTCCGACGAGTACTGTGGGGGTATTCGCGACGGGCATCGCCTGAAAGCATTGGTAGCGGGCGGCTCTTCTGTCCCGATTATCCCGGCTAATCTGGTGTATAAAACTGCCAATGGTGAAGATCGCCTGATGAGTTACGAATCCTTATCCGATGGCGGGTTCGCTACAGGTACTATGCTGGGTTCAGGAGGTTTCATCGTCTTCGACGAAACGGCTTGCATCGTGCGCAATACCTGGAATTTCTCACGTTTTTATCACCACGAATCCTGCGGCCAGTGCAGCCCATGCCGCGAAGGAACGGGCTGGATGGAGAAAGTACTGCACCGAATCGAACACGGCCACGGCAACATGCGCGACATCGACCTGCTGGTGGACGTCGCCAAGAAAATTGAAGGAAATACCATTTGTCCGCTCGGCGATGCTGCCGCCTGGCCCGTCGCCAGCGCTATCCGACATTTCCGTGACGAATTCGAGTGGCACGTGACACATCCCGCCGAAGCAACGAGACCCGGAGCGGTGTACATGGGGGAAGCGGAGCTAGTATAATTTGGAATTACTGAATGTCGGAATTAGTGAATGAAAGATCAACGGCGAAAGCAATATTCTATCATTCACCCATTCACACATTCATTCAATAAGTGAAGATGGAAGAAACAAAATCAGACTTACTGAAAATAACCTTTGACGGCATCGAGGTCGAGGTGGAGGCAGGCACGACGATCATGCAGGCAGCCCGGCGCATTGCCGAGGCCGACGCCAGTCAGGGTCACTTGGTTCCGCCCGCCATGTGCTACTATAAGCCATTGGAAGGTAGCGGCGGCAAGTGCCGCGCCTGTCTGGTAAAGGTGGCACAGGGTTCAGCGAAAGATACACGGCCCATGCCCAAGCTAGTACCATCGTGTATCACGATGGTGCAGGATGGCATGGTGGTTGAGAACGTGACCAACCCGGCCGTACTGGAAGAGCGTAAAGCAATTGTAGAATTTCTGCTGCTGAATCACCCGCTCGACTGCCCGATTTGTGACCAGGCGGGCGAGTGCCATTTGCAGGATTTTGCCTACGAACACGGCTCTTCCAACCAACGTTATGAAGAAGAGCGCCGGACCTTCGAGAAGCACGACATCGGGCCTCATATCCAACTGCACATGACGCGCTGCATTTTGTGCTACCGCTGTGTGTACACCGCTGATCAGATCACAGAAAAGCGCGTTCATGGCGTATTGGGCCGGGGCGATGCCGCTGAGATCAGTACTTACATCGAAAAATCAATCGATAATGACTTCTCCGGCAACGTCATAGACGTCTGCCCGGTAGGTGCCCTGACCGACAAAACCTACCGCTTCAAGAACCGCGTGTGGTTCAGTAAGCCCGTGGATGCCCACCGCGACTGCGACAAATGCAGCGGTCACGTTACACTCTGGTACCGGGGCGAAGAGGTGATTCGTGTTACAGCCCGTAAAAACGAGTGGGGTGAGGTGGAAGAGTGGATTTGCAACACCTGTCGCTTTGAGAAAAAGAAAACCAGCGACTGGATCATCGAAGGACCGACCAAGGTGCTGCGCAGTTCGGTAGTCTCAGCCAACAAGTACCGTGCCGACACCATTAAGAAGCCGGATTTTGGTCTTCGTCTGGCCAATTCGCAATACAAACCTATCGACGATTCACGTCCGTTCATCACCGATGAGCAAACGGTACGGCGATTGAGTATTGAAAATAATAAAAAAGCTAATGAACGGTCAGCTTTTGAGAATAGTGAAAATTAAGGTTAGGTTGATGGTTAAAAGGTCAAATGGTGCTCTACGTTAACCTCTTAATCAGTAGTCAAAAGAAACCCGCGACCAGAGTGGTAGATACGCCGAAACTAGGTCGCTTTTAACCATTACCCGTTTAGACCAAAGGGAAACAATACTATTGAAAGCATTATGGAGTTAGTACCTTTCATCATAAAGTCGCTCATCATCCTGGTCATTTTTGGCCTGACGTTGTTGATTGCCATGTATTCGACCTACGGCGAGCGCAAGGTAGCGGGATTCATTCAGGATCGTCTTGGTCCTGACCGGGCTGGGCCCTGGGGACTTCTCCAGCCGCTTGCCGACGCCGGAAAAATGTTCTTCAAGGAGGACTTCATTCCCGCCCAGGCCAACAAATGGCTGTTCATCGCCGGGCCCTGCGTGGCGATGCTTACAGCGCTGATGGCCAGTGCTGTCATTCCGTTTGGCGACACGATCATCTACGATGGCGTAGAAGTAGCGGTGCAGGCCGTGGAAGCCAACGTAGGTATTTTGTATATTTTCGGAATTGTGTCGCTGGGCGTGTATGGACTGATGATCGGGGGCTGGGCATCCAACAACAAATTCTCGCTGCTTGGGGCTATCCGGGCTGCTTCGCAGAACATCAGCTATGAGGTAGCGATGGGTATGTCGATTGTGGCGATCATCATGATCAGCGAATCACTCTCGATTGGTGACATCGTAGCGCAGCAGCACGGCGGCAACTGGAATATCTGGTACCAGCCGCTGGGCTTTATCATTTTCCTGACCTGTGCCTTTGCCGAGTGCAATCGTACTCCATTCGACTTGCCTGAGTGCGAAACCGAGCTCGTGGGTGGCTATCATACCGAGTACAGCAGCATGAAACTGGGCTTTTACCTTTTTGCCGAGTACATCAATATGTTTGTATCATCGGCGGTAATTTCGGCGCTGTACTTTGGTGGCTACAACTATCCCGGCATGGATTGGGTGGCTGGCGCGCTGACGGACGCCTTCGGTACCGTCGCGGGTCATAATGTTGCCACGCTTATCGGCACGGCAATATTTTTTGCCAAGTCGCTGTTTGGGGTGTTCTTTTACATGTGGGTGCGTTGGACACTCCCCCGTTTCCGTTACGATCAACTCATGAATCTGGGCTGGAAAGCACTCATTCCGCTGGCGATGTTTAATATCGTCGTCACGGGCCTGGCCGTTATCTTTATTGAGCCCGCGCTGACGGCAATGCTGAAATGAAAAATGTTTAATTGTTTAAAGTTTAAAGGTTTAAACAAGGATTCAACAGTTCAACTCTTAAACCTTTTAACAGTTAAACCCTAAAACTATGCAATTAACCAACCGATCAAAGCAAGTAAGTAATAAAGAAATGACGCTGGCGGAGAAGATTTATCTTCCGGCCATCGCAACGGGCATGGCCATCACGATCAAGCATTTCTTCCAGAAGAAAGTTACGATCCGCTACCCCGAAGTAAAGCGTTATTTGGGTCCCGTGTTCCGGGGTCGGCACGTGCTGAAGCGCGACGAGCAGGGACGTGAGCGCTGTACGGCTTGCGGGCTGTGCGCCGTGGCTTGTCCGGCCGAGGCAATTCAGATCGTGGCCGAAGAGCGTAAGAAAGGTGAAGAACACCTGTACCGCGAAGAAAAGTACGCTGCTATTTACGAGGTAAATATGCTCCGCTGTATTTTCTGCGGTCTGTGCGAAGAAGCCTGCCCCAAACAAGCCGTTTACCTGCGCCACGACGAGTTCGTCCCGGTATTCACCGAGCGTGATCAGGTGATTTGGGGCAAGGACTTATTGACCGAAAACATGAATAATCGCTATCTTCGTAAAGCCTGGACTAAGGAAGAAGCCCGGGAACAGAATCTGATCGAAGCGAAGGGCGAAGCCGCTGAGTTCGTTCCGAGAGCAATTCCATAATAGCTCTCGGAACGAACTCGGCGGCTTGGCCATTTATCATTTATCATTCATCACCGCGGGGGCGAACCCCTCATCATTATCCAAAGTGATCCCAGCTACCCTCTCTATCTTTTATTTCCTGTCGTTCCTCACAATTCTGAGTGCGCTGATGGTGGTTTTTTCGCGCAGTCCCATTCACAGTGTGCTGTACGCGATCATGACTTTTTTCTGCCTGTCAGGGCATTATTTCCTGCTCAATGCGCAGTTCCTGGCTGTGGTAAATATCATCGTATATGCCGGGGCAATTATGGTACTTTTTCTGTTCGTTATCATGTTCTTGAACATGAAAGAAGATCAGAAAGATCTTATGCCTAACCTCACTAAAATTGCCGCCGCCATCGTAGCGGGAACGCTCTTCGTCATACTATTTGGTGCTTATCGCAAGTCGCAGGTAGGGATGTACAACCCCCGTAGTTACAACTCACAGACAGGAATGGTCGAGAGCTTGGGCCAAATTCTTTTCCGTGATTACCTCCTACCTTTTGAACTAGCATCCATTCTATTCCTGATCGCGATGGTCGGAGCGGTGATGCTCGGCAAGCGGGAATTAGGAGAGCGGCATTTTTAGGGAGAAATCAGGAAAAGTAAGAGATGCCGTTTGTGGCTAGGATAATAAATTTGCTTTTTGTAACAGCGTCAGTGGCCGAGGGGTAGTTTATATTTCTAAAAACGCTTTACCCTGAAAAGGGTTTGTCCCGATTTTTAAAAGGGATTGAATAGCATAAATTTACAATAGAGATTCGGCGCTGTCAGGGCTTAAATCCTGACAGCGTTTTTTTTGTACCCCACCACCCTACCCAATCAGCGGCGAAAAATTCGTCCGAGAACAAATCCGATAGCCACGCCGGCTGCAATGTAGCGTCCCATCCGGATAGGTACGAAGCGCGTGTCGTCGGTGGTGATTTCGATAACACCCAGAGGTTTTACCATCAGTCCGCCGCCCAGCCCGCCA
Source organism: uncultured Persicitalea sp. (assembly GCA_964500445.1). Taxonomy (GTDB): domain Bacteria; phylum Bacteroidota; class Bacteroidia; order Cytophagales; family Spirosomataceae; genus Persicitalea. Next base: position 238,318 of record CAZCOG010000002.1, on the reverse strand, counting down.
CCTTCGCCTTTGGGGCTGTTCAGAGAATTGGCGAGGTTGCCTTCGCCAAATCCTCCCCCCAATCCGACGGTTACTTTGGCCACGGGAATAATTGTCTTTTGCTCATGCACAATCGGTTCGCCGTATACTTTTTGGACGGTAGCTGTGTCAGTCAGTCGCTCGACCAGAGATTGGAACAGGGTTTGTTTTTGTGAGATTTCCATAACGCTTTTGTTTGAGTAACAGGATGTACTTTGCTGAGATAGTTAACGGATTGAGTAAGAAAATAGAAAGTATTTATTTCCAAATCGACTCCACAGTGAAGACTTCCAGGTTCTTGATTTCAATTCGGTTACCCCAAAAATGAAATCCTTCCTTATTATTGGGGTCGGGCTTTCTTTCCATAGAATAGGAGTACTTTCCGCCGTCGATGAAAACTTCGATTGAGGTACGGTCGATATAAATATCGGCAGAGAGTTCGGTGCTGGTAGGGTCCTCTGGGGAGTAAAATCTTCCGTTGAGCAGGTTAAAATTCAGATCGTAGTCAATCATTCGTTGGCCGAAAAGGTTGAAACCGGCACCTGTCGCGTGAGACAGTTTGATGGTAGTTTTGATGCGAATCCGGTCGGCATCGTAGTAAGGTTTCAGCTTGGCGTTGGCCTCTTCCGAAGTTAATGACGCCCACTTATTCACTGGCTTGAATAGTTGCTCCACCTCCCGAACCGGCTGACTGAACAGCCGAATCCCATCTTTGGTAGTGTGCAGCGTAAGTACCGTGGGCAAGAGCATCATATGATTGAACGATAATTCTTTCTGGGGAATGCGTCCCCACCCGATTTGGATGCGGCGGCCGTCGGATTCGGGAATATTGTTAAAGGTTTGGGCCGCATAAATCCCTCCCGAGGAAAAGAAGTACTTTCCGCTTTCAGGAGTAAACTTTTTGCCATCGAAAGTACCAATCATGTACGTGTTGGACGCTCCGTACATGACCCACTTTTTTAGGTTTGGGTTGTCATCTACCGGCAGTTCAAACAAGTCCGGGCATTCCCAGAAGGCCGTAGTATGGCTCTGGTACGCCCATTCTTTCAAATTCTCCGAGGTGTAGATGGAATGGCCGTCCCGTTCGTTCAGGACCATGACCCAATGCCGGCCCGGCTCGTACCAGAATACCCGCGGGTCACGGGTATCTTTGCTATTCCATTTGGCCTTTGAATCGATGACGGGTTTGCCGCCGTTGTATTTGGTCCAGGTACGGCCCTTGTCCAGGCTGTACGCCACGCACTGTACCTGTTTTTCGTCACTATTATTGGTGTACAATGCCACCATCGCCGGGTTTCCGGGCTGGCCAAAACCGGAGGTATTGTCATAATCGATCACCGCCGATCCCGAAAACATCGTCCCTATTTTATCCGGGTGCAGTGCCACGGGTAGTTCGCGCCAATGAACCAGATCGCTGCTTACGGCATGGCCCCACGACATATTTTCCCACTCCCGCTCGAACGGGTTGTGCTGGTAAAAAAGGTGATATTCGCCTTCGTAGAAAACCAGACCGTTGGGATCATTGATCCAGCCCCGGCGGGTCGTAAAGTGGTACTGCGGCCGATACTGCTCGTGGTAGAGCGAATCCTGACCCTGAATCTGGTCAGCTTGGTATATTTTGCTCAGGCCACTTGCCTGCCCAGCGAAGCTGATTTTAAGCGTTTTTCCCTGATAAGCGCTCATATCCGAAAACACCCAGTACTCCGGCTGATCGCTCAGTCGGATCACGAAACGCTGCGCTTCCTCGCCATCGACCTGATAGGTCATGGCAGCCCGCTCGGCTTTTTGGGAAACCGGTAGATTCAGGTAGCGTTTAGTGACCTTGATCGTAATGTCAGCGGCTACGGATTGGTAGGTCAGACCAATCACGAGGAGGGCAAACAGGGTTTTCAGCATACTATTCTATTGATAAATCAAATCTATTCTCCGAGGTATGGGTAGTGAGTTTGGATTTAAACTACTTCCAAGCAGGGTGTCGATTCATTTCCTTTTGAAGTCCCGATAAGACTTTTCTTTCCCTGGAAGTCAAGGCATTTTTATCCAATGGTACTTTTTCCAGAATGTCAGTTTTGAGGTTGTAGAATTTACCATCCTGGTATAGTTTGTAATCGAGTTCTCGTACAAACTGATTTCGGTACCGATCTACGTTGGCAGACCAGCGCGGGTCGTAATGGACAAAGGCGGTGGCTCTGGGATGGTACTTTTCATTCGTTAGCAGCGGGTAAAAACTTTTGCCATCGGCATCGACCGGGCGGCCCACAAGTTCGGCCAGGGTTGGAAAAAAATCACTGAATTCGATGAGTCCTTCAAAAGTACTTCCCCGCTTTATCTGCTCCGGCCAATACACAATCATTGGTACATGGGTGCCTGCGTCGATGGTATTCCCCTTGCCACCTACCACTTTTCTGTCCGGGAGCGTGGAAACGATCGATGGATGCGTACCGTTGTCACCGACGAAAATGACAATCGTGTTTTTATCCAGTCCGAGCGCTTTGAGCTTACCGACAATTTTGCCTACCATTTTGTCCGCGTAGCCTACCATGTCCTTAAAATAAGCCGTATCCTTTTTGTAGCGCTTCGATACATCAGACCAGGCCTTCGAGTCGGGAGTAGGGACAAAGGGATCGTGCACCAGTACCATGGGGTAGTACACAAAGAATTTTTCATCCTTCTGCCTTTCGATAAAATCGACTACGAAATCAGAGAAAACGTCTGGTCCGTATTCGTCGCTGGTACCTTGAACTACCTTGCCGTTTTTTTCGAATAGTGGCGCGGCATATCGCTCTCCTTCTTTTCCTTCCCGAGTCAGTTGCCACAAACAATACTCCCCGAAACCGAATCGATTGGGTCGTGTGGCGTCGTTCCAGGTAGGAATGCTGTCTTTGTAAGCCAACCCGTTTAGTTGCCATTTCCCGGCAATGCAGGTTTTGTAGCCAGCGTCCTGCATAAGATTACCGAACGTGTACTGATTGGAATTGAGATAGCCAAAGTACTCATAGTTGCGGTAGTTATACTTCCCGGTCATGAGTTTCAGGCGCGATGGAGTACACAAAGGCTGGGAAACGCAATTGTCGAACCGGATACCGGAAGCCGCCAGAGAATCCAGCACGGGGGTTTTGTACACCGTATTTCCGTAGGCGCCAAGACATTCATAGCCCATATCATCAGCCATAATCAGGACGACATTGGGTTGTTTTGGTGGGGGTACATTGGGCAGGAAACCGAGCATAGCAACAATTACCAGCGCAGCTCCCAGGAGTATACAACTTTTTTTCATTGGTAGTTGAGTTGATCGATATTCGTGAAGTTCGCGGTCTGGACTCCGGCTAACCACAAGTCATTATCTACACAATGAAACACCAAAATAGTAAGTACCTACTCAAACCAGCAACTTAAAGGAAGATCATTGTTTCTTCATGGCTCTAGTAAGTAGGTGGGGCTCGCTATATCAGTTACGGGCTAAAAAGCAGTACCGCACTAAATCCTGCGTTATTACAGAAGTTAGTGCGGCATTTTACGGACCAGAATTTTACGCAGGTACCGAAGGCGTATAGTACTTAGTTGGGCTTATTGGGCAAGATAACCACCGTCAACGGGGTAATACGCCCCGGTCACGAATGAAGCCTTATCCGATGAAAGCCAGGCTACCAATTCAGCTACTTCTTCCGAACGGCCCAGGCGCCCAATGGGATGCAGGCCAACCAGCGCCTTTTTGGTTTCGTCCGGTAAGGCGCCCAGCAGGGGCGTGTCGATATAGGCCGGACCCACTGCATTGATGCGAATACCACGTGCGGCGTTTTCAATAGCGGCGGTTTGGGTAAGGCCAATCACACCGTGTTTGGCGGCTACATAACCCGGCGACCCCGCCGTGCCGACCTGCCCCAGGATTGAGGACATATTGACGATGGCGCCGCCGCCTTCCTGCTTTTGCATTGCCTCCAGTTCATATTTCAGGCAATAAAATACGCTGTTGAGATTGACATTGATGATGTGCTGCCATCCCTCCACGGAATAGTCGGCGGTTTGATTCAATTCGCCGCCGACCCCTGCGTTGTTGAAAGCAATATCCGGTTGGCCAAAGGCCGCCACGGTTGCCTGAACGAGCGCCTCACATTGGCTGGAGTCGCCCACATCCGCCTTAAAAAAGCGGGCACTGGCCCCGGCTGCGGTCAACTCGTCGGCTACTTGCCGGCCCTGGACTTCGTCTATATCCGAAACCATCACCCTGGCCCCTAGCTTGCCGTATAAAAGCGCGGTAGCTCTGCCGATTCCCGAAGCGGCTCCCGTTACCAAAGCTGTTTTGTCTGAAAGGTACTTGTCCATGTTGGTGTCTGAGTTTTCTAAGTTTTGAAATTGCTCGCAACTTCGTTGTCGCCGCCGAGGAGAGCGGGCGAAATCTTGCTGGCAGCCATATAATAAAGGTACCGGTAGCAGGGCGGGCTCCTTATGATGAATGTTGCCGGATAAGCTGATTCTGGTCAGAAATCAGGTACTTCCATCAGCTATGGAAAGCGCTCCTGACGCAAGGAATGAAACCCAAAAAGGACGTGGAAAATAGTTTATTTTTGTCGGATTACCCCTGCCTCCCCGGCCAATGGGTGCTTTCTGTTGGATAGTTTTCGCTGCGGTGGTAACTTCGCCATGCCTTATAAGTACCTCTACTCCCCTCTTTTCTTACACACATGAATGAAGTAATCGATTTTTTTTCTGGGCTGGGCGACTCGTCCGACTGGCCGCCGCGCTGGTTGTGCGGTACCTGGTCCGATTTCCATGGGTGGCTCTACATCGTCTCCGATCTTATGATCTGGCTGGCCTATATGTGTATCCCGCTTATTCTATTGAGATTCATTTTTGTCAAAAAAGGAGTACCCCTGCAAAACGTTTTTTGGCTTTTTGGCGCATTCATCCTGCTGTGTGGTCTCACCCACCTGATCGACGCTATGCTCTTTTGGCTACCGGTCTATCGCATTAGTGCGCTGGTTCGTTTCATAACGGGAATTGTATCAATAGCTACCGTCATTGCCCTGGTCAAGTACTTTGACGATGCCGTGGGATTACGTACTTCCAAAGAGTACGAACAGGAGCTGAGATATCGCCAGAAAGCGCTGGAAGCCCTGGAATTGACCAATCAGGAACTCAAACAGTTTGCCTACGTGGCCTCGCACGATTTGCAGTCACCCCTCAAGACCATCGAGGGATATCTGGGACTCCTGGAAAGCCGTTACGCCGAAAATCTTGATGCGAGGGGCCAGAAAATAGTGCATACTGCCGCCAGCTCCGCCCATCGAATGCGTACATTGATCAACGACCTGCTGGAATTCTCCCAGTCGGGCCTCAACCAGAATTTTACGGAGACTGACATGAATGAAATTATGCAGGAAACCCTGGAAGAGCTGCAACAGGAAATTGATGACAGCCATGCCGAAATCATTAGTAAACCACTGCCGGTCATATCAGCTTCGAGAACGGAAATAAAGCGGGTGATGCAAAACATCATCGGCAATTCAATAAAGTACCGCACTGAGGGCAAAGTACCCAGAATTGAAGTCATGGCGCAGGAAAAAACAGACGATTGGCTGTTCAGTATCAGTGATAACGGGATCGGGATAGCAGAAGAGTACTTTGAAAAAATATTTCTGGTGTTCCAGCGATTACACGGTCGCGACAAGTACCCCGGCACGGGTATAGGACTGGCAGCCTGCCGGAAGATCGTCGAGATGCACGGAGGAAAAATATGGCTGGAGAGCATGCCGGAGCAAGGGAGTGTTTTTCACTTCACGATTCCCAAAAATCCAATCACACTCCACGATTTCAGGCACGTAGATAATTGATTGCGGCAATGCCCCGCCGGTTGTCCGGTCCGAAACTAAGGGGCAGAGTACGATTAGGAAAGAGTCAGGATACCGGCTGCGGTTGGTCAGGTACCTGGGCTTGCTGATGCTGGAAGAAAAGCCGGGAAACCGGAATAAACAACAGGCCCGAAACCGCAAATGCCACGAAGGCCATCCGCAACCCAAACGCATGCGACAGGTACCCGATTAGCGGCGGCCCCACCAGCATCCCCACTGTGGCGTAGGTAGCGACGATTGAAATAGCCAGGCCCGGTGAGTACTTCTTCGACGCACCTGCCAGCGCGTAGGTCATGGGTACTACCGAAGCCGTCCCGAAGCCCGTCAGAGAAAAACCGATCAGCACGGTCCAGAAAGCTGGATAAATAACGGACAGGCCGATACCCGCCACGATCATCAAGGAACTCAGAATGTAGGTAGTAGGAATGCCGATTCTTTCGATAATGCGGTCGGACAAAAACCGGGAGAGCGCCATAAATACCATGAAAATCAGGTAGCCGTAGGTAAAAACCTCGACGTGAAGTACTTCCCGGAAGAAAATTCCGCTCCAGTCGAACATGCCGCCTTCGCATACCGCCGCAAAAAACACCAATACCCCCAAGTACAAAATATAGGGATCAGGTTTTCCCAGTATCAGTTTATTGCCCTGAGAAGTCCGGTCGTTTTTCAGCAGGTAGGGGAACGAGAACAGTGTCACCGCCAGACAAAGCGCAGCCACGACGGCCAGATGTACTTCGATGGAAACAGCGGAGGCGACCATGAGGGTACTAAATCCCACGCCCGCGATACCGCCCGAACTCCACAACCCGTGGAAAGAACCGATGATTTTTTTCTGGTAATACTTCTGTAAAGTGATGGTTTGGGTATTGACCGCAATACTGAAAATCCGCATCGTGAACGCGAAGACCGAAATGGTAATAATCAGCAGCAGGGGCGAATTTGCCAGACCAATGCAGGCCAGAGCCACAGAATTGATCCCGAAGGCAACCGCCAGAGGAATGCGGCTGTCGAAGCGGCTGATCAGCCAGCCCGAAATAGGAAGTCCGATCAGTGAACTCACCGGCATCGCCAGTAGCACGGAGCCCATCTCGGCGTCGTTGAAGCCATAAAAAGTTTTGATGGTAGGAATTCGGGAGGCCCAGGTGGAAAAGGCAAATCCCGAAATAAAAAAGAATACACTGAGGAAAATACGCTGCTTGTTTCTTAACTCCATGGCTCGTTACCCGTCCGATTTGGTCGCAAATATCCGCAGCTGCCGGGAATAAATTCCCGTCTGCGGTACTTTATATACCGACTAAAAATCAGAAAGTACCATTGCCGTGCAACACTCTTTTTTTATAGCAAAAAGATCTGGATTTGTTCATAAAGCCTACCTTCATTATGTCTTGCCAAATAGCATGAAGACGCGGAAAGCTGAGATGAACGAGTAGATCACAACCTAAGAAGCAACGCGCCGAACTATGCGATCACAGTGTTTTGATTTTCAGGTTTCGGAATGAAATCCCTTTGGACCAATCCTGTAATGCGATGTGTCCCTCCGTGTGCTTGCCAAACTCAGGAAACGTTTTGAATCCGCTGTTGGCCACCGCCTCTTTCCAGTGGTCGGAAGTCAAGTCTTCCTGCGCCGTCAAAACTCCATTCAGATAAAATTCAACTTTCCCGTCAACTTGTTTGATACGGGACTGATTCCATTCACCGGCAGGCTTGGGCTCGACTTGATTGATGGGGGGATAAAAATTAAATAAAGTACCCGGCCGTTTGGCGGGACTCATCTCATAGTCCGGGTGGGCTTTATCCAGCAACTGGTACTCAGGGCCGGACGACCAGGTCGTTGGCATGTCTTTCTGTTCAAGCACATTGATAAAAACCCCGCTGTTGCCTCCTTCGGATATTTTCCACTCGAAGGCAAGTTCGTAATTCTTAAACACCTGGTCCGATACTAAGTCACCATGCGCAGTCGTGTCAAAAATAGGTTGGCAATACAGTTCGCCGTTTTGCACCGTCCAGGCGGAAGGTACTTCACCCTGATTGTACAGATGCCAGCCTTTCAGGGAAGTACCATCAAAAAGCAATTGCCAGCCATCTTCCTTCTCCTGGGACGTTAGTTGATTAGGTATGTCCTCTGTATCTTTTTTATCTTTACTATCACACGAGGCTAACAGATACGTGGCTATTCCCAAAATGGTGAAAAGGTACTTCAACTGGTTCTTCATGCTTTATTCTGGATTGTAAGGTGAGTAGTACCTTTAAGGGGTTGTTTCTGAAATACTACCCATTAATCATGGTAAGGCCAGAGAGATATGAACATCACATAGTAGCTTCACGCGACTACCGGAATCGACCGTCCCGAAATAGACTTGCTGGCAAATTGCAAACAAGCCAGGATGTCCTCTTTTTCTAATTCAGGGTGGTCTTGCAGAATTTCATCGATGCTCATTTTGGCTCCTAGCATATCCAAAACTACCTCCACGGGCCATCGCATATTCCTGATGCAGGGCCTACCGTGGCAAATAGTGGAATCAATGGTAATACGGTCTAACATGGCATTTTCTGTGTTTTTTGTGAAGAAACATTGAGCTTCGGGCCGTTAAAAACGGCCTTCTATCTTTAGTGCGCAGTATTGCAGACTCCGCACAACGCGCGCGAAAGACTACCGCAAACTGTTAAGAATCAGCATTTATTTAATAAATTTTCTAGTCAACGCTGAGTTCTCAATCTGATTTTTAAATTCTATCATGAGTGCCAAGATTGAATTTCTCAATTCAACCACATCCGTGGCTTGAATTTCTAAATACTCACCATGAGCTATATGGTTTCGCTTCGCTAGCAGTTTTTCATCAATAAGCTTTTCCTTAATTTCAAAAGATTCGTATGATAAGTTTAAACACCAAATTATTTCTTTCAGTACTGTTGATGAAAGGTTTGATTCAGTATCAATTACAGACTTGTAAGGAATTGATGCAATGCTATCTAATTTTTCTTCAAAAAAATTAATTACAGACTCATAAGTAGAATATTTCTTTGAACTTTCAAGTAATTTCGTTGAGTTAGCGAGAGAAATTATTTGAAAATTTTTTGTCAATTCTGAATTTTTTATCTTTTGAAAATAAACATATTCTAAATAGTACCTACCTGCAATTTTTAAAAATCCTTCCCAATGAGCGTAAATCATTGCGATTGATGACCTTATTATTACGTTTTTTCTATGCTTAGGAATCATAGCTGATTCAACCAAATACTTTATCTCAGATAGTTCTTTTTTTCTCCAAGCAAGATCACTCGAAAGATTATTACTTAGGTCATCTAGTGTTCTAATTCTCATTATTACTAAACATTTCTCTTCCCAGAGGAAGTAAGTGGGGTAATCTAGAATTTGCCCTTATTCCAGAACCTGACCATTGTTGATAAATTGGATCATCGAATAAATCCTTAGCTATCTGGGCTGTTTCAGTATAAGAAGGCAAGATAGGATAATTGAATCCTACTCCAAAAGAAATCACTTCGTATGGAGTAAGTAAGAAACCTCCTTTGTATACACCATTTACATATCTTCTAAAAGAGTTTTCGCCTATCGAATTTATAATATGATCAAAAGTATTTTTGAACCTTGCTTCTGCTTCTACCTTATCGAAACCATCTGTAAATAGTGCAATCATTCTCTCAGTTATAAATTGACCAACATCCTTTGAACGGTCGAATTTATCCAAATCTAATGTTGAAAATATGAGAAACCTGAGTGCTAACTCAATATCATATTGTTCATTTGTGTTTCTATCACTCAGGGAGATGGCTGCTTGAAAATTAGTATATTCAGATAGGGCCTTGAGCCATAAGAACGAGTCTTTATTAATCATAACAAGAATGCAATTCCTCACTTCTTGCGGAGTGAGGTCTGAGCCACCAGTATTGAGCCGTTGAAATAGTTCGAATTTTGCTTTCTCATCACTTTCTCTTAGAATGATACTAACGCTGAGTTTTGATCTTTTTATTAAAAGTCTCTGTTCTTGATCAAATGAATCAGATGGGCTTTCATCATCATTCCATTTTTTACCTTCAAGTGATGGTAAGTATTTTGTTTTTTCTAATACTAAAGGCGGCTTAACATTTCCATCTTCATCCTTAAGAATACCAAAAAATTCATATAGAGTTGAAAGTCGTTGCAGCCCATCGACTACATCCCAAATCCCATCCTTCCTTTGACTGACAAAAATGGGCGGAATAGGTATTCCGAGTAATATCGACTCTATAAGATTACTCTTCTGATTAGGTGACCATCGGTAGAATCTCTGAAATTCTGGGTGGATATCGATTTCTTTATTCTCATACAAACTTTGCCATTCTCCAATTGACATTGAAAGATCATCAGTCCTAATTTCACTACGTCTATCAATAATTTCCTGTTCTAAGCTCATATTCTAAATCTACTAAATAGTTTATTGATTAATTTAATAGTCTTCTAATCCTCGCTAACCCTGATTTGAAATAGGGGTTGTATCACCTCGCGTTTACAATGCAATCTGCGCCAAAAGAAAAGCTGGTGCGCGGATCGGCATCATTAAGCGAAATGATAATATTCCGATCAAAAATCGTGATGAGCCTTCTTTATAAATGAAAATTAAACAAAATTCCTGATTTACAGCGTTCTCTACCGCAAGTACTTCATTCATCTACCCCACCTTCTCACCCTTCGACTGCACTAACTCATCCCGGTACCTTGCCGCTTCCAGAAAGTCCAGATCCTTGGCGGCGGCTTTCATTTTGCGTTGGGTTTCGGAGATAAGCTTTTGAAGGTCGCCCTTACCCATGTACTGCACCACGGGGTCGGCGGCGATGCGGATTTCATCGGGTTCAAGCTTCGGCAAAATCGCTCATTTTGCGATAAAAAGGAGATCGGAAGCCTAATACGATTTGATCTCTGGGAATGCCCCGCTTGACCAAGGCATCGGCTACGGCAAGGTCGGTACCGTCGTGTTGAATCCATACCTTGCCATCTGGCTTTACTTCGATGTGAAGGTAGCAGCCGTACTGCCGCTTGTCGTCATGCCAATGAATACTATAAATCAGGAAGTGATTCTTGTGGGGATCATGGATGAGTTGACCTTGCTCCTCGGGGGCATAGGTGGCCACTTCCTTCATGTACTCGGCTACTATTTTTAGATTATCCATTTCAGTATTTTTTCAGTTCTTTCGTCAAAAACAATGATTTGAACCTGGTACAACTCCCATATTTTACGGATAGCGGTTTCCTCAAAAAAGTCTTCAAAGATTTGTTTTCCTACCGCCAAAAATAACTGGCGGTCCGCTTTGAAATCCTTCAAGACTGCCTTATAAAAAAGATATTAGCCCAGCGCCTCGCGGAAGGCCACTAAATCGGACTTGCCGCCGAACGATTTGATCTCCACCGCAATTTTGTGGGCGTCCTTTTCTGCGATAAGAATCTTCTTCGCCGCCAAACCCACATAGCTACGCTCTTTCCCGACGGGTAGGAAATAGGGATCATGCGTAATCTCCCAGCCGTCATTAAGAAGCGCATTTTTGACAAATCATGGACGAAATCTTTGGCGGGCATGGTAACAGTAATACTATTTCCTACAAGATATACTTTTTCCGGCGCAACTTCCCGAAAGTTTTAAAACTTTCGGGAAGTTAGATTTACCCTGCTTTCTCCGCCTTCAACCGCTCCTTCAACTGCACCAACTCATCGCGGTACCTCGCCGCCTCCAAGAAGTCCAGATCCTTTGCAGCGGCTTCCATTTTGCGTTGGGTTTCGGAAATGAGTTTTTGAAGGTCGCCCTTGCCCATGTACTGCACCACGGGGTCGGCGGCGATACGGATTTCGTCGGGCTCGACGTACATTTTCTTCACCTTAGAGTCGGCGACGGCGGTTTGCTCCATGATCGCCTCTTTCGATTTCAGGATCGTCTTCGGCGTGATGCCGTGCTCCTCATTGTAGGCCATCTGAATGGCGCGGCGGCGGTTGGTTTCGTCGATGGCTGAGCGCATACTACCCGTGATGCGGTCGGCGTACATCAGTACCTTGCCATTTTCGTTCCGGGCGGCACGGCCAATCGTCTGAATCAGCGAGCGGATATCGCGCAGGAAACCTTCCTTATCGGCGTCCATAATCGCCACCAGCGATACCTCGGGCAGGTCAAGTCCTTCGCGCAACAAGTTTACGCCGACTAGTACATCGAATACCCCTAGCCGCAGTTCGCGCAGAATTTCTACGCGGTCGAGCGTCTTGACCTCGGAGTGAATGTACCCACCCTTCACGCCAACGCGGTCGAGGTACTTGCTCATTTCCTCGGCCATGCGCTTGGTAAGTGTCGTGACCAGCACCCGCTCGCCGCGCTTGACGCGAATGTCGATTTCAGAGAGCAGGTCGTCGATCTGGTTCAGGCTGGGCCGCACGTCGATTTCGGGGTCCAAGAGTCCAGTAGGGCGGATGATCTGCTCCACGACTACCCCGTCGGTCTGGCGGAGTTCGTAGTCGGCGGGCGTCGCGCTCACGAAAAGGGTTTGGGGCGTAAGGTCTTCGAATTCCTGGAAAGTCAACGGGCGGTTGTCCATCGCCGAGGGCAGCCGGAAACCGTATTCCACCAGCGATTCTTTGCGGGAGCGGTCGCCGCCCCACATCGCCCTGATCTGCGGCATGGTCACGTGGCTTTCGTCCACCACCATCAGAAAATCCTCGGGGAAATAATCCAGCAAACAGAAGGGCCGCTGACCGGGCAGGCGGCGGTCAAAGTACCGCGAGTAGTTCTCGATGCCCGAGCAATACCCCAGTTCGCGCATCATTTCCATGTCAAACTCGGTGCGTTCCTTGATGCGCTCGGCTTCCAGCAGGCGGCCTTCCCCGGCAAAGTACCGGATTTGCGCCGTAAGGTCATCCTGAATTTGTTTGATGGAATCCATCAGTACATCGCGTCCCGTGACGAAAAGGTTGGCGGGAAAAATGGCAATCTTCTTTTCACTGGAAATTTTCTTGCCCGAATTGGGCTCAATGCGCTGGATTTCCTCTATTTCGTCGCCGAAGAAGATAATGCGGTAGGCAAAATCCGCGTAGCCGGGATAAATATCCACCGTGTCGCCTTTGACCCGGAAAGTACCCCGCGAAAACTCCACTTCCGTCCGGCTGTACAGGATTTCGACTAGGCGGAACAAAAACTGATTACGACTCGTGATCTGGCCTACCCCCACGCGCAGAATGCTTTTCTTGTATTCGTTGGGATTGCCCGCACCATAGATGCACGATACTGACGCAATGACGACAATATCGCGCCGCCCGCTCATCAACGATGATACCGTCGATAACCGAAGCTTATCGATTTCCTGATTGATCATCAGGTCTTTCTCGATATAGGTACCCGTAGTCGCGATGAACGCCTCGGGCTGGTAGTAGTCATAGTAGCTGATGAAGTACTCGACGGCGTTGTTGGGAAAAAACTGCTTGAATTCACCGTAAAGTTGCGCGGCCAGGGTTTTGTTATGGCTCAGGACCAGCGTCGGACGATTCACCTGCGCAATGACATTGGCGACGGTGAAGGTCTTGCCGGAACCCGTTACGCCGAGCAGCGTTTGGGCACGTTCGCCGTCGCGCAGGCCTTGTACCAATTGTTCAATCGCCTGGGGCTGGTCGCCGGTGGGAACGTATTCGGAAGTCAGTTCGAAGGACATGTTTTTGCGGGAGTTTGGGAAAAAGCGTACCGGACGTAACAAAGGTTTTGGGCCGAATGGTTCGGGGGGAGAGGAATGATTTTTATTTCCCTATTTTTGAAAAAAACTATGTGCGAAATGAACATCCAACCGCAGCAAATCATAGAAAAACTTTCTGCTTCGCGTTCTGCCCTTTTGGAGCGTTATCCCATCAAAAGGTTGGCTCTTTTCGGTTCGTATGCCCGAAACGAAGCTAATTCCGACAGTGACATCGACGTGCTGGTCGAGTTTAGCCAACCCATAGGCTTTCAGTTTTTTGATCTAGCCCGCGAACTGGAAGGGCTGCTTGACCATCCCGTCGATTTAGTATCCCGAAATGGAATCAAACCTGCTTACTATGCCGCCATCGAACCTGACCTGATCGATGTCTAAGCGTGATTCAGCTTTACTGATTTCTGATATATTGCTGGCTATCAAGATTTAGTACTCTCATCGTATAAGTAATCACACCAACCTTTGATCAACAAACTAACTACCCTATTTTTCCGCTTCGCGGCCCTGACTTGCTGGGTTTTCTCGATTACCAGCTGCGCCGTCAGGAAAACCGCTAATATTACCTACCAATCCGCTACTTCCCAATTTCCTGAGCAACAGCTCGATGTATACGCGCCACGCAAAGTCAAATCGCCGCGCCCGGTGCTGGTGTTCATTCATGGCGGCAACTGGAATTCGGGCAAGAAGGCACAGTACTGGCCCATGGGCCGGAATTTTGCGCGCAAGGGTATCGTCACGGTCATCATCGACTACCCCCTGAGTCCGGCGGCGAATTACGACGACATGGCGAAAGCTTCGGCCAAAGCGGTGCAGTGGACGGTGGAAAATATTGGAAAGTACGGCGGTGACACGAGTCGGCTGTTTTTGTCAGGCCATTCGGCAGGCGGACATCTGGCGGCACTCATCGGGCTGGATGATAAGTACTTTGAAGCCCTTTCGATGAATAATCTTACGACCGGCCTGATACTTATCGACGCCGCCGGGCTGGACATGTACAACTACCTCTTGGAAAAGAAGTACGACGCCGACAATACCTACATCAAGACGTTTACCAACGATCCCAAGATTTGGAAAGAAGCCTCGCCCAGATACTTTCTACGGGAAAATATGCCGCCGATGCTGATCTACCGGGGGGGTGAAACGTACGATTCAATCGAGAAAAGTACCGAGGCTTTTATGGGCGATTACCGGAAATTCGTTCCCAATCCACGCTATAAAGTACTCGAAGGCAAGAAGCACGTGCCGATGATCGTGCAGTTTTTCTTTCCCTGGAACAGGCATTTTCCGGAGATTGTGAAGTTTGTTGAAAGAGGAGAAAAGGAGCAGGAATGAATGACGATAGAAACCGCTATTTGTTCGTGTATGGCACCCTGATGAGAGGCCACGAAAATCCCTTCTCCCAGACATTACGGGCCGGAAGTGAATTTGTGGAGAAAGGACACTTTACCGGAAAGCTCTATCTGGTGGATTGGTACCCCGGTGCGCTGTACTTACCGGAGGAGAAATCGCTCGTTTGGGGAGAGGTGTATCGGCTTTTCGATTTTGAAAAACTCATTCCTGAACTGGATGAATACGAAGACGTGCTGGTCGACGAAACGGCCAGCCTATACCTCCGGCGAGAAGTACCTGTAAAGCTGACTGACGGTCAGCAATTGGCCTGCTGGACGTATTTATACAATCAGCCGACCGGACATTTGCCCGTCATTGAGGGCGGGAAGTTTTACTGATTTTCTTCGTCGAACCGATCCGTGATCGCCTTGCGGATAGCCTGGTGCGGACGCATACCGGCACTGCGGGTGCGGGGCACGGCGCGGTCGGAGGTGGTAGATTTGGCTCGCAACGCGAGATTCGAAGAAGTGAGATGACGGTTGCGCCATTGGTCATATTCTTCATCGCTCATAATCTGGCGGGCCATGTCACCACGGGCGTGGCCGTCGTTGTAGGCCTGGGTGCGGCTGTCGATCAGGGCCAGTTTACGTTCTTCTTCCAGGTCTTCTATTTCCTTGCGCAGTACTTTTTCCTGCTGCTTCAAATCATCCGGAGCAGGTAACGTGGCCAGATCGTTTTCCATGATATTTTTTTGAACAACCTGCTGGGAAAGTACCTTCTCCAACCCAGTCAGCTCCTTCACCAATTTATTGCGGCGGCGACGCAACCGCCACAGGCGGGGGTCAATTTGCAGCCAGCGATACCAGAAACTCTGCAAGACCGGGATAGCCATGCCCAGCGAGACCGCTCCGGCAATTGCAAACAGCACACCACTCAATACGAATGACAGCAGAGCCCACGGACTATTGACCAGCGTCAGGCTCAGGTTGTCGGAATCGCGCAGGGCCTGCTCAATCTTATTGGTCAATTCAGGACTGTTGACCGGGGCGCCCGTCAGCGGGTCCACGGCATTGAGCTGAATGTTTTTGATCGACTTGTTGATCGCCTCTTTCAGTTTGTCAGTGCGGTAAGCCTCGTAGCGAAACCAACCCAGCACCAGCAAAGTACCTACGGCAAAAATGGATAAAGCCACCTTGAAACGCCCGTAGCGCTTTTGAATACGGGGCGAATCGTCGGTTTGGTAAGGACCTTCGATCAGGCGGTCATAGGCAGGTTTCAGCAGGATGGACACCATCGCCAGGCCCACGGCAAAGGCCCAGGCTTCGTTGGAGTTGCGGATATTGAGCGCGTAGGCCACAATCTCGTGGGAGATGATAAGATCGCCGAAGAGAAACGACAAACCCGCTGCCAGAAAAATAAAGCCGGCCAACAGCGAGTAATGCGTGGCCGCATTAGTGCGCTTCTCTTTCAGTTCTGCCGTTTCCTGTTCGGTCTCGTTCACCCGATCCTGTACTTCCTTCGCGCGCTTGGAAGCATCGTTCAGGCCCAGCAGATGCGCCTGCAAGCGGTCGAAGGCTTCTTTTTGTTTAGTCCGCGTCACCTGGCTGGTCACTTCCAGCATCCCCAGCTCTTTTTTCTTCTCGTCCAGCCGCTCTACCACCCACTCGTGGCTAACCTGGCTCGATAAGTACCCTTCGTACGCTTCACGGCTGAGATTTTCGATGCCGCTGGTGTAGCCATGTTGATAATCAGGATTTTGCTCTTCCATTGATATAGTGGAAAGTTGAAAGTGGACAGTTAAATGTAAAAACCGAGCGTCATTCTCCCCTGATCTCCCGCAGCTGCCGCTCCGAAAGCTGACCTTTCATTTTTCGGGCCAGAAAGAATTCACTTTCGAAGAGTTTGATAAGCATATCACGGCGCGCCGACAGGCGATCACGCTCACTTTCGGAACTACTTTGCTCACGAAGAATCTGCCATTTCTTGACCCGCAGCTCGTCGATTTCGTGTTCCAGTTGCGTGACTTCGGCTTGCCAATTTTGGTTATGCTCGATGACCTCACGGCGCCCCCGCACCGTTGTCAGCCACAGGCGAAGGTCGTTGCGCAGGACGGTAGTGTTGCTGAGGAATAATTTTCCGGCAAACAGAAAGAGAAAAAACACAAAGATGAATAGGGCCATCGCCTGCCACCAGCTTTGGGTTTGCCAGGCCTGCGCAAATACGAACAAGGCCGCCGCCAGCGGCATACCCACTTCTTCCAGCAAACGGCGCCACGAAACGTTGCTATCAGTGTCGTGAAAAAGGGAGATACGCCCGAACAGGTTGAACATTCCGGCCAGGAAAACGCCCAATGCCACAAAGGAGCTGCTGGCAAAGGAGGGCCGCAACGTTTCCTCGATCAAATAATAATTACCCACGCACATGGCGATGGAAAGTACTAACCCTACCAGGGTGCGGGGCAGTTGATGCTCGCCTTCGGCCTGTCGCTCTTCCAGGCCCCGCAGCTTGGTTTTTAGCTCTCCAATACGGTTTTCTTTCTGACCGATAAAAAGGTTCAATTCCTGCACGCGCTCGTTTTGCTGCTCGATATTGCGCACATGAGTGGCGGCCAAATGTTGAAAATAATTGTGAATTATATCAGTCTTCTCGGTAGGATCCGATTGGGACAGCCCGAAAAGTACGCCTTCGTCACGGAGCGTGTCTTCGTCTTCCAGCCAATAAGGAATACTCAGTTCCGAACTTGCCGGGGAATCTCTGGAAAAAGTATCAACTGCGGGCAATTGCATCCGGTGTACTCCGGTGTTGTTCGTTTCGGCGGCCGTCGTACCTTCCGACTCTGGCGATGAAGTGAATTCATCTTTATTTTGCTCGTTCACCAAGAAGGGTACTTTTTCATCACGACTGCGTGCCCCAGGCTGACTTTCGGAAAGGAGGTTGCGGTACTGCGAAGCTTCTACCTCAGCGGGTACCCGATAAGCGGACGGCGAGTCAGGCCGGGCATGATCACTCATAGTTGGTTGGGGATTGGGGCGAAGTGGCGGATCGATGCTAGTTCCCGGCTGCGGAATATCGTCGTAGTAGTCCAGGTCGTTGGCTCTGGGTCCTTTAACAAAATCAGAAAAACGCTCCCAGACGGTGGCCATGATAAAATGGAATGGTTATCAAAAGATATTCTCCCGCAAGTATTTACCAAAACAGCCGGATAATCGACAATATTGTGATGGTCGGCGAAAATTTCGAGTAAGAGAAACGGTACTTATGCCACGGCAAACATTTGTTTTAACGCCAGCCAGAGCCGCTTTTTCCGGGCTTTGTCCGCATCGATGACCGACAGCGGCTCGGCCAGCAGGAACCAGATTCCCTCGATCTTTTTGGGCATATAGGGAGGCAATAGCAGGTCAAGTTTCAGCTTGATTAAAGGCACCCCGAAACTGATAAAGTAATTGGTACTTTTCTGAGCCAGCACCGTGCGGGCGTCGGTCTGGGCAATGTTACTGAAATTCAGAATATCCGTTTCGGCGATATCGTGACCCGTGGCTTTCAGGATATTTTCCAGAAGGAGCGCGTCGGCAGGAAGTAGGTCCTCCTGTTTTTTTTCATCTACCAAAACCAAAATGCGATGCTGCAGAGCGGGAAAAGTAGCCGCAACTACTGGCTTGGGTGGTTCCGGGACAGGAGTAGCAGGTACTTCTGGTAATGAAGAAACCACCGGGCTGGCAATCGCGGTGCCGACTGGTTCCGCAATTGGTTTCGCTAATTCAACCTCAACATGTTTTTCCGTTATTGGAATGGTAGTTTCTTGCTTCTGAGTGGAAAACTTAGCCAATACCTTTGCTTCTTTTTCTTCCGCTCTCCCCTCCAAAGCGGGTTCATCTACCCGAAAAAGGTTTTCATTTTGAAAAAAAACTTGGTAGAAAGCAGCCGAATTATCCATCCATCAAAAACAATTAACGTTTGCATTCTAAATTAACAAATCTCATTACCCGATTAATTTAGAACTGCTTCGCGCTGAATCAACGCTTCGCGATCCGGTCCGGTGGAAACGAAGGTGATGGGTAGTTTCAATTCCTTTTCCAGAAAATCCACGTAGGCCGTGAGCGCGGCGGGCATATCGTCGAAGGCAGCGATGCCGTCCAGCGATTGCTCCCAACCCTTAAAATCCTGGTAAACAGGTTCTACTTTTTCGGTGCAGAGGTCGTAGGGCAGATGGTCGGTCGTGGTGCCATCGGCCAGGCGGTAGTGCGTGCAGATGCGGATCGTGTCGAAGATATTCAGGACATCCACCTTCATCATGACGAGCTGGGTCACACCATTGAGCATGATCGCGTATTTCAGGGCGGGCAAATCCAGCCAGCCGCAACGGCGCGGACGTCCCGTGGTGGAGCCAAATTCGTTGCCTTCTTTCCGCATTTTTTCACCCGTTTCTTCCAGTAGTTCGGTTGGAAAGGGGCCGCTGCCGACGCGGGTGCAGTAAGCTTTGAAGATACCGTATACCTCACCGATGGCGTGAGGCGACACGCCCAGTCCCGTGCAGGCTCCGGCGGTCATGGTACTTGAACTTGTTACGAAAGGATAAGAGCCAAAATCGATATCGAGCAAAGAACCCTGCGCCCCTTCGGCGAGTACGGATTTTTCGCCGGCCAGCGATTCATTGATGAGGTACTCGCTATCCACGAGCTGGAATTGCTGCATGAACTCCACCGCAGCGAAGAATTTTTCTTCGGCGGCAGTCAGTGCTTCCTGATAATCGAAATTGTAAAAACCCAGAATCGATTTGTGAGCGTCTACAAGTTTCTGGTACTTACTCTTAAATTCTTTACCTATAATATCCCCCACCCGCAGTCCGAGTCGGGCAATTTTGTCCTGATACGTCGGACCGATACCGCGCAGAGTCGAGCCGATCTTGTCGTCGCCTTTAGATTTTTCGTAGGCGGCGTCGAGCAGGCTGTGGGTAGGGAGGATAAGGGAAGCCTTTTTGGAAATGAAAAGATTTCCTTTCAGGTCAAGATTGAACTTTTGCAACCCCTCGATTTCGCGGCGAAAAACAATGGGATCGAGCACTACCCCATTGCCAATGACATTCTGGATATCAGCGCGAAAAATGCCGGATGGAATCTGGTGCAGCACGTGTTTGATACCGTCGAATTCGAGAGTATGGCCCGCGTTGGGACCACCCTGAAAACGGGCAACTACCTGATAATGCGGGGCTAGTACGTCCACAATTTTTCCTTTTCCTTCGTCGCCCCATTGGAGGCCTAGTAATACGTCAACTTTCATGTGTAAAATAGATGTTGGACCGGTCCACCGGTGCGGTTGGACGTTGGACTTTGGAACTCGGCACATCTGGTGCCCCGAATCCATTCTCCATTAAAATAAAAAAGCCCGCTCCGACCGGCATGTACGGGTCAAAGCGGGCAAAATGATTGAAATTAGTTATTAGTACCCGGTCCAAAGATTTCTTCTTCGGAAAGGTTGTTTCGGTTTTCACAGTTTGAGCGCGTACAGCCGCCGTAAAAAATCAGGGAGTGATGGTCTACTTTGAAATGGAGCATCTCACCCACCATGTTCTGGATCGACTGAATTCGGGGATCACAAAATTCCATAACCTTATGACAATCGGTACAGATCAGATGGTCGTGCTGCTTGAAACCGTAAGATTTCTCGTACTGCGCCAAATTCTTGCCAAACTGGTGCTTGGTGACCAGGTCGCAGTCTACCAACACGTCCAGCGTGTTATAGACCGTGGCACGGCTGACCCGGTACTTCTTGTTTTTCATGCTGATGTACAGCTCGTCGACGTCGAAGTGATCGCTGCGGGTGTAGATTTCCTCCAGTATCGCAAATCGCTCGGGCGTTTTGCGCAAACCCTTGTTTTCAAGATAAGCCGTCAGGATCTTTCGCGCGGCTTCCAAATTGTCCTTGGCGTTGTTTGGCATAATAAGGTGCAAATATCGTTTTTTTTGGGCGCAAATCACAATGCTAGTACTGGACGTAGGATTTTGGATTTGAGTCTGATCGGATCAGCGAATTTGTCTAACACTTAACGTCCAAGATCCAGTATCCGCAGTTTGACATCCCGCAGCCTCACGAAACTGTATTCAGGTTAGTATCGAAACGCAAGACCTTGAAAACCCCGTCTACGCGCTCCAGTTTGTTGATCAACATATCGAGGTGGCTCGTGTCATGAACGTATAGCTTGATGTCGCCCTCAAAGACGCCGTCTTCCGTGTCGATGGTTAGCCCGCGCATATTAATATGCAAATCGCTGGAAATAATGCGCGTCACGTCGTTGATCAGGCCTACACGGTCGGTACCTGTGATGCGTAGTCCGGCCAGGAATGCTTCCTCTTTTTGCGACTTCCATTTGGCTTTCAGGATACGGTTGCCGTGCTTCGACATCAGCTCGGCAGCATTGGGGCAGGTAGTGCGGTGAATTTTAATCCCCTCATTGATAGTCACAAAACCAAAAACGTCGTCGCCCGAAATCGGGTTGCAACATGGCGAGAGTTTGTAATCGATCTTGTCCATGTCTTCACCAATAAGCAGGGTATCGTTGTCGGTGCGCTCGCCGTGAATGCTTTTCAGCACCTTCACTACCGTCTTGCCGTCGGGTGTCTCCTCGCCGTTAACTTTATCTTTCCGCTCTTTGTTTTCTTTGCTTTCCTTGTATTTCCTGAATTTTTTGAGTTCATCCACTTGAATGTACCCCTTGCCAATGCGGTAGAAGAAATCAGTCGGTGTTTTGCATTCAAAAAAAGCGCGCAATTGATTGAAGGTTTCGGGCGAAACTTCCAAACCCAGGGTTTTGAGCTTTTTCTCCACCATTTTTTTACCATCGATTTCGTAGCGGCGACTTTCTTCTTTCAAAAAGTCTTTGATCCGCGCCCTTGCCTTTGAAGTGACCACAATACGCAGCCAATCTTCGTTTGGCTTCTGCTTATTCGAGGTAATGATCTCGACCTGATCGCCATTTTTCAGCACGTAGCTGATCGGTGCCAATGTGCCGCCCACCTTAGCAGCCATGCAGTGCGCTCCTACCTCTGAGTGAATGTCGAAGGCAAAATCCAGGGCCGTGGCACCTTGGGGTAGTACTTTAAGCTCGCCCTTGGGCGTAAAGGCGAAGACCTCTTCCGTAAAAAGATTGCTGCGAAATTCGTCCAGGAACTCAATTGCGGCGGTGCGGTCGCCCGTGCCATCTTCCAGGGTTTCACGTACGCGGTTGATCCAGTCTTCAATATTACCCCGTACTTTGGTATCGTTTCCTTTGTATTTCCAGTGCGCCGCGTAGCCCTTTTCGGCGATCTCATCCATGCGCTTGGTACGAATCTGCACCTCTACCCATTGCCCGGTTTTGCTCATGACAGTCGAGTGCAGCGATTGGTAGCCGTTGGCGCGGGGAGTACTTAAGAAGTCTTTCAGGCGGTCGGGATTAGGTTTGTAGTGATCCGTGACGATAGAATACGCCTGCCAGCAAAGTGCTTTCTCGCGCTCGAACTCCGCCGGAGCATCCAACAATATGCGAATAGCAAAGAGGTCATAAATTTCCTCGAAGGGTTTATTTTGCTTTCGCATCTTGTTCCAAATCGAATAAATCGACTTGGGGCGACCTTTGATGATGTATTTCAGGCCGGCTTCCTGCAAATCTTCCTCGATGGGATCAGTAAAGCGGGCTATGAAACGGTCACGGGCCGTTTTGGTTTCGCGCAGCTTGCGCGAGACGGCGCGGTAAGCTTCCGGCTCGGCGTATTTCAGATACAGATCCTCCAACTCCGACTTGATAGCGTACAGTCCGAGGCGATGCGCCAGCGGGGCGTAGATAAAAATCGTTTCGGAGGCGATTTTTAACTGCTTGTCGCGGGGCATACTATCTAGCGTCCGCATATTGTGCAGCCGGTCGGTGAGCTTGACCAAGATCACGCGCACGTCGTCCGACAGGGTAAGCAGCATCTTACGGAAATTCTCGGCCTGCTGTGAACTACCATACTCGAATTTACCCGAAATTTTGGTCAGTCCATCGATAATTTTGGCAACTTTTTCACCGAAAAGACGGCTGATGTCGTCAATAGTCATTTCGGTATCCTCCACCACATCATGCAGCAGAGCGGCCACGATAGCTGTAGTTCCCAGCCCGATTTCCTCCACCACAATCTGCGCCACGGCCAGCGGGTGGTAGATGTACGGCTCACCCGATCGCCGCCGCATATCTTTATGCGCCTCCAGCGAGGTATTGAACGCCTTCTTGATAAGTTTGGCGTCGTTATCTTTAAGAAAAGGTTTGGCAGTTTTTAGCAGTTTGCGGTATCTTTTCAGGATGTCCCTGCGCTCCTGCTCCAAGTCGATGGCAATGGTTTCCACGGTGTCGGATTAATTTTCAGTAAGGCTACACCAAATTAGGCGATAAAGTGTATAATTTCAACTTTATTGGATTTACCATAAAGTGGGGCAGACTAATCAGCAAATCACTAAATCTATGTATATCAGAACTTTAACTTAAAAACGGTATTATCTATACAAAAAAACTGTTCAAATTCTTTTTATAAATAAATGAAAATCCATTGTGCCTTATTACCTTTGCACTCCCAAAATCAGTAGCCTTGCATTAAGAAAAGGCATTTGGCAAATACGCGGGCGTGGCGAAATTGGTAGACGTGCTAGACTTAGGATCTAGTGCCGCAAGGCGTGGGGGTTCGAGTCCCTCCGCCCGTACGATCGAAAAAAGCCCCGGAAAAGGGGCTTTTTTCAATTTTGAATTAGTGAATCGCGAATGAGTGAATAAATACTCTTCAACTTGATTTTATTCACTCATTCACCACTCACTTAATCACTCATTAAGCAATGGACGTTCAATTAGAGAAGAGTTCCCCTACCCTGGCTTCACTGACGGTAAAGCTCACGAAAGATGATTACCAGGCAAAAGTAGATAAGTCAATCAAGGACTACGCCAAGAAGGCCAGCCTGAAAGGTTTCCGTCCCGGCAAAGTACCTCCGCACGTTATTACGCGCATGTACGGTAAGAGCATCAAAGTGGACGAGATCAACCACATGCTCAGTCACGCTGTAACGGACTATATCCGTGACAATAAAATTCAGATCGTCGGCGACCCGCTGCCCAACCGCGAGCAGGCTGAGGCCATCGACTGGGACACGCAGACCGATTTTGAATTTGTGTACGACCTGGGCGTAGCTACCGACTTCGAAGTAGACCTGTCGGAGATTGCCGCTGTACCGCACTACACGATTGCGGTGGACGAAAAGGAAGTAGAAGAGTCTATCGGAAAGCTGCGCGACCGCTTTTCCGACCCGATCAATCCTGAGACTTCCGAGCTGGGCGATACGCTATTCGGTGAGTTGAAGCAGGAGTCATCCGAGTTTACGACCAATACCGCCATCCCCACCAAGCGTGTAAAGGAAGCGCAACAAGCGAAGTTCCTGGGCGCTAAGAAAGGTGACTCCATCGTGTTTGATATTCAGGATACTTTCGAGGACGAAGCGGCGATTGCGCACGTAACGGGTAAGAAGAAGGAAAACGTGGGTGAACTCACGGGCGAATTTACTTTCGTAGTGAACGACATTACCCGCACGGCCCCCGCTGAAATGAATCAGGAATTTTTCGATAAAGTACTTGGCCCCGGCAAGGTGGAGAATGAAGAAGAATTTCGCGCCGAGGTAGCCAAGATTATCGAGGAAAACTACGCCCGTGAAACGGAAACGCTGCTGCGCCGTGATCTTGAAAAAGCTTTGCTGGATGAAATCAAAATCGATCTGCCCGCCGATTTCCTGAAAGATTGGCTTGAGCGGACCAACGAAGGCAAGTTCACCCGCCAGCAAATCGAGGAACAATACGAGGATTTTGAAAAATCGATGAAGTTGAGCCTGATCAAAAATCGCATTGCCGAACAGACTGACATTAAAGTAGAGTACCCCGAAATCATGGAATACACCAAAAATATGATGCGCGGGCAGTTTGGCATGTATGGCAACGACGACAGCATGGATGAGGTGATCGAGCGCGTAGCGGCCGGGTACCTGGCCGATCGTGAAAAAGATAACTACTCCAACATTTTCAATCAGGTATTCGACCTGAAAGTACTCGACGCCATCCGCAATGAGGTGGCTACAGAAGAGCGCTCGATTGATGTAGAGGAGTTTGAGAAAATTCTCAAAGCCAACGGTGGCGTGCTGGATTAGCAAGTCGAGGAAGAAGCCTGATTATCGAAGATATTTGTTTGAAGCCCTCCCTGCCCAAGTGCCGGGAGGGCTTTTTTTTGGGTATTGCTAAACAAAATGACACCTTAAAAGTTCATCAGAAAAAACTTAGAAAATCAATTATATTCTTAACAATTTCTTAATATTTCAAATATTGTAGTATTAAGACTCAATTCTGCATTATTCCCACAAATCAGGAGGTTATGAAATTCAGTATAGTATTTTAGTAGGATAGACGACGTTGTTTGGCAACAAAATTTAGGTTTATTTTGCGGCCAAATTCATCTACCTCAATTACAAGTGAAGCAACAAACATCTCTAACCAAACCCCAATTCCCTATGAACAGGAAAGGTTTACTTTTCAAATCGGTCGGTCTGACGTTTCTGGCGTTCATGCTGACTTTTCTGAGTGCCCAGGCTCAGGTGACGTCCTCGGCGATCACAGGCCGGGTGGCCGATGAAAAAAACGAAGGACTACCCGGTGCCACGGTCGTAGCTACTCACCTGCCCTCAGGTTCGCAGTACGGCACGGTAACCAACGAATCAGGACGCTACACTATTCCGTCGGTTCGCGTCGGCGGTCCTTATAAAGTGACGGTAAGCTATGTTGGCTATTCCGAGCAGGTGCAGGACAATATCTTTGCCAACCTGGGTACTGCGGCCAACGTCAACTTCAACATGCAGGATGAGGGTACTCAGTTGCAGGAAGTGACAGTTAGAACCAATCGCAGCGACGTGTTCAGTTCGGAGCGCACGGGTGCGGCAACTACCATCAACTCTGAGCAGTTGAAGGCATTGCCTACGATCAGCCGGAGTATCAACGACTTCACCCGCCTGACGCCCCAATCCAACGGCAACAGCTTCGGTGGTCGCGATGGTCGCTACAACAACATTACCATCGACGGTGCCAACTTCAACAACAACTTTGGTCTGAGCTCGAGCAACCTCCCCGGTGGTAGCGCCCAGCCCATTTCATTGGACGCGATTGAGGAAGTACAGGTCAATATCGCGCCCTACGACGTGCGTCAGGCTAACTTTACGGGTGCGGGTATCAACGTAATTACCAAAAGCGGTACCAACGAAGTGAAGGGAACAGCTTATACTTATTACCGCAATGAGAAATTCAACGGTACTAAGGTAGGTGACGAAAAACTCCCCGATGCCGCCAAGACCAACAACAACATCATCGGAGCCAGCATCGGCGCACCTTTGATCAAGAATAAACTGTTCTTTTTCGTCAATGGCGAGTTTGAAAAGAACGTCCGTCCCGGTTTTAACTGGGTGGCCAGCCGTCCGGGTGTGACGGGTTCCAACGTTTCGCGTACTACCGCCGCCGACCTGGAAGCCGTTTCCAACTTCGTGCGCGAGCAATATGGTTACGAAACAGGTCCCTACGAAAACTACGCCAACAACTTCACGCAGCAGAACTTCAAGATTGTGGCGCGTGTGGACTGGAACATCAATAACAACCACAAGTTCAACATCCGCTACTCGGACGTTAAAAATACGGATGACAACGTCATCAACAGTACTTCGGCGCCTAACCCACGGGCTTCTTCAAGCCGCATAAGCCAAAATGCCCTGGCCTACGAAAACGCGAACTATGGTTTTCAGAACAGCGTCCGGTCTATTGCGGCTGAGTTGAACTCGACGTTCAGCGGGAGATTCTCGAACCAATTCCTCGCTACCTACACATTTATCGAGGATACCCGTACTTCCAAAAGTTCTGATTTTCCTTTCATCGACATCTGGAAAGACGGCGACAACTACATCAGCTTGGGTTACGAGTTGTTCAGTTATAATAACAATGTAAAGAATACGGTCTTCAATGTTATCGACAACTTCACGTACTACGCGGGTAAGCACACCATTCTGGGTGGCGCTTCCTACGAACAGATGTACTTTGCCAACAGCTTCCTGCGCTACGGTACCAGCTACTACCGTTTCCGGTCGGTCGACGATTTTCTGACCGGCAAACTACCATCGGCTTACGCTTACACATATAGCCTGCAGCCGGGGGTTTCTGCTCCCGTTGCAGACCTTACGTTCGGCCAGGCATCAGCTTACATTCAGGATGAGTATAACGCAAGCCCCAAGCTGAAACTAACGGCCGGGCTCCGCATCGATATGCCGGTGTATCCGGTCGCTCCCATCGAGAACCCTGCCATAACGGCTCTTACTTTCAAGGATGGAGAAAAAATCACCACCGGACAATGGCCTAGTTCTAAGCCTGCCTTTTCACCACGCATAGGTTTCAACTACTCCGAAACAGAAAAAGGACTACAGATACGCGGTGGAACAGGTATCTTCAACGGCCGCCTGCCTTTCGTGTGGTTTACCAACCAACCCACCAACAGTGGCGTGATCCAGAATACTTTCGAGGAAACCAGAGCAGCTGAGCTTGTCAAGTATCCTTTCAGCCCAGAGCCAACCGCTCATCTCAACAAACTACCTCAGAACGCGGGACAGTCGGCCCCCAGCAGCCTGGCTTCGGTCGATCCTGATTTCAAGATGCCCCAGATCTGGCGCACGAATCTTGCCATCGACAAGAAACTACCTGGTGATGCATCGGTAACTTTGGAAGCCATTTACTCCAAAGATCTGGTAACGGTTTATCAGCGTAACATCAACTACAATGATCCCGTGGGTACTTTGAAAGGAGCCGACAACCGGCCCCAGTGGACCAGCGCTACCCGCCGGGTGATTCCTTCCGTGTCTGAAGCTATGGTACTTGACAACACTTCGGGTGGCGGAGGACTTTCGCTGACCGCGTCGGCCAGAAAGAATTTCAGCAGGGGTTTGTCGGCAAATCTGGCCTACACCTTCAATAACGTAAAAGACCTGACGGGCAACCCAGGTTCACAAGCCGCTTCTGCCTGGTCGGGCAACGTAGCCGTGGGTAGTCTCAACAATCTGCCGCTTGCCTACTCAAGCTACGGCGTACCCCACCGTGTAGTAGGTGCTATCTCCTACCGTGCCGATTACCTCGGTTTCATGGCCACTACCGTTTCTCTGTTCTACGAAGGACAAAGCCAGGGTCGCTACTCTTATGTCTACAATGGCGACGTGAACGGCGACGGGCTGAACTCCGACCTGCTTTACATTCCTAATGGTCCTAGCGAGATTCTTTTTGAAGACGTAAAAAATGCAGACAATACGATCAAATACACAGCACAGCAGCAGTCAGATGCTTTCTTCAAGTTCATCGAACAGGATCCGTATTTGAGCAAACACAAAGGTGAGTACGCCGAGCGTAACGGTGCTTTGATGCCTTGGTACAATCGTATCGACTTCCGTCTTCTGCAGGATTTTTATATCAATGCCGGCGGTAAGCGTAATACATTACAATTTGGTATTGATATCCTTAATCTGCCGAACTTACTGAACTCAAGCTGGGGCGTACTTCAGCGCACCAGAGTAAACAATAGCGCTATCCTACAGTACCGTTCATTGAAAGACGGCCAGCCCGTTTTCCGTCTGGCCGAATCCAGCGGAGCATTGCCTACTTCTACTTACCAGGACCTGGTTTCTGCTTCCACGACTTGGGGTGCCCAGGTGAGCCTGCGGTATATTTTCAATTAATCTGAATAGGTCAGAAATTCAAAAGCCCGCGCCATTTGGTGCGGGCTTTTTTTGTAATAGCAAGATCACTAAGTAAAGAAATTCAGGAAGGGATTATTTTACTGCTTCTTTCGCCCGCTTTAAGGCATCCAGCCCCAATCTGTATCCTTCGAGTATAAGACGTGTAATGTCTTCGGAGGTGAAGCCCTGCAAATCCAGTAGCAACGGTTCTTCGGGGCGGATGATGGTCAGTTTAATCGGGTCACCGCGTAGTACCGAGCGCTCGGCGTAGCCTTCGGCCCACTCTATATCGTTGTTGACGATTTGATTGACTGTCACATCCTTCACCCGCTCAATGAGACTAATAAGATTCTGAGAGCTAAAATTCTCGCGGGTGTAGAGCTGCTTGGCGTGACAAGCAATAAGTACGATTTCCTTCGCTCCGTCGCGGATGGCTTCGTGAATTGGGGCCACTACGCGCAGGCCACCATCCAGGTACTTATCGGTTTTACTCCCGATCGGCACGGCGGGCATCAGCATGGGCAGGGAAGAACTGGCCCGCACGTAATCCATAAAAAATTCATCGTCGGGCGAGGCGTACACGATATCGCCGTGGGTAATATTGACAGCCCCTACTTTGATTCTGACGGGGCTATTACGAAGCACAAAGGGATCAGTATGATGGCGGATAAGGTTGTGCAAGGGTGTGGGATCGAGCAGTCCGTTGAAGCGGCTCATCAAAGTATTGAATCCCAATGACATTCTGGACCGCAAAATAGCGACATCCTGCGGTTGAGTGATATGCTTTATCCAGAAAGCCATCAGGTTACGCCCCACTACCGGCCAGTCGATATGGTCATTTTCAAGATCCTGCTTGCCAGCTTCATTGACGAGGTAAGTAGCATTAAGCGCTCCCACCGATACCCCATAAATCATATCCGGTGCGAAACCATCCTCAAATACGGCCTTGGCGGCTCCTACCTGAAAGGCTCCCTTCATAGAACCTCCTCCTAATATCAGTGCTTTCATAAATTAGCTCGGTTCGTCGTTACGATCGACTTGTGGCAGCCGGCTATCAACTTATCCGAAGAAGTGTGAAAAGGTTGGGCAGCCAAAAAGAATTTTTGATTATCAGGTGACAGAAAGCAGACAGGCATTCGCCCTAAATTACTGTCAATTGCCCATCCTTACTTATTCATTAAAAAAACAAATCAAGCGCAAAATAGGTATAAACAGAAGATTTTGTGGCAATTTTGTGCTTTAAAACTACCTTCCAATCTCACCACTTCCCTCCGACGGCTATTGTTCGATGGCTTTTCCATGACCCGCTCGATTCAAGATATACAAGCTCCCATCAAAGAAGAAATGAAGGCTTTTGAGCCTAAGTTCCGGGCATCCATGAAAAGCAACGTGCGGCTCCTGGATCAGATTATGAACTACATTATCCGGCGGAAAGGGAAGCAGCTAAGGCCCATGTTTGTATTTCTGTCGGCGGGTGTGTGTGGTACGATCTCCGAAGCTACTTATCGGGGTGGAGCGCTCATTGAACTGCTGCATACGGCTACCCTCGTCCACGACGACATCGTGGACGACTCCAACTACCGGCGGGGCTTCTTTTCGGTAAATGCATTATGGAAGAATAAGATTGCCGTACTGGTGGGCGACTATCTGCTCTCGCGTGGCTTGCTACTCTCCGTGGAAAACCAGGATTTCGATTTGTTAAAAATTGTTTCTACTGCCGTACGCGAACTAAGTGAGGGCGAACTGCTCCAAATTGAGAAAGCCCGGCGCCTGGACGTGGATGAGGCCGTTTACTACGAAATTATCCGCCAGAAAACGGCTTCTCTCATCGCCTCCTGCTGCGCCGTAGGGGCCAGTTCGGTAGGTGCCGCACCAGAACTCGTAGCCCGCATGCACAGCTTCGGTGAAAAGGTAGGTATGGCCTTTCAGATCAAAGACGATTTGTTCGACTACGGTGACGCCGAGGTAGGCAAGCCGCTGGGAATCGACATTAAGGAAAAGAAAATGACACTGCCCTTAATATATGCCCTCAACCAGTCATCATGGTTGGAAAAACGGCGGATCATCAATATCGTCCGTAACGAAAGTCATAAGCCGCGCAAAGTTTCGGAAGTGATCGCCTACGTAAAGGAATCGGGCGGTATTGCTTACGCTCAAACTACTATGCAGCGTTACGTAGAGGACGCCCGGCAGCTCCTGATGGCTTTTCCCGAATCGGCCTATCGCGACTCGCTTGAAGATCTTGTGCAGTTTACCATCGAGCGTACCAAGTAAGTCCTTACTTTACCACTACCTTTCTGACTTCCTGCCGCTCCCCGTACCTTGCCCGGAATAAATAAAGCCCCGGGGGCCAGTGCGAAGTATTCAGGGTAGTTTCACTTTCCTGGTCAAGCTGAATATTTTCCTGCAAAACCCGACCACCGGACGAAATTACGTCCAGCAAACCTGCTGCACCGCTGTGTATCTGCACATAATCATCTGCCGGATTAGGATAGACAATAAATAAATGGGACAGAATGGGCTCGACTCCTGTAACGACGACGGGCAAAACATTAGTCAGCAGCCGGACGCCACCGCCATGAGTACCAACGGCCACGTCAGGCTTGCCGTCACCTGTGTAGTCGGCAACGGTAGCATGCAGGTACGCACCTAAGTTGGGCGCATAGGTTGTATTGCCATTCTGTACTAACAAACTATCACGACGGCTCCACTGCCCCCACGCACCACCGTGCGAGATGCGAACCATTCCCGTTTGGTCGGTAGTGAGCAGGTCAGGCTGGCCGTCGAGGTTTAAATCAGCAACGGCGATGCTGACAAAGCGGCCCGTAAAATTGGCGTTGATGCTCCCCAGATTTTCATTTTTAAGTTCATAAACCGGCTTCTGCGCATTTCCTGTATTCTGAAAATACCGGATATTTCCCTGTGTAGTACCCACGATCAAATCCAGATCACCATCCTGATCGACATCGTAAAAGTACGGATGATCGCCACTCTGCACATTGGGTGGAAGTGTAACGATAACCGCCTCTTTCATATCCAGTTTTGCGGCCTGCCCTCGCGCGGCGCGGTTGGGGATGTAACGGTACTCGATTCCTTTGAAAGATACACCCGAGAAACCAAGATCGGCGACTCCATCGCCATCGAAATCGGCCCACTGGGGTTTGACACGCGTCAGCTGAATATCGCTGGAAAAATTCAGGTACTCAGCCGCGGCCCAGTCGTAGCGGGGTACTTTAGCATCTCCGACGTTCCGGAATAATTGTAAACTACCCCGAAAACCGGTTTCCCCTCTCGTGCCACCCGTACCCACCATCAGGTCGAGATCGCCATCGCCATCTATGTCAAAAAAAGCAGGAGCAGCGTCTTCGCCGACGTCGATCATCTGGTCTTGCAGGAAATTTTTCTGTTTTAATTCAAAAACCGGATTTGTGGTTGTCCCGGCATTATGGTAGTACCAGGTGGAGGATTGGAAATCCATCAGATTACCTTCATTAGCGTACACGTTCGGTGCCGCCAGCAGATCTTTCACGCCGTCGAAGTCCACGTCTTCACTATAAATCGCTGGAAAAATGGTGAACTCAATGGGGTCTTTGGCCGGGTAGTTTACATCGAAGCGCGTAAAATTGCCCACCCGGTTGGTACCCGTATTGACCAGCCGGGCCACGTTGTCGCAGGTGACGTGGCCCATGAGCAGATCTTTTTTACCATCGCCATTGAGGTCCTGCAGTAGTATGGCATTCCCCGCGTGCATAAGCCGCCCTCCACTATTGTTTTGCTTTTCCAGATCCTCTACCGAACCGCAGTCTACGCCCAGGTTGAAGTCATTGCAGTGTTCTTTGACAAAATTTCCCCAGCAAATACCGTTTCGCACAAATTCCAGGCTGTCCGGCACACCGTAGCGCTCCATGCTCATGTTCTGATGCATTTCCAGGAAATTGCCCAATAGTTCAAAAGTGACAATGTCCAGGTCGCCGTCGTCGTCCACATCGGTGAGCGCCGGAATGTCAGTGGCTACTACCAGCAGATTTATTTTTCCTGAAAAACCCACCGAGTTGAGAAGCGGCTTGTGGAGTTTCCACGCCCAGCTCCCCCCAATCGGAACCTGCTTAAACACCTGAACGCCCTGCGATGTATGCGTGAAAAGATCTTTTCGCCCATCTTTGTCGAAGTCGGCCAGCAGCATCCAGTCGGACATGGACGGAAACCGAGCCTCATAAATCGGCGAATGGCGGTAAGTTTTGGAAGTAGCATCGCCCAGGAAAGTCGTCACGCGATTGGAGGTGCGGTCGAAGGCCACCAGGTCATTGGTACCGTCGCCGTTCAGGTCCATGGTCGAGAATTGCCCGGCGTTTAGGCCACCCGCCCAGGGGTTTTGCAGCGTTTGGCCGTTACGGGTGACTGTAGTAGTCGTATCCAGTCTAAACCAGGGTTGCTGGGCCGAGACCTGGCCGGCTGTAATTATCGAAAAGAAAAGATATAGGTAGTGTTGAAATTTCATTGTGTAATTTTGGCGTACTGAGAGAGTCTCCCGGCGGTTTATTAGCCTTATGCTGCCAGGCAAGCCTGAGACCAGAAGATCCGCACCACATAACAACGTCCTGTTAACCCAAGTTATCATAAAAAATGCTGGAAATCACGCTCGAAGAGCTTTACAACATTTATTTAAAAAATCCGCTGGTCTGCACTGATACAAGAAAGATCAGGTCAGGCTGCTTGTTTTTTGCCCTGAAAGGTGAAAATTTCAATGGGAATACATTTGCCGAACAAGCACTGGAAAGTGGCGCAGCTTATGCCGTAGTGGACGATTTTTCGGTCGTCAAAGACTCGCGCTTCCTGCTGGTGGACGATGTACTGGCCACTTTACAGGAATTAGCCAAACACCACCGTAACACCTGGGATATCCCGGTTATCGCACTGACTGGTTCCAACGGCAAAACTACCACGAAGGAACTCATCGCGGCAGTACTTGCCAAAAAGTACCGCACTAACGCCACCATTGGCAACCTTAATAATCACATCGGTGTACCGCTCACGCTATTGTCTATTCAGCCGGACGAAAATACCGTCGCCGTGATTGAAATGGGGGCCAATCATCAGCAGGAAATCGCCTTTCTGTGTAGCATCGCACAACCTACGCACGGCCTTATTACCAATATCGGCAAGGCGCATCTGGAAGGTTTTGGCGGAATAGAGGGCGTCAAAAAAGGAAAGGGAGAGCTTTATACTTACCTTTCCAAGAAAAAACGGGTCGTGTTCGTAAACGCACAGGATGATACGCTCATGGAAATGGCGAGTAAGAAACATGCCTTCGGCGAGATTGTCTTTTACCGCACCGCCAGTTCGGAAGTAGACCCAACTTTAGTCGAAGAAACGCCTTTCGTCATCTACGAAAATCAGGAAAAACAAACCATCGTTACGCACCTGCCGGGCAAGCATAATTTTGACAATATCTGCGCCGCCCTCGCCATCGGTCATTACTTTGAAGTACCCAGCGACGACGCACATCGCGCTATTTCAGACTACCAACCCACTAACAACCGTTCGCAGGTAATCGAGAAAGGCAGTAATATCATTACCCTCGACGCCTACAATGCCAACCCCAGTTCTATGCGGGCGGCCCTCGAACATTTCATCCGTAGCGATGCTTCCCGCAAAATGGTTATTCTGGGCGATATGCTGGAACTGGGCGAAGAAGCCGCCGCCGAACATTTAGCCATCGGCCGGCTGGTGGCCGAAGGGGAATTTGCCGTCGTAATCCTGACCGGTCCGCTCATGCAGCATGCCCTGCCAGTCCTGCCGCAGGCGTATTATATTCCCGACAAATTTTCGCTCCACAATTGGCTGATGGATCACCCACAGGAAAATACCCACATCCTCATCAAAGGTTCGCGTGGCATGGGATTAGAGAGCACTTTACAATTTTTGTAAATATCCATAATACAAGACTCTCTCAGGCTCTCACCAGGCAACCAGATTTGCAAAAATCGCGTAGGTAAAAAATTAAAATTGAATTGATGATTTCAGTAGCGCTCTGTACGTACAACGGAGAAAAATACCTGTCTGAGCAATTGGACAGCATTGTAAAGCAGACGGTTTCGATAGATGAGCTGGTAGTGTGTGATGATGGCTCCCAGGATGGTACCTTCGATATTCTGAATAAATTAGCTGAGGAAGTAACTTTTTCCGTACGTATATACAGAAACGAAACCAATCTGGGTTCAACCCGGAATTTTGAAAAATGTCTTTCACTTTGTCGGGGCGATATTATTTTCTGCTGCGATCAGGACGACGCCTGGCGAGGCGATAAAGTGGAAAAGCAAGCGAATTACCTGCGCCAACACCCTGACATCGATGCAGTATTTTCCAATGCGCTGGTGATGGACGGCGACTCCCGGCCCACGGGATCCACCATTTGGCAGGAAGTGCAGTTCACCCCCGGCCAGCAGCGACGCTGGCAGGCAGGCCATGCGCACGAAATCCTGTTTGGCGGTTTCGTCGTGACGGGCGCAACGCTGGCCCTGCGTCGCTCCTGCCTCGAACGCCTCATGCCTTTCCCGACGCATATTCCCCGGCTCATTCACGACGCTTGGATCGCTCTGGCCCTCAGTCTGGAATCCAAGATTAATTTTATTGCCGAACCGCTGGTTTCGTACCGAATGCACGCCAGTCAACAGGTCGGGTTTGGAGGAAAAATGGAACCCGTCAGATTGAAAGACCGTATGAACCGTGACCGATCAGAAAAGCTGACTCCACTACAGGAGAAAGCCGACAACGCGCACGAAATCTATCTGCATTTGCGCGAGTTGCCTTTCGTCCCCCGCGAAAAACTAATTAAGCTCTTCCTGCGCCATAAACATTTTCAACGCCGGGCGACCTTACCCCAAAATCGTTTGCTACGCATAGCTCCGGTTGCCAAGGAAGCCCTGGCAGGCCGCTATAAGTTCAGCAGCAAAGACTGGTGGCTACCCGCTCTGGGCGATATTCTGGAATAATAAGGCACGTTTCCGTTATCTTCGCATACTGTATCAAAAGTACTTGGCCATTCGATGAATTCATTCCCGGAACCTTCGGTAGTGGTATTGATTCCAATTTATCAAACAAACCTGAGCGAATCCGAGCGCGCTTCGCTCGCGCAGGGCGTAGCAATGTTGGGGCGCTATCCGATCCGGCTGGTCAAGCCCGAAGGGCTGGCGGTCGATACTATTTTACGGGAATTTCCTGATGTCAATACCGAGTCTTTTCCTGACCACTATTTCACTGGCACCGACAGCTACAATCAACTACTGATCTCACTGGATTTTTACCGTCGCTTTGCGCAGTATGAGCATATGCTCATCTACCAGCTGGACGCCTGGGTATTTCGGGATGAACTACCCTACTGGTGCGCCCGGAAATACGACTACCTCGGTGCACCTGGCTTTTACCAACCCGAGTTCGACAGCCTACCCGCCAATGCCGCTTCGCAGTTTGCCAATGCCCTGGCCAACCGCCGTCTCGTATTCAACGGTGGCCTGTCGCTCCGTCGCGTGAAAGCGATCATTCGGTACCTAAAAATCTACCAGACCTTTTATCCCGCCTGGAAAGGAAATGAGGATATGCTCTTCTCGCTGGAAGCCACCCGACTGCTGCCCATGAAGCCGTTTATCAAACTACCTCCCTGGCAGGAGGCACTGCGCTTCGCCTTCGAGAAAAGTCCGGCGGCCAGTTATGAACTCACCGGCCACCAACTACCCTTTGGCTGCCATGCCGGAGAACGCTATGCGCCCGCATTCTGGAAAAGTTTTTATTAAAATAATTCGCTGGCTGCTAGTGCTTTAACAAAATTCAACACACTAACCGGCACAAGGGGACGTTTTTGGATTGTTATAGCCACGTATTAACTCCCCTTTTGCCATGAGAAAAATATCTTCCCTGCTTCTGCTACTGGCTCTGGGCTTACGCTTTCAGGCAGCCTTCGGTCAGGTCACCAATAGTCCTTACGTCGAGGAGCGCTATACGCGTTCTGTGCGCATTGTCCGCGTCGAACTCACCGATCAGTACACCATCATTCATATGCAGTACGGTAACCCGGCCCTGAGCCAGAAATTCATGATGCCGCTGTTGGGTCAGGATGGATGGATTAGCTTCGATCCCGACAGCCGTCTTTACAAACCTGGTGTAACGAGCCAGCGTTTTATGTTTGTAAAAGCGGAAGGAATACCCGTTTCGCCCAAGCAGATGAGCGTTTCTTCTGACGAACTGGTCGATTTTAAAGTGTATTTCGAGCGGCTTGATCCTGGCATTGAAGTCTTCGACCTTTTTGAAGGCCCCAATCCCGATGAGAAAACTAACTTCTGGAATTTCTACGGAATCCACATCAAGAACCCGCTGACCAAAAAGCCCCAGCCACGCCCGGCGGCTCCGCAACCCGCTGAGAAAGCAAAGCCTGAGCCTAAACCCAAAGTACCGGAACCCGTAATTGCCGAGCGTCCGGCAGAAAACAATCAGCCTGACAAAATCACAGAGTCCACGGAAAGTGACGCTGGCGCTGACGAAAATAAGGAAGTGGAGGGCAGCCTCAAGTCAAAACCGTTGGCCAAAGGAGCAACCGTGAAGCTGGAAAAAATATATTTCGCTACGTCCAAGTATGAGCTCCTGCCCGAATCCTATGAGCAGTTGGACGAATTGGTGGCAATCATGCGCGAAAACCCTTCGCTCAAAATCCGCATCGAAGGCCATACCGACAATCTGGGTGACTTCGACAAGAATGTCGAACTATCGCGCCAGCGCGCTGAGGCGGTCCGCGATTATCTGACCAAGAAAGGGATCGCAACCGAACGCATCGAAACCCAGGGCTATGGTCCGACCCGCCCCGTCGGTAAGGGAAATTCCGAATCCGAACGAAGCAAAAACCGCCGTGTGGAGTTTGTCATCACCGAAATATAGTCTGCATCCGCGCCATTTCCGGCGCGGATTTTTTAATTTTACCAAAAACCAACTTCATCGACCGACCGCCATGCAGTACTACGACTCCATTATCGACACCATCGGCAATACGCCGCTCGTTAAGCTCCACCGCGTCAACAAAGGTATAAAGGGCACCATTCTGGTAAAGGTCGAGTACTTCAATCCCGGTAACTCGGTGAAAGATCGTATGGCAATTCGGATGGTGGAAGAAGCCGAAAAGAACGGTACCCTGAAACCAGGTGGCACCATCATCGAAGGTACCAGCGGTAACACGGGTATGGGTCTGGCGCTGGCGGGCATCGCCCGGGGCTACAAGTGCGTATTCACGATGGCCGACAAGCAATCGCAGGAGAAAATCGACATCCTGCGGGCCGTGGGAGCCGAGGTGGTCGTCTGCCCGACCAACGTCGCCCCCGAAGATCCCCGCAGTTATTACTCGGTGGCCCGCCGTCTGAATCAGGAAATCCCCAACTCGTTCTACGCCAACCAATACGACAATCCCGCCAACGCCATGGCGCACTACGAAACCACCGGGCCGGAAATCTGGCAGCAAACCGAAGGAAAAATCACGCATTTTGGCGTGGGCGTCGGCACGGGCGGTACGGCCAGCGGCACGAGCAAGTACCTGAAAGAACAAAACGCCGACATCGTGACCGTGGGGATCGATACTTACGGCTCAGTTTTTAAGAAATACAAAGAAACGGGCGAGTTCGATGAAAAGGAGGTTTTTCCCTACCTGACCGAAGGGATCGGTGAGGACATTTTGCCCGAAAACGTGGACTTCGCGATGATCGACCATTTTGTGAAGGTCACGGACAAAGACGCTGCTTTGATGACCCGTCGGCTGGCGCGGGAAGAAGGCTTGTTTGTAGGATGGAGTTGCGGCTCGGCGGTGTACGGTGCGCTGGAATACGCCCGCCAGCATCTCACCGACGACGACGTTATGGTCATTATTTTGCCCGATCATGGTACGCGCTATCTGGGCAAAATATACAATGATACCTGGATGAAAGATCACGGTTTTCTGGAAAGAACATTCGCCACCGCCCGCGACATCGTGCATCGGCGCAACGGACAGGCGCACCTGACGACAGTCGCCGCAGAACTACCCGTATCCGAAGCCATCAAAATCCTGAACAAAGAGGGAATTTCGCAACTCCCCGTCGTGAACGGCGAAGGTGAAGTCGTGGGTAGTCTGACGGATTCGGTAATTCTGCACCGACTGATCGAGGAGCCGGAAGTACGAAAGCTGAACGTAGCGGAAGTAATGGACAAGCCCTTTAAATTTGTAGGGTTGGACAGTACTGTGGACACGCTTTCTTCTCTCATCGACCGCGAGAATAAAGCACTGCTCGTGCGGGATGAAACCAACGCGGTCCATATCATTACCCAGGCCGATCTGCTGGCGGCGATGACCGTGTAAAGTACCTAAGAGTTTAGCTGGCTCTTTACAAGCAAAGTTCCCTTATCTAAACCCTAAACAACTAAACACCCTTCCTCAAGCGCTGCAACACATATGGAAATAATCTTAAAGTACTTTCCCGACCTGACCGAGCGGCAGCGGGAGCAGTTTGCGCAATTAGAAGAGCTTTATAAATTCTGGAATGCACAGATTAATGTCATCTCGCGTAAGGATATCGACGCACTCTATGAGCGACACGTGCTGCATTCGCTGGGGATTGCCAGGGTGATTCAGTTTCGGCCTGGTACCACGATTCTGGATGTCGGGACGGGAGGTGGTTTTCCCGGTATTCCACTTGCCATTCTCTTTCCGCAGTCGCACTTTCATCTGATCGATAGTATCGGCAAAAAAATAAAAGTGGTGCAGGAAGTGAGCAATGCTCTTGAACTACCCAATGTGGTGGCCGAAAAAGCCCGGGCCGAATACGTCGAACGCGCCAACTACGAGTTTGTGCTGAGCCGGGCCGTTACGCGACTGGCCCCTTTTGTGGATTGGGTCCGGCACGGTATTAGTCCCAACTCTTTTCATGATTTAAAAAACGGCGTTCTCTGCCTGAAAGGCGGCGACCTGACCGATGAAATCAGCGAATACAAAGGGCGTGTAAAGATTTTCGATCTTAACGACGATTTTGAGGAAGATTTTTTTGAAACCAAGAAAGTCGTTTATGTACCTTTGTCGACCAAAAACTAGCAGTACCCCAACCCCATGAACGAGAAATTCCGAGCCAGCGGCCTGATGAACCCCATGTTTCCCGACGAAATCACCTTCGGCGAAAAAGGCGTGACTTTTAAAGTGCGCAAGGCCCTCAACAGCACCGATAATTTTGTTTTTTACAACGACATTTCCGGCGTGGAAATCGACTCCGGCGTCTTTTTTTCTACGATTCGTGTCATCCCCCGGATGCGGGCCGAGATCATCATGAAAAATTTTACGAAGGGCGACGCGCGGAAAGTCAAGGAGTTATTGCTTGAAAAGGTGCAGGGCTAAAAAAAACTCTTCGCAACGCTTGCGTGGTTTTAGGTAACACCTTACATTTGCACCCACAATTCAGGAACGCCGCTGGTCGGCCAGCTGAATTTTAAATAACCGATCCCGAATAGCTCAGTCGGTTAGAGCATCTGACTGTTAATCAGAGGGTCGCTGGTTCGAGCCCAGCTTCGGGAGCCTGAAAGTCAAGCACTTAGCATTAGATTGCTAGGTGCTTTTTCTTTGGTTGCAATACGAATTGCAATACATAACTGAGGATTTGGCACGCGGAATAAAGAGTGATAACCGGAGAACAGGGCGTGATAGTGGCTCTAAACATTCTTTTACGACTATCAAAACTTATCTGCCTATTTCGGAGGCAAGGTCAGGAAAGCCGACTTTGGTAAACCAATACCTTCGTTCTGTCCGGTCCGTTCGATACCCGTAACCTACTTGTGTTCACTGTCCGTTTCGAACGGCAAGGGGCTAAGCCCAACGGTTGTAAAAGAGTGCCGTTGAGTTGTTGAGGATACAGTAAGGGCTGGCTGAAGTATAGTTTGCTTGATTGCTGCCTGGCTTCTTTCCCTGCGAAAAATCTATCAAGGCATTTCAGTTTGTCACCCTTTATTTTTTTCTGAACCGGTTTGCCCTATCCGAACTGACGGGGGTAGGGAAAAAAGCGGCGGGGACTTTGGGCCGTGGGGGGACAGTCTCCAGACCTCAGCCATTTTTATTTGCGGGGTACTGAATGGTACAGGGGGGCGGTCTATAACCCAAATTACATCAAATGACGGGATCAGAAATGCCTCTCACTGGTTGAATTCGCTTTCAGAAATGTCGTGAGAATCAAAAGTGCTCTCAACCTGATATGACACAACGTCAAGCCTAAGCCGGAAAATTGGCACATTGGTTACCCCAAAGATTTGCTTCACATAGTAATCTAGAACCTCGTCGCCTCTTTCATAAACGGGATTGCGAATAAATTTACCAA
The DNA here is from genome assembly GCA_964500445.1 of uncultured Persicitalea sp. GTDB lineage: Bacteria > Bacteroidota > Bacteroidia > Cytophagales > Spirosomataceae > Persicitalea. Next base: position 197,259 of record CAZCOG010000002.1, on the reverse strand, counting down.
CACATTGGCCGTTTTCAATTTTGGAAAGCCATTCTTTACCATAGGCAATTTTCAAATAGTACCTCCCTTGTGGAATGTTTTCTATTCTGTATGTCGAACCGCTGTTTATGAATACATAGCGTATACACAAATCATTTGATTGATCCATAAGTTTAATGGCTACATTCGTTCCGCCTCCCACGTACACTTCTAAATAATTATCAATCTCCTCGTATTGCGGCAGGACATTGTAACAAGATGTTAATTGTCCATTTCTGACATATTCATCCACCCACCCTTCTTCGAGCATTTTTTGTTTTCTCTCCTGAAATACCTCTTCCTGGGTTTTGGTTTTTGGTACTTTTGGTTTGGGATCAATGGGAATTGGCAAAAGAGAATCAGGATGAATTACAACTATATCGCCATTGACCGGGTCTGGCTCGGGCTTGGGGTCTCCGCCTCGAATAACAAATACAGCCATAGTTAAGAAAACAAGCAGCAAAACGACACGTAAACCATACCTTACCACTTTTCCCGCTTGGGCGAAATAGTGCCTTCGATTACGGTAGGTATCTATTTTGTTCTTGGTCTTTTCATCTGAACCTGCTAGCCTGTCAAGCATATATGAAATATCCTCGACGTGCGGATATGTCAAAAACTTTAAGAAGTGTGAGGTTTCTTGAATTATCTTTTCGTTTACTTCTATGTCGTCATACCTCAGTACTTGGTCAATATTGTAATTGGATAGAATTCTGCTCAACACGTTGTATAGCTCTGTCAGATTTACGTCCTCCCTTGCCATCCCTCTCAGTTGCTTTCTTAGGTTCAAAATCGCATTGAGCATTAATTGGGGCGGGTGCGCTTGATAGCTTTCTTGGGGGCGGGTATTGTTAGCGTCGCCTTGCCTGGCACCGACGTTTCGCAATTCATTCAGTAGGTAATCGTATCTGACCCTACTATCTGAGTTGGTTAATACTTGGTAGGCTTGGGTAATTTCCCTGAATTTTTCTTCGTGAGTGGTTGATCCAAAGTTTCTATCAGGATGGTACTCTAAGGCCAACTGTCTGTATGCCCGTCTGATGTCTTCGGCTGACGCATTCTGAGAGACTCCAAGGACTTCGTAATGATTTGCCATACGGGACGGGCTTTGACCTTTGAATAATTGATTTTTACAGGAGGAATCGAACTGAGGTTCAAAGCCTGTTAGGGTCGATTCCTCCTGTAAAGTCCTGACAAGTATTTAGTAGCGAAAGGCCTGAATTGCTATGCAGTTACCCAGCGATTGCGGGTTTTTATTCCAAGATAAATTTAACACCTGGTAAGTGTAGCGACTATTGCGTTTTATCAGATAGTTAGTAGGTATATTGACTGTGAATAGCAGATAGACGGTGGCCCGTTGAGTGGTATTTCGCTAGTGTTAATCATTTCATCGTACCCCAATTTGCCACGCTTTCTAAAAATTTAGAAAACGGCGGGCGTGAATACGTAGCTATCAGCTATTCACTCTTCAATTTTGAGTAGATGCCTGATAATCTGAATCATCAAAAGGAGGGATTGCGGGCGAAACTTTAATGCCCTACCAATTGATCATTTTTGATCAAACGTTCATACTCAATCGGTTAATTGCGATATTCCACATAATATTTAGTTTGACATCATATCTGAAAGGGCGAACAAATCGCTCCCTGAGAGTCATGCAAGCAATATAATTTGTACAAAAAAGATTGAGTGGGGTTCGTCGCAATGACGAGCGTTAACTATCTGATAGCCACTGTGAAAATTTGCGTCTCCCTCTTTGTCGAGTTCTGCGACCATTTCGTGAATCTTCACTACCTCTACGTTAGATCAATTCAGATCATACATTGATAATGAAAGGATTATTCTGTCATGTTGCCAACTGGTTGATAGAAGTTGATGTCGTGCGTCGTAACATACATTTTTGCCTTAATCGACTGACTCACAGGTTCCACATTTTTGAGGAACGGCGGGGGTAAAGATGACATTCTCCTAGTGCGGTCAGGTTTATTTCCGATTTTTCAGAAAAACTCCAAGTTGCCTTTCATCACTAAATCCAAGAAGGGGAAAGTCATCCACGATACCAAAATTAGTATATCCATTTTGAAACCTGGCCTGGATGAAGGCATTCTTCTCTTGGTTGGATAGTTGACCGCTTACCTTTTTTCCCAACGCCTGAAAAGATTCTTTGGCGGTTTCGGGGGTGCTGTCGGCTGGGAAGTACTTTTTGTTATGACTAAGGATCAGCGGCCACGGCTTGCAACTTCGGTAGGGCGTAAGTCATAAGCTTTTCAAAGAATACGATCCGTTCTTTGAGTTTGAGTTGGTCAAAGTCGTTTTCTATCTGCTCCCAGCATTCCTCTACAAAGCCTATTACGCGCTCCCTGAACTCAGACCCTACCCGGTTGGAACATCCTTTTGGCCTTCCAGCGGGGTTATTGGTCTTTACTCATTCCCATGCTTTTTGTTTTTTCTGTAATTTACAAAAAACGCGAATAGGAAAACATCAGTACAAATCCTTTACCTCAACGGCTACTTTGTACTTTACTCCTAGTGGCTCGAATAGGGCAAAGTGAGCTTTCCCGCACTCTACTTTCATATTCTCTATGCCCCGTTTCAGGTTTGGGTCAAAGGTGGATTTGGTTTCGGCCACGAAATACACGCGGCTGTCATTTTCCAGAATTACCGCCCAATCCGGGTTATAGTTGGCAATGGGGGTAGGTATCTTGAATCCCCTTGGTAGCTTGAAGAAGAATCTTACTTTGCTGTCGGCTTCGCAATCCCTGGCGAAACTCTTTTCGGTGTCGCTGTCCGTTTCTATGTAGTTGTACAGGGTCTTTTCCGGCTTTGAGACTTCCAATAGGTTCGACAGGTACAGTTCTACCTCATCGGTCTTGAAGAGGCTCATTTCGTAGGTACTGCCGTTGATCTTTTCATACTTGATCCCGTCCACCATCAGGCCACTAAGTACCCGCCTAATTACGCCTACCACATTGTCCAGGAATAGCTGAGGATTGATTTCTAATTCGTTCAGGCGGTTGGATTGGCTGAGGATTTCATAAATGGTAGTCCGTGTAATGTCCACGCGGCTTTGAATATAGCCGTACACGTCGGGAATGAGATAGCGTATCGCTTCGGTCTGCTTCATGGCTAGGTCAACCAGTTCTCCTTCTATGCCCTCGTTGCTTATTTTCAGGCGGGCGGTGCGGGCTTCCAACATAGGACGTTTAGTGAGTGGCATTTTGTAAAAGTCACTAAGTTCAGCTATAGACTCCCCTATAAGTTCGTTAGTATCGTAGTTGACCTGATAGCGGGTGCGATGTTTGATCCTGTCCCAAATCTCGAAGAATAGCGGACAATTTTCAGGCGTTAGCTCCTTGGTGAGTTTCACAGCTTTCTTTTCTCGGGCGTCCATTATCCTACCCGTAAACTGTACTCCCGTTTCTTCCTGTATTTCGCGTTGTAGGGCTTCGCTAAAATCTTGATAGGTTTCGTTCGCTACTACTGTCAGTACGTTTACCCGCTTATCCTGAATTCTCACCCCTTTGTTGTTTACGGGTAATCGCAGCCCCCGGCCTATCTCCTGCCGCTTACGTATGTCGCTCTTACTTTCGTTCAGAGTGCAGATTTGAAAAACGTTCGGATTATCCCAGCCTTCTCTCAGGGCACTGTGGGAGAATATAAAACGTAATGGTTCATCCAAATCTAACAAACGTTCCTTATCTTTCATTATGAGGGTATAGGTATCATCATCTGCTCGAGTATTACCGTTAGTGTCTTTATAAGCTCCTTTCCTATCTTGTGAGAAATAGCCGTTGTGGACTTTGGAAACTTCAAAGTACTCAGGATGAAGCTGAGGTATGTCGGTTTCATGTACTTTGGAAGGCGCAAAATAGTCTACGGAGGGCTCTGTGGTAAACAAGTCTGCATACTTTGTACGATATATCTGAGCATATTTTTTAAAAATCTCCTCAAACCATATAGCATAATCCCCTTTTACTATATTTCCCTCATCGTCATATTTCCTGTAATTTGACACCTTATCAATAAAAAACAGACTAAGTACTTTGATTTGATCGTACTTTCCCTTCTTCCAATATCTGTATTCCTTTTCGAAGTGGTGGTATATAGTTCTTTCCATCAAGTACTTGACGGTAACTCCTTTGTAAGATTCGTCTATTTCACCTTCCTTGATTACAATGCCATTTGAGAATTCAATTTGCTTCTCTTTGGCATTGATACTGCTAAGAATATAGCCATTTTTGTAAATATCTCTACTTCCAGATACCAGATACAGATCATCCCCTAACTCTATCGTCAAATCTCTCTTTACAATCCCATTTTTAGAATGTACATAGGTGTTTATCAGAGCTTTGAGACTATTCTTTGCTACCTTTATTTTTTTTAGAAAAACAGAGGCTGCACTAATGTTCCTATCAATCGTAATTCCGTCTACTTCGATCTGTTTCACTAATCCCAAATCATACGCCTGTACCGGGTTGAGGCTATAAATGAGGTTGTAGAAATTACGGTGGGTCGCACTATATCGAAGGGTGCAGAGCGGGTTTAAATTATGTATAGCGTTTTTCCGTACATCGGTTTCCATATTTTGCGGCTCATCCACAATCACAATCGGCTGAGTAGCCTGAATGAACTCTATCGGCTTTACCCCCGTCTCCCTTACGGTATTGATAATATTAGAGTCTTTGGTAAAGCTGTCAATATTGATGACTAGTACCTGAATGGCATTCGATGAGGCAAAGTTGCGGAGGGCGGTTAGCTTGCCGCTGTCATACATGATAAAGTTAATAGGCGGATTCCCGTAGAGGGCCTGAAAATGCTCATGGGTTATTTCCAGATTCTTTAAGGCCCCTTCCCGTATCGCCACGCTAGGCACCACTATTACAAATTTTTTGAACCCGTACTGCTGGTTTAACTCGTAGATGGTGCGAATATAGGTATAAGTCTTCCCGGTTCCGGTCTCCATTTCTACGGTCAGATTGAGGGCGGTCAGTGTCTCTCCTTCGGTTGTCCTTACCACTCCCAGCGAATCAGATTGCTTTATACCGTTCTGCTCCTGTACAGCCTGTATGTTCTTCAGTAGCTGCTCATCAGTTAGGACAAGGTTATTACCTACACCTTTGTTGGTAAACGCAATACTACCTCCTGCCTCAGCAAACACGGCCTCAAACTCTCCCTTTGCAAGCGGTTGGCCCTCAAATACATCTACTACGGCCTTTATTGCTTGATGCTGGTAGTCCTGTTTACTGTCGAACTGTAATTTCATTAGTAAGGCAATTAATTTGGCTTATTTAGTGTTTTTTGATAAACGGTACTTGCAAATGTATATCTTTTGATAACTTTGCTGCCCGCATTTGGTAGCAATATGCGGTATAACTTACAGAGACTCTTCGGTACCACTAACATTTATAGTAGTTCTATGCTCTCGTACCCTTTTTCTTTCAGCATTGTGTAAAAATTTCTTCAATGCCTTGCCTTTACTGCTGAATGTCAACACCATTATTAATAAAATCGAAGGAGAACATTGAATCAGCATGGTTTTTGATAGAAGAAGGAAAGAACAGTTCTAGCGTTCACTGTGCCTATTATAGTTGTATTCAAGTACTAAAACATATCGTTCTCCACATACTCAAAAAATCCGAAGCGACTATTGACGCGGAATCCAAAGCAGAAGGGGGATCTCATTTGTATCTTATAAAGTCTGTAATAAGGGACCTGAAAAGTAAAGGCCATAACGTAGTGAATCTGAATAATAACTTTTTCGATTTGAAAGATTTACGTGTTATTTCAGATTATAAAGACGTGCAGATAACTGCCAGTAAGAGTAATACAGCTTACGGAATTGCTAAGCTTATAAGAGACGAATTAATATTAAAATATAGTATTGTATGAACTCCACCGTTTTTGTTAAAAACGCTATTAACCAACTTGTAGCCCTTTTACCTACGATCAAGTGTCGGTACGAGTATAAGGACTACTCCGATACCCACATGATAGAAGTGCTGCCGCTGTCGGTCTATAATAGCGCAGCTTTTGAAGAGGCGGCGGAACCCTTGCTGATGGAGTTCATAGGCCAGTTTCCTGGTGAATCGCTTTGCTTCATTTCGGAAGAAAGCCTTTCCTCAATAGAAACTTCAATTCATGGGGCAACGGGTTCAGAGTACCATTCTACCGAAAGGGAGGATATTTTGTATCAGGTTGCTAAGCCTTCTTCAATAGCGAAGAAAAGGGTAGAGGTTCGCGTCAACCTTGACTTTTACAAAGGGTTGGCTGAAAAGATTACTCCCTCTGGTAGTGTAAGTTATGGGAACTCTGATTATGCAATGGCTGCTTAGTCCTGTATATCAACACGTAAAAGAATGTACAAACTTAAAGACATCTTTTTAGCGGAAAGCTCATTCAAGAGAATAGAAGTCCTTAGTCCATCTGAAAGTATCGAGAGGCTGATTGATTTTAAGATTGACACCATAAACCTTGAGTCAACGGATTTTAATGTAATCTTGAACGTCGATTTTACTCAATCAGGCGAAGGAGGGCCGGAAGTTGAGATTAAGGTGAAAATGGTGGGGTATTTTGAAAAAGAAGGAAATATAGATAAACTTCCTTTGGAATACTTTACCTATGTGAATGCTCCAGCTATGCTTTATCCCTTTGTACGTGAACATATAGCCTCACTAACTTCAAAAGCAGGGATGGATACTGCGTTATCACCACTCATTAACTTCGTTGGGATATACAATCAGCGAAAAGCGGCTGAGGAAGCCAAACAGCAAGAAGAAAGCCCTGCCAACTAAGACAGGGCTTTCTTATGCTTCTATATCACCCGAAACTCTACCCCCGCTTCCTGTAACTGCAATTGCGTGTTACTCATTAGTTGATCCTGTCCGGCAAAATGTTTGTCCAGAGTGATGAATACGAGCGGTTTCAGGGCTTCTACGGCTTGGATGAGGGCGGGATTAACACCATGTAGTGCAAAGACCCGATCCCCGTTGACAAGGTAGTATTTCACGCCCCCGGCTTCCTTCTCCTCTACGGACGTGGTGAGGGGTAAGCCCGATTTCAGAATAAGCTCATAGAGCATATTTTCTTCGTTGGTACCTTCGCGGTAAGGATTCTGAAATACGCTTAGCTGGGTGGCTACGGCTTCGGCTCCCTGTACGTCCTGCTGCCATACTTTGAAGTTAGAAGGGGCCACGCGGTAGGCTTTGAAGCCCAAATCCTGCTTTTTATCCTTAAAGTCTAGCTGGGTGGCCTGTTGCGCCTTGATCTTCTCTATTACCTTTTGGATGCGGGCTTTGCTAATGTCGGCAATGGTGCGGTAGTCCGCTTTGTACGCCTCGCTGCCTTCTTCGGTGGCTTCGGGAAGTTGTACGAGTATGAATTTGCGGTTGCCCCCGTCCTCAGCGTTCAGGTCTAGTACGGCCTGGGCAGTGGTGCCGCTTCCTGCAAAAAAGTCCAGGATAATAAAATCTTTTTCTTTATGAAATAGCCTCATAAATCTCTTTATTAGACTAGTGGGTTTAGGTGTATCAAATATAGTCTTATCATCAAATAATTCTTTTATTTCGGCATTTGCCGTTCTAGTGGTGCCTGCTTCTTCTCCATCCCATATATTCTCAGGAGTCCTTCCCTGCTGGTTTTTAAGATATATTTTGCGAATTATTTTAGTTTGGTCAGGACTAAAAATAATTTCACCTGTTTTTATTTTTTCTTGAAGGGTGTCATTAGACCACCTCCATCCATTTTCAGGCGGTGAAATACTCGTCCCATTAGGGCTAATAATATCGTACATCAGAGTTTTCCTGGGGTTAGGACTTCTAACATCTCCACTTCTCCAAGGCCCTTCCGGATCATCATCAGAATTAGAATAATTTGCATTATCACGCTCTGTTCTTGGTAAGGAAAATGATTGTAATTTCTCAGATTTTCTGTAAGCTAATTGATAATTATAATGCCTAGAAAAGTAAGGCTCATCATTTTTACTTTGTTGGGTATGCTTCCAAATGATACTAGCTAAAAAATTTTCCTCCCCAAACACTTCATCCATAAGCATTTTTAAATTCCCTTGCTCATTGTCATCAATGGACACGAAAATTACCCCGTCTTCCCGCAAAAGGTTACGGGATAGGTACAGGCGGGGATACATCATACTAAGCCAAACGCTGTGAAATTGGCCGCTTTCCCGGCTGTTCTTCTTCCAAAGGTCTTGTTTGTTGAGGTAGCCCGCTTCGTCTTTTATCCCCGTCCTGCGCTCATATTCTTCCTTGCGCTCGCTGTAATCGTCAGGGTACACAAAGCTGTCATTGCCCGTATTGTAGGGCGGGTCAATGTAGATCATCTTTACCCTTCCGAAATACGACTTTTGCAGTACCCGTAGTACTTCCAGGTTTTCACCCTCTATAAAGAGGTTCTCTGAGGTGTCAAAGTCTACGCTGCTTTCGCGGTCGGGTAGCAGGGTAGCGGAGGTTTGCCGCTGTACCTCCTTGCGGGCTTCGGATTTGCCCGCCCAGCTCAGCTCATAGCGGTCGCGGGGGTTGGCCAGATGTTCGCCCAAGGAGGCTTTCAGGCGGTCAAAATCTATCTTGCCTTCGCTAAATACATCGGGAAAGAGGGCTTTGAGTTGGGTTATGCGTTCGTCGGTGAGGTTGAGGCTTTGGCCGTCCATTGGTGCAAAAAGAGGATGAAAATGAAAGAAGCTACAAGTTAAATTAAAAAGTGTCCCTGTCCCACTTTTGGGACGGGACACTTTTCCCGTCAGATGCAGGGCCTTGAAATAAAGGTAATTTTGCCCCGATTCAAAACCCGCTCTTGGCTACCACCCTTCCGGCAATCCATCGGGCATGATGGTAAGGCGGTAGGGCGGTCGGTCTTTCGGCCTGATAGTATGCTCTCCCGGCCCGAAGTGAGGAGACACAAAAATTCCCTGCTGCCTGCAATGGTAAAAGAAGGTTCCTAAGGTGTAGCGGTATGGTTTGCTGAGACAATAGGTAAACTGACGGTCGGCTTTCTGACTTCTGTACCCGTCGTTCATTTGGCTTACTTCGTGGAAGTAGCCCCGGCCACCCTCACCGAAAGCGTTAGCCAGGCTACACGCGATTTCAAACCACGCCTCGTAACCCGCTGTAATGTCTATGCCCCGGTCTTTGATTTCCGAAAGGCAAAGCTCTACTTTCATTTCATTCTCCTGCGGGTCGGTGCTTATGGGGCGGTCGTACGTCTTGATGGTTTCGCGCTTCTCCTCTTCGTAAGCTTCCAGTATTACGGGATGGTGGTTGAAATATCCGTCAGGATCGTAGGCGTAGCCCCTCAGACTAGCTACGTTCTTCGGCTTGGAGTCTATAACTATGCCGAATTGCATAAACTTCCGCTCGATAACGGCAAAATGCTCTTTGTGAAGTTCCGGGAAGGCCACTGGAATCAGGCCCCAAAACCCATTGCCCGAAGCGGACAACCCACAGTAGGCCACGTTCTTGATATTGCGGATATGGTTTTTCAATTCATGGTAGTTCATTATGCCCTCGTTGCCTTTGGGGTCGATGTCGAACTGAATCAGGCCGCTGTGTCGAATCAGTTTACTTTCCATCCGGTGAGCGAATGTACCACTAGGGGTAATTCCGGGTAGGGTGCATTTGATCGCGTCGCGCCGGGCCTTGTCCTCAATCTGTCGGAGTTGCCGCTGTTTGGCCTCGTACTTCGGTGAGCTGAGCCACGTGAGCAGGTTCACCGTTCCGGGATTGCTGGCGGTGAATACGTCCTTGAAGCAACTCACCTCCACATTCAGGACTGAATCTTTGAAAGTGTCCCTGTCCCACTTCTGGGACGGGACAGTTAACAGGTTTGTTTCCATCATCCTTTGATCCAGCGGTGAACGGTTGATTTTTGCCTCTCATCGCCTAATACCATTTTCGCTATCGTGCGCACCGAATGCCCCTGACGGTGTAGAGTCAAGCATCGTTCTTTTTCCAGAAGTTTTTCCGCTGTCCGGTCTATATTACTATTGGCGGTTTTGGGTGCAGGAAAAGAGTAGTAGACTTTCATCGCGTGGTTTTTCAGTACCTCCACAATCCGAAGAGCGTTTTCAAAATCCGCCTGGGTGCATACCAGCTCAGATTCTATGGCCCCGTCTTCGAACATCCGTAGCACACTTAGCACCATCGCTACCCGAAAGCAGATGACCCCCAAACGGTTCACGGTGCCGTTAATGTCCTGCCCCATGTACTCTACGAGTTCATCTTTGCTTTTCTGGAATACTTTTAGAAACTCCCCCTGCTGATCCCCATTCAGGCTGAATTCGATTGGCTCGCTCAGCGATTGGAGGGCCTGGTACATTTCAAAGTAACGTTCTCCCAACGCCTTGAAGCGGGCTTCATAGCCCTTCTTCCGGTTGTCGAATACGTTTTTGAATGCCGGGTCGGGCTTGATGACGTAGTAGAGAAAGCGACTGAATAACCCGTTTTGCGGGCTGGGCATTAGGGCGGTCAGTTGGTCGAAGGTGCTAGAAAGAACCACCGAAAGACACGGTTTTTCAATCTCGATATACTCTTTGTTGGTTCGCCTGAAAAGGCTGACTGTTTCTTGATGAAAAGCTTTTCGTAAGGTGTCCGAAAATCCGCCGTAATCCTGCTTCAAGGCGTCGGCCAGAGTGTCCCCTTCCGTCTCGCAAATCGTGGCCCTACCGTCATTTTCTTCTATGAGTTGAGTAATTCCCGACTTGCTGCTGTTGGCGGGAATGAAGTGCATCAGCATCGGGGCGGATTCCGGCTTTTCCGGCGGATCGGCGTTTCCTTTCTTATCTTGCCTGAATGCTTTTAGCTTCTTGTCGTACTCGTGCGTTGCTGCCTCATACTCCTTCTCACGGTCTTCCCGCTCTGCTTTCATGTGGGCATGAACCGGATCGGCTAGTTTTTTGGCATACTTCAATGACCCCTTACCCTGGCCGTATGCCCCTAGAACATATACGTAGAGGTTGGGCGGTATGTCATTCCCGGCGTAGTATCCGGCCACGTTAGGCAAAATGCCGCTTACGATCCCCAAAGCACCCACCAAAAAAACCTCTTTCTCGGTATCTTCTACAAAGATTTCGCATCCTTCCCGTAGTAGCGGCGGCAGGTTATCGAAGACCTCAGCGGTAAACCCCTTTTGGTGGTCGGCGTCGGTGATGGTGGCGGTTTTTTCGCTTTTATCGTTAAAATCGGTAGGGGGAATATCCACAAGGATTTTTCCGGCAGGTTCTGTATCTTTGGACTGCTCTTGACCAAAGAGGCTAGTTTGTGGGTTCTCTCTCATGCCTAGCCTCTTTTAGTTGCTCCTGCTTCCAAAAAAGAAATAAGCTCGCTACGCTTGAATTTCAAACGACCCATGCGCTTGTAAGCCTTCAATATACCTTTTGCTTTGTACTGGTAGACTGTCTGCTCTGTACATCCTAAAAAATCGGCTGAGGATTTGACGTCTAAGAACTCGTCGGCGGGAGGAGGGGCAGAATTAGTGCGCAAGTATTGCAGCACTTCAAGTGTCAACGCTTCTAGGTTGGATAGCCGGGCGTTGATAGGTTCAAATGGATTGCTCATTGTCATCGCGGTTAGTTAACGATGGCAAAGGTTGCTAGGGGGTTAGCTACGAAACCGGTTATAACTGGTCAGAAAAGTTAGCTTTAATCGTATTGATCTCATTTTCAGCCTGTCTTTTTTGTGGTTCTGTTAGGTACGGATAAGTATTTTCGATAGACCTTATCAATGACCTTGCTTTTCTTTCACTTTCATCGGGGTAACGGATGCGGTCTGTTTGTCTACCAAATTCAAGGTATTGGGCGTAGCCGGGTTGGCCGCATTTGATTGGTGGCCCGCCTTGATAGCAATGTATCAATACTTCCTCCCTTCGCGTAAGCTTTGGAGGTAAATGTTCTTTTGCTCTTTGTTGCTCCAAAGGCCGTTGTTTGCGCTTCGACTCGGATTCGTTTTCATCAATAATCGCATTTTGCTCTTTCAATCCCTCTATTACCTTTTTTACCGCACGCTGTTTATAAATAATAGCATCTTGAAGATCCCAAAAAAAGTCCTCTGTGGTAATCCCGTCCCTGAAATTGGGATTTATACCTACAGCCATTGTCTGGGTTCCGGGTATGTTGAAATAGGGGAAGAATTCAGATTCAAAAAAAAAGGATTGAAATTTACCTCCATGCCATAAGTTACGATGCCTTGCGAGTATCTTCTTTGCCTCGGTTATTTTCTTATCGATGCCTGTCAATGTAGCAATCCTTTTTTTTGCCGCTTTGGTCTTTAAGAATGTGGCTTCGCTGATTGTGTGCGTCGCCAGTGAATTTAGAAATGTGTCGTAATTTGAGCTTTCCGGTTTTCCTTCTCCTCTGAGGGAGCTGTACCGACTTGCTCTTATGATTTTGTCAGGCCGATTCATGGATATTAATACGCCGTCATCCAAAAGGCTTCCTGGTATGAGGATGGGCTGCCGATTGTTTGGGACTATAACTTCTTCTCCTATTCGATTAAAAGTTGTGTAGTCGATCTGAATGGTTGTTGCCTCCTCAATAAATTGCTCAAAATATGTCTGCTTGTACCGCATGGCGTACTTATAGCCAGAAACCCAACAAAAAAGGTGGTAGGCTTCAATGCTGGGTTCTGGGATCGACGTTTCCGTCAAAGTCTTAACGTTGCTACCACACAACGTTTTAACAAATCAAAGATACCGCTCTTTTGCCAATTGTTTAGCGGCAAGGGCTTAGTTCTTGGAACTGGCCGGGCTTTGGGTGTGTCTGTACTCGTAGGGCAACGATTCGTTAATCAGCACGTCCGATACCATTTCGGAAATGAAGGTTATTAGGTCGCCCATGTGGTTGATTATTTTTTGCTGCTCTGTCCTGCTTTGCTTCTGAAAACTTGGGGTCAGCATCGTATCGGTAAGAAGGTAGAATAGGAAGCTCTGCGGCTGGCAGGGCATCAACTCGCCAAAGAAAGAAATGAACCTGTCTTTGATCGCTCGGTACTGTCGGGCCTGTCGTGGGTCGCCCTGTATGTCGTAGTGACTTTGGTAAAGCAGACCTAGAACGACTATGCTTTCCCGGCGTTCGCTCATCCATTGCAAGAGGCTGGTTATTGATCCAGATACCTCGGCATCGTATGATTCGTTAATCACTGGCTCTTCTCCTTCGCCGATGTACATCTGTGGAGTGTACTGGGTCGCTTTGACCAAGTACTCGAGAGTTGATTGTACCTCGCCCGGATCGTTGTCGCTGAGGTAGTTTGAGATGGTTGCAATTGATTCCATAAATGAAAAAGGTTATGGTTTAACTTAATGATTTATAATGCTTTAAGGTATTCTTCCATCTCTGCGTCGTCAAATGAGCCGAAATAGTTTTCCGAAGTTGTGATGCTTCTATGTCCAAGTGATTTCGATATGAGGGCTAACGGGGTTTTGCTTTTCAATAGTATTGTTGCAAATGAGTGGCGGGCTGAGTAGGAGTTTACATCTTTGTCAATGCCTAACGATTTGGCTATACGTCGCATCCATTTGTTTGTAATCTTGATGACTTGGTGGATGGTATTCTTTTTCTCGCGCTCAGTCATTTCGTCGTTGAGAAAAGGGAAGACAAAGTTTGATGGCTGGCGGTCAGGCGTCGCGTAGCGTTCGATTATCGCCACTGTTTCAGGGCGCAACCTTACAGCAATAGAGGTTTGGTTCTGCTTCCTGCTTCGGGCGGTTTTCTTTCGTATGAAGGTGATCGTACCGGCCTTCAAATCAACCTGCTCCCATTTCAGGCGGCAAACGTCGGTTAGGTTCACGCCGTTGCCGAAGTAGGAGAATAGCCATAGGTCTAGGCTACGTTGCTCAAAATACGATTCGGGGTCGGGCTGGTGCGCCTTGATTTTCTCGATGTCGGATTTGTCGAGTGCTTTCTTGATGTTGGCTCCGGCGGGTATTACGTAGCGGTTGCGGCCGAAGGGATAATCGTCACGGTTCATCAGCCCGTTCTCAATGGCTTCATTTACTACCGCTCGAACCTGACGTAAGTAAATTCCTACCGTTGTGCTACTGGCCCCCGTCGCTGTCTTCTTGGTACTCTGCGGGGCTTTCCCGTAGCTGAGCATCCATTGCTCATACACCATAAAGAAATCGGCTGTGAGGTGTTCAAACCTTAATACGGCGGGGTGGCGGTCGGCCTTCTTGGTTGTCGGTATATTTAGAAACTCTTTGCGCTCTGCACTTGAAAATGAATCTATGAACCGTTGCAGGGAGTTGGCTGCTGAGGTGTAGCTGTTGGCACTTCCTATGCGATCCGCCTTCTCCATCCGTCCGGCTACGGTGTGGAGTGCGGCGATAACATCTGTCTGATCTTCGGGGGCTTTGTCGGGCTTTTTGCCGTAGCAATCGAATCTTTCTTTGAAGGTATCAAAGTCAAAGTTCGGCCCTAGTTCTGCTGCAATGCCCTGGGCGAATATGGCTAAACCCGGCTTATTGGCTTCTCTGCTGAACAGACTATACCAAAGTTCTATAAAAAGGAAGTCTTTTATCTTACCATCAGGACTTTGCTTGAATGCGTTCGCCTTGAGACGTTCAAAAGTTTTTGCGTCCACTTTATGGCCAGTAGTGTAAAGTCGCTGTTGGCGCTTATGGCCTACCAGTAACTTTACTGTATTGGCACCGTTACGCTTGTCGTGGAATATAGAAACCGTTGCTTGTTTCATTGTTTGTATTGCATCTTTTAGAACTATCAATTCGTATTGCAATACAAATATAGAGAATCAAAGCATAATAGAAAAGAATAAACAATAAAATATTTACTATAAATATCTGTTATTCAGTTGATTGAATAAAGTATGTACAATAGGAATATTATATTACATAAGTAGCGGCTATGACTGTTAATCAGAGGGTCGCTGGTTCGAGCCCAGCTTCGGGAGCTAAAAGCCTCAAATCGAGAGATTTGAGGCTTTTTTCGTTGTATTGGCATTAAAAATGGCACTTAGCATACTTAACTTTTCGATAGTAAGTAAAATACCTGTATACTAGTCACTTAACATATTGCTTTTTGAGCTACTCTAAACCAACAGAGATACTTCAAAAGCGGAGGGACTTTCTCATAGAGAAATGCTGAAATACCCAAAGCAACGTTATTCTTTGAAAGCGTTAGAACAGCATTCTCCTGTCTTCAATTACACTACCTATTCCTGAACCACTATGCCCCAATACTTCAACCGTCGCAACCTCGACTTCCTGCTTTATGAAGTCCATAACGCCCCCGAACTGACAAAGTACCCTTACTTCGAGGCACACGACCGCGGTACTTTCGACATGGTACTTGACTCTGTGACGCAGATAGCCGATACCCTCATGCACTCACACTACCGCGACGTGGACCGCCACCCACCCGAACTCAAAGACGGTAAAGTGACGGTGCATCCGCAGATCAAAACCTTCCTGCAAGCCGTGGGCGAAGGCGGCCTGATCGGGGCGGGCTTTCCGGTCGAGCAAGGCGGACAGCAACTACCCGAGATGGTGGGAGCCTGCGTAGACTTTATCCAAATGGCTGCCAATAATGGCATGATGTACACGGGCCTGACCTCCGGCGCCGCCAATCTGATCGCAACTTTTGGTTCACAGGTACTGATCGATACTTACGTAGAGAAAATGCTCAACGGCCAGTGGCAGGGTACCATGGCCCTGACCGAACCACAGGCGGGTAGTTCGCTGTCGGACATTACGACCACCGCCGAGCCGCAGCCCGATGGCAGCTACCTCATCACGGGACAAAAAGTCTTCATTTCGGCGGGCGATCACGACGCCGTAGACAATGTAGTACACCTGATGCTGGCCCGCATCAAAGGTGCTCCGCAAGGTACTAAGGGCATTTCGTTGTTTGTAGTACCCAAATTTCGGCGGCAGGAGGATGGTACTTTTGTAGACAACGACGTGAACTCCACCGGAATTTATCACAAACTCGGGCAACGGGGCACTCCGGCCATGCATCTCACGATGGGTGACCGGGGCTACTGCCACGGCTGGTTGCTGGGTGAGGCGAATCGGGGGCTGAGCTACATGTTTCAGATGATGAATGAAGCGCGCATTGCGGTGGGTATCACGGGTGCGGCCATCGCGTCGGCGGCGTACTGTGCCTCGCTGGAATACGCCAAAGAACGTCCACAGAGTCGCCGCCTCAACGAGAAAAACCAGCTCGACTCACCGCAGACGATGATTATCAATCATCCCGATGTAAAGCGGATGTTGCTCTTTCAGAAAGCGATTGTTGAAGGTTCGATGTGCTTATTGCTCGAAAGTGCCCGACTGTCGGACCTGGTTCATGTGAGCGAAGGTGAAGAAAAAGAAAACTACACCCTGCTGCTGGAATTGCTTACGCCCGTGGCTAAAACTTTTCCCACTGAAATGGGCATCCGTTCGGTTAATGAGGGCTTGCAGGTACTTGGTGGTTACGGCTTCACAGAGGATTTTCCGCTGGAACAAATGTACCGCGACATCCGTATCACGACGATCTACGAAGGTACTACGGGCATTCAGTCGCAGGATCTGCTGGGTCGAAAAATGACGATTCAGGGCGGCAAAGCTCCACAACTGCTCTTTGCTGAAATGAACAAAACTGTCACGGAAGCTAGCGCTCACGAGTTGCTGAAATCCTACGCCAAAATGCTGAGTGAAGAAATACAACGCCTGCAAAAAGTCACCAGCGCCCTCTTGCCCTTTGCCCAAAAGGGCGACTACGAACGCTTTCTGATGGATGCCACACTCTATATGGAAATGTTTGGCCTGGTGACCGTGGCCTGGCAGTGGCTCAAACAGGGCATCGTCTCTCAAAATGCTCTAAACGATAAAAATCTCGCCGAAAGCGACTCAAACTTCTATGAAAGTAAAATCCAGACCATGAAGTACTATTTTCACTATGAAGTACCCAAAACGCTGGGCCTGGCGAAGCGGCTGCAAGACGAAGAGGTACTTACGATTGTTAGGTAGTTCTTCGTTCGGCATGGGCCGCCCCGTTCGTTCTTCGTTCTTCGTTCTTCGTTCTTCGTTCTTCGTTCTTCGTTTATTGAAAACTCTGGGACCGAGTGATGGTACTCATCCTTTTCTCCTTATTTCACAGATGGCTAAAATTGACCGGTTTGAAGATCTACAGTGTTGGCAGAAAGCAAGAGGACTGGAAAATATTATCTACCGAGTGTCGACAGCGGGTTCATTTTCCAAAGATTATGCCTTGAAAGATCAAATCAATCGTGCTTCTGGTTCGGTAATGGACAATATCGCCGAGGGGTTTGGCCGCAGTGGCAACAAAGAACTCATCAATTTCCTCGGCATATCGCGTGCTTCTGCCTTTGAGGTTCAATCTCAGCTCTACAGGGCATTGGATAGGAAGCACATCGATGCGGATCAATTTAAAGAGCTTCTGGAACAGACCAATCAAGTAATCTCAATCATATCTGGTTTCATCACGTACCTGAAAAGCTCAGAAAGAAAGGGCCCACGTTACGAATAACATAATTTGAAAAGCAGCACAACTAAGAACGAAGTACCCTGAACTAAGAACCATTACTGTACCACCAATCTCAAATCCTTTGACTTCACCCTGACTTTCAGCCAATCTTCCATGCGTTTGGTTTCGCGTAAGCTGGGGCGCCTGGAAAATTTGGCGTAGGCAAGGTAAGCCGTATCGGCCTTGGAGGTTTTGAGGTTGAAAATAGGGGACATCGTGAGTGAGAATTCATTAATGTTGGGATATTGCACCTTGATCTCCTGACCAATGTCGCCCGATTGGGTGTTGATGGTACGGTAACGGGCGATTTCTTTTTCGAGCATGTCGATGCGGGCGTCCTTATTCTGTACCAGTTCCTCATTCTTTTTGTACAAATCTTCCAGAATTCCCGTGCGCAGGTTGGTATTGAATTCATCGAGCATATGCGAGTTGACCTCGTTATAGTTCTGACGGACAATCAACTCCGTGTTCCCGAGGCCATATTTGGGAAGTTGCTTACTAATCTTCCTGATCTGACTACTGTCCAGCGTCTGACCTATACACGTGATAATGATCCGCGAAGTATCGGGCCGATAGACGAGTTGTTGGTTGATAATCTGGGTAGCTGGAGTATTAATTTCTGCTTCCACAAAGTCACGTGCTTTGCGCTCGAAAAAACTCTTCCGCACTACGTTGGCCGCCAGGAAAACGCTGGGAATGGCCGTCGCCAGCACAAAGAATCCAACCCAGATTTGTACCCGGCGGTCGGTCGCATCGTCCACATAATGCCGGCGGCGAAACCGCAGGTACTTGACGATCAAAACGGTAGATAGCGTAATAAACACGCAGTTGATCGCAAACAGATAAAAAGCACCAATAAAAAAGGTCCACTGACTGGTAGCTATGCCATACCCCGCCGTGCAGAGCGGCGGCATCAGGGCAGTAGCAATGGCCACGCCCGGTATGGCATTACTTTTGTCCTGCCGGGTGCTGGCGATAATCCCCGCAAAACCACCGAAAAGGGCAATCAGCACGTCCCAGAGCGTGGGGGTAGTTCGGGCCAGAATCTCCGTCTGGGCATCATCGAGCGGGGTGATCAGGAAATAAACGGTAGAAGAAAGCACACTAATTCCGGCGGCGATGCCCAGGTTTTTCAGAGCCCGGCGGATCAAATCCAGATCCAGAATTCCCACACCCAGTCCCACGCCGATGATCGGACCCATGAGCGGTGAAATCAACATCGCACCGATGACCACAGCGGTAGAGTTCACATTAAGGCCAATGGAACAAATAAAGATGGCGCAAATCAGAATCCAAAGGTTGGTGCCCCGGAAAGTAACGCCCCGCTTAATGTCTTCGATGACTTCTTCTTCATCGGCCTTGCCTTCTTCCAGATTGAATAAATGATACACAAACCCTCGCACGAAGCGCAGAAAAACCGAGGTTCGGAAGGGTGATTTGGGTTCACTCATAGGGTTAGGAACTTAAAAAAGTACTCGGGTCAAAGATAAATGGGATATATTTGATTAACTAAAAAGCATAATCTCTTCTAAAATCTAACGCTATTGCCCGATGGATCTGTTTACCGTCATTGCCTTACTCACTACCATTTGCGCCCTCTTTGCTTATGTTAATTTCCGCTACCTCAGGCTTCCTACTACTATTGGCCTCATGCTCATCGCCCTGCTGAGCTCGATCGCGATCCTGATCGTCGGACAGTTCAGTCCGGCAGTACTGGAAGGCGTCAAAGGCCTGGTAAGCGAAATAGATTTCCCACAGGTACTATTGGAGGTAATGCTTAGTTTTTTGCTGTTTGCCGGAGCGTTGCACACAGATATGGCGCTTATGCGTGAACAAAAATGGAGCATCCTTAGCTTCGCCACGCTGGGTGTCGTGATGTCCACTTTCCTGATCGGGGCGCTCTTTTATTACGTGTTACCTTTCGTTGGTTTCGCTATTCCGTTTATTAACTGCCTGTTACTTGGAGCTCTGATCTCGCCTACCGACCCCATTGCGGTCCTTGGGATTCTGAAAGAAGCCAAAATTCCCAAGAATCTGGAAATCGTGATCACCGGCGAATCGCTGTTCAACGATGGCGTGGGCGTAGTTATTTTTCTTACCATTCTGGAAGTTGCCACGCTGGGCGTCGGGGAGGTTACGCCGGGTGAAGTAGCGCTGCTTTTCGGAGAGGAAGTTGGCGGCGGGCTGATTCTGGGTGCCCTGCTGGGTTACGTGACCTACAAAATGATGAAGTCCATTGACCATTACCAGACCGAAGTACTACTGTCCTTGGCGCTGGTCATGGGGGGCTACGCGCTGGCGGCAAGCCTGCACTTCTCTGGCCCGCTGGCCGTAGTGGTGGCTGGCTTGTTCATTGGCAACAAGGGCCGTTCCGAGGCCATGTCAAGTGAAACGGTAGAGTACCTGGACAAATTCTGGGAGCTGGTAGATGAGTCGCTGAATGCTCTGCTTTTCGTGTTGATCGGCCTCGAAATCGTGATTATCCCTTATATGGATAATTATTGGCTGGCTGGTCTTCTGGGCATCTTCATCGCGCTGTTTGCGCGCTTCGTTTCAGTTTACATTCCCATCCTGGCTCTGCGCCGCTCGGTCAACTTCATGCCCCGCACCCCGCTCATCATGACCTGGGGCGGCCTGCGCGGGGGCATTTCCATTGCGCTGGCCTTATCCCTCCCGGCAGCTATGGACAAAGACATCATTCTGGCGATCA
Organism: uncultured Persicitalea sp.; assembly: GCA_964500445.1. GTDB lineage: Bacteria > Bacteroidota > Bacteroidia > Cytophagales > Spirosomataceae > Persicitalea. Next base: position 177,043 of record CAZCOG010000002.1, on the reverse strand, counting down.
CTTACTGTATCGTCATTTTCGCCATTTTGGTGCAGGGCATCACACTGGGGCCGATCGTGAAAAGGGTAAAGGCACGGTACGGGCTTTGAAAAGTACCTGATTACTCTTGAAAAGCTTACTTATTAATTCCAACTACCAATCATTGCAGGGTTTGGTATGTATCGGGAAACGCTCGTATGGCAGGAAGCTACGTAGCTTGTAACACCCATTTACAAAGCGAAAAATGCTTTTCAAAGGTGCAAAAGTTCGGCTTGATTTGTCAAATACGACAATCTGCGGTTTCTGTACCCAGCAATATGGCAGAAGATTTTTGCAACAAAGATTTTATACACTTTTCACAGACTACGATGGAATGACTATTTGAGGTACTTTAAAAAATAAATCCAATCCCTCCTCCCCAGTTCAACATTCCCAGCGGCTGGCTGGCGTTGATGGTTTCGACGGAGCGCTGACTACCCAGGCGAATTTCCTGTTGCAAATCGCTGTATTTCAAATTGGCAGCCACGTATTGTAAGGATGAATGGATAGCCAACCATCGGTTAAGCTTGAAGCGAGCGGTAGCTCCGGCCCCGGCAGCGAAGGCATGGGTAGTTTGAGAGGGAGTTTTGTAAGAAATGGGTTGCTCCCGGCCCAGGGAGTTCAGTTCCATGCGGGAACTGGTGGATTGAGCCAGGCCCGCCGTGAGTTGGAAGTCAAACTGGAAGCGACCGGCGGGTACCATCAGTAAGGGTCCGGCCATCAGACTTTGTAAAGTGCAGTTGGTCGCGTGGCTGTCCCAATCGGCAGGGTCGATGTTGTTACCAATTGAATTCAACAGTGCATCCTGCTGAATCGTGTTGGTACCGTAGGAGTAACTGGCCACCGCACCCAGTCGGCGACCGATACGATACCCTATCGAAGTCTGTGCAAACTGTCCACTACCCATGATATGTTCCGTATTTTTGCCGAATGGCGTGTTACAACTTGGTAGTCCATAGCCCGCCGTGATGCTGACGAAGCCCTTATGGTCGATATTTGACAGAATGAAATTACGTTGCTGGGCCATAGCCTCACCCGCAAGCAGGTATAACATTACGACAGGTAGTAGTAGATTTTTCATCGCAGTAGTAGTTTTTAATGTTTGTATCTAATGGGCAATAAAGTGGTTATCAAGTATTATGCCAATTTTACAACCATCAGGTTATAAAATTTAAAATCTCTTTTCAACTTCCTCTATTTCAATTAATTATATAACTATGACTGAGGAAATAGATTTGATAGTACCGCAATTCCTGAAAAAAATCACCTCGTTGCAGTCTACGGATACAAAGTACTTTCCGGCGGGGCTTTTCCCGGCTTACCGCCAAAATCCTTATTTCGGCTACACTCGGCCCGACACTACGATTTTCTTCTCAGCCATCATCGGCTTTACTCTCAAATCGCTCCGCGGCAAGATGTTAGCCGGCGAACAGAAGCAAGTGGATACGATTCTGGCCAAAATCAAGAAAAACTACCCCGACTTTCAGAATAAGGACGGCCTTAAAACCTATAATTTCTGGAAAACCAAACCCTCGCGTCACTTTCCGAATGGCTTCGTATTCCGCCATTTCGAGCATTTTCGCATTCCCGACGACGTGGACGATACGGCCTTCGTCTATCTCACGGAAAATCCCACGCTTCAAGAGCTGCAATGGTTGAAAGACAAGCTCGCCCAACACGCCAATGGCAGCAAACTGTGGATCAGAAACACCTACCCTCAGTACTATAAGTTGAGAGCCTACTCGACCTGGTTCGGTAAGAATATGTACGTGGAATTCGACGCCTGTGTACTGAGCAATATTCTGTACTGCATTTTTCACTACAATCTACCTCTGAATCAGCACGACGCCCACAGTCTGCTTTATATTCGCTCGGTCATCGAAACCGACCGTTACCGTACCGAGCCGTTTCGTTGCGCCCATCAGTACCCAAGTACCATTCTCATTGTTTACCACGTAGCGCGGCTGATGGCGGCTTTCGACCCACCCGCTTTATGGCCCGTCAAAGCGAAATTGATCAAGGATGCCCAGGAACTGCTGCGCACCGAAAATCACCCCATGAACCGGGTGTTGCTGGCGACTTCGCTACTGCGACTGGGGCAAGCCACGCCGCGAATCGCCGTTGAAAACTTTACCGAAAAAGATTTCGCTGGCTTCCATTTCTTCATTGCTGGATTGCTCACCGCTTACGAATCGCCGGAGTTGTACAAACTCGCAGCCAATAAGATTTTCCACATGAACTGGACTTGCGAAGCCCACTGCTGGACGTTACTTTTGGAATATGAGGTACTTTGGCGGGACAATAGCCATCGGCAGTAGATAAACGGCTTTTTTAATTTCGTACTATCGGTCACAGAGCGGTCTATCCTGTGCGACGCTCCGGCGCAGTTTCACTAAGTTTGCACAGCATTTCACAAAGTACCTTCACAGAAAAATTAACTACCCCTTGAACAACCGCCAAACTCAATTACAAGCTTTTGACCGCCTCCTGACTATCATGGACGATCTGCGGGAAAAATGTCCCTGGGATCGTAAACAGACGTTGGAAAGTCTGCGCCATTTGACCATCGAGGAAACTTACGAGCTGTCGGACGCGATTCTGGAAAATGATTTGCCGGAAATCAAAAAAGAGCTTGGTGACCTGATGCTGCACCTGGTTTTTTACGCCAAAATTGGCTCAGAAACCAACGACTTCGACATCGCCGATGTACTCAACGGGATTTGTGAAAAGCTCATTTCGCGCCATCCTCATATTTATGGCGACGCCGATGGCAATGCCGTCGTAGCCGACACCGAAGAGAAAGTAAAGCAGAATTGGGAACAACTTAAACTCAAAGAAGGAAACCGATCGGTACTGTCGGGCGTGCCGCAATCACTTCCCGCGCTGGTGAAGGCCATGCGAATTCAGGAAAAGGCACGGGGCGCCGGCTTCGACTGGGACGAGAAAAGTCAGGTTTGGGAAAAAGTGCAGGAGGAGATGCAGGAATTCAAGGCACACTTCGACGCCGAAACTGACGACGTACTGAACTTAAAAGAAGCCGAGGCCGAATTTGGTGATCTGCTGTTCTCGCTGCTTAACTACGCCCGTTTCGCAAACCTCAACCCCGAAACGGCCCTGGAACGTACCAATAAAAAATTCATCAAACGCTTCCAGTTCATGGAAGAGCACGCCAAAGCCGATGGCAAATCGCTCGCCGACATGACTCTGCCCGAGATGGACGAATACTGGAACCGCGCCAAAACCGAGATGCAGCCGTGAGTTCGCACCACATCGTTCGCGAGAAGCAGGAACCCGCCCTCATTATAGCCAACGGCGAGGCGTGCAGCGAAGAAATGCTGGGGCAATTGCTGGAATGGAGCCCGTTCGTGGTAGTACTTGATCACGCTATTTACAGAGTACTTGATCGCGGAATTAAGGTAGACGCCTGGCTCGGTGATTTCGATCAGGGCCACGATTTCGACGCCATCCGCGCCCGCCAGCACCCGTTGGAAATTGTCCCCACACCCGACCAAAACAAAACCGACCTCGAAAAAGCCATCGACTTCCTGATCGAGCGTGGCTTTCCGGCGGCCAATATCGTCTGGGCCACGGGCCGCCGCGCCGACCACGCGATCACGAACATTACCAACCTGGTGCGTTACAAATCTGCCATCCAACTGGTAATGTACGACGACCATTCCAAGATTTTTCCGCTCATGGGTACTTTTGAGAAGTGGTACACCGCCGGGACGCCCATTTCGCTCATTCCCGTCGGCGAAGTGAGTGGCATCGTCACGAGCGGTTTGAAATATAATCTGAACGACGAAGTACTTACGCTGGGCTACCGCTCGGGCAATAGCAATGAGGCCGAGGTAGATGGTTTTGTGCGCATTTCGTCGAAGCAGGGGGATTTGCTGATCATGGAGTGTTGGGATTGAAAGAATATATCCCCGCTCTGACCGGACTCCGGGCCGTGGCGGCCTGGCTAGTCTTTGTTCATCACTTCAATCCTTTTTTACCAAAAAGTAGTTTCCTTTTCGGGCTGGCCCAGCAAGGCTACACGGGTGTTTCATTATTTTTTGTGTTGAGCGGATTTTTGTTGAGTTACCGCTACTACGACGCCCCACTTTCGACCCGGCAAGGACTTTCTGACTATTTCGGACGAAGAGTCATTCGTATTTTTCCTCTTCTGTTTTTGGTAGTGTCGGGTACTTTTCTGGTCTTGTACTTATTAGGGCGCCTGGAATACGAACGGCCTTTCAGGGAGTACTTTCTCAATATTACGCTTCTCAAAGGCTTTTCCGATCAGCACAAATTCTCGGGTGTAGCACAAACCTGGTCGCTCACCGTGGAAGAGACTTTTTATCTTTTACTGCCCGCTATCCTACTTCTTTACCGCCGTTTCCGTTGGTTTTTCCTCACACTTTGCCTTATGGCAATTATGGGATTGGGATTATATATGTGGGTCTCAGGCACGGGATCTTTTTTAGAGAATATTCCATTCGTGGTTCACTATACTTTCTGGGGACATTGCTGGGATTTTTTCGCAGGCTTTGGGTTGTTTATTTGCTTCAAAAAAGAGCAAGTACCAAACTTCAAATTTCCCGCCCTGACTTACACCGGAATGGTTCTATACGGTATAGTACTATTCTGTATGACTTCAGCGTATCTGGCCGATCCTGATTCCTGGAATAATTCCTTATTTTGGAGTCACTTTGTGATGCCCATTTCTTTTGCCGCACTTATGGCCGGGTTAATCATTGAAGATTCACCCCTGAAGAAATGGCTCGCTTCCACCCTCATGCAGGAGTTAGGAAAATCATCGTATGCCTTTTACCTGTTGCATCTCGGACTTTTGAGTTTTTTGTATAGATGGCTAGGGTGGGCAGGTTATTTCTTATTGATTACGGTGGTTTCCTGGCTCGTGTACAGATATCTGGAAAATCCGGTGGCGGCGTTTTTCAAAGGTAAACTTACCCGCCGTCGACTTCGCTAGTCTTGCCGGGCTACGGGCAAATTGTCAAAAAGTCTCTTTCAAAAAATTCTCAGCTCTTGTTCTACCTCGCCTCCGAAAACTCGACCTTCACCTACGGGCCAGGTGCCAGTCCGGCGGACGTGGTAGTACCGGAAGACGCCTTCCTGGCTTTGAAAGCCTATGCCCTGCGCGACGACGCCGATCCTGTGTTGCGCTATTCCGTGTTGCGCGGACGGGCGAGTTTACGGATGGGTCCGTACGTCGGTCTGTTACAGGCTTCCAGCTCGGTAGGAATCGAGATTTTACCTAAAACTACGTCCGATTTTTCGCCGGAGTCAGTTGCTACGGCCCGGCTCGCCCTGCTGCGCATGCTGCTGAGCGTACCCGAATTGAAGCTACTGCCGATGCCCGAAGCCCGGCTTAGTCAACTGGCCCGCTTTCCGTTGCCCGATGCTTTGGCGGCGCTTTTTTTGCAACGAGCCACCAAAGTACTGCGCCATGGGCCCCAAACCGACTACCAGATTATGGAAGCGGAGCAGTCCTTTGTGAGAGGAAAATTACGGCTCCAGAACGCCCTCTTGGCTCTGGCAACGCACCCGGAGCGACTGCCTGTCACCTTCGCCGAGCGAACCCGTGACCACGCCCCCAATCGCCTGCTCAAAGCTTGTCTGCAATGCCTGCGTTCTGGAAGTCACGCTCGTTTGGTACGGCAGTATTTATTTTTTCTGGAAGAAATTCCCGCGCCACCAAATTGGCGGCAAGACCTGCAACAGGCACGCCGCCAAAACCGGACTTTCCATAACTATGCCTGGCTGTGGCCGTGGGCCGAATGGCTACTGGGCGGACAAGCCCCGGCAATCGGTAAGGGTCGCAATCTCTTGCCGGGCCTACTCTTCCCAACTCAGTTTTTGTTTGAAAACTACATAGCCCGAAGTCTCAAAAAGTACCTGCCCGGCGAATACACGGTGAGTATACAGGAGTCGCCGCACCATTTGCTTTACGACGCGCAGGGCGAAGCCGCGCACCGCCTGCGGCCCGACATAGTCGTGCGCCAGGACGAGGACGTATGGATTATCGACACAAAATGGAAACTGATACAGGGAAACGGCTCGCAAATTTCTAATCTGGCCCAGAGCGACCTCTACCAACTTTACGCATACGGTCAGCGATATGCTACGGGTTCGGGCAGAGTGCGTCTGGCTCTGGTATATCCCAAAACTACCAACTTTACTATTGCTCCTCCCCCACTTTCCTACGAGCCACATCTGCCGTTGCATCTGCTACCGGCTGACTTGTCGATAAGTGCAGCAAAAATGGTCGATCAATTATGGGAGAGCCTGGTAGTTTGATTGGCGTCCTTATAGTCTTTTTACTATTCATTCATTTTCGTTCCTGACACCACGTACATCATTGCTCCACCCGCCGAGTGGTACTTGTTAGAGTCGATATAGCGTTCGGTACGCTCGCCCAGGTGAGCATATCTGCGGATATACTTTTCGTAAAATTCCAGCGACTCCGGTCCGAGGGCTCTAAAATAATCGTAATCGCTGTACTCATCGGACGTCCAGCGGTCACCGTGCCGCCACTGGCGCATGGTGGCCCGCTGTTCGGGGGTATCGTAGGGCGGGTACATGGCAATGGCTTTATCGGAAAGCCGCACATCAATATTCTCGAAACCCGCCTGAGCCAGCATTCCCGGCACCAGATCGCCGAGGGAGTTATCGCCCTGGCCGAGCTTTTTCTTCCCCCGCTCGAAAAGCAGCGCGTATTTGACGTGGTCCAGCACCTGATCGATGGGGTCGTTGCTGGAAATAGAACTGCGTGTCAGGCTTTGGACTAGGTTGTTGGGCTCCACGCAGAGAATGGTACCACCGGGACGCAGTACACGTTTCATTTCGGCGATCACCGCTGTCGGGTCAGGGACATGAATCAGCAGCGTCTGGCAGGTAACGAGGTCGAAGGTGGAATCATCGTAAGGGAGCTCGTCGGCATCGGCCTTTTTCAGTTTAAACTCTACCTCTTTCTCTGCAAAGTAAGCGCGTAACTGACGGCTGCCTTTCGCCCATTTGCGGTCATTGTCCACGCCGGCGACGCGCGTACGGCCGTCCTCTGAAGTACCAAGGTAATCGACCAGCAGTTTACTCCAGTGGCACTGTCCACATCCTACATCCAGCAAACTACCGAACTGGTCCAATTGCAGTCTCTTGGCTAATAATTTCAGAAAGCTTTCATTCCACCAGAAGTCTCGGTAATCGCCAAAAAAGTCTTCGGAATGGCCTTTTTTTGAAGAGGAAGTGGATCTTTTCATTCTGTGGGTAAAATAATAGGGCAGTTAGCTTGTTGGGAATAGCACGCTTCGGCCAAAGGTAGCGTTAATGCAGACAACCGGAAAAACGATCCATCTAGGAAATTCCCCTTGGAATGCCCAAATTTGCCGATTCAAATCCAGTTTATACTGCATGAAATTAAGCGTCGTCATTCCGGCCTACAACGAAGAGGAATCCATATCTCACACGCTGCGAGCGTTGCACGCTACCCTAAAAAAGTACCACGTGCCGCATGAAATCTGCGTAACCAACGATAATTCAAAAGACGGAACTTTGCGGGTACTGGACGAGCTTTCGGAAGAAATACCGGAATTGGTATACTTCACCAATCTTGGCCCCAATGGATTTGGTTACGCCGTGCGGTATGGCCTGGATCGATTCAAAGGCGACTGCGTGGCGATTTTTATGGCCGACATGTCTGACGACCCCGAAGATCTTGTAAGGTACTACTTTAAAATGCTGGAAGGCAACTACGACTGCGTGTTCGGTTCACGCTGGTCCAAAGGCGGCAAAGTGATAGATTACCCAATGACAAAAAAAGTCATCAATCGTATCGCCAATTTCATCGTGCGCGTGGTAATGGGTATCAGCTATAACGACACGACAAATGCCTTCAAACTTTACCGTCGCGAAACTATCGAGGGGATTCGGCCCTTCCTTTCTCCACATTTCAACCTCACCATTGAACTACCTTTGAAAGCTATCGTACGGGGCTATACTTACGCTATTGTGCCCAATAGCTGGACGAACCGAAAGTATGGCGTATCGAAGCTGAAAATAAAGGAGATGGGAAGCCGCTATTTTTTCATATTGATGTATTGCCTGATCGAGAAGTACTTTTCGCAGGGCGATTTCATGAAAAAATCCAAGCGATCCGAGAAGCCGGTTAGCCGTTAGTAGAGTTGACCCTTGACAAAAATCGGCTAATGGGCTATGTTTACTCGCTTATTTCAAAGACTTTGTCTATTAGAAAAAGCCAGCCAGCCAGTCTTTCAGGAAATAAAGCTTATACATCGCAAAGCTCACGACGGCTCCCACCGATAGACCACTCATCAGCATCCAAAGAAAAATCTCGCGCCTTGGTACCCGAAAAGCCACCGCGATGATTGTCCCGCCGATGGGCGTAAAAAGCAGGGGGGTAAGAATGGCAATGCCGATGATGCCAAAACGTTTCCAGATACGTACGGCCAGACGGCTGGACTTGCTGAATCGCTTTGAAGGTGTTTTACGCCAACGTTTTATAAGTACTTGTATCCCCTTACCAACGTAGGTAAACGTCAACACGCTGACCATCATACCTGCGGCTGAACACAAAGCGGCCTCATACCAAGTTAGTCCGAGGGCAAGGCCCGTGAGTGGACCGGCAACGAACTTGAGTGCCGCTGAGAAAATAACAGACAGGTATTTAAGCAGCAAGATGCGGCTCATACATTCGCGTGGACTAGTTCTGCCGCCACGCGACGCGCCTCAGTATCACTTTCTACGTAATCTTGAAAATCTGGTTTTTTCACGAAACTGACTTTCGCCGCACAGCTTTCGATGACATCCGATATTTCCAGAAACCCGATTTCGTCGTTCAGGAAAGCAGCCACCGCCACTTCGTTAGCGGCATTGATAATACAGGGTAGGTTCCCACCCTTTTCCAACGCCTCAAAAGCCAGCGACAGATTACGGAAGGTTGAGGTATCGGGTTTTTCAAAAGTCAAAGAGGGGTACTTAGTAAAATCGAAGCGGGGAAAATCGGCCCGCAAGCGATGCGGATAGCCTAACGCATACTGAATCGGCAACCGCATGTCGGGCAGTCCCATTTGAGCTTTGATACTGCCGTCCTCAAACTGTACCATCGAATGAATGATACTTTGGGGATGCACCACGACGTCAATCTGCCCGGGCGTAAGATCAAAAAGCCATTTGGCCTCGATTACCTCCAGTCCCTTATTCATCAACGTGGCGGAGTCAATTGTAATCTTAGCGCCCATTGCCCAGTTGGGATGTTTCAAAGCTTGCGCCTTAGTGACATTGGCCAAAAAAGCGCGGTCTTTGCCCCGGAAAGGACCACCTGATGCCGTCAGAATTATTTTCTCGATCGGATTTTGGTTCTCGCCCACCAAACATTGAAATATAGCCGAATGCTCAGAGTCCACGGGCAGGATAGCTACCTTATTTTTTCTGGCAAGATCAGCGATCAATTCGCCCGCCACGACGAGCGTTTCTTTGTTGGCCAAAGCAATATCTTTTCCTGCCTTAATGGCCCGCATCGTGGGAAATAAACCCGGATAGCCAACTAATGCGGTCAAAACTATATCGACGTTGTCCGACTCTACGACCGACGCCAGCGCTTCTTTGCCCGCATACACCTTGATACCCAGAGGAGAAAGAAAGGAATCTACCTTGGGTCGCAGGCTTTCGTCTCCAATCACTACGACTTGCGGGTGAAACTGCGCTGCTTGCTCAATCAATAGATCGGCGTTGTTCTGCGCTGTAAGTACCGTGACAGAAAAAGCGTCGGGATGCGCGGCGATAACGTCCAAAGTCTGAGTACCTATAGAACCCGTAGAGCCCAGCAAGGCGATTTGTTTTTTACTCATGCATTTTAATTTTGAATTAGTGATTCGGAGAATCCTCCTTATACCCAATTTTTTATCATTCACTAATCCACTCAATCACTCATTTAAAATTGACCCAAGTCCCTCCGCAATCTTCCGGTCATTCGAGAGCCGGGGTACCTTGTTCTGTCCACCTAATTTTCCCTGCGAACGCATATAATTGATAAAAGCATTTTTTGGTAGGGAAGTAATTATCAATGGTTTCAATATAGAACCCGAAATCAGGTCGTCGTAGTACACGTTCAACTCCGTCAGGCGTTTATCCAGGTCTCTGGCAAAGCCAGGCAGGTCAGTAGGCGGTGTGGCAAATTCGATCAACCACTCATGGTAGGGCAGCCCGCCTTCGGGCGGCCCTACCATCGGAGCCACGGTGCATTCGGTGACCTCCACCTCGGGGTGCCGCTGCATGGCATATTGAAGGGCTTTCTCTATTTCTTCACCAATAACGTGCTCACCGAAAGCTGAAATAAAATGCTTAATGCGCCCCGTGACCAGAATCCGGTAAGGATTGGTAGACACGAATTTTACCGTATCTCCCAAAGAATAACCCCATAGTCCGGCATTACTGTTGATGATGACTGCGTAGTTCTTGCCTACTTCCACCTCGGCGATAGAAAGCCGCTTTGGTTTTTCTTCAAAAAAACTTTCGACGGGAACGAACTCAAAGAAAATTCCTGAGTCAAGCAGCATCAACAAACCTTCTTCGGTTTGCGTGTCCTGATAGGCGATAAAGCCTTCGGAAGCCGGATAGGTTTCAACTGAATCGACGCGCTTACCGATGGATTCGTATAGTTTGGCCCGGTAGGGCTCGAAATTCACGCCGCCATAAACGAATAGCGAAAAATCAGGAAAAACATCTTTAATCTCTTTGCCCGTGCGGGCGCGGATGCGGTCGAAGTACATTTGCACCCAGGGCGGGATACCCGAAATGAGCGACATCGGCTGATCGATGGTTTCGTCGATGATGCGTTCCAATTTCGTTTCCCAATCCTCAATGCAGTTTGTTTCGTAGCTCGGAAGTTGGTTGGTACGCAGGTAGCCGGGTACGTGATGATTTACAATTCCCGACAGCCTTCCTATATTGATACCCGCCTTCTTTTCCAGCTCAGGGCTGCCGGAGAGAAAGATCAGTTTTTTGTCCAGAAACTCTGCCTTGCCCGTCTCGTGGACATAGTTGAGCAATGCGTCACGGGCAGAATTGATGTGGTTGGGCAGCGAATCGGAAGTGATGGGAATGTACTTTACGCCCGAAGTAGTGCCGGAGGTTTTGGCAAAATACGCGGGTTGGCCTGGCCAAAGTACGTCCTGTTCGCCGTGCAGAATATGCTCCACGTAGGGCTTCAAATCCTCATAATCCCGGATGGGGACAGCGTCTTTGAATTCTTCGTAGGTTTTTACTTCCTGAAAAAAATGGTCTTTGCCAAAGCGCGTGGCAGCGGCCTTGGTCACCAACTGCTCCCGCCAGGCGGCCTGTGCCGCTGGGCCATTCGCCATCCAGCGGCGTTGTTTTTTCACGATGTGGTGCGCCAGCGGGCGGCTTAGCCATGCTCTGATTCCCATAGGTCGTAAAGGTAAGCGTTTTTGCAAAAAAGTAGATATGAGAGCCATTTATCAAGTACCTCGCGCCTGAAAAATAGGCACTTGGGTTATTTACACAAAGACCTTTGTTTGTGGCTAATAATCACTAATTTTGCGGACTTCTAACCAAAAGCTGATTTTTTACGGACAAAACATGGGATTGTTTGACTTTTTGACGAGTGATATTGCGATAGATTTGGGTACGGCAAATACTCTAATAATCAGCAAAGACGAAGTGGTAGTGGATGAGCCTTCGATCATTGCGATCGACAAGGCGACGGGTAAGGTGCTGGCGATTGGTCATACGGCCATGCAAATGCACGAAAAGACAAACGAGAACATCAAGACGATAAGGCCGCTCAAAGATGGTGTGATCGCGGACTTTACAGCGGCTGAAATGATGATCCGGGGCATGATCAAAATGATCGACTCTGGCCGCAGTTTCTTCACTCCTTCTCACCGCATGGTGATTTGTATTCCCTCGGGTATTACCGAAGTGGAAAAGCGCGCGGTGAAAGATTCTGCCGAACATGCCGGCGCCAAGGAAGTATATATGGTGCACGAACCGATTGCCGCTGCCATTGGCATTGGTATCGACATTACCCAGCCCAACGGTGTAATGATCGTGGACATTGGCGGGGGTACCACTGAAATTGCCGTGATCGCTCTTTCGGGCATCGTTTGCGAACAGTCGGTACGTATTGCCGGAGATGTGTTCACCCGCGACATCGTCGATTATATGCGTCGCGAGCACAATTTGCTCATTGGCGAGCGTTCGGCCGAGATGATTAAAATCGCCATTGGTTCAGCCTTACCCGAACTTGACGCGCCGCCCGAAGATTATCAAATCCGGGGCCGTGACTTGATGACCGGCATTCCCAAGGAAATCAAGGTAACCTATAGTGAAATCGCCTACGCGCTCGATAAGTCTATTTCCAAGATTGAAGAGGCCGTAATGAAAGCTCTGGAAATCTCCCCGCCCGAGTTGTCAGCCGATATCTATCGGAACGGTATCCACCTGACTGGCGGAGGGGCTCTGTTGCACGGTTTGGACCGACGGCTGGCAGCCAAGACCAAATTACCCATCCACGTGGCCGATGAGCCATTGCGGGCCGTGGTTGTCGGTACAGGTGATGTGCTGAAAAACCTTGAACTTTACAAGCCGGTTCTGATTACCTAGAAATAATTTTTCGGCTGCCAAGCTTTTTACCGGCTCATGCTGCAACTCGTCGAGTTCTTCTCCCGGAACCGCAATTTTATATTTTTTGTCCTCCTGGAAGTGTTCAGCTTTTGGCTGCTCGTCCAGAGCAATTCCTATTGGGGAGCCACGTACTTCAACACGTCGAACTACTACGTGGCCAAACTACTGACGGTATCCAACTCCATTCGGGAATATACCCGACTGCGCGATATCAACGAAAATCTGGCCCAGGAGAATGTAAAACTCAATGCCCTGGTGGCACGATTGCAGGAGGGCAGACCGATGGATGCTCCCGCGGCTTATAATCCTGACTCGCTGTTTGCCAACCGCTTCGAGTTTGTAGTTGGCAAAGCCATCATGGTCGAAACCAGTCGTGCCAATAATTACATCACGATTGACAAAGGTACCAGAGATGGAATCAAACCCGGCATGGGTGTAATATCGGCCACGGGCGTAGTGGGCAAAGTGCGTTCCTGCTCCGAGCAGTTTTCGGTTGTGACCTCCATTTTGCATTCACAGTTCATGGTATCGTCGCGTTTGGTGCGCAGCGACGAGATCGGCCCAGTTCGCTGGCAGAGCAAGGATCCGACGGTAGTTTCGATGATGGATGTATCGCGCTACAAGAAAGTGATCAAGGGCGACTCGGCAGTTACTTCCAACTTCAACTCTGTTTTTCCGCCGGGTATTATGGTGGGTACAGTCAGGAGCGTCAGGATCAGGCCAGACCAAACTTTTTACGACATCGACCTCAACGTGGCAACCGATTTCAGCAACCTCTCTTACGTTTACGTAGTACTTAACCGTCTTAAACCCGAACAGGATGCTCTACAGCAACCTTTAGAAGAAGAACGCCGATGAGCCTGGGTGAAATCATACGCTATTCATTATGGTTTGCATTTTACGTGCTTTTGCAAATCCTCATTACGCGTAACATCGTGCTGTTTAATTATGCATTCTGCTTCGTTTACATTGGCGCTATCCTCCTGTTACCTGCTGAGGTAAACCGCACATTTTTACTCATTTTGGGGTTTCTGACGGGCCTGGTGGTGGATGTTTTCTACAATACTCTGGGCTTGCACGCTGCCGCTACGTTACTGGTAGCCTATTTAAAACCCTTCTGGGTCGACATTCAGCTGGAAGCAAAGGGTGCGACCGACCGCGTGGAGATTACCCTGGGCGAACTGGGCATAGGTACTTTCCTGACATACTTGTTGCCACTGGTTATACTCCACCATGCTACGCTGTTTTTTATTGAGATGAGTCATTTCGGCATGCTCGGCTACACGCTGTTGCGCATCGTGGCAAGTGTGGCTTTTACAACTTTACTTATTGTAATTATTCAGCTGTTTTCAAAGCGATAGCCTCCTCCGCCCGCTGACATTTTGGCTGTCTTTCCGAGGGCTGGCGCGAATTTTGATAGTTGTATAAGTCCAGTTTGCCCTTTATCAGAAAACCATTTCCCGGTTTCCGGGTTGGTAGCTTTAATTACCCTCTTACCCTGCACCATGATAAATTGCTACTGATCGATTCAGGAGACCGTTCGTCAAGCATTGGCAGGTTACGTTTGGCTCTATTTCTAAAATTCGTAAATTGTGCAATTCTATGCCAGCCATCATGTCAGAAGCACCTAAAAAGAAAGTTTACACGGACACGCAGAAGCACGATATCTTCAATCGTGAATTTATGCCGCACATAGACTCGATGTACAATTTCGCCTACCGGCTCACCACCGACGAGGACGATGCCAACGATCTGGTGCAGGACACGTATTTGAAAGCCTTCCGTTTTATTACCTCCTTTGAACAGGGTACCAACGCCAAGGCATGGTTGTTCCGAATTCTGAAAAACAGCTTTATAAACGACTACCGGAAGAAAAGCAAGCAGCCTTCCAAGGTTGATTATCAGGAAGTAGAAACTACCTATAATTCTGAGGATGCGGACGCTTCTCATACCGTGGACTTACGCACCGATTCAGTACAGGACATGATCGGCGACGAGGTAGCTAATGCCCTGAACGCACTGCCGGTAGATTTTCGAACGGTTATTATTCTTTGTGATATTGAGGGCTTCACTTACGAAGAAATGGCCAAAATCCTGGACATACCGATCGGCACAGTTCGTTCACGGCTACACCGCGCCCGCAATCTTTTGAAAGAAAAATTGCGTGACTACGCCGATTCAATGGGATATGATGCATAAAGACTGAAACTTTTTTTGCGAGGCTTTCGGTTATAGGGGCAACTGTATCACTACCACTGGTTTTACGATTACCCGATTCCGCGATGAATGTATCATCTAAAACAACCGAGGCCAAACTGGCGCAGCCCATCAAGCAAGAGTGCGAGAATCATGCTGAATGCATGAAAATGATCCAAATGATATTGGACGGTGAGGCCAACGCCGAAGACAAGGAGCATTTCCGCCTGAACATGGACAAGTGTATGCCCTGCATTAAAACGTACCATCTCGAGAAGTGTATCAAAGAATCTCTCCATAATAAAGTAGAGCGCCGCCCATGCCCCGAAAAACTGGTGGCCGCTATTAAAGCACAACTCAATAATTAGTAGAAGGTGGAAGGAAAACTCCTCATTTTTTCCGCCCCCTCCGGCTCGGGTAAAACGACCATCGTCCGGCACCTTCTCGATACTTTTCCCCAAAAACTTGCCTTCTCCGTTTCCGCCTGTACTCGCCCCCGCCGCGATTATGAGGTAGATGGCCGTGACTATTATTTTCTATCGGTCAAGGAATTTCGTGAGAAGATTGCCGCCAAAGGATTTGCCGAGTGGGAGGAGGTCTACGCCGGAAACTATTATGGAACGCTCAAAGAAGAGATCGAACGCCTATGGGACGAAGGCAAGCACGTGCTCTTTGATGTAGATGTAAAAGGCGGCTTGAAACTTAAAGAAGCCTACGGCGATCGCGCCATGGCGGTATTTGTGAAAGTTTCTTCCGAAGAAGAAATCAAGCGCCGACTTAATTTCCGGGGCACTGAAACCGAAGCAACGATGGCTGTAAGGATGGCCAAAGTTCGTTACGAATCGAGTTTTGAAAAAGAATTCGACGAAGTACTGGTCAACGATGATCTGGAAGCAACCCTCCGCAAGGCCGAGCGGCTGGTAGAAGCATTCACGCTATGAAAATCGGGTTATTTTTTGGTTCCTTCAACCCCATCCACGTTGGCCATCTGATCATCGCCAACACGATGGCAACCGCCACGGACTTAGAGCAAGTCTGGTTTGTGGTAAGCCCGCAGAATCCCTTCAAGAAAAACAAAAGTCTGCTGCACGAATTCGACCGTTTCGATATGGTTGAACGAGCCATCGCCGACAATTCCCGGTTAAAAGCCACCGACTTTGAATTTCATCTTACCAGGCCCAGCTATACTATCGACACGCTCATCCGGCTGCTGGAAAAGTACCCTCAGCATGAGTTCAGGCTCATTATGGGGGAAGATAATCTGGCACAATTTCCTAACTGGAAGAACCACGAGAAAATTCTGGAATATGTAGGGTTGTACGTTTATCCAAGACCCAATGCGGTGGCCCACAATTTTGGCAACCATCCGCAGGTATCTTTCATAGCCGCGCCTTTACTGGATATTTCGGCAACATATATCCGCGAAAGTTTACGGAACGGGCGTTCCATTCGCTACCTGGTGCCGGAAGTGGTAGAAGAAATGATTTTAAGGAAGAAGTTTTTTGTGTGAAGCGGGTCTTATTTATTCCGGTAAATCATTCTGGTAGGTAATCTCCGACAGTAGCCCGACAGCGTTAAACCTGAGAATCACTTTGAGCGCCGGAGACGGTTTAGTGATGTCTTCACACTGTGGACCTTTCTCCAAAAAATACACATAAAACTTCTGATTCCGTGATCCTAGCTGGTGAATGTCCGGCTTTCCCAGCATTTCTCCTACCTCATCGGCAAACTTGCCCATCAGGTTTGCCTGCTCAATCTTGAAATCCTTCACCAGCGTCGGACGAATCCCTTCGCAGGCACTCCGGTCCTGTCGCCACTTCACCAAATCCAACTGCCCCAACTTTTCTGGTGCCGACGAACAACCTGCCATCAATCCGAGCAAGGCGAAGCACAGTAGTCCGCATTTGAAAATTCTCAACTTATCGTTCATAACCCGTTATTCAAGTAGTCGGTTGCCCCTCGTTATAAAGTACCTGAATCAGTGTCTGCCCTACGGCTTTCAGGGTATTTGGGTCGATATTTTTCATATCGTCACCCGTAGTATGCCAATCATCAAAGAAAGTGCGGCTGGGGTCGTTCATCCGCGTGTGGATAATATCAATCATGGGGATTTTTGCTACATCATTGACCGGAAGATGGTCGTCGGTAATGGACGGTCCTTGCTGGTCGATAAAATAGTTACTGTACCCGAGTTGGCTGGCCGTATTCCAGACTGTGCGCACCACTTCGTTGGCACGTTGGGTCGAGAATCCCTCTTTCAGGAAGGTGGCTCCTTTTGCTCCTACCATATCCAGCAAAACGCCGAAATAAGCCGAATAGCCGGGAGTGTGCTTGTTAGCGGCCCAATGTTGTGAACCCAGGGCAAAGCCCGAGTATGGGTCGCCTTCAATCTGAACGGAAGTACCCCAGTCTTCTACGTCGAAGAGAACAATGTCCACGCCCACGTCTGGTTTGTTTTGACTTTCGTGCAAAACCCGTGCTATTTCCAGCAGAATGCCCACACCGCTCGCCCCATCGTTAGCCCCCATAACAGGTAACGTTTTGCGCGTAGAGTCCTGATCGGAATAAGGCCGGGAGTCCCAGTGCGATGCCAGCATGATGCGCTTGGCGGCCTGCGGCTGGTAACTACCGATGATGTTGCGGGCGGCGAGTTTTTGGCCATCGTAAGTCGTGGCCGTGAATTTCTGTTCCGTCACCGCAAAGCCATACTGTTCCAAAGTCTTTACCAGATAATCACCCGTTGCCACATGTGCCTTTGTATTGGGCACGCGCGGCCCGAAAGCCACCTGTTGTTCCACAAAGGCATAGGCCGAGTCGGCGTTGAAGGTCGGGGCGGGTACCATCTGGATGGATTGTTGGGAAGTTTGCTCGGAGGAATCTTTGGTATTGCAGGAATATACAACACCAAGTATGCCAAAAAAGAGAACAAAGGAGCGAATCGAAAAACGATACCGTAGTTTCATTGACAGAATATTTTTTATAAAAATCTTTAATTTGAAATGAAACGCCTTATTCCTCGTAAGCCCAATCGATCCGGTGTTTCATGTCCCGAATTACCAAACCCTGGTTTTTGAAATACGAACGTACTTCATCGACCTTGTCGTACTGCTGAGCGGATTTGTATTCACGATAGAGGTTCAGCATTCCGGCCAGTACAGCGGTGCCTTCGGCGGTTTCTTCCTGCAGACCCAGCACATTCTCGAAAAACGTCACGAAGTTTTCTTTCAGCTTGTTGAATAGTTCCTCGCCCAGAGCCGCCGCCTTCAACTGGTTCATGTAGATCATATTGACGTACTTCAACAAATTAAAAAGATGCGCAATAGCCACGGAAGTATTCAGGTCGTCGTTCATGCCGTCGTAGAATCCTTGTAATGATTTCTCGATATCATCGCGCTTCTTCTCGTCGAAATCAACGCCTTCTTCGGCCACGTATTCCAAAGACTTTAACACGCGCAGGCCGTTGGCCAGTCTCTTAAAACCTTTTTGAGCGGCTTTCAGGGCCTCGTTCGAGAAGTCCAAAGTACTGCGGTACTGGCTTTGAAGCATGAAAAACCGTACCGTCATCGGGCTATACGCCTGGTCGAGCAGTTCGTGATCACCACTGAATAGCTGGGCGGGCAAAAAGGAATTACCCAACGACTTCGACATCTTCTGGCCGTTGACCGTCAACATATTCGTGTGCATCCAGTAGCGGACAGGATCTGTACCTGTCAGCCCCTTGCCCTGCGCAATTTCGCATTCGTGGTGCGGAAATTTCAGGTCCATCCCACCGCCATGGATGTCAAACTGGTTGCCCAGATACTTGGCGCTCATACAGGTACATTCAAGATGCCAGCCTGGAAAACCCCGGCCCCAAGGCGAATTCCACTGCATGAGGTGTTCGGGCGAAGCATTTTTCCAAATCGCAAAATCCAGCGGATTGCGCTTTTCGGACTGCCCATCCAGCTCACGTGTTTCGTTCAGCAAATCTTCCAAAATCCGGCCCGACAGCTTACCGTAGTCGTTGCCAGCTTCGTTATAGGCGTTAATATCAAAATAGACTGATCCGTTTGACTCGTAAGCCAGACCTTTTTTTATTAGATCCTGCACCGCCTCTATCTGCTCGATGAGGTGGCCGGTAGCCGTGGGTTCGATACTCGGCGGCAAGATGTTAAAATCCTCCATGACTCGATGAAAGTCATTGGTATAGCGCTGCACGATTTCCATCGGCTCCAATTGCTCTAGCTTCGCCATTCGGCCGATTTTGTCCTCGCCTTCGTCGCCGTCACCCACCAAGTGACCCACATCGGTGATATTACGGACATAACGCACCTTATAACCAAGGTGCGTCAGATACCGAAACAGCAAATCGAAAGTCATAAATGTGCGCACGTTGCCAAGGTGAGCGTTGTTGTATACCGTCGGTCCGCATACGTACATACCCACATAGGGCGGTGCTAAGGGTTCAAAAATGTCCTTCTGACGGGTGAGGGTGTTGTATATTTTGAGCGACACTTTTTAGTGGAGAGTTGAAAGTGGAGAAGTCGACAATGCCAAATACTGGTCTTCAGTGATCAACTACTTTTTAAGAGTAGCGCAAAAATAGGGAATTAGCCGCCGAAATTTGCACTCAGATTTTATTCAACTCTCGTAGTACACGCATTTGCTCTATCTTCGCGGGTATCTTTATTCTATTATTCTTTCAATCACGCATTCAAAATTGGCCTGAATGAAACTCTTAGAAGTCGGCGACGACCCGTTCCGGCAGAACGAATTCCTGCAACTTCCGGTGCGGATTTATCGCAAAAATCCCTACTGGATTCGTCCGCTGGATACAGACATTGAGGATATATTCAATCCTAAAAAAAATAAACTTTTTCAGCATGGCGAATGTACCCGCTGGCTAGTAGTAGACCATAGTGAACAGACAGTGGGACGCGTGGCGGCTTTTATCAACAAAAAAACCGTCCACGAAGGTAACGAGCAGCCCACAGGCGGGATGGGTTTCTTCGAATGTGCCAACGATGCCCGCGTCGCCGCGCTTCTTTTCGACACTTGCCGCGACTGGCTGGCCGAACGCGGGATGGAGGCCATGGACGGGCCGATTAATTTCGGCGAGCGCGACAGCCACTGGGGCTTACTGGTGGAAGGCTACGAAAAAGAGCCCACCTACGGCATGGATTATCACATGCCCTACTACCGGGATTTATTCGAAAAGTACGGTTTCCAGAATTACATCGAACAGTATACCTACTATCTGCCCATGCGGGAAGAAGTAGTTCGACCGCTCTTGCACCCGGCCGTTTTCCAGCGGGCCGAGAGGATTTACGTCACACCCGGCTATGATTTCCGGCACGTGAAGAAAAACGAACTGGAAAAGTTTGCCGAAGATTTTCGCATCATCTATAATAAGGCCTGGGCTGCAAATCAGCGAACAAGCGAAATGAGCGTGGAGCAGGCTCGCGGACTGATGGAACGTATGAAGCCGATTCTGGAGGAGGAATTGATGTGGTTTGGGTACTTCGAAGATCAGCCTATGTCCTTTTTTATTATGCTACCGGAGCTGAATCAGATTTTTAAGCACGTCAATGGTAAACTAGACTGGCTCGGGAAACTGAAATTTCTTTACCACAAGCTGATGAAGACGAATCACAAAGCTTTTGGCGTCATCTTTGGCGTCATTCCCGAGTTTCAGAAGAAAGGCATCGAGTCAGCGATTGCCTTGGCCTATTCTAAAGTAGCCTGGCGACCCGGTTACCAGTACACCGACCTGGAACTCAACTGGATCGGGGATTTCAACCCCAAGATGATCAACTTCGCCAAAATGCTGGGCGGTACGATCGCCAAGAAGCACATCACGTATCGCTACCTTTTTGACCGAACTCAGGAATTCAAGCGGCATCCGGTTATTTAGCGACCCAGCAAATCAGGGCGTGAGTTATAAGTACTTTAATAGGCAGGTCATTTATTTTGAAGCTAAATGGCCTGCCTATTAAAGTACTTAATCCTTATTTTAGGTTCTAGATATCCGAATAATTCGTCGGGCGCACGAACTTTCCTCCGGTCTTCGAAGTGTTTTCCTGATACTCGGGCATTGTTTTGAGTTTGCCCCAATCGGCATCGGCTCCAAAGGCTTTCCAGTGCGCATCGCGTGAGGCTTTATCAGAGAAGGTAATCAGGTACATGAGATTGGGCATATGACTCCCCGCGATGACCTTGGCAAAAAACACAGGGTTGAAACCCAAATTCTTAAATATTTCGATCTCACCGCCGTCATTGAACATTTTTACTTTGTTCAGATAACGCTTTTCGGATGAACTCTCGTAGTCACGCAATTCATAGACCCGCTCGCTCATCGGCACGGTCAGGCCAGATTTGGCGTGGACGGGCATCTGCTCGAAAGCTTCCAGAATCACTGTCTCAAAACGCTGGTAAGCAGGTTCTTTCAAAGGGGAGTCGATGTAGTTTTTACCTACTGACAGGTACTCCTTGTCCTTATCCAACTTTTGCGAAAGCCCGGCCAACTGATCAAGCGACTGAAATGGCGTCAACACATACAGCAGCGAATCGTTATCCAGTGCTTTGAAAACACCCACATTTTTGATTCCTGCCCGGTGAGCAGCGGGCAGATACGCATTTTGCAAATAAGCATCCATCAGAGCCATCTGTGGCCCATGTACATGATATATTTTCAGCTCATAGTACTCTTTTTTTGGGGGGGCAAAGGAACCTGCAGTTGCGCTGGAAACAAGAATGGCAGAAAGAAAAAAAATCAGTAAACTAGGGCGGTAGTATTTCACAATTATTTGCTTGTAATTAGTTGGATAATAAGGTTTTATCTATTTGGATTTGATTATTTGGCTAGAATTTTGGGCAAGACAATTCCTTGCTTCTCCGCCTGGTGCGTTTCTTGCCTTCTAGGGGCTCAAAAATATAGGAAAGGGAGATTTCGTGCGCCCCGCCGCTGCCGAGGCCCAGCGTCGAGATAGTAGCGTCGTAGCTATAGCCTAGGGAAAACTTATCCTGCCGATAGCCCGCCAAAAATATCAGCGACTCGTGGTTATTGATGTTTTCGGCATACTTTTTAACGGGAATTCCGCGATACCAGGCACCAAGTACCAGTGGCGAGTAAGTCATGTACATTCCCAGGTCCAATTGGTCGAACTTGCCTTGCTTCTTGTAAAGAATAGCGGGCGAAATGGTTTTCTCGCGGTCGATTTCGTTACCTAGATAGGTATAGCCCGCGAACGGAATTCGCAAGCCTCCCTGAAAACTAACTTTCATAGGCAGCGGAGCAGATTCCAAGCCGCCAAACGACTGATTGGGGCGGTTGAGGTGATGCACGGAGATACCCGCCCAGTACCAGTCGGAATAGATCATGGTACCCGTAGAAAAATCAGCGTAGGAAACCTGCGGGATACCATTTTGCACAAGCGGTTCCTGCGTAGGATTACCATTGTAGCCCGTGTTGCTGTACTGATCCCCGAAAGTAAGGCCGAAATAATCGAGCGTGCGGGTGGCGTAAGCCCCCTGCAGGCCGAAGCGAAGGGAAGTAACATCATTAAGTTGCAGTTGATACGAATACTGCGCTCCAACCTCGGTGGATTTCAGGTTGCCCAGCCCCTGGCTATCCATTAGTACATAAAGTCCAACGCCACTGTTAAAACGAGAGAAATAATTGTCGATCCCGAACGAACTGGTGACAAAGTTAGCCGACAGTGCGGGCCATTGATTGCGGTAGTTGACCGTCAGGCGCGGAGCCAGCGCGCCCCCCGCCAGGGCCGGGTTCAGATACAGTGGATTGGCATAGAACTGAGAAAACTGGGGATCCTGACACCAGCCCCGAAGGCCACTGAGCAGCAAAAAAGATAAGAGGAGTATTTTCTTCATCATAGTAGTTCGTCTGCCGCAATCATTCGTCCAAAAGTCAGTGAAGTAAGAGAATTTTATTCTTATTTCAACAAATAAACCTCATTTTGCGTAATCAGTAGGAAAAGCCGGTCTTTTTTATCAAAAAAAATGGCGTGAAATTTAAAGATTTTTTTTTCGTTAAAACAATGCCGCCGCTAAAAAAGCGGGCAGGATTGCGAGTTAGTAACGAAGGATGAGGTTGATTTATAATAGACATAAGCGATTTTTTTGGATACTGGGCATTTTCTTGTTCGGAACGGCGGGTTTTGCCCAAGCGCAGTTCGTGGTGAAAAACCAGTGCATGCTCAATCCTGAGTGTGAGGACGACGTCACGACCTTTAGCGATACGCTAAGTACTTCAGTAGCGTGGCAGTGGAACTTTGGTGACGGTGCCAGTGACGATAATACCGACACTACTCGAAATACGGGCCACGCCTATCAGACCCCCGGCGCTTATACCGTGACCCTGATACGCACGCTGGCCAGTGGCGAGACTGAAACCGTGAGCCAAGTAATTAATGTGGGAGAGCTTCCACCTTCCTTTAACCAATGGAAAACCGACACGACCATCTGCCCCGGCCAAACCATCACTCTTGATCCTTACGCGGGTGGTCAGGGGCCGGCGGGTGCGAAGTACATCTGGTATCCTAAGGGCGACACGACACAGGCTTTGGAAATCGACAGCTCGGGCTGCTATTCGGTAGAGGTAATTTTGCCTAATGGCTGTAAGATTCAGGATCGGGTTAACGTCAAGATATGCCTGGAACCCTCTCAACAACAGGGAGCTAAGTGGTTTTTTGGAGCCAACGCCGGGCTGGATTTTGCGAACGGCACCCCTACCGCCATCACCGACGGATCGTTGGCTACACCGGAAGGAACTTCTTCTATTGCCAACTCAAAGGGTGAGCTGCTCTTCTATACCGATGGGATAAAAGTCTATGATAAAGACGGGGCCGAGATGAAATGTCTTGCCGACTCCTGTAAGCCGCTGAAAGGCAGCAAGAATTCCACCCAGTCGGCCCTCATCGTTCCGCAGCCAACTTGTAAAGGCTGTGAATATCTGTACAATATTTTCACAACTACCGACATCAACGATTCCACGAAGGCTCTTACTATCAGTGTAGTGGATATGCGCCGTGAAAACGGCAAGGGAGCTATCGTAGAGCAAAACACGGTACTTGAGCGCACCACAACCGAGCGCATCGCTTCTGTCCGCAATGATCGCGACAGTACCTATTGGGTCGTATCCCACGATTTTGGCAATAATACTTTCCGCGTATATCACGCTACGGCAGGCGGCCTGACGGAAGAAAAAAGCTTCGACCTCGGCATGGCCCACGACACGAAGGACAAAGGCGAGGGGTACATGAAGTTCTCCCCTGCCGATAGTACCACGGGCGAGCGGCGCCTGGCGGTGATTGTCCCCGGTCCACCGCGCAACTACGTCGAAATCTTTACTTTCTCGGACTCCACGGGCGAAATGGCTTACGAACGTACCATTGACCTTGGTCCCGCCCCGCCCAAAGCCTACGGGATTGAGTTCTCGCCCAGCGGCGAAAAAATGTACGTCACGTATCAGGGTGACGGCAGTACGACCGCCTCCAAACTAGTACAATACGATCTGACGCTTGGCGACTCAACGCTGATTGCTGATTCCAGAATTCTGATAGATAGTACTAAGGCCCAGAAATTTGGAGCTTTACAAATTGGTTCAGATGGCAGGATTTACATGGCCGTAGATGGCAGTGAATATCTGGCCGTCATCGGCGAACCAGAGAATAATTCGGTCAGCGCTATCGAGTACGAGCTGGAGGGCGTAAGCCTGGGTGGCAAGAAGAGTAATCTCGGCCTGCCCAGCCTGGTGCAAAACTTCACTCAGCAGAATGATGGCCCCGGATTTCAGGCTGACGGCTTCTGTACGGGAGCGCCCACGCAGTTCCAGGCCAGCCCGCTCTGCGATCCTATAAAAGATACCTACACCTGGAATTTTGGCGATGGCAGTGCACCCGTCAATGGCAAACAGACGCAGGTTTCGCATACCTACAACCAACCGGGTATATACCGCGTTAGTCTGCGGGCAGTGAATGAGTGTAAGGACACGACGTTTTTTCAGGAAGTCGAAATATTTGAAACTCCCAAAGCCATTGACCTCGGACCGGATCAGGATGAATGCCGCAATAGTATTCAACTCAATGCCAATGTGGACGCCGAGCTATTCGTTTGGCTTTTCAACGGTCGCCCCGTGGGCCGCGAAAAAATATTCAACGCCACCCAGACCGGGCAGTATGTAGCCATCGCCGCCAATGGTCCGCAGGGTGTTTGCTTCAGCGCCGACACCGTGGAGCTGACCATCCGCCGTCCGCCGCCCTTCTCCCTGGGGCCGGATACCACTGTTTGCAACGATAGCACCATTGTACTTTCCGCCCCCGGCCAAACCTGGCGTGAATTTAAGTGGAGCACGGGCGACAACACCCGCGACATTACCGTAAGGCAAGCCGGGACGTATTTCGTGGAAGTCAAGAATGGTAACGATTGCTATAATGAGGATACGATTCAGGTCGTGGCGCGCCCCCGCGCCCGGCTGCGTGCTGACCTCACACCGCCCACGGGCTGCACCACAGCGGATGGCAGAATACAGGTGACGTCAATTAGTCCAACGGGCCAATACAACTACGCCTGGCTGAGCGCCGACAGTACCACGCTCGGCAACACGGCGCAGCTTACCGGACTCCGCGAGGGAAGCTATCGGCTTCGCGTCAGCGGCAATCCACTGGCCTGTACTACTGATACAGCCTTCGCATTGCGATCCGCGGCGAATCCTTTGCGGATCAGTCCCGTAGCGAATAACGCCGCCTGCACCCAACCCGATTCCGGTTCCATCAGCCTCAATATTACGGGTGGACAACCCACCACTTTTCGCTGGCTGGATGCCTCGGGTCAAGTAGTGAGTACTTCCCAAACCGCGACTAATTTGCAGGCCGGAACATATAGTTTTGAAGCGTCCGATGCGGGCGGTTGCACCTTCTCGCAAACAGGTATAAAAGTAGGTCTGGATAAAGATAATCTTGCTCTGCTCGGCCCCGATCGCGGCAAGTGCATCGGCGATACCATTCAGCTTTCCCCCAGAGCCAACGACTTTGCGGGCAACCAGTACCTATGGAGCGACGGCACGACTACGCGGACACTGGTTGTCAGGGAAGCAGGTACTTACACCCTGACCGTCACCAACGCCGAAAATGGCTGCAACGGCACCGACGACGTACAGGTAAAATTCAGTCCAAAACCCGAAGTGGAAGCGGGTAGTCCGTTGGATTTCTGTGCCAATCAACGGCCGCAACGGCTTACGGGTGCAACACCCGCCAACGGCTTCTGGCGCGGACCAGGCGTTGATTCACTGGGACTATTCACTCCAACGGACACTTCATTGGGACAAAGACGCCTGACCTATTTTGTTTCCAGAGATGGCTGTGTCGCCTCCGACGACCGCGTCGTGAACGTGAAGGCCGCGCCGAATGTCCGGCTCGGGCCAGACACGACGCTATGCTACGATCCTGATTTCCGCCTGATAGCCGGAACAATCAGCGAGGCGACCTACCAATGGTCAAACGGCCAGACAACGGCCAGTATCAATCCCCGCTTCACAGGTACTTATACCGTCACGGCGACTTTGGCTGGTTGCAGTGGGCGTGATACCGTGCGGCTGGTGTTCCTGCCATCACCCAAGCTGGAACTAGCCCCTGAATCACCACTTTGTACGCCCGAGAATGGCACCGCCGTGCTGGATACTCGGGGGGGCTCCAACCAAAGTTACTTCTGGCCCGAGACGGGTGATACCACCAGTCGTATTACAGTCACCCGTTTGGGACTGTACAGCGTGATCGCCACCAATAAAGAAGGCTGCTCACTATCCGATACCACTCTGGTAGTGGACCGCTGCGAACCGGAAATTTACGTACCTGATGCCTTCACGCCCAACGGCGACGGCAACAACGATTTGCTTGACGTGTTTGGCCTCTATTTTGTGGATTTTGAAATAAAAATCTACAATCGCTGGGGCGAGGTGATCTACGCCGCCGATAACATCGAGGAGAAGTGGGATGGTACTTACAGGAACCTGAAAGTACAGCCGGGCGCTTATCCCTACGTCATTACCTATGGCAGCGAGTACTATCCCGAGCGGAAACGGAGAAACTTACGTGGATCGGTGATGGTCATACGATGAATGTATTTCCGGCGTGGTTTCACGCCCCTTCTCTAATTGCCTTATAAATAAATTAAGGCTTCTCCCGCATATTGGAAAGTGTAATGGCAATCCCCGCCATGCTGGAAAGTACAAACAGTACATTGGCAGCTAACGTCAGATAATTTCCGGTAGGATGAAAACCTCTGTAAAAATCATTTCTCAATAATAGCAGGAGCAGGTTCAAAACTCCCGCCAGCAGCAGCAGGATGAACAGCACCAGGGTGAGCTTTGCCTTTTGGGGATTGTTTTTCTTTTTCATAGTATTTCAGGAAGCAAGGACGACCGCATGATATTAAAAAATCGTGGTTGTAAAATAATTCATTTAAAAACTAGTTGTTTAGTTATATTTGCAAAAAAGCACATCTACCTAAATCAGCCTGATTATGAAGAACCTCCTTCTACTATTCGCTCTGTTGACATGCGGGACATTACAGGCACAGCCAAAAGTCATGTCACATGAAGACCTGAAAAACGGTGCAATGTCTACCCAGCAACTTGCCAAAGACTATCCCGGTATAATACCGGACGGAGTAGGGAGGCAGGCTTTCAACGAAAGCCTGATAAAAATTATCAAAGCAACGGTAAGCAAAAGCAGTCTGACAAACTATGCGCTAAGCTACACTGTCTACGTCAATGAATCGGGCAAAATAGATCTGCTGCTTTACGGTATTTTTGGTGCAAAAGTTGCACACGATTCTTTACAAGCTATCCTCAACACGAATCTCCCAATATCTCTGCAAGAGTGGGAATTAAAAGAAAGCGGAGGGAAAAAGTTTACCTTTTCGGGGATGTTCTCGGTAGGGCGCCCGGTTGCGCCCCGCAAAGTACGCAGCGGCGACAGCCTCATTGCCACCCTGGAAGCAGCCCGCACCGAGTTGGACACGCTGAAAATAAAGGGCCTTCACTTTAACCAATTGGAACTCACCGAAGCTCCTTACGACTTGATTTATCGATTCCCGAACCTGGAAGTACTCGACTTACACGAGAACAAACTGACTTCGCTAAAACTGGACATGGCCCGGCTACCGAAGCTGAAAAATTTGGATCTCCGCATGAATCAGATTGATCCCGATCGGCTCGAACTCACCAAAAATAAGTCGCTCAAAATCCTGAATCTGCATACCAATGGCTTGACGGACGTTCCCGATGCAGCTCGGTCGTGCAAGCGGCTGGAAAGCTTGTGGATGGGCGGAAACAAAGAGCTCGCCCTCAGCAACCGCAGCTTTCGCCGGCTGCGTAGTGTAAATGACCTGAATTTTTACGGCTGTGATCTCGCCGCCCTGCCTCGCGGACTGCGCAAGTTGCGTCGCTTGCAAGTACTTGACTTATACTACAATCAATTTGTAACGTTACCGAAGTCGGTCATCAAACTTCGGAAGCTCAGCCATCTGGCTGTGGCCAACAACCAACTCACTGCATTGCCCGATCGCATCGATCGCCTGAAAAGGTTGCAGGTGCTTTACGCGCACCATAATCACCTGAGTACTTTGCCTGAGCGAATTACGCGCCTGTCCCAACTTCAATTATTAGATCTGGGCTATAATTTTTACAGTGTCCTGCCCCTGGAAATTTTAAAAATAGAAGAACTGCGCGAACTCGATCTTTCCGGCAACAATCTTACTGCATTTCCTGCGCCTTTAACCGAACTTGTGCATCTGGAAAAACTGCATTTGCGGGGCAATCCTTTTCTGCGGCAGGAAACTGAGCAGGCTTATTTGCCCTATATCAAAAAGCTGGAAAGCCATCCGACAGAAGTATACTATTAATAATAGTAGTCAGAATTTAGCCGGTCAGGGATTCTGGTCTCCTTTCAAAAAGCAGGTAAGCGCAAAGGTTACTGCTCTGGCTGTGGGGCTTAAAAGTACTTTAGTTAATAAAAACTTTCTGCTTAATCTTCGACAGAGTAAAGAAAGGCAAACGAAAACGTGGTGATTATGCCCCACTTTTTTGTCTGCAAATATCAAAAATATACAAGTTGGGCTTTGGCAGACTTTTGGTGCATCAGGATATTAGTAAAGCATTATCCTGAAATCAAAAAATAAACTGAATTATGAAAAATTTCCTGAGAGGTTTGCTGGCTGGCCTGGCCGTTGGCTACCTGACCGCCCCTCGCTCCGGGAAGAAGACCCGCGAGCAAATTTCTGATAAAATAAATAGCTACAAAGGCGATTTTGAGGACGCCCGCGACAAAGTAGTCGGATTTGTAGATGAAGTAAAATCTCAAACAGGACTGGGTACGCCTGGTGGTGTGACTGGTAAAGTAGAAAGCAAGATTAATCAGTACCAGAATAAGGCCTATCAGGCCAAAGAGGACGCCAAAAATAGCTACAATCATGAAGTAGAGAACCTGGCTGACAAAGCGAAGTCGGGCGTCGATACAGCAGAAGAGAAATTGAAAGTATAACATTTTGCAAAAACTCAGATACCAAAGATTCAACATCGTGAAAGGTGATGAATGTAGGTGAGTAAAAAAAAGCCAGGCTGCATAGCCCGGCTTTTTTTTGCCACATACCCAAAATTTGCCGCTTTTGTGGCGAATTCCTACCTTGGACAACTTATTTGTAAACAAGTACCCTCGACCCACCTTATGAACTATGTAAAAGCGCTGCTGAGCGTTGCCTTTGCCGTTTTTCTGGTATACGCGCTCAGCCGTCCGTGGGGAGCGATCCCCGCCCTAGGCCCCTTTATCAGTCCCTACACCGGCTTTTGGCAAAATGGCGAAGTTCCGCTCTCGGAGCACTTCCAGGATCACGAACTTGACCTCGACAGCTTACGCGAGGGGGTCACGATCCGCTTCGACGACGTGGGCGTTCCCCATATTTTTGCGCAAAACAACTACGACCTCTACTACGCCCAGGGTTACGTCACGGCCAAGGATCGCCTGTGGCAAATGGACCTGCAAACCCGCGCCGCCGCCGGACGGCTGTCGGAAGTACTGGGTTCGCGAACTATCGAAATGGATCGCCGCGCCCGTCGGATGGGCATGGGCTACGGAGCCGAAGTAAACCTGAAAACCACGATGAGCGACCCTGTCTCGCGGGAGGCGTTGCTGGGCTATACTGCCGGGATAAACGCCTATATCGACCAGTTATCGGCCAAAAATATACCGATCGAATACAAACTATTGGGCTATGAGCCTGAGCGCTGGACCCCGATCAAGTGCATGTACATGCTGGAACAAATGACCCTGACCCTCGCAGGCCGGGCAGACGACCTGGCGATGTCTAACTTACTGAAATCGCTGGGTACTGAGACAGTAAACGACCTGTTTCCTGATTATCCGCTGCTGAATCCGAGCCCCGTCATTCCCGCCGGGACGCCCTGGAATTTTACCCCATTGCCGATTCCCGGTGCTTCGGGTGAAAGTACTACGCCGGATTCCATAGAAACAAACTTAGCACCAATTCCTCTTTCTGAGCCTAATGTAGAGGGCTTAGGTAGTAACAACTGGGCGATCAGCGCGGAGAAATCAGCTACGGGCTACCCTATCCTGTCGAATGATCCGCATCTCGAACTAACATTGCCGTCGATCTGGTATCAGGTGCAGTTGCACACCCCCAATATGAACGTGTATGGCGTGTCGCTGCCGGGCATTCCGGGTGTAGTGATCGGCTTTAACCAAAATGTAGCCTGGGGCGTCACTAATGTGGACGCGGACGTTTTGGATTTGTACAAAATAAAATTCCGGGACTCGTCCCATGCTGAATACTGGTATGACAATACCTGGCACAAAACCCGCACGCGATTGGAGGTGATAGCGGTAAAGGGCAGTGCTGACTCCGTACGTGAAAATGTAGTGTACACCCACCACGGCCCGATTGTGAACTACGAAGGTGAAAAAAAATATACCGGTCCGACGCTGGCTGCCAAATGGATTGGTCATGAGCCGGGCAATAGCTTCCGTACTTTTTACGAACTCAATATCGCCCGAAATTACGACGACTACCGACAGGCGCTCACGCACTACGTGGGTCCGGCGCAGAATTTCGTTTTTGCCGACAATAGCAAGAACATCGCTATCACCGTTAACGGCAAGTTTCCCCTGAAACGTCAGGATCAGGGGAAATTCCTGCTCGATGGCAGCAATCCCGCCGACGACTGGCGCGGCTGGATTCCGATGGTGCAGAATCCGACAGTAAAAAATCCGCCACGCGGCTATGTAAGTTCGGCCAATCAATCGTCCACTGATCCGAGCTATCCTTACTACATCAACTGGCGGTTTGCGCCGCCGGAACGGGCGATCCGTATCAACGAGCGGCTTGAACAAATGACACAAGCCACGGCGGACAGCTTCCGGGTACTTCAGAACGACAATTTCAGCGTACTGGCCCGCACACTTTTGCCTACGCTGCTGGAATATCTGCGGGTAGCTCCTTTGGGGCCTAACCAGAGAGCGGCCTTTCAAACCCTGGCCGACTGGAATATGGTGAATAGCGCCGATGCGATTGCTCCTTCCATCTTTGAAGAGTGGGTGGGCACCCTAGGTTCTGCCATCTGGAAAGATGAATTCTACTCCGATTCGCTGGCATTCCGTTATCCGACCCGCGACCGTACTGAGTACCTGATTCTGAAAGAACCCGATGCTCGCTGGTTCGACAACGTGAAAACGCCCACCAAAGAAACGATTTCGGATATCGTGCAGCAGAGTTTCAAAGCTGCCCTCGACACCTTGACCGCTCAGCATGGACCAATGAGCCCCGCCTGGCAATGGGCCAAAGTCAAGGATACTGAGATTCTGCACCTTAGCCGTGCATTGAAACCCTTCAACTCGACGCCCATACGCAACGGCGGAGGCAGCAGTGTGGTCAATGCCACCACGCACCACCACGGCCCCTCGTGGCGCATGGTGGTAGAACTCGGCCCGGCGCCAAGAGCTTACGGGCTATATCCCGGCGGTCAGTCCGGCAACCCGGCCAGCCCACTGTACATGAATATGATAGCAAAGTGGGAAAAGGGTGAACTGAACGAACTACTCTATATGAAATCGCCGGAAGAGAAAAATGATCGGTTGCAATCAACCTGGACCCTCAAAAAGAAATAATCTATGCGTGTTTTAGGCAATTATCTCATTATTTTAGTCGCTACCGCTCTTTTACAATTCATTCTGCCGTGGTGGATCATCGCAGTAGTACCTTTTCTGGTGTGCCTGTGGCGTTCCAATCACGCCGGTATTGCCTTTGGGGTGAGTATGGCCGCGGTGTCGACGGTATGGCTGGCTTACGCCATATTCATTCACAACAGCACCCAGGGTAGTATGTCCAATCGCATTGCCGAGTTGTTTTCGTTGCCCAGCGGCGCAATGCTGATGTTTTTGGTTACCTTGTTGAGCGGCGTGGTCGCGGGTGTCTCAGGCATGGCAGGCTACTATGTCAGACAGTTATTTGTAAAAGAGCCTCTTGCCACCCGAGCCTAGTTCATTCCGCAAATTTCCTGCCGACGCCTAGGGCTTGATTCACAATTCCCTATCTTTGCGGCCTGATTGAAGAAAAGGCTGAACGCTCGAAAAATCGGCCAGCTAATAAAATTAACGTAACGCATTAATAAATTAACCAAAAACCGTGAACAACAATACCTCCCTGATCTGGAATGCCATCCTGACCGTAGCGGTCATAGTCCTTTTTTTCCTGCATTTTTCCGGCAATAAAACTGCCTCCTTTCCTGGCTCAGACTCCACCGGTATTGGTAGTCGCCGCATCGTGTACGTGCAGGTGGATTCGCTCCTGACCAACTACGCCTTCTTCGACGACACTCGCAAAGAACTCGAAAACAAGCGCTATCAATTGGAGAACGATCTAGCTAACCGGGGCCGCTCCCTGGAGAACGAAATCAAGTTTTTCCAGCAAAAAGCTCAGACCATGACCTTGGATCAGGCTCGCTCTACCGAAGCCCAACTCGGCAAAAAACAGCAGGACCTTATCGCTTACCGCGACCGCTCGGCTCAGACTTTGGCCCAGGAAGAAGCCGACAAAAACGCCGAACTCTACGATAAGATTTATCAGTATATCGAGAAATACAACAAGGAAAATGCCTACGAATATGTCTTGGGCTACTCCAAAGGCGGCGGTATTCTTTACGCCGATTCTACGCTCAATGTTACGCAGAAAATGATCGATGGGTTAAATAAGGAATATAAAGACAACAATCCTAACGCGGCGAAGAAAGACTCTACGGCCAAGAAGTAAGGAGCAGTCAGCGTTGGGCTGTCGGATTTTTTGTATGGTACTTTCAATCTGCAATTTATCAATTGAATGAATAATCCTATCCAAGAAAGTGTTCTGCTGACCCAATACAGCCACGGCGCGGGCTGCGGCTGCAAGATTTCTCCCCAGATTCTGGACAAAATCCTGCATGGCAACGACTCCGCCGCCATATTTCCCGGCTTGCCAACTTTCGACACCAGTACTTTGCTGGTAGGGAATAACTCCCGCGATGATGCGGCTGTGCTGGACTTGGACAATGGCGACGCTATCATAAGTACCACCGATTTCTTCATGCCTATCGTAGACGACGCCTACGATTTTGGCCGCATTGCCTCGGCAAATGCCATATCCGACGTTTACGCGATGGGTGGCCAACCGCTGATGGCAATCGCCATTTTAGGTTGGCCCATTGACAAGCTGGCTCCCGAAATCGCCGGGCGAGTGATAGAGGGAAGCCGGGCGATTTGCGCCGAAGCAGGCATTCCACTGGCGGGCGGCCATAGCATCGACAGCCCTGAACCCATTTTTGGCCTGGCCGTGACAGGCCGTGTGGTGGTACAACACCTGAAGCGTAACGACACAGCTACAGAAGGTAACTTGCTATATCTGACTAAAAAACTGGGCGTTGGAATCTTGACTACAGCTCAAAAAAAAGGGCTGCTGCGCGAAGAACATGCCCATCTGGCCGCCGACCAGATGCGGCAACTCAATAAGGTAGGTGTGGCTTTGGGCGCACTGGAATCTGTACAAGCCCTTACCGACGTAACGGGTTTCGGCTTATTGGGCCACCTGATTGAGATGGCCCAGGGCAGCGGCCTGAGCGCGATAATCGACTTCGATACAGTTCCCAAACTACCCTTCATCGAGGATTATCTGACCCAGAAATCTTTCCCCGGTGGCACCGTTCGTAACTGGCAGAGTTACGGCCACAAAGTCGCCGATCTTACTGAAAACCAGCGCTACATTCTGGCTGATCCGCAAACAAGCGGCGGCCTGCTCATCGCCGTGACGCCCGAGGGGCAGACGGAGGTCGAAACCATTTTGCGTACATTCAACATCGAAGCCCAGCCGATCGGACGATTAGTAGAAGCACGGGAGAAGGTAGTTTATATAGAATAAACTCTTAAAACAACTACTTTCCTGGCCTATGCAGCGATTTACTGATCAAGTTGTTCTGATTACAGGCGCAGGTTCTGGCATCGGTCGGGGCACCGCCCTGGCTTTCTCCCGTGAAGGCGCGACGGTCGTCGTATCCGACATCAGCAAAGAAGGTGGGCAAGAAACGGTATCGCTGATTGAAAATGAAGGCGGGCAAGGTACTTTTGTTCCCTGCGATGTGGCTGATCCTGCCCAAATTGCTGACTTGATTCGGCTGACCTTTGAGCGCAACGGAAGGTTAGATGTAGCTATCAACAACGCGGGGATCGGAGGAAATATCGCAAAACTGGCCGAAGTACCGGCTGCCGAATATGAGCGAGTGATGGCCGTGAACCTGGGAGGCGTTTTCTTTGGGATGCAGCACCAGCTCCGACAAATGTTAACGCAGAAAAACGGCGGATGCATTGTAAACGTGGCTTCTGTGGCGGGGCTGCGGGCCATGCCCGGCAACTCGGTATATACGGCTACCAAGCATGCCGTCGTGGGTATGACAAAAGCGGCCGCGATGGAATATGCCCGGCAGAACATCCGCATTAACGCCGTCTGCCCCGCTTTCACGCACTCAGCTATGGTGGATAAACTCTTCGCTCTGGCACCCGATTATGAGCAAAAACTACTGAAAAATATTCCGCTGGGCCGCTATGGCGAACCGGAAGATATCGCCCAGGCCATCCTCTGGCTATGTGACCCAATGAATTCTTTTGTTACGGGTCTTGCCCTACCGCTTGACGGAGGAATGATGGCAATGTAAGAATTTCCTGTTGTTTTGGCCACTCCTATGTGCGGTATACCCGCGGTTTGCTTGAACCATATTTTGAGGTACATTCGCCAGATATCCATAAATGCTGTTGTAACCATAGTAGGAACGTGCGGGATATGAAAAGTAAATACTGCCTGATGCAAGTACTGCAAGAGGCAGCAATATGAACGGCCAGAGGCTATTGTTTTCTTTTTAGTTCTACGCCCTTTCTTATCATAAGCATCCGGACTCGAATTGTTTGGAACAGTTTTTATATGAAGAACATAATAAGTTTTTTATTGACTGACTATCAAATAATTAAAATATTTTATCCTATAAAAATACAATTCTCTCCCTATGAAAATGCGAGGTAAGTGCGTCTTTAATTACCAGGTTAATAATCCGACTCCCGTTTCGATGATGTTACGTCCGCGGCGGCAGGGTGGACAGGCCATTTATAAAGAAAATTTTGATATAAATCCTTCCGTCCATTTTACCGAATTCATCGACAGCTACGGCAATTCCTGTCAGAGGGCTACCCTTCCGACAGGCCAAGTTGCAATCACCGCCGAAGTGGAGGCTGACGTAATCGAGACGCCTCAATTACCCAATCCGTTGCCGGGTTTTGTCAATATTGAGGAACTACCCGACGACATCATGCTCTATATCCTGCCCAGCCGCTATTGTCAGTCTGACTTGTCGCAAATCTATAATCTGGCGTCTCAGATTGTGGGCAATGCTACGCCAGGGTACCAGCAGGTCGAAGCCATTCGTAGCTGGGTACACCAGAATGTAAACTACCAATATGGTGTGACCAACTCTACAACTACTGCCCTCGATCTGGTGAATAACCGCACGGGGGTTTGTCGCGACTTCACCCATCTGGTTATCGCGCTTTGCCGTAGCCTGAATATCCCTGCCCGTATGACGGTTGGTTATATTGACAAACTGGAAGTAATGGATTTGCACGCCTGGGTGGAAGCCTATCTGGGCGGCCAATGGTACACCTTTGACTCAGTGCAGGAAAATACCCACGGCTACCGCATCGAGATCGGCCATGGCCGCGACGCTGCCGATGTGGCCATGGTCACGCAGTTTGGTAACATGCAGTTGCAGAATATGACGGTTGAAACACAGCTGTTGGAACCGGAGAACGCATAATTGAGTAAAGAAAAAAGAAATTTTGCCTCAAGTTTCATAAAAAACGATTCCTGCCAAATGGCAGGAATCGTTTTTTATAGAAGTAATATCGGAAATATCAGTGGCCTACAAATCGCTGAAATCAAATGTCTCCAAAAACTTTGTCGTAAAATTCCCCGAACGGAAACCTTCGTCGTCCATCAGTTTGATGTGGAAGGGAATAGTAGTTTTGACGCCCTCGATAACGAATTCCTGTAAGGCTCGCTTCATACGCGTGATGACTTCGGCCCGTGACTGCCCGCTCACGATCAGCTTGGCAATCATAGAGTCATAATTGGGTGGAATGGTATAGCCGCTGTACACGTGGCTGTCGATACGTACCCCGTGACCACCCGGAAAGTGCAGGTTAGTGATTTTGCCGGGGCTGGGCCGGAAACCGTTGGCAGGATCTTCGGCGTTGATACGGCATTCCATCGCAAACAGTTTGGGCGTATAGTTACGGCCCGAGATAGGTTCGCCCGCCGCTACTTTGATTTGCTCTTTGATAAGGTCGAAATCCGTCACTTCTTCCGTGATAGGATGCTCTACCTGAATACGCGTATTCATTTCCATAAAGAAAAAATCGCCGTGTTTGTCCACGAGAAATTCCACCGTTCCGGCGCCTTCATAGCCGATAGCTTGGGCCCCTTTGATAGCGGCAGCGCCCATTTTTTCACGCAATTCAGGTGTCATAGCGGGCGATGGTGTTTCCTCCACCAGCTTTTGATGCCGTCGCTGAATAGAGCAGTCGCGCTCCGAGAGATGGCAGACTTTTCCATACTGATCGCCAATGATCTGGATTTCGATGTGGCGGGGTTCCTCCACGAATTTTTCAAGGTACAGTCCGTCATTACCGAAGGCTGCACCTGATTCCTGCCGGGCATCGTTCCAGGCTTTTTCGAAATCTGATTCTTTATTGATGACCCGCATTCCGCGACCTCCGCCCCCTGCTGTGGCTTTCACGATTACGGGATAGCCCATGTCTTTGGCAAGTTGCTTTCCCTGCTCTACTGATTCCAACAGTCCCTCGGAGCCGGGAATTACGGGAACTCCAGCGCCACGCATGGTCGCTTTGGCCGTGGCTTTGTCTCCCATACCGTTAATTTGCTCAGCAGTAGCACCAATAAACTTGATGCCGTAATCCGTGCAGATTTGGGAAAATTCAGCATTCTCGGACAAAAAACCGTAACCGGGATGGATAGCGTCTGCCCCTGTCACTTCGGCAGCAGAGATAATGTTCTGGATATTAAGATAGGAAAGACGGCTGGCGGGCGGGCCGATGCACACTGCTTCGTCGGCAAAACGAACGTGCAGACTATCCCGGTCAGCCGTGGAATAGACCGCTACCGTCCTTATACCCATTTCGCGACAGGTTCGGATAATGCGCAGGGCGATCTCGCCCCGATTGGCGATGAGAATTTTTTTCAGCATGAGGGTTTAAAATAGGGTTCAGATAGGTTCGACCAAAAAGAGGGGCTGGTCGAACTCGACGGGTGTGGCATTCTCCACCAGCACTTTCACGATCCGGCCCGATACTTCCGATTCGATCTCATTGAATAACTTCATGGCCTCGATGATGCATACGGGCTTACCGGGTTTAATCTCATCCCCTACTTCCACCAGCGTGGGCGACTCAGGACTAGACGCCCGGTAAAAAGTACCGATCATGGGTGATTTCACGGTAATATAATTTTTTGATTCGCTTTCGGCAGGCGCAGTGGCGGCGGGAGCGGCGGCGGCAGGTGCCGGTGCGGTGGGTTGAGCCGGAGCGGGCGCCGGAGCAGCAGGTAGTGCGGCGGTAGCGGCGGCTGTGCTGGTCGGTGTCGCGTTGCGCTTCACCTTGATTTTCAGCTCAGAGGTTTCGATGTTCACTTCGTCCAGCCCTGACTGGGCGATGAAGTCGATCAATTTCTGAATTTCTTTGGTTTCCATAGTTAGGGGGTAATAGTTCTGAGGGAAAACAAATGGTTGGAAATTTATGATTTTACGCGCTCCACGTAATCGTAGGTGCGGGTATCGATTTTCAACACGTCATCCTGCTCGATAAAAATGGGGACGTTGATTTTGGCTCCGGTTTCCACTTCCACTGATTTTTTGGGTGAGTTGGCCGTATCACCCCGGATGCCGGGTTCTGCGTAGGTTACTTTCAATTCAACGAAAGAGGGTAGTTCGCACGTCAGCGGCGCATCATTTTCGGTATTCATTAAAATCTCTACCTCCTGTCCTTCCTTCATCAGGTCGGCTCCGGTTACCAGTTCTTCGGTAAGCAGGATTTGTTCAAAATTCTCAGTATTCATGAAGTTATAGCCAACTTCATCTTTGTACAAAAATTGAAATTTCTGCCGCTCGACCCGCACGGGCGTGATACTTGCGCCGGAGTTGAAGGTGTTATCCAGAACCTTGCCAGAAGTCAGGCTTTTCATTTTGGTACGAACAAAAGCATTGCCCTTGCCGGGTTTAACGTGCTGGAATTCGATAATTTGAAAAAGATCGTTGTTGTACTCGATCACTAATCCGTTACGGATGTCAGAAGTTGAGGCCATTTTTTATGAATGGATAATGAATAATTGATAATGGAGATTATTCTGGTTAGTACTAAAAAATGCACAATGAATCAAAGAACAGTTATTGAAAACAAGCTATTGTTCGCTATTCATTGTCAACTGAATAAGCCCACTTCACGTAAGCTGTGCCCCAGGTGAAGCCTCCCCCGAAGGCCGCCAGGACCAGATTATCACCTTTCTTGAGTTGAGATTCGTAGTCCCAGAGACAGAGTGGAATGGTGGCGGCAGTAGTGTTTCCGTATCTCTGGATATTGAGCATCACCTTATCCATACCAACTCCCATACGGTTGGCCGTAGCTTCGATAATACGTTTGTTGGCTTGATGCGGTACGAGCCAGGCTACATCGTCGCCGGAAAGACCGTTCTTTTCCATGATCTCGGCGGAGATGTCAGCCATTTTTTTCACTGCAAACTTAAATACCTGCTGTCCATCCTGATAAACGTAGTGCAGCCGTTGGTCGATGGTTTCGTGCGTGGGCGGGTAGCGGCTTCCGCCGGCTTTTTGGTTAAGATGTGGTAAGCCAACGCCATCCGAGCGAATAATTGAGTCGAGCAAACCATAACCTTCTTCGTTGGATTCCAGCAGTACAGCTCCGGCTCCGTCACCAAAAAGGACACAGGTAGTGCGGTCGGTATAATCCGTGATGGCCGACATTTTGTCGGCACCCACCACGATTATTTTTTTGTATTTACCAGTCTCAATGAATTGCGACGCCAAGGTGAGCGCATACACAAAACCTGAACAGGCTGCCTGTATATCAAAACTACCTACGTTACGGATACCAACCATATCACAAATCAGATTGGCCGTACACGGAAAAATAAAGTCGGGCGTCGTGGTAGCACATACCAGCAGGTCAATTTCTTCCGGTGAAGTATTGGTTTTCTCCAACAGTCCCTTCACTGCCTCGGCCCCCATATGAGAACTCCCTTTTCCTTCCCCTTTCAGGATTCGCCGCTCTTTGATACCCGTTCGGCTGATGATCCACTCGTCGTTGGTATCGACTATCTTTTCCAGCTCGGCGTTGGTCAGGACGTAGTCGGGAACATAGCCAAATACGCCGGTGATAGCGGCTCTTGCTTGGGTCATTTTGTGTGTTTCTTTATTTTTCAATGGTCAGGCGAGGGCTTGGGCTATATGGACATACGCATTGGCTTCTACTTGCTTCACAGCCCAGGAAATCATGTTTTTGATGGCGAGCGGCGATGACATTCCATGTGCGATCATCACGTTTCCGTTTACGCCGACAATAGGACTACCTCCAACTCCCTCATAGTTGGTGCGGGCAATAAACTCATCCTCGACGCCCCGACTTTTCGTGACTTCATAGAGCGATTCGCCCAGCTTGAAAAGAATATTTCCTGTAAAACCGTCGGTCACAATGACATCGGCTTTATTGGTAAAAAGATCTTTTCCCTCAATGTTACCAATAAAATTGATGCGCTTGTTATCTTTCAGGAGTTGGTGCGCCGCCTGAGCAATCAGCGAGCCTTTTGTTTCTTCTTCGCCAATGTTCATCAGCGCAACGCGTGGCCGTTCAATCTGGAAGGTATGCTGAGCAAAAAGCGAGCCGATTTCTCCAAACTGTCCAAGTACGTCGGGCTTGCAGTCAGCATTGGCACCAATATCAATCATGATGGCAAATTGGCCGTTCACCTGAGGTACGAAACCCGCGATAGCAGGCCGTAGAATACCTTCAATGGCCCGGATGCTGAAAAGTGCTCCTACGTGCATAGCTCCGGTGTTGCCCGCACTACAAAAAATATCTACCGCCTTATCTTTTAAAAGCTTAAACCCAACTCCAATACTGGAATTGGGTTTTTGCGAAAGAGCCTTGGTAGGATGTTCGCTCATCTCGATCACATCCTCAGCGTGGATGATCTCTATAGATGGACCGGTAAATTTATGCTCTTGTAATATATCGCGAATGGTACTTTCCCGGCCAATCAGGACAATCTTGGCGTCGGCCGGCAGATCAGAGGCGGCCATAATAACGCCTTCGACAATCGCCTGTGGAGCGAAATCACCACCCATTGCATCTACCGCAATCTTCATTTACACACCTTTTTTTATTGACTAAAAAATGAAAACGTGGGGGTAAATTTAGCAGATGCCAGCCAGTAAAAAAGAATTTCGCAACAACTATTTACAAAGCTGTTGCGAAATCAGGGGCCTAAACCACGTCCAATCAGACGACTTTCGCGTAATCTTCGATCATCAATTTACCCTTGTAGTATAGGTTACCCTCATATACGTGGGCACGGTGCGAACGGTGAACTTCGCCCGTAGTGGGATCAACCGACAGTTGCTTGGCGGTAAGCTTATAATGCGTGCGACGCTTGTCGCGGCGAGTGGTGGAGTGTCTCCGTTTAGGATGTGCCATTATTTAATTGTAAATGAGCGGTTCTCCGCCCGGTGAGTTATTGAATAAGTAATGATAGGCTTTTCGCTCTATTTTAAAACCTAGAATTCTGTTATCAGCCGGATACATAAAGTCTGTCAAGCCGCATTATCCGTTTTTTAACTTCCTTAAAGCTTCCCAGCGAGGATCGGTTTTATCGGTGTCTTCGCTGGTATCTTGTTTTTCAGAACTATATATCAGTGTTTCCGTTTCGTCTTCGTCCTCTTCCTGCTTACGCAAATCAGGATGGATTTTTTTCATGGGCAGAGCCAAGGCGATGAACTCATAAATATAGCCCGCCACATTGATCTGCGTTGTATTGCGGTTGATAATCGAAATTTCTTCGGTCAACTCTTCTTCGCGGTCACCGAATTTCAAAATCATTCGATTCTGCGTGTCCACGGGCTCATCAAATGGTTCCAGGGAACGGTCGCAGGTTAATTCCGCCTTCCCTTTTATATCGAACCAAAGCTGAATCATGGTGCTGGATTTCTCCAACCGCAGATGCACGTGAAAATCGCCCCGTTCGATTAAATCCTGAGCTATTTCCTGAAAAAAGGCCGGGCCAATCTCATAGTCGAATTCGTACGGCTTGTCCTCCAAACCGTAGATACCAATATTGTATTTGCTCAGCTCTTTCACTTCGTTCTGCAAAAAGGACTGCAAAGATAAGGTCTTTTTTTTTAATTAAAAACAGACTTGCTGTTATCAAACGGGTTGGGCCGGGTTACCAAACACAGTGGCATTGTCTGCCACGTCGGCGATGACCAGCGACCCAGCCCCAACACGGGCATTTTTGCCGACGCGGATGCCCGAAACAATCACTGCTCCTGTACCAACAAATGCCCCCTGCTCCAGCGTCACGCGGTCGCCTATAATGGCTCCTGCTCCGATATTTACCAGATCGCCGATGGTGGCAAAAGGCTCTACGATAGCTGCCGTCTGTAATTGCACGTGCTGCCCAATCACGGCTTGCGCGCCTATCGTAACACGGGCTCCCACAAAATTACCGTGGCCCAGTGTAGCCATTTTGGACACGACCGCAGTATCATGGATAGCGTTAACGGGCATTGTTTTGCGGCGCTCGTTCAGCATTGCTACAAGCCGCTCACGTACGGGCCGCTCGCCTATGGCGACGAAAA
The DNA here is from genome assembly GCA_964500445.1 of uncultured Persicitalea sp. Taxonomy (GTDB): domain Bacteria; phylum Bacteroidota; class Bacteroidia; order Cytophagales; family Spirosomataceae; genus Persicitalea. The sequence continues at coordinate 134,646 of CAZCOG010000002.1, read as the reverse complement.
CTTCGCACTTGTTCCCAATGATTTTTAAAAAGCCGCCGTCGTCCGTATCACCGAGAATGCTAACTTCTCCAATTTCGGTACCGTGCAGCTCTTTATTATCGTCCAAAAAGCCGTAGACGACCACACCATTACGCTGAAAAATATCGAGCGCCTGGCGGCCCGTAGCGCCCGCGCCAAAAATAAGTACTGGGTTCTCCATAAGGTTAGTTGTGAATAAGTGAATGAGGGAATGATAGAGAAATGGTGAAACAAATATTCTATCATCGTACCGGCGACCCGGTTACTCATCCAAATGAGTATCATTTATTTAAAGAAACGTGATTCTGAAAATGAATGGGCTGGAATAAGGGGAAATGTTGCGTCCGGTATAGGGGCTGATCTGGCTATCGTAGGAAAGGTTATAGAGTGCCGTCATAAGAATACTTCGTGTGAATCGCCCCCCCAAAGGCTGAGTATAGGCAGCACCGATAAGCGGTGAGCCAATCCAGGTGCGGTCGAGGTCCCGACCGTTGCTGTACTGGACATTGAGTCCTTCATACTCAGCCTGCAGCGTGATCATTGGAAAAAGAGTATACATCAGAAATGCCCGCGCACCATAGTTGCTGCTGGAAACCCGCTGGCTGGCGCTGGCCCCTATGGGTCGGTAGCTGGCAAACATATAAGTAAGTCCGCCTCCCGCCAGGAGTTTGTCGGTGAGGTTGAGGCCCGCCATGGGCGAAAGGTTGATATTGGTATAATTGCCCAGAGACAAGCCAAAACTACCGCCCAGGCGCAACCGATCCAGCATAGACATAGGTACTTGGTCAACAGGCCGCCCCTCAACGGGTCGGGATGTGGTCGGGCCCTGTTTCTCAGCTTCGTTAGGGATAATGATGGTACTTTGACGGCGCTGCTGGGGAAGTGTATCTTTTTTATAGTACTCTTCATTCTGAGCAAAAGCCGTCAAATGCAGCCCAGAAAGAAGAACGATTAGTGGAATAAACCTTTTCATATCAGAAACGATTGTTAATTTTACTTTCCAGTAATAACGAAATACCCTGAGTTTTTTGTTTGCTGGCGGCTAAGCCGTCGCCGCGCTTTTACCTCACGATTACCCTACCTTAGCCTCATGCACTACCGCATCGCCGTGCCGGTCCCCAAATCCCACTTTGCCGAAATCACCTATACATTACCCACGGATGATAGCCATATCATTGACTTACAACTACCTGCCTGGCGACCCGGTCGTTATGAGATTCAGAATTTTGCTAAAAACATTCAGCGTTTGGTAGCGCACGGTGGTTCGGGTCAGGCACTTGCGGTGCGCAAAGTTACCAAAGATCGCTGGCAAGTCACGACGACGGGTGAAGAAACCATTGTCGTAACCTATAATTTCTACGCCAATATCCAGAATGCCGGGAGCAGCTACGTCAATGGCGACCTGTGGTATCTCAATTTCATCAACTTTGCCCTTTACGCCATTGGCCGTATAGAGGAACCGTGTCTCGTAGAACTGGCCCTGCCCGAAGGCTTTCGCATCGCCTGCGGCTTGGCAACTACCGAACACGCAAATATTTTGCAGGCCGAAGATTACTACCAGCTGGTAGATAGCCCGCTACTGGCCTCCGCTACGCTTCATCACGAAAACTACGAAGAAGCAGGCGTACTGTTTCACGTCTGGATGCACGGTAATCTGCAACCCAACTGGAAGCGGATTTGCACGGATTTCGCGGCTTTTTCCCGTGAGCAAATCGCCACGATGGGTGAATTTCCCGAACGGGAGTACCACTATATCAATCTCATTCTGCCCACGGCTTTTTTCCACGGAGTCGAGCATCATAATTCTACGATGATCGTGCTGGGGCCCGATGACGAGGGGGAAGGCCTGTATAATGATTTGCTAGGGGTAAGTTCGCACGAGCTTTTCCACGCCTGGAACGCCATCCGTATTCGCCCCAAAGAGCTTTTGCCCTACGATTTTACACAGGAAAACTACTTCACTACCTGCTTCGTGGTAGAAGGTTGCACGACGTACTACGGCGATCTTTTTCTGCGACGGGCGGGCGTGTTCGACGACGAACTATACATCAAAGAGTTGCAGGTGTACATGAAGCGGCATTTCGAGCATAGCCGCAACGCTACGCAGTCGCTGCTCGAATCGTCCTGGGATTTGTGGCTTGACGGTTACGAAAAGGGTATTCCAGAACGAAAAGTGTCGGTGTACCACAAGGGGGCGTTAGTAGCCTTGATTCTGGATCTGTATTTAAGAAAAAAGACCGACCACGCCCGCTCGCTCGACGATGTGATGCGCTTGCTGTGGCAGCGCTTCGGCCAGCCTTTCGTGGGCTATTCCTACGAGGATTATCGGTCAATTGTAGAAGAAGTAGCCGGTGAGTCTATAGATTGGTACTGGGACGAGTGCATCGCCGGAACCACACCGCTGGAGAGCCGTCTGAACGAAGCCCTGGCTTTTGTGGGGTTGCAAATGACGACATTCAGCAACGGAAATATTCAGCTCAATGTGCTGGACGATGCCCGCGCGGCGCGGCAGTGGGAACGCTGGCTGGCTTCGGCGCAAATGCTTTCCCCTCAATCCTGACCGTATGTTCAAATTCCTAACTCCCCGACTGAAACCTCTTCGCTTAATATGGCTGCTGACCATCACGGTTGGTTGCCAGTCAGGGCGCACGATTACCTTCCTGCACATTAACGATGTCTACGAGATCGCGCCGCTCGACAATGGCAAGTCGGGTGGTCTGGCGCGGGTAGCATATCTCAACAAGCAATTGAAAAAGGAGAATCCCAAAGGTACTTACTTCGTGCTGGCAGGCGACTTTCTCAGTCCTTCGGTGATCGGGACGCTGCGATATGAGGGCGAACGTATCAAGGGGCGACAAATGGTAGACGTCCTCAATGGGGCGGGTCTGGATCTGGTGACCTTCGGCAACCATGAGTTCGATTACGACGACGATGCGCCCGTTACCCTGAACCAGCGCATCGAGGAGTCCAAATTTCGCTGGATAATTGCCAATATGCAGCTTCGTCAAGGAAACAAAATCGTGCCTTTCAGTAAAGACGGAGCAAACTTCCCGACTTCACTGGTGCTGGACAATGGTAAGGCGCGCGTGGGCATTTTCGGAATCTGTATCCCCGTCAATAAAGATTATGTGCAGGTTACTGATCCTTTTGACGTTGCCAGGCGTGAGTACGAAGACCTCAAAAACCGCTGTGACGCCGTAGTAGCCCTCACGCATCTCGATGTGGACGACGATCAGCGTATGGCCGAACAAATCCCCGGCCTGGCACTCATTATGGGCGGACACGATCACGACCACATACAGCTAAAGGTAGGCAACACCATCGTTGCCAAAGCGGACGCCAATGCAAGAACGGCCTGCATCCACCGTCTCCATTTCAACCGAAAAAACCAACTGGTCAATCTCGAATCAGAACTCAAAATTATCGACGAGAGCGTTCCCGAAGATCCCGCAACTGCCGCCTTGGTAACCAAATGGCAAACCATTACCGATGAAAGTTTCCGGGCGCAGGGTTTTGAGCCCAACGAAGTAGTTTATACCACACCTGAACCGCTGGACGGGCGTGACGCCGTCGTCCGACGTGAGCACGGGACACTGACTACCCTCATCGCCGAAAGTATGTTCCAGGCCTTTCCGGGCAGTGATCTGGCAATATTCAACGGAGGTTCGCTGCGACTGGACGATATGCTGGAAGGCCCGATTTCGCAGTACGATGTGGTCAGGCTGATGCCTTTTGGTGGTGGCATCAAAAAAGTAAACATGAAAGGCGACCTGCTTCACAAAGTACTTGAAGCAGGTCGATTAAGCCGGGGCAAAGGCGGATTTCTGCACCACGCTAACGCACATTATGACGATGCTACCCGCACCTGGGTTATAGCAGACCAGCCATTCGACCCATCCCGAGCTTATCAGGTTGTACTGCCGGATTTTCTGCTCACGGGTAAGGAATTCGGCATGAGTTTCCTGGTCTCGGCCAATCCTGGCATTATTCCACCCATCGTCACGCCCGAGTCCGATGACCCCCGCTCGGACGTGCGGAAGGTGTTCATTGAATTTCTCAAAAAACTTTAAACTACTTACGCCACGGTATTCACCAAAGTACCAATCGGCTCGATGGTAATGAAGATTTTATCACCCGACTGCAAGGTGAATTCGGATGGCGGAATAATGCCGGTCCCGGTCATCAGGTACACGCCCTGCGGAAAGACCATTTCTCGAAAAAGGAAGCCGAGCAGCTCGTCGGGTTTGCGCTTCATCTGAGAAAGCAGCACGGTATTGCCAAATACCTCCTCGCCATCGCGGATAATAGCGATGCTGATTTCGGTGTCGGACGAAAGTGGTTCATCGGTCACGTACAGGCAGGGGCCGAGGGCCGCGCTGCCATCGTACGATTTGGCCTGGGGCAAATACAGCGGGTTCTCACCTTCGATGCTGCGAGAGCTCATGTCGTTACCGATGGTATAGCCCACCAGTTTGCCGGAAGAAGTAGCAAATAGCGTCAGTTCCGGCTCAGGAACGTCCCAGCCGGAGTCTTTACGGATGCGAACCATTCCCGAATCTCCCACGACGCGCCAGGCATTGGCTTTGAAGAATAGCTCGGGTCGTTCGGCGGAGTAGACGCGGTCGTAAAAACTACCTCCACCCGCTTTCTCAGACTCTTCCATCCGGGCCTCGCGACTGCGAAAGTAAGTAACGCCCGACGCCCACACCTCCTGCGTGCCGATGGGCGCAATAACCTCGGGCATTGGCGAGCCGTCGGTAAAAGGCAACAGCAACAAGCTCTCGGTCTGGGTGACGAGCCAGTCGTGCAGGTCGTCGCGGTTCACGACGGTGTCCCAGTCGGATTCGTGAAGGCGGTAGTACTGGTTTTCTTTTTCCAGCAGGACGCCGTGGAGGGTGCGGTAGAGTTTCATCGTGTTTTTGAGGTTAGGAAAAATTCAGGAGAATGGATAAGGTTCGAAAAAAATTTCGCTCTGCGCTACGATCGATACCAGCCCGCATAGGTGACATAGTTCATAGCCGTGCGGTCGATCATGACGTCCAGTTCGGGCGTGATTTTCTTCAAAAAGCGAGCCGGGTTTCCGGCGTATATGCTGCCGGGTTCTATTTGCGTGCCCTGCGTGACTATGGCTCCGGCGGCGATGATCGATCCCGTACCGACCGTCGCTCCGTCCATCACGATGGCGCCCATGCCCACAAGTACCCGGTCTTCAAGGGTGCATCCGTGCACGATGGCGTTGTGCGCGATCGACACGTAGTTGCCAATGGTAGTTGCGAAGCGCTGGTAGGTACAGTGTATCACGGCTCCATCCTGCACATTGGAAAAGTCGCCGATGCGGATGCTGTTGACGTCGCCGCGCACCACGGCATTAAACCACACGGTGCAGTTTTGGCCCATTATCACGTCGCCTACCACGGTGGCGTTATCGGCCAGCCAGCAATTCTCGCCAAAGGCGGGCGTAAGGTCACGAACAGTTTTGATAAGGGGCATGGGAATGTTTTGGTTTTATTAGGAAAGCCGAAATATCAGGAAACCTAATCTCCGAGGTGCAGCAAACTAGCCTGAGCTTCGCGTAATAGGAATGACATTTGCATTACAAAATTACCGTCCGGTTGTCATGAATAAAAACCCGGTCATTGAAGACCAGTTTGAGCGCCTTCGACAGTACCAGTTTTTCGGTATCACGGCCCAGCGTGGCCATATCGGAAGGCGTAAGGCGGTGATCCACTTCTTTCACATCCTGAGCAATGATCGGGCCTTCATCCAGATCATTATTCACGAAGTGCGCCGTGGCACCAATGATTTTCACGCCTCGGTTGTACGCCTGACGGTAAGGATTGGCTCCCATGAAGGCGGGCAGGAAGGAGTGATGGATATTGACGATCCGGTTGTTATACTGCTGTACAAAAGTCGGCGTCAGTACCCGCATGTACTTAGCCAGCACCAGGTACTCCGGCTGGTACACCTCCAGAGTACGCAGAATGGCTTCCTCGTGTTCTTCGCGGCTTTTATGCTCGTGCGTCACGAAGTGAAAGGGAATACCAAATTTGCTCACGAGTGGTTGTAAAACATTGTAATTACTCACGACTGCCTGAATGTTAGCGTCCAGCTCGTCGAAAGCGTAACGAATAAGGAGTTCGGCCAGACAATGGTGTTCCTTGGTTACCAGCAGCACAATGTCTTTTTTCTTGGTAGGGTTGATGCGCAGCCCGATGCCTTCGGGTAGTTCAGCATTCAGGGTTTTGGTGAGTTGGGTCAGGTCAGCTTCGCCCTCGAACTCTGTCCGCATGAAAAACCGCCCCGACGGACTGACGTACTCGTCGTTCTTAATAATATTCTGGTTATTTTCGAACAGGACGCGGGTCACAAGGTAAATGAGCCCCTTGTGGTCGGGACCGTTCATCAAGAGAATATGACGGTGGTTTTTGGGCGGTTGGCGGTCAGCCATTGTAAAGTACTTTTTGTGACGAAACATCGAGTTAAGAACGACAAAGTAACGATAAAGCTCGCTCGGACAAAAGTAGTTTGTCCGTTGGCTGGATTTCAGCAATGGATTCCGCAGGTTTGAGTTAACTTTGTATGAGTAAAGCTTTAAAGAAGTTTTCTTTATTATCTATTAACTAATTCTCGGCTTGTCGTTTTTATAAAAAACTAAAAATCAATAATTTATCATTTCCTGTAATGAAAAAAAATCTCTTCTTCATCGCCGCAATTGCCTTCGTAGCCCTGGATTTTTCACAGGTCCTGGCACAGAAAAAAGGCAAGCCACTATACACCCATCCGCTGGGCGTGCAGGCGTATACCTACCGCAATCACTGGGACAAAGGCGTAGCGGCAGTACTCGACACCATCCAGAAACTGGGCATTACAGAAATTGAAGCAGGTGCCCCAGGCGGATTATCCCCCCAGGAATTCCGCAAAATGTGCGCCGCGCGCGGCATCGACATCGTCGGTACCGGAGCGGGTTATGAGCAAATCGTGAAGGACCCGATGAAAGTCGTAGAGCAAGCCAAAGCCCTGGGTTCTAAATTTGTGATGGTAGCCTGGATACCGCATCAGCGCGGTAATTTTACCCTCGATAACGCCAAGCAGGCAGTAGAAGACTTCAACCGCGTCGGTAAAGTACTGGCAGACAATGGGCTCACGTTCTGCTACCACACCCATGGCTATGAGTTTCAGCCTTATGGCGATGGTACTTTGATGGACTACCTTATCAAGAATACCGACCCAAAGTACGTTTCTTTCGAGATGGATGTACTATGGACGCACTTCGGCGGCGGCGATCCGGTGGCGCTGCTCAACAAATATGGCAGTCGCTGGAAGCTGATGCACCTGAAAGATCTTAAAAAAGGCGTAAAAGGTGACCTGACGGGTGGCACACCGCACGAGAACGACGTACCGCTCGGCACCGGGCAGGTGGATATTGAAAACGTTATACGTACCGCCAAGAAGGTCGGCATCAAGCACTTTTTTATCGAGGATGAGAGCGAGCAAGAACTGGCCTTTGTACCCATCAGTATAGAATATCTGAAAGGCTTGCGACAATGAGCAAAGAGGAAACTTTCCCTTGGGCTCTAGGCGTTCAAATGTTTTCCTACTCAACGTTATATAATGAACATTCTACAAGAACTGAAAGGCAATGAAAGCCTTTCCTCGGTTCCGGAGTCGGAATTACAATGGCTCGTGGAGAACTCCGAAATTATCGAGGCAAAGGAAGGCGACTACCTTTACCAGAACGGTGATCCGGTTGACTACCTGATGATTGTGATTGCGGGCCGGATGCGGATGTTTGTCAACCGCAATGGTCAGCACCGTGAACTTGGCTTTAACGAAAAAGGCTATATCGGGGGGCTCCTTCCTTACTCACGGATGAAAATCGGGGCCGCCAGTGCCGTGGCTCTGGAAAAAACTACCGTGCTGCGTCTGCACCGCAGTAAGTTTCGGACAATGATCGAAACCCAACACGAGCTGGTTGAGAACCTGGTCCATTTGATGCTGGACCGTATCCGAACGTTCACAAAGCTTGATCAGCAGAATGAAAAAATGATTTCGCTTGGCAAACTTTCGGCGGGTCTGGCCCACGAACTCAACAACCCGGCGGCAGCGGTTGTGCGCAGTGCCTCGGCGCTGAAAAAGCATTTAGGTTTTGTACCCGAAAAATTCAAGCAGGTCATTTCGATTGAGTCCGACGAGGCGCGGGTAGATCGTGTGAACGAGATTCTGGCTGCTGTGCTGCAGCGGGGGACACCTGATCAGACCCTGATGGAGCGTTCAGGGCTGGAAGATGAACTGACCGATTGGCTGGAAGACCACGAAGTGGAGGATAGTTTCGAGATCGCTGAATCCTTCGCCGAATACGGTGTAAAGGTGGAGGAACTCGACGACATTGGCGAAGTGGTGCTACCCAAAGACCTGACGGCCGTACTTACCTGGATCAACAGCGTGCTGACTACTGAAAAAATGGTGGACGAAATCGCCGAGGCTTCTCAGCGCATCGGCGACCTGGTGAAATCAATTAAGGAGTACTCCCATATGGACGGTGGAGCCGACAAGAAAATGATCGTACTGCGCGATGGAGTAGAAAGTACCCTGCGCATCCTGCAACACAAGATAAAGGCCAACCACATTAAAGTGGATGTGGACATGCCCGACGACCTGCCCAAAGTATGCGTCAGTCCGGGCGAAATGAATCAGGTGTGGACCAACCTCATTGACAATGCCATCGACGCCCTGCCCGAAGCGGGCGAAATCCGCATCGAGTCACGGCAGGATCGCGAATTTGTCATTACCAAAGTAATCGACAACGGCAGCGGTATTCCGGCAGAGGTACTTGAACAAATTTTTGATCCATTTTTCACTACCAAAGAAATTGGCAAAGGCAGCGGCCTGGGTCTAGAAATCGCTCAGAACATCGTCAAGCGTCATAACGGACAAATCAAAGTTAATTCCCGGCCGGGGCATACGGAGTTTAACGTCTGTCTGCCGATTGAGTGAAGTACTTTGAATAAAAGAATTCAGCCACAGCTGCCTGATTTTTTAAATACTATTTTTGTTGAAAAAACTGAATCCAGGGACACTGTTCATTGTCAACTGTCCACCATCAACCCTCCATTGAATGAAGCAGCCCATCATTATTGCCGTTGACGACGACGCGCAGGTACTTCGCGCCCTGACCCGCGACCTGCGCAGCCAGTATCGCAAAGAATATAAAGTCATGAGTACCGATTCGGCGCGGGAAGCGCTGGACGCGTTGAAAGATCTGAAGCAGAAAAACGAGACCGTGGCCCTCTTCGTTTCAGACCAAAGGATGCCCCAGATGCTCGGCGTCGACTATCTTACAGAAGCAAAGAAGATTTTCCCCCACGCCAAGCGGGTGCTGCTGACGGCCTACTCCGACACCGATGCGGCGATCAAGGCCATCAACGACGTGCAGCTGGACTACTACCTGATGAAGCCCTGGAATCCTCCCGAAGAGAAGATGTACCCCGTGCTGAACGACTTGCTGGAAGACTGGCAGATGCATAATATTCCTGAGTTCGACGGCATCCGGGTTATTGGCTACCAGTTTTCACCCAAATCTCACGAAATCAAGGATTTTCTGTCGGGAAATCTTCATCCTTACCAGTGGTACGACCTCGAAACCAATGAGCGTGGTCAGGAACTCATGGCGCTCAATAATCTGGAAGCCAAGGACGCCCCATTCGTATTTTTTGAAGATGGTAGTTTTCTGGTGCAGCCCGAACTACGGACCATCTCCGAAAAATTGGGCCTTAGCCTGCAAACTACCCATGAAATGTACGACGTTGTCATCATCGGCGCGGGGCCGGCGGGGCTATCGGCGGCGGTATATGGCGGGTCAGAGGGCTTGAAAACGCTGATGATCGAGAAGCGCGCTCCCGGCGGACAGGCGGGAACGAGTTCGCGGATCGAAAACTATCTCGGCTTTCCGTCGGGCTTGAGCGGGGCCGAACTTTCGCGCCGCGCTATCACCCAGGCCACACGTTTCGGGGTAGATTTCATGTCGCCCGAGGAGGTGGTAGGCATCGAAATTAAAGACAACTACAAAATCCTGACGCTGGGTAACGGCAATACGGTGAATACCAAGAGTATCGTCATCACGACGGGTGTCAACTACCGCAAGCTGGAAACACAGGGCGTAGAAAACTTCACCGGCGCGGGGGTTTACTACGGAGCCGCCACTACCGAGGCCAACGCCTGCCGCAATAAGGAAGTATACATTGTGGGCGGCGGAAATTCTGCCGGACAGGGCGCAATGTACCTTTCGCAATTTGCCAAGAACGTTTATATTGTAATTCGCAAGCCGGATTTGGCCGCCACCATGTCGTCCTATCTGATCGACCAGATCGACGCTACCGACAACATACACCTGCTGCCCTGCACCGAAATCGTGGAAGCCAAAGGCGACGGGCATTTGCAGGAATTGGTACTGGAAGATTTGAACGATTCCAGCACCCGGCCGGTAGAGGCGGATGCGCTATTTATTTTCATTGGTTCCAAGCCCTACACGGAGTGGATCAATACGGAAATGCTTATCGACAAGCGCGGCTTCATTGAAACGGGTCGGGCCTTGGTCAACTACCCCGATTACAAGAAAATCTGGAAGAAAAAACGTGAACCCTATACCCTCGAAACCTGCGTACCGGGTGTATTTGCAGCGGGCGACGTCAGGGCCTCAGCCATGAACCGCGTCGCCTCCGCCGTCGGCGAGGGTGCGATGGCCATTAGTTTTGTGCACAAGTACCTGGCGGAAATGTAGGCTTTGGCTCGGTCCGGCGGTCGGCATTTTACTGTCCGCTTTTTCTAGCCTCGAAAGCAAGCGAATTGTCCACTATCAATTATCCATTGAATAACATGGCTGAGAAACTTTGTAATCACCTGACCGCGATTGAAGAAATCAAGACAGCGAAGCAGCGTGTCTGCGAAGAATGCATAAAAATCGGGGGCCGTTGGCTACACCTTCGCACCTGCCAGGAATGCGGCGTTACGCTCTGCTGCGATTCATCTCCGAACCGCCACGCCACGGCGCACTTCCACGAAGTTGGCCATCCCGTGGTGGCCTCTGCCGAGCCGGGCGAGCAGTGGCTGTGGTGCTACGAGGACGAGCAGTTTGCGGAGTATTAACAGATTTGGCTGCCAGAGCAGTAATCGGCCAGAAGCCCCCCTACCCTACTTCACTTTCCCACGCCGCTGCATGGCCTCGCGCCAGGTAGTTAGAATGATGCCCTCCTTTTCGATGTAGGCTTTCAGTTTGGGATCGAGCATGGCGAGCAGGTCGCCCTCACGGGTTTGGGTGGAGCCGGAAATGATCGGAAACACTTCGGTCGGGTCGGTGCAGTGCATGATAACCATCGTCAGACCAGGTTTCAGATCGCGCAGCCCTTCGATGTACTTCTGGGTTTTGAAGTTCTGTAAGTTTTCCTTTGTTTCAGGGGTACCTTCGGGTAGTTTCCAGCCGTAGCTGGTATTGTGCAGATCGTCGAGAACGGGAAGCCCGGCGTTCCATAATTGTTTGCCAATAGTCTGCGTCATCGCGTACATATCATCACTCATATTTTCGTCCACCCGGACAGCGGTATTATGACCGCCCGGAAGCATAACCGGGATTTTTTCCTGCATACCTACCTTGATGTAGCGCTCGATAAAGGCGGGCGTAGCGAACAAAGTACCCATGTGCGAGTCCAGGTGGGTAGGTTCGAAGCCCATCGTGCGGGCGCGTTCCAGCTGGGCGCGGATTTCGGTTTCTACTTCGTCGGCGGTAGCGTGTTTTACTACATCGGCCACGCTGGGCCACATCGCTCCTTCGGCATCTACGAGACCTTTTACGGCTGGCTTCCCGGCCAGCGGTCCCCACCGGTACTCTTTCCACTCCGAGGTCAGCGTCAGATGCAGTCCGGCGTCGATATCGGGATATTGCTTGAGAGAATGCACAAAACCCGGTACCCAGCCGCAGGGCATCATCACGCTCACCGAGGTAGCCACGCCGTCGCGGATGGCTTTGAGCGCCCCTTTGTTGGAGTCGTAGGACATTCCGGCATCGTCTACGTGCATAATAATCACTTTTTTACCCGCCGGGTAGCCTAGTTTTTCGGCGTAGGTAGTATTTTGGGCAGAGGTTTCCTGCATCATGGCAAAGATCAGTAATAGAGAAAAAATGGTTTTCATGATAAGAACGGATCGAAGTTTGGATAAACAAAGTACTGGTAGCTCCTATTCATACTTTTTCCTAAGCGATTCGGTCTATTGGTCTTTCATTAGCAGCACACCCTGGTACGAGTAATAACCGCCACTTCTTGAAAATTTTTCCAGCTTAAGGCGCATACCGGGACGGTCAAAGGTGAGTAGTTTGGAGTCAACCAGGAATGTGTTCATCCCGTACTGCTTCTCGATTTCCGTAAAACGGGCAGCCATATCCCAGGCAGCGATTTCTTCGTCGTTTTTGTCCGAAAGTACCAGCTTAGAGCCCCGGTCAGAAGCAGTCAATTTCCACTTTCCGGTTTCGTCTTCCCGTGAGGCATCGCTGTACAAGTTAAAGGAAATCATGTAGTCAAAGCCGCGAATATTCACTCCGAATATGTCGGTGTTGCTGGAAATTGCGTAATCGACTCGCCCAGAATTACCTATTTGTAATTCCTCGACATTTACAGCCTTATTTAGCTGATATTCCATTTGTGTAGCTACCTCCTGCTGATTTTCAGTATCGGGCAAAGAAGAGAAAAATGGAGTCAGCGTATTTATTTCATTACGGTCGCGAAAATAACGAACGCCTGAAACCAGACGCTCGTAGTCTTCTCTTAGCAAAGTATCTGCACGGGCAAGTCTCCCACTATTATCCAGCAATTTATATTCCCGCAAAAGCGCCCCAAACCGCTCAGCCTGATTCTGCCGCGAATAAGCAAAAATGCTCCACGGCCCCACCGCCAGCAGAAAACTCGCCACGCACAGCGAGAGCGGAATCCAGCGAATGTCGTCTTTTTTACTAATCAAAAAGTAGAGCGTAACACCCGTGAGCCAAACCGCTAGCGCGGCCACCAGGTAGCGGTTTTCGGTGACGCCATACTCACCGATGCGGCGAAAAATAGCCACGCCCAGCAGCACGATAAGCGGGAAAAGCGCCAGATAAAAGCGTTGGGAATAGAGCCTGATCCAGCGCTCCTCGGCGCTGTCGCGGATGGGATAAAGCAGCAGCAGGGCAAAGATTCCCGCCACCGAGAAGGCCATGACGAGGTAGGCCACGCCGCCCTCGGGAAGCTGCCATTGAATGAGAATTTTGGCCGTATAAACGTACAAAATCAGCAAGTACACTACTTCCAGCGGCAATAGTACATACTGCGTAAACAGCTTCACGCCGCGCGAATACGACTTCTGGGCTTCCAGCAAATCCAGTTGGGCAGGAAAGCCGTTCAGGAAAAACAGCGTATGAAAAAATCCGCCGATCAATACGAAAAGATCGAGTTCTATTTTGGTAGAATACGTCACATCGAACAGGAAACGGACCGTTTCGACGGCGATGATGATGCCAATGTACAGCGTTCCGGCGTAGAGCGTGGCGGTCAGGAATTGCAGCAGCATAGTTTTGTTGAACTGCCAGAAACCGTTGGGTTCGTCGTAGCCCACAAAAGGCGCGAACGATACCAGCAGATGCGCACAAACCAAAAACATCCCGAAGCGGTAATAGTCGCGCTGAATCGGACTGGGGCTGATGGTAAGGTAGTAACCCGCCAGCAAAACTACCACGCCCAACGCTCCGGCGGCCAGTACTCCCGTACTCCACTTGCGCCGCTCGGCCACCAGATGCAGGCTTAGAAACAGCGGCAGCGCCAGGAAAAGTACCAGTGTAATCCTGATGTAAAATGGATAATCGGGCGTAAGGGATGGACTTTCGACCAAGGTATACAGCATCGCGGCCTTCAAAGCCGCCGCAACTACCACCAGCGGAAAGCGACGAACTACCTGCTCGACGCCGTAGGTAATGTTTTTGATTGAGGGAAATCGAAGCATTTATCTAGTGGGCAGTTGAGGGTGGATAGTTGACAGTGAACGATAGACTATGACGGGACACTCTGTACTTTCTATAGCGGGTCGGCCAAAAATAGACAAATCAGACCATACCCTCGCCGCATTCCAAGCAATAGCCATTTACCTTTGTCGTTAATTGGCAACGAAATCACCCAACGCTCCCGCATGAAACGCACCGCCGCACTTTTTCTTTTTTTATTTGCCGCCAAAGTACCCGCCATTCGGGCGCAGCAACTAGGCCTCAGCCGCCTCTTCTACCCCAACGCTACACTGAGTGCCAACTACATCGTCCCGACCAACTCCGCCACCACGCCTGACTTCGGTCTGACGCGCACGAGTTTTCTGGGCATCGTTCCGGTGCAGAGCGAAGTGCAGGGTAGTTTTAGTTTGAGAAAAAAATTTGACTTGCGGGCCGTCCACACGGTGCTGATCGGACAATTCACGCAGCTACAACCGACCGTGGAAGGCGCAAATTTCCCCGATAACGGCTACAAGACGATATCATTGGGCGCGGTGCGGATGCAGGCCAGCGTCAAAGACAAACTATGGGTGTATGGCGCGGCCATCGGCATGACGGAATCCAACGAGACCTTTTTCACGCCGCAGCCTTTCTTCTGGGGCGGGGCGGCCCGGATGCGGATTATCGGCTTGCGCAGTCAGATTGTGTACGGTTCCATTCTGGCTTACAGCCAAAAACTACGCGTCGTCCCGGTCTTCGGGATCAACCAGCGGCTGGGCAGGCAATGGCGGGCCACGGCGTTGCTGCCCTTCATGGTCGATGTCAACTACCACCCCACCAAGTGGTTCAGCATGGATGCGCTGGCGGGTGTGAATGGTTATAGTGGTGGCTTTCAAGTACAAACCGCCGAGGAAAAACTGCTCCGCCGCCAGAACTACCAGCACGTCAAGCTGGGATTATCAGCCAACCTGCACCTATTGACCGTCTTTAACATCTCCGCCGAAGCAGGTGTGGCGGGTTTCCGGCAGTTGCGGACATTCAACGCCGCGCGCGAAAACCTGACCTCCACCACGCCGCCCCTCACGCCTTACGTCGGCGTGAGTGTCCGGTACCTGACTTCACGCTCCAAGTTTTCGTCCAAGTTTATGGGAAAATTTGGGCTGGGAGATAAAGGGTCCGTCAACTTCTAAGGTAAAGTACCCTTCGATCGCTGTGGCGGCTCGGCTCGTTCAGAATGGATAGAGATTATGCAAAAATCACTTAGCGCTTTGCATAATTTGCTATTTTTGGCAGATATAAAAATTATCAACTGCCAATCAATCAAATGCTAAAACGTTTACTCCTCCCGCTCTGCCTTTTTTCCGTTCTTCTCGTAAAAGCCCAAATCACTGATGCCCCCGCCCGTGCGGAAGGTGACGGGCCCTACGACCGGCTCATTATCCGGGGCGTGACGCTCGTCAATAGTACCGGCGCGCCGCCCATTGGTCCGGTGGATATTGTGGTCGAGAAAAATAAGATCAAATCCATTCAGCAAGTAGGCAATCCCGGCGTACCCATCGATCCCAAACGCCGCCCGCAAGCCAAAACGGGCGACAAGGAACTCGACTGCTCAGGAATGTACCTCATGCCGGGCATCATCGACATGCACGGCCACATCGGCGGCAAAGCGCAGGGTACTCCGTCGGAATACGTCTTCAAATTATGGCTCGCGCACGGCATAACTACCATCCGCGACCCCTCGGCGGGTAACGGTTTGGATTGGGTACTTGAACACAAAAAGAAAAGTCAGGAAAACAAAATTACCGCGCCGCGCATCCTGGCGTATACGGCTTTCGGTATGGGGGCTAAGGATCCCATAAGTACCCCTGAACAAGCTCGCGATTGGGTACGGCAAAATGCCAAAAACGGGGCCGACGGCATCAAGTTTTTCGGGGCCGAGCCAGAGATTTTCAAAGCCGCGCTGGACGAAAACAGAAAGCTGGGCCTGCGCTCCGCCTGTCACCACGCGCAGTTGGAAGTAGCCCGCATGAACGTTCTGGCTACGGCCAAAGCCGGACTGACCACCATGGAACACTGGTACGGCCTGCCCGAGGCGATGTTCGAGGACAAAACCATCCAAAACTACCCCGCCGACTACAACTACAACAACGAGCAAAACCGCTTTGAGCAAGCCGGAAAACTCTGGCAGCAAGCCGCTAAACCCGGCTCCGACAAGTGGAATCAGGTGATGGACGAACTCATCGCCCTGGATTTCACTATCGACCCTACCTTCAACATCTACGAAGCCAACCGCGAGCTGATGCTGGCTCGCCGCGCCGAATGGCACGACGAGTACACGCTACCTTCGCTCTGGCGTTTTTATGGGCCTAGCCGCGTGTCGCACGGTTCCTATTGGCACAATTGGGGTACCGAGCAGGAAGTAGAGTGGAAGCGTAACTACCAGCTGTGGATGCAGTTTATCAACGAATACAAGAATCGCGGCGGCCGCGTCACGGCGGGTTCCGACTCGGGTTTCATCTATCAACTTTACGGCTTTGCATACATCCGCGAACTGGAACTACTCCGCGAGGCGGGCTTCCATCCGCTGGAAGTCATCCGCGCCGCCACCATTAAAGGTGCCGAGGCCCTTGGCATGGCTGATCAGATCGGTTCAGTGGAAATAGGAAAACTGGCTGATTTCGTGATCGTGGAAGAAAATCCGTTGGCCAATCTCAAGGTACTTTACGGCACCGGAGCCATTCACCTCGACGAAAACAACGAAGTGACCCGCGTCGGTGGCGTGAAGTACACCGTGAAGGACGGCATCGTCTATGACGCTAAAAAATTGCTGGCCGATGTCCGCGCCATCGTGGAGAAAGCAAAAAAGGACGAGAACTTCCAGATCGTGCAGCCGGGAATGCCACAGCCGGCGGGGAAGTTGGGGAGTGGGAATGAGTAAAAAGGGCTAGGTCGAAAAACACATAACGCAGGCATGAAACTAGCTATCGTCTTATCGTTCATCCTTTTGCCAACAGTACTGGCAGCGCAAACACAGACAGTTGAAGTAAATGGGAGAAGTTATAGCGTCCTGCTAAAAGGAGCCAAAAACCGAAAGGAAAGTACCCCGGTTTTCATCCTCGAAAATGGACTTGGCGTGGGTTTTGGACATTGGGATACCGTCACGGAAGGACTTTCCAAAATTGCGCCCGTTTTTGCCTACGATAGAGCCGGGATTGGGCAATCGGAAAAAGTATATGAAAAGCCGACTGTACAATTCGTGGCAGAGAACCTGAAACAAATCCTGACTAAACTAGCTATCGCCCCGCCCTACATACTGATAGGCCATTCAATGGGAGGAGTGTATGTACGAGGATATGCCGGTTTGTACCCAAGTGATGTCAAGGGGCTGGTTTTTATCGATCCGGCTGATTTCACCGAAACGAAGGAGGATTGGAACCAAATTTTTGAAAAGCTTGGGGTACCTGCTAAGAAAATAGATGAACTCCTTTACAAACGACTTTACGAAAAATCTACCGTTGATTCCGTTCAGTATGGACCTTGGAGTGAAAACGATTACCTGAGAGAGCTTCGGCGCACCGATTTTGCTGAAATCAGTGCCCTGCCTTTGCCCAATGTTCCGATCTACTTCTTTATAGGCGGGAAATTTGAAGTGCAGGAAAAGAATTGGAGCCGTGATTATAACCAAAAGCAGTTTTTCTCGGTAAGAACCGATGTCAATATCAAAAGATGGAGAAACTTCATCTACAGTTCTTCAAAGGGTGGGAGTCTCATCTATCTTTCGAACAGCGGTCATTTCCTGCACAGAGATGATGCTCATGCCTTTCTGGGAAATATCAAAATTTTGTTTGACGATGCCGCAGGAAAGTAAGCGATCCTTTACCTCACTTTACTCATCTCAAATTCCAGCGAATACTTCACAGTTCTTAACTCAGAAGAATCTCTAATTTCTTCCAAATCCTCCGTTCCAAATCCGCATAGCTAGTGTACGAATCGGGAAAGTGATTCAGCATACCAGTTCGTTTTTATCGAAATCGCGTAAGATAGAATCAACGCTACGCGAATTGACGCCTTGTGTTTTGAAGTATGGCAAATTTTTGGCTTGCCCGTTTCTTGAAAAGTACCCAAGGCAAGATCAAATTTCCCCCGTTGTCCTTTCCGACTTTCGTATAGGAAAGGCAAATGAAGGGTACTTTCAAAATTCTTTTTGAGATGTCCGGGTTTTGTCCGGGCACCCAATTAGGCCAAGGAGGGTATTTTCATCACTTTGCGAGAGTTCTATCTGTCAACTCTTTACCATTGAAGAATGATGAAAAACTTCCTATCCAAAGCCCCCCTCATAGCGGCCGTGTGCTTCCTCGCTTTCGGCCCGCTTTCCTGCAATAAGTCGGACGTCGAACCGGGTCCGAAGCCCAACCCCGAAGCTCCTGAAATCAACTCGCTGATCTCGGGGCTGAGCTACGATCCCGACGCTATGCTCAACGTCAACCCGATTGGCGGCAAGCCATCCGATCGGAAATTGAATAGAAAAAGTACCAGTTCCGACGTTAGCCTTGGCCTGACCAAAAGCTGCGTGACGGAGGAGTATAACCTGAAAACCAACTTTGACGAAGTGGCGATCATCCGGCCTACCAACGGCGTCGTTTTTCCGGGTGCTTTGGTAGTGGGAAATCAGTCCATGCTCGATGGCCTGCCCGATCCGCTGACCGTAGCCCGCAATCCGGTCAATCTCCGGCTCGACCTGCCCGGAATCGGAGAAAATGGAAACATCCCGGTAGAAAATCCGACCAACTCTTCGGTGCAAAGCGCGATTGACAAAGCGCTCGAGTGGTGGAATGCCAACGCCTACCAGGACGGCTACGTGAACGCCTCCAACTCGTCCTACCAGTCCTCCACCTCATACAGTTCCAAGCAGATGAGCCTGGACGTGGGGTTGAACCTGGAATGGGCCAGCGGCTCGGTGGCTTCGCAGCTCAACTACGAAACTAGCGAAACGAAGCGTGTGGCTTCGATGGTCTACAAACAGGTATTCTATACCGTCACCATGGACACCCCACCCACTCCCGCCAGCGTGTTTGGTGCCGACGTGACGCTGGATCAACTCCGCTCGAAGGTCGGACCGGAGGCACCGCCCGCTTACGTCAGTTCGGTGTCCTACGGCCGGATCATCATGTTCCGCATAGAAACGAACGACAGCCGCTCTTCCATTGACCTTGACGCCGTCCTCGAATATGCGGCCGGAGCGAGGGCCAAAGGTACCGTGAATACAGCCTACGAGGAAGTCCTGAAAAATTCAAGTACCCGCATTACGGTCGTCACCATTGGGGGCAACGCCGAAGCAGCCTCCGAAGCGGTGAACGCCAAAGACCCGACAGTGCTCAATAAGATCATCACCGGCGAAAATGCGTTATACAGCCGCGAGAACCCTGGTGTGCCGATCGCTTATACCATTCGGTACCTGAAGGACAACACCTTTGCCAAGCTGGGGTACACCACCGACTATAAAACCACTACCTGCGGAACCGTGCCCTACAAACACAGAAACGCATACGTGATGAAGACATTGGAACAAACGGTCCGTTTCCGGTTCAGCTATAAGGAAGCGGGTACTCAGAAGTTCAAAACCACGGGCTGGACGCAGATCAAGCAACAGAACGTCCGGGTAGGTGCCACGCCCCCCGCAGGCGCCCATGACGTACGGATACAGTTTGAGGCGCTCGATGTAGCCTTCTGGAGTACTGCGGGAGAATTTCGGCTGAACTACCTCAGTACGGACCGATGTTTCGAAGCCTATTGCGCATCCCGGTTTGGCTTCTGCACCAAATGGGGGGTTAAGTCGATTAGTTGCAACTGAAAACCCCGTCCGTAAAGTACCCCAGACGGGGCGGGACACGTGTTCCACTAGAAATTCATTGCCATGACTGACGAAAACCGGCGTCGGCTGTCCGAACTATGGGAGTCCATCCGCGCGAAACAGGAACTGCTCGCTGAGGTAGAAAGCGAATTGAACGGCCTTAGATTGAAAGTAAACGAGTACTTTCAGAAGATTTATGCCATTCTGGAAGAGGAATCCTGACTGTCGGACAAACCTCTATCAATCAATGAAACCAACCGTTGCTCCCAAGCTGCTACTCCCGTTCCTGCTATTTTCCACCTTGGTACTTGCCCAAACCCGCCCGGCCATTGACAGCCTGGTCAACAAAGGGAAAAAACTGATCGGCCAGGACAACGACCAAAGCCTGCGCTACTCCTATAAAGCCTACGGAATGGCTTCCCGGGAAAACTACTATTGGGGGAAAATGAATGCGGCCCAGTGGATCGCCGAAGCGTACCACTACAAGAGCATGCTGGACTCATCCATGAAGTACGATGAGATCGCGCTGCGCCTGAGCCGTGCCGAGAACGACCTCCCCGAAATAGCGAACAATCTGGTGGCCAAGGCCCAGACAACCGCCGACCTGGGGCGCAGAGAAGAGGCGCTGGGTTTGTTCGGGGAGGCTCGGCAAATCATGGAGGCCCGGAAGGATACCTACGACCTGGCGGATCTGACGCTGCGCGTGGGTGGGGTCTATCTGTCCCTGGATCGGAATGGTGAGGCCATGAAAATTCTCTCCGAATCCTACCGCTATGCAAAACAGTTGGACAATAAGGATTACCAGGCCTATGCCTTGTCGACCATGAGTATCGTCCAGAAGAAGATCGGAAATTTCTCCAAGGCGATTGCCCTGGCCAACGATGCCCATACCCTTTTCGAAGAGGTGGGGGATGAATACAGTACCGCATTGGAGCTCAACAATATGGGTATCCTTTACAAAGACACCAGACAGTTTGTCAAAGCGATGCGGGCTTACGACGAAGCCGGAAAAATCGCTGAAAAGCTAAACTACCTCCCTCTCACTCTGGGACTGGCCAATAACCGGGGCATCCTGCTCAACCTGATGGGAAAGTACCCCGAAGCGGAGAAGGAACTGAGAAAGGCGGTTGGATTGGCCAAGCAAATCGGTAACCAGGAATCGTTGGCCGATGCTAAGACCAACCTCGCCCGTAGCCTTTACCGGCAGGAAAAGAAGGCAGAGGCCCGGGAGCAGGTAACGGAAAGTATCGCAATTGCTAAGGAGATAAAATCCCTTGAAAAACAGAAGGACGGACACCAGACCGCCGAGGAAATTTACGCCGCCGACGGCGACTACCGAACGGCCCTCTCGCATGCGGTGGCCCTGCGGACAGTGAGAGATAGCCTGTTCCACCTTGAAAAAGCCAGACAAATCAACCAACTGCAGGCCCAGTACGAGACAGCCAAGAAGGACGCGGAGATCCAACTCCTGAACAAGAACGCTGAAATCGACCGCAACCGTCGGCTGGCGCTGCTCGTCGGGCTGGTGCTGCTGGCGCTAACCGCCGCTGCCTGGATCTATAGCCTGGCCGCCAAGCGAAAGAAACTGCTGGCCGAAAACGCTCTGGAACGGCAAAAGCGACTGAATGCTGAACAGCAGCTCGAATTTAAACATAAGGAACTCACGGCGAAAGTACTGCAGCTGGCCCGCAAGAATGAATTCCTGACCTCGCTGGAAGAACAGGTGGCTGCTCTCAGGAACAGCGTGGAGGACACGGTGCGGCAGACTTCGCGGCGCATCATCCGACTAATCAAGAGCGATATTGGGGAAGACAGGCAGTGGGAGCAGTTCAGTGAGGAATTCAGAAGCCTGCACAAAGGGTACATGGAAGCGCTGACCGAAAAGCACGGCAGCCTGACGACCAACGAAACGAGGCTAATCTCGCTGCTGATGATGAACCTTTCCTCCAAGGACATCGCCGCCACGCTGCGCATCTCGAACGAAGGCATCTCCAAAGCCCGCTACCGACTCAGGAAGAAGCTGGGCCTCGATGCCGACCAGGACCTGAACGCGTACTTGACGAGTTTTATGTATGGAGAAAATTGATTGAATAGGTTGGGCCTCACTTCACAGAAAAAAGACAGAGAAGGAATCGGCCCGCTCGGTGCTAGTAGAATAGCCGACATCCACGCTAATGTGAAAAAGACTAAAAAAGACGAAGACTTTCGGATTTGAAGGCAGGAATGCCGCAGTGGGCGGGAAAGCTGGGGGGAGGGAAGAAGTAGGGAGCAAGGTACCCACTCCTATTAAGGGGAATTTTTTATTAACCAGCCGGGAGTGTGTTCAGGATGAGAGGTTAGCGGAGAAATGCTAACGAGCAGGTATTGCCGATGGTGGGGAATTAGAACTCCGTCCGCCGGAACCGCTGCCTGGCCTTTTGATAAAGTTAAATATTAAGAACTAAAGCTGTGATTTATTCGTCGAGCCCAGAACCGCAGTACAGCAAAATTACCGCTGCTGATTGCTCCAATGTCCAGCCCCACTATTGGCAATACTTATGTTGTAGGCAGGCTTTCTCAGTCGTCCAAAAATATTTTACGAATCTTGGGATGAACCCACCAAATGCCAATTGGGAAAACCCATAAAAGGAAAAAGTTTCCAGAGTAATTTTCAAACCCAACTACTTTATTGTTTTCTATTGTTGCGATGCACTTTGCTATAAACCAGATTGTATAAAACATACAATACATTGCAAAAAGATGAAGTGGTACAATTACACAAGCCAACCAACCATATTCTTTGTAATTGTCCTGATTAATTTCATAGCCTCCGTCAAAAACAATGAACACAATAATTAAATAAACTAAAGGAAAAAGAAGATTGAAATGAAAACGCTTGATTTTCAAGTCGTGTCCAATTGGTAGCTTTTGATACAAACTGTTTCCAAGAAAATAAACACAATAAGCGATAAATCCTGCCCAAACTAATGTCAGAATAAGTCCAACCAAAGTCGTCGTAGGAAAAAATGCTGGAATAATTAGCAATAAAAAAACCTGCCAAGTGGGAAGTGTCAAAATTTTATTCATATAAATTGTTAGGGTGTGTCAAACAAGCTTGCCTATAACTCCTGTATATACGAAAATTTTGCAGTACTTTTTGTGTTTATTTTGCACTTTTCTTTTTTATCATTGTACTTTTGGTGCCGTACTTTTCGTATTGTTGAAAGTCAATCTGCTTTCACAAGGTAGGAAACAGATTTAATATTATTGCGCTGGCCACCTTTCAAGATTGATAGCCTCATACATTCACGGGCGGTACTTTATCCTTTCCCTACCGCTCACTGTCCATAGCGACTCATCTCAAATTCCAGCGAATTTTTTACAGTTTTCCACTCTGATTGAATAATGGAAAACACCACGGTATCGCGCAACAATCCCTGTTGGTCGATGCGGTGATTACGCAGTACCCCGTCTTGCTTCGCCCCGAGACGCAGAATGGCGTTTCGCGAACGGTAGTTAAGCCAGTTAGTTCTGAATTCGACGGCTATCGTATCCAAGTTTTCAAAAGCGTGTCGCAGCAGCAGGTACTTGCACTCAGTGTTCACGCCCGTACGCTGAAAACTTTTGGCGTACCAGGTATGGCCGATTTCAAGCCGCCGACTTTCGGCCTCGACGTTGCAATACCGCGTTGTGCCGATTATTTTTCCTGTCTCCTTATTGACTACTACGAACGGCAGAGACTTTCCATTCTCCTGCTCCCGAAAGGCAGTTTCCAGATAAGTGTCGATGGTACTTTCAGAAGGGACTGAGGTATACCAAATATTCCATAACTCGCCATCGGCCGCCGCTTGCAACAAGTCTTCCCGATGCGATTTTTCCAGAGGTACCAGGTCTACTTTTTTTCCTTCCAGTTTTATGGAATTCAACCAGTTTGGCATAGTATTGTTATTTTTATAGTTCAGGAAACAGGCAAATATAAATAGCCTGTCACTCTAATCGATTCCCCTACTTTTCATTCTATTATTGGCTTCCCATGGATTTTGGCAAACTGGATAACATAGAAGACGTAGACTTCACGCTCCCCAACACGCATAAGTTTACTACGGAAACGCTGGCAGGTACCACGCCTTCGCCAAAAATGGAGGTGTACGTCGGACCGCCGATTTGGGCCAACAAAGAATGGGTCGGCAAGATTTACCCGACCAACGCCAAAGACAAGGATTTTCTTTACCACTATACCCGGCAGTTCAATACCATCGAACTGAACGTAACGCACTACCAGATTCCGAGCGACGATACCATTGACCGCTGGCGCGACACCGCCCCCGACGGCTTCAAGTACTGTCCCAAGTGGCCGCAGGCCATCAGTCACGATGCTCAA
The DNA here is from genome assembly GCA_964500445.1 of uncultured Persicitalea sp. Classification (GTDB taxonomy): domain Bacteria; phylum Bacteroidota; class Bacteroidia; order Cytophagales; family Spirosomataceae; genus Persicitalea. Next base: position 110,421 of record CAZCOG010000002.1, on the reverse strand, counting down.
TTGGTAAACGTGGTACTGCCTTCGGACGAATTTGTGCGGGCAGTATTGGGTTTGGAAGACAAGTTGGGAACGACTTTTCTGCAATTGGGGCCTTCCTTCGATACATCCAAATTCTCTAATCTCGAATTTTTCCTGAAGGCTCTGCCAAAAGATTTTCCTATTGCGGTCGAGTTTCGGCACCCGAGCTGGTTTACCGATGACTATGCCTGGCAGCGAACGCTGGAACTGTTTCACGAAATGGGCGTCGGTACGGTGATGTCCGATGTGTCGGGTCGTCGGGACGTGCTGCATATGGCCTTAACTACCCCCACACTCACGCTTCGCTTCGTGGGTAATGAGCTACACCCAACCGACTATTCGCGCACCGACGAATGGCAGAAGCGCATCGGGGCGTGGATGGAGCAGGGCCTGCAGCGGGTTTTTATTTTCATCCACACCGAAGACAACACCTATTCTCCCGAGCTGGCCAAGTACTGGATCGAAGGATTCAATGCCAAGATGGGCCTTTCCATCCAACCGCCCGAAATCCGGGCGCAGGTGATTCAGGGGGAGTTGTTTTAAGCAAATATTTCTATTTTCCATCAAAAACATTTTTTATCTTTGCCCCATGTCAAAGACAATATCCCGCTGCCTGCTACATCATCGCCTTTTTGGATAAAGGCTTCGGGAGGCTTGTCGACAAAAGATAATACTGTGTAATAAGGTTGAATACAGTGTACCCCGAAGCCCGGTTCCGCAAAGAATCGGGCTTCTTTTTGTGAAATGGTTGAAGTGTTTAATTGATGCCTAACTCTTTACTGACGGGTCTGTGAGCGCATTTTATAAACATAATTCATGATTTAATAGACCATCAAACCAATATCAATTCAACAATTACACAGTTCAACAAATCAACTACCTTTTGAAAACTGTCATCATTAAATACAATGCGGGTAATGTGCAGTCGGTCATGTACGCGCTGGATCGCCTGGGCGTAAACTACCTCTACACCGATGAGGAAGAAAAAATCCGCTCGGCAGACCGGGTGATTTTTCCCGGCGTAGGCGAGGCAAGTACCGCGATGGCCTACCTGCGCAGCAAAAAACTGGATCTGCTCATTCCGTCGCTCAAGCAGCCCGTGCTGGGTACTTGCATAGGAATGCAGCTCATGTGCCGCTACTCCGAAGAAAACAGCACCGATTGTCTGGGGATTTTCGATGTGGACGTAAAAAGGTTTCCAAAAACGCCTGGTGTCAAAGTACCACACATGGGCTGGAACAGCATCTCTAACTACCAAAACGAGAAGATAACCGACGGGCTGGCCGATAATGCCTACGTCTATTTCGTCCATAGCTACGCGCCTCCCGTCTGCCAATACACGATCGCTACCTGCAACTACATCCATCCATTCAGCGCCATGCTGCATCGTGATAACTTCTACGCCGCTCAGTTTCACTGCGAAATCAGCGGCGATGTGGGCGAAAAGATTCTAAGCAATTTTTTAAGTAGTTAGGTCGAGACGTAAGTACAAGTAATTCATCATTCATCACTTATCATTCCTCATCCCCTTGCACATAATTCCCGCCATAGACCTCATCGAAGGAAAGTGCGTTCGCCTTACGCAGGGTGATTACGCGCAAAAGAAAATCTATAATGAGAAGCCACTTGAAGTTGCCAAACAATTCGAGGGCGCGGGCCTGACGCGCCTGCACCTCGTGGATCTGGACGGAGCCAAGGCCAAGAAAGTTGTGAACTGGAAAGTACTGGAAAGTATTGCCTCCAAAACCAGTCTCCACGTGGACTTCGGCGGCGGTGTTCAGTCAGACGACGACCTGCGGGTGGCGTTCGAGTGCGGTGCCAAACAGGTGACGGGCGGCAGCGTAGCCGTAAAGCAGCCTGACTTATTCGAAAGTTGGCTGAAAACCTACGGCGGCGAGAAAATCATCCTGGGTGCCGACGCCAAAAACGAGAAAATTGCCGTCAGCGGCTGGGAAGAAGGCACCGAACTTTGGGTCTACGATTTTGTGGAAAAATATCAGGAGAAAGGTACCAGGTACATTATCAGCACCGACGTCGCCAAAGATGGCCTGCTGCAGGGCCCTTCTTTCGACCTGTACCGTAATTTGCAGGATCGTTGCCCCGACTTGCACATCATCGCCAGCGGCGGCGTCAGCACGATGGATGATCTTTATAAACTAGCCGAAATGAACCTCTATGGTGTCATTGTGGGGAAAGCCATATATGAAGGCCGGGTAACGCTGGAAGACTTACGCAAACTGAACGAACAATGCTGACCAAACGCATCATTCCCTGCCTTGATGTCAAGGCGGGACGTACTGTAAAGGGTGTCAACTTCGTCAATCTTCGCGATGCGGGCGACGCCGTCGAACTGGGCGCGCTTTACGCCGCGCAGGGAGCCGACGAGTTGGTATTCCTTGACATTACCGCCACCGTGGAGGGTCGGGGTACTTTTCTTGAACTGGTAAAACGTGTTGCACACACGATCAATATTCCATTTACGGTGGGAGGCGGCATATCGTCCAAAGCCGACGTATCGGCATTGCTTCACGCCGGGGCCGATAAGGTTTCGATCAATTCGGCGGCCGTGCGAAATCCGGATTTGATCAATGAACTGGTGCTGGAATTTGGCAGTCAGTGCATCGTGGTAGCCATCGATAGCCGTTACGTGCCGCACATCGAAGACGTGCCCGACGCAGGCGGCGACCACCTCGTCCATACCCACGGCGGGCGCACACCTACGGAAATCAAAACAATTCCCTGGGCCAGAGAAGTGGAGGAGCGGGGCGCGGGCGAAATCCTGCTGACCTCGATGGACACGGATGGCACTAAAAACGGCTTTGCGCTGGAACTCACGGCAACCATTTCGGGGGCTGCCAATATTCCAGTAATCGCGTCGGGTGGTGCCGGTACAATGGACCATTTCCAGGAAGTCTTCACAGCGGGCAGAGCTGACGCGGGCCTCGCCGCCAGTATTTTTCATTTCCGGGAAATCGACATTCCCGATTTAAAGCAATATTTGCAAGACAAGGGACTCCCGATGCGCTTGTAATGTGGTACGGCCAGCTTGGCCGTCTCATCGCGTCGCTGGAAAGTCGTGTCGCAAGTTCTATCCAAGTACTGCTATTGACTGGGCAGACACAAAAATTTGCCTTTACAATTTGAAACAAAATAATGAATCCTGATTTTCAAAAATCCTCAGACGGTCTTCTCCCCGCTATTATTCAGGACCACGTCACGGGCAAAGTACTGATGCTGGGCTACATGAACGCCGAAGCGCTCGAAAAAACCAGAGCCGAAGGCAAAGTGACCTTTTTCAGCCGTAGTAAGCAGCGGCTTTGGACAAAGGGTGAAACGAGCGACAACTTTCTGCACGTCAAAGAAATCCTGGCCGATTGTGATAACGATACTTTGCTGATCAAAGCTGAGCCCGCCGGGCCTACCTGCCATACCGGGGCCGACACTTGTTTCGACGAGGTCAATGAGGGGCAAGCCTTGTTTTTAAGTTACTTACAGAAGAAAATTATCCGTGATCGCAAGCAAAATCCTTCTGACACTTCTTATACCACTTCTCTATTCAGAAAAGGGGTCAATAAAATAGCCCAGAAAGTCGGAGAAGAAGCCGTAGAAGTTGTGATTGAAGCCAAAGACGACGACGATGACCTCTTTAAAGGTGAAGTGGCTGACCTGCTTTTCCATCTTTTAGTACTTCTGGAACATAAAAATATTGACTTAGACGAAATAATCAACGTTCTTCGTACCCGTCACAAATGATATTTTCCTCCAATAATCCGATTCTAAAATGAACCTCCTTCTTCGCCTGGTCTTCAGCACCGTCGCCATCATCGTTGCGGCCAATCTGCTGGATGGCGTCGTCGTCACCAACGTCACCACCGCTCTCATTGCCGCCATCGTGCTGGGCTTTCTCAATGCCTTCGTACGGCCTGTACTACAAATACTTGCCCTGCCCATCACAATTTTGACGTTGGGGCTCTTTTATTTTGTTATCAATATTTTCATGGTGTACATCGCCGCCGCGCTGGTGGATGGCTTTGCTGTGAGTAACTTTATTTCGGCAGCTCTTTTTGCCCTCATCGTCGCTGTTATCTCAGGAATTCTGGGAATGTTCCTGGATTGAGCAGAAACCAGAATCAGCCCAAAGGAAGAAGCCTTTGCGGGCAATTCATTACTTTTGGGCAATTTCGCGAGCAGTCAGCAATAATTGACACTATCCTGAATCACCGGATGCAGCAGAAGAATACTAAAATAGCGGCCCTTTTGCAGAAAAAGCGTCATGAGCAAAAGAAATCTTTTGCCGTGTTGTTGGACCCTGATAAGGTGAATTTCTCCCATTTTCCGGAATTTCTGGCAAATGCCGCCGCCTGTGGCGTCGATTTCTTTTTTGTAGGTGGTAGCCTGGTTACCCGCTATGCCATCGACCAGCTGGTGGCAGCCATCCATGAGCACACCAGCATTCCCGCGATTCTCTTTCCCGGAAACAGTCTCCACATCGAGCCCAGTGCAGATGCCATCCTGCTGTTGTCCCTTATATCTGGACGCAATCCCGAACTACTCATCGGCCAGCACGTTATTGCCGCCCCCGTGTTGCGGCAAAGCAAGCTGGAAATATTACCCACGGGCTATATGCTGGTAGAGAGTGGCAAGCTCACGACGGTTTCGTACATGAGCAATACCATTCCCATGCCCCACGATAAGCCTAGCGTGGCCGCCTGCACCGCCATGGCAGGTGAGATGCTTGGACTTAAGCTCATGTACCTCGACGCGGGTAGCGGCGCACAATACGCTGTTCCGGAAGCTATCATTGCCGCAGTCAGCACAGCTACCGATACACCGCTGATTGTAGGGGGAGGCATCGACTCCGGCGAGAAAGCTTATACGGCTCTGGAAGCGGGGGCTGACGTAGTCGTGATTGGCAATGGTATCGAGCGCAATCCGCTACTACTTCCCGAAATAGCACAATGTGTAAAAGCCTTTAATCAAAAATCTGTCAAGGCTGTCTGAGCAAAATATTTATCTTACGGGCTGCCTTGTATAAAAACAAGCACTTGCATCATTTTCTAAGGAAATTCTAAGTTCTGGGAAAAATACAACCAAAATAATTTTGCAGATCATTTTTTCGTAGTACATTTGTCCCATCAAAAACCTTATTAACACTACAAAAAATGAAAAAAGTACTTGCATTCGCATTCGTTGCTGGCATGATGGCATTCGCTTCTTGCACCAGCAAACCTTCTGAGGACGCCGCTATGGAAGATTCAACTACCATGACGATGGACACTGACACTATGATGATGGAAATGGACACTACGTCTATGGACACCATGATGACTGACACTTTGTAAGAAAAAACAAAGTCGAAGTACTTAAAAAGCCAATCCTTTTCAGGATTGGCTTTTTCTTTGTGTCCTACATCTGCCGATACTCTATTTACCACCGCCAGTCCTGGCCCAGCACCAACTCCTGCTTTAAGCCCTGCGTAGTGAGGTAATCGCGCGTTTGGTTATCGTTGAGCCGTTTAGCTTCAAGCTTCTTTGCATTCGCCAGGGCATAAAGGTACATCGAGCCTATGCGGACGGTGTTTTCCAACTGCTGTTTATCGACTAAGTCGAATCGATCGCAATCGGCATGGTAGCATTGGAGTACCGATAAAGGCAAACTACCTGACAAGCCTGCCACCGGAACACCCTGCAACATAAAAGGCTGATGGTCGCTATGCAGGCCAGCGCGATTGGTAAATTGATTGCCGAAAGCCGGATCGACCTTTTTGATATCGGCCCCAACCTGCTGGAAGAAATCAGCCATATCGGCGCGCCCGAAGCCATTCGCTCCCTTCGGGTCGTTGGTCATGTCGAGATTCATCATGTAGGCTACCTTCTCGATGTCGCCCGTCCGTACCAGCTCTCTTACCATGTGCTTGGAGCCAAGCAAGCCCTGCTCCTCCCCCATGAACATAACGAACTTGATCGTGCGCCGGGGTTTTATTTTTAATGCCTTGAACGTACGGGCAATATCCAATACGCTGAACGAGCCGATCCCGTTGTCAATTGCGCCCGTGGCCAGATCCCACGAGTCGAGGTGTCCGCCAACGATCACGCACTCATCGGTCTTGCCTTTGAGCGTAGCGACGACGTTGCGCGCCTTGATAGGCTTCGAGAAATTGCGCATGTTAATATGAGCTTCCAGCGGGCCTTCTTCGCCCAGCCAGGCGCGCAGTTCGCGGCCACTTTCATTGGAAATGCATACCGCCGGAATGGCAATGAGAGCGCCCGTCACCGAGGCGGTCCCCGTGAGCAGAATCTTGCCCGGTGCCTGATTAACCATAATGATACCGCCCGCACCGTACTTGATAGCCAGGGCCGTTTTCTCAGAGCGGTGCAGGTTTTTCTTTCCAGGCCCGCCTACAAGGCCGATATTGGCAATAACGATCTTGTCTTTGACCTTATCCTTTACGGCCTCAAAGTCTTCTTCCAGCCCGTTACCTACATCCACAATACCCGCTTTCATATCAGATACCACCGGTGAATGCGCCAGCGAAACTACCGGAACTTCTCGGTAGTTGTCGCTGCTTTCGGGCACGATGCTCAGCGTTACCGTGTCGCGGCTCCACGATTCTACCTCGAAAGGCTGGTACTTTACATCATTGTAGCCATAGCTTTTCAGCAGATTGAAAGCGTATTCTTCCGCTTTCATACCGTGGGTACTACCCGTCAGGCGGTGACCAATTTTTTTGGTGGCTTCACCCAGGGTTTCGTACGCCCGACTACGTTGCCGCACTTCGGTATCGATACGGCGGAAGGATTTTTCCCAATCCTCCTGATCCGGGCCAAACCCGGCTATCACTACCAGTACTCCGCCCGCGAGGGCCATTCGTAAATTTTTATTCATGGATTAGATAAATAGATTGAAAAGCTGACAACGATCCCATACGTTCATTATCAGTAATGGAGTGACATTATAACAGATTTTGGGAAAATAGGTGCGCTGAAATTGGCTTTGGAAGAACTAAATTAGAGAAGAATTCCCTTTTTTGGGTAATCTTGGCGGTTAATCTGCTGTTAAATTTTTGTATTCCCCCAGTCTCACTGCTAAAAATCGATTTCAATTTTTAATGAGTATGCTTTTTAATAAAGAAAACACGCCCCCCCAGGCCGCAAAACTACCTACTACTTTCAACCTCCACGACGACACCCGCACCGACGATTATTACTGGTTGCGCGAACGGGAAAGTGAAACGGTCCTGGCTCATCTCCGGGCGGAAAACGCCTACACCGATTCCGTAATGGCTCCTTTGCAGGATTTCAAAGACCATCTTTTCCAGGAAATGAAAAGCCGTATTAAAGAAAAAGACGAGTCGGTACCCGTGCGCGATGGCGCTTACTGGTACTATGCCCGCTACGACGAAGGCGCAGAATATCCGCTTTACTGCCGCAAGTACCTCAGTCTGGAAGCCCCCGAGGAAATCATGCTCGATCTGAACGAGCGCGCCGCCGGACACGGTTACTATTCGGCGACTTTTCCCGAAACCAGCGACGACGATATTGTAGCCGCCATCGGTGAAGACACGGTGAGCCGACGGCTCTATACATTGCGCTTCCGCAACCTGGCCACGGGCGAGTGGTATCCTGATGTGATCCCCAACACCGAGGGCAGCAGCTACGCCTGGGCGGCTGACAATCGGACGATTTTTTACATCCGCAAAGACGTGGACACGCTGCTGGGCTACCAGGTATGGCGGCATGAGTTGGGTACCGACGTCCGCGACGACGTGCTACTCTACGAAGAAGCCGATGACCAGTACTATCTCGGCTTATATCGTACCAAATCCAAGAAGTACGTTGCTCTGGTGGCTGCGCATAATGGCGTAGCTACTGAATATCGGCTGCTAAATGCTCAGAATCCCACAGGAGAGTTGGAAGTGGCGATTCCGCGCCGGCGTGGTCATGAGTACTCTCTGGAACATTACCGGGATATTTTCTATCTAGTCACCAATCAGAACGGCGCGGAGAACTATAAGCTGGTGCAGGTTGCCGAAGACCAGGTACGCGACGAAAGTCAATGGCGGGAAGTTATTCCTCACCGTGCCGATGTCTTTCTGGAAGGGATCGAAGTATTTAGCCAGTACTTAGTAGTGCAGGAGCGCCAGGAAGGCTTGCTGCGAATTCGGGTGATTCCCCAAAATTCAGAAGAAATTGAACATTATCTTGATTTTGGCGAGGCAGCCTATACCGCCTATACCAGCAGCAATCCTGAGTTCGATACCACCACGCTCCGCTATGGCTACACCTCGCTGACTACGCCCAATTCAGTGTATGACTACGACATGAGTACCCGCGCCAAAACACTCATGAAAGAGCAGGAAGTCGTGGGAGATTTTGACAAAACCCAATACATTACCGAACGCCTCTACGCGCCTACCCGTGATGGGGCCAGGGTACCGATTTCGGTAGTTTATAAAAATAATTTTGTGAAAGACGGCAGCGGCCCGCTACTGCAATACGCCTACGGCTCCTATGGCTCGTCGATGGACCCCACGTTCAGTTCGGCGCGGCTTAGCCTGCTCGACCGCGGATTTGCCTTTGCCATTTGCCACATCAGAGGGGGACAGGAGATGGGCCGCGCCTGGTACGACAACGGACGGCTATTGCGCAAGCTCAATACCTTCACGGATTTCATCGACTGCGCTGAGTTTCTGATTAACGAAAAATGGACGTCACCAGCAAGCCTTTACGCCATGGGCGGCAGTGCGGGTGGCTTGCTGATGGGCGCAGTGGCGAACCTGCGGCCCGACCTTTATAACGGTATGGTGGCACAAGTACCTTTCGTAGATGTGGTGACAACAATGCTCGACGATACGATTCCGCTTACCACAGGGGAATACGAAGAATGGGGAAATCCGAACGAGAAGTCGTTTTACGACTACATGAAAGCGTATTCGCCCTACGATAATGTCAGGGCGCAAGCATACCCCAACCTACTCGTCACGACGGGCCTTCACGACTCGCAGGTACAGTACTGGGAACCCGCCAAATGGGTAGCTAAACTTCGCGAATTGAAAACCGATGATAACCTTATCCTTTTACATTGTGATATGGAAACGGGTCACGGCGGAGCTTCCGGTCGATTCAAGAAACTACACGATATTGCGCTTGAATTCGCCTTTTTGCTAGGGCTGGCGGAGAAGGTCTCAGAACCGAGTAAAGAAACTATTTATTAGTCTGAGAACAGTTTAAGCCTTCCCACACAAAAATGCCGCAGGAAAAGATACTTTCCCTGCGGCATTTTTGTAAACTAACTTCAAGTTATCAGAGCTTCGGTTCCCAGCCTGGTTGGTACTCACGATCCCAGTACTTCATGGCCTTTTTGTCCATGATTTTACCATTCTTGGGATCGACATCCAGCGGCTGCCCTCCCGTGCGGTAAGCGATATTGGCCAGGTGGCACAAATGAACACTCTTGGCTCCTTCGTCGATGGGCGAGTTCTGCTTGGCAGTACCGCGCACGGCGTCGAAGAAATTAACCACGTGCAGCGTGCTCATGTCGCCGCCACCACCCAGAGCAGTACCGGCTTCGCTACCTTTCGATTCGCTGCTTTTGATCAGTTTGCCATTGCGGTCGTACAGTTTATAGCCACCACGATCAACATAGACATTACCTTCAGTACCAAAAATCAACGTTCCGCGGTCGCTACCATAGGTGTTGTAGCCGTTGCGGCTCTGGCCTTGCCATTGAACAATTTTATTGCCGGGAAAGCGGAAGGTAGCTTCCATCGTATCGTACATTTCCCAGCCGTCGTTGGGGAAGTACCGCTTATCGGCTTCGATTTCTACCCGTTCGGGATAGTCGGCCTGCAAGGCCCAGCGGGCCACGTCCAGCTCATGCGTCCCGTTGTTGCCCGACTCGGCGGTACCGTAGTTCCAGCCGTACCAGTGCCAGTTGTAATCCCAGGTTTCGCTGGTGTAGTCACGGTGCGGAGCCGGACCTTGCCACAGTTCCCAATCAAGCCCATCGGGCACAGGAGCCTTCTGCTGATTGGGTACTTCGCCACGTGCACTGGCATAGAATGCAATAGCCTTGTAGGGCTTACCGATGGCTCCGTTATGAATTTCCTTGATAATTTCCTGCGATTCGGGGGCTGAGCGCTGCTGGTTGCCCATTTGAATCACCTTATTGTACTTTTTCTGGAACTCTACCAGCAACTCACCTTCGCGTGGGTTATGACTGCAGGGTTTTTCTACATACACATTTTTGCCCGCCTTTACAGCCATCCAGGTACCTGGCGCATGCCAGTGGTCGGGTGTGGCGTTGATGAGCGCGTCGATCTTCGGATCTTCGATGACCTTCCGGATGTCGTTTTCCAGTTTAGGCGAGTAATCAATGTACTTGGAAAATTTCTTCGCCGCCGACTCGCGCTGGCTCTTCATGACGTCGCACAGATACACCAACTCCACATTGCTGCTTTTTAATCCAATGGGCTGATAATAAGCACCCAGACGGCGGCCCAATCCTGCGATACCGATTTGCAGACGGTCATTGGCACCGATGATCTTGGCGTAACTTTTCGCTGACATACCCCGCGTGGTTCCCGCCAGCGTGATGCCCGCAGTACCAAGGGCAACTTTCTTTATGAACTCTCTTCTTGAATCAGTCATTTTTGAGTTTAAAGTTTATTGTTAATGAGTCTGGGACAGGAATCTTTGGTCAAGAGTTTAAGAGTATTACATGGTTTTGTAAAAAAGTATCTTTCATTACCCTTCAACTCATCGGCTCATGAACTCCTCAACTTTTACGGCTCGCATCCAGTACGCCCCGAAAGTACCCTACCGACTCGGCAATACCCGCCAGCGGGTCTTTCATGTCCTTTTCGTATTCGAGGGCGCACACACCACTATATTTGACCTTACGCAAAGTCTTGACCAGCTCTGGGATATTAATCACACCTCGACCCAGTTCGTTGGTCTTACCGTCACCAGTAGCGGCAGTCACATTCTTAAGGTGCATGTCGAAGATGCGCTTGTGGTACTTCTGAAAATCGGCAATGGGATCGTTGCCATAGCGCATATCGTGGCCGATGTCGAAGCACATGCCGACCCTTGGGTCAAGATCCTTGATGTAGCCGTTGACCGTCACGGCATTGGGATATACCTTGTCGCCCGGTCCGTGATTGTGAATAGCATAGCGAATATTGTATTCCTTCACCTTTTTCTCTACGTAAGGCAGGTCAGAGACTTCGGGGATGCCGACGATAAGGTCCACGCCCACACGCTTGGCGTAGTCGAAAGCCTGATCGATGGCCTCTTTTGTCTTCATGTATATCGGCCCTACCCCGTAGCCCGTCACGCCCGACTCTTTCAATTTAGCGTGAAAGGCCGCAATTTCTTCCGCCGTGCTTTTCATGGGCAGGTGAAAATCTTTGATGCAAAGGTACTTGACATCTACCTTACGCATCATTTCCAGCGCTGGATCCAGTTTAAAATTCACAAACGTGTACCCTGCCAGACCCAGCCGGAACGGTTCGCCAGTCTCATCGGCCGGAGCCGATGGCAAAATTCTGCCCCAACCCACCAGGGGTATGCCTTTATCCCAAGCCATTGCGGAGCCCGCCCAGGAAAGGGCCAAAGTACCTAATGCTGCTTTTTTGAAAAACGATCGACGTGTCGTCATAGAGGTTTTATAATTGGACTTCATAGTTAATTCCCTACTTATTCAGACGAAAAAGTCGAAACTTACCCCTAGGTTACTCGGAATTTGGAAAATAATACAGTACAGGCAAGTATCCCCACCCCATTACCCCATTATATACAACAAATGAGAAGAAGCAGGCTAAGTGGCCAAATACCGCAACAACATATCGAATCGTTCCTGGTCGATGCTTTCGACGGGGTCGTTGGCGTGGGCTTCTTCAATCGCGTAGCCGTATCGCTCGAGGGTGGCGATGACAGGATTGATATCGGTACGGTTTAACTTGAGTGTTAGACGTGCGTCGCCGGGATCACCATAAGTCGCGGCTGAAGTATAATAGCTGCTGATAATTTTAGTACCGTTAGATTCGATCAGGCGGCTTAGTTCCGAAAGAGAGTAGTCTCGCTCGGCTATTTTAAGAACCAGCACCGCGCCGAGTTCCTGCACGCCGAGTAAGCTGGCAAAGTTTTCCAGGAGGTCATTTATCAGGATGGTACCCGCCAGCTGCCCCTCCCCATCAATGACCGGAATCACTTTCAACCGGTACTGGTTTGCGAGCCGAAGCAGCTCGTACACGTGCTGGTCTTCGTTAGCGTACACATCCTCATGCTGCCGGATGATGTCGGCCAATGGCGCGTTATCGTTGAGTAGGTCGAGCAGCAAATTTTCCGATACAAGCCCTTTGTAAGTACCTTCTTCCCCTACAACCAGTTGCGGCGTATTGTACTCGTCCATCCAGGCCAACGCCGTACCCACGGTATCGGTGAGTTTCAAGGTGGGTAGCATTGGATTGAGTAGCGTAGCAGCAAGCATAGGTGTGGGTCGTCTTTTTTAATTGATAGAAACGGGTTCTAATAACGTATGCTTGGCCAAAAATTGTTCTAGAATAATATTGAACTTGCCGGGATGCTCCATCATGGGAGCATGACAGCATTTGTCAATAAAATGCAGCTCAGAGTTTTTGATCAGGCGCTTGAACTCATGACCAACGTAAGGCGGCGTGATGGTATCGTTCAGCCCCCACACCAGCAGGGTCGGGATATTGATGCGGTAGAGTTCTTTGGCCAGGTTGTGCCGCTGGGCCGATTTGGCAATACCTACGATGCTCATACACTTGGCTATACTCGAAGTAGTTTCGAAGACCTCGTCGATCAGTTCTTTGGTCGCCACTTTGGGATCGTAAAAAGTATAGGCCACACGCTCGGCAATGTAAGAATAACTACCTCTTTTAGGAAAAGATCCCCCCATCGAATTCTCGAACAATCCCGAACTACCCGTGAGAATGAGCCGTTGCACATTTTCGGGATTTTTGAGGGTATAGAGTAAACCAATATGTCCACCGAGGGAATTTCCCAGTAGCGTAATATTTTTTAACTCTTTGAAAGCCAGGAATTTCTCCAAGAAATCAAGCAAAGCCTCCAGTCCTGCTTTGCGGGGAGGAAGTTCGTAGATAGGCAGTACCGGAATCAGTACCCGATAGCGACTGGAGAACCCGTCAATGACTCCGTCCCAGTTGCTTAAGGCTCCGAAAAGGCCATGCAGCAGCAACAGGTTTTCGCCCTGACCTTCATCGATGTACCGGAATCCTTCTTCCTCGTGTACCTGGTATTTCATTTATTCTATGGCTAAAATGGATTATGCTGGGGGACATTAAGTTGCTTGCACAATAGGCACGCCACGCTGTAAATGCTTATTACGATAAAGTATAGCTACCATGGCGCTCACCCGCTCGATTAATCGCTTATCCGAAGGAACCTGTTTTGTGACTATACAAATCTAAAATTAAACGGAACCATTCGCTATAATAAGCAAAATGCACGGATCGTGTATAAAAATATGCCTAATTTTCCAGAATTATAGCTGGGTACAGGTTCAAAGCTACGCTTTTTTCAAAAAAAGAGGCGTACATCTACGAAAAAAAATCTGTCGTGCAATCTTATAAATTTTATATTAAAACAAAACATTTACCCTGATAAACATGGAAACGTCCTATCCGATTGTAATAATAGGCGGCGGGATAGCGGGCCTGACATGCGCCCGGTACCTGCAACAGGCAGGCCGCGAAAGTCTCATACTGGAAGCTGACGATGCCGTGGGCGGGCGCGTACGCACCGACCTCTATAACGGTTTCCGGCTCGACCGTGGCTTTCAAATTTTACTTACCTCCTACCCGGAAGCCAAACGCCTGCTCGACTATGATGCACTCGATTTGAAGGCTTTCCGCTCGGGGGCCATTATCCGGCAGGAAGATCATGGCCGCGATGGCTTTACCGAAATGCCCAATCCTCTGAAGGAGCCACTTGGCGTTTTTAAAGCCCTGGCCGCGCCAGTGGGTTCACTGGCCGACAAACTGCGGTTGGTGGAATTGATGCGGGAAGTGAACCAGGTGACACGGGCAGAAGATTCCTTCAAGGATGCCGATACTTCTACCTTGGATTATTTGCAGGATTACGGATGGAGCCGGGAAATGATCGTCAATTTTTTTCGTCCTTTCTTCGGCGGTGTTTTTCTGGAAAACGAACTGATCACGTCCAGCAATTTCTTCCGTTTTGTCTTCAAGCAGTTTTATAACGGCGATGCCGTGCTGCCAGCAAAGGGAATGCAGGCCATTCCCGAGCAACTGGCCGCAAAACTACCCACCGAATCAATCCGGCTGCATGCTCCCGTTTCGGCGATTGAGGGCCATACTGTTCGACTTAAAAACGGCGAAACGATTCAAGCGGATAAGATTGTCATCGCGACCGATGCTGCCGCCGCCGATCGCTTGTTAGGGCATGAACAGAAGCGGGAATACAACGTAACTACCTGTACCTACTTTGCAGCGGAGCGTTCGCCATCGACAAAAAAAATGTTGCTTTTGAATCCCCACCAACTCTCGGCCGTAGATCATTTATGCGTTCCCAGCGACGTAGCGCCCGACTACGCGCCCGGCGGGCAAAGTCTGATTTCGGTCAGCACGCAGAGCCTCGAACTTTCGAACGAAACTAAGCTGGCCGAAGATATCAAAATGGAACTCAGTGAGTGGTTTGGGGAAGAAGTACGGGCGTGGCAGCACCTGCGTAGCTATCATCTACCGCAGGCCCTGGTGCGCTTTAAAGCAGGCAGCCAAAACGAACCGCTGCAATTATCCCCGGATCTTTATCGCTGCGGCGACTATACAGCTTATCCATCGCTGAACGCCGCTATGCAAACCGGACGTGAAGTAGCAGAAATGATCGCCGGTTAAAGTACCTCTTCTTTGAGCTCTAAATCAAGGGATCAGCTCGGAGGATGTAGTAAAACTGACACCAAGCGCAAGGGCTTCGGCGTAGATGGGTTCAGCCAGATGGCCCATGTCTGTTACGTCGGAGGTGCAGTCGGTGAGCAGTGTCACTTTCGTGGCTATTTCGGGAGCAAAGCGGAGAAGTTGGCGTAGGCTCGTGGCCACGCAGTGCGAGCGGGCTTCTCCGGCCAACCATATCTGGTCGTAGCGGGCCAGGTCATCGAGTAGCGGACGATTCAGGCTCGTTTCTGGCGCGCCCGGCACGGGAATCTGAGCCTGAAACACCCCGAAATGCTCGGCCAAAGGGTGTAATCCTTTCATCACGGCAGCGTAGTTTTTCTGTTCCCGTTGCGACCACTTTTCCAATGCCTGCGCTATCGGCTCGGCCAAAGACGCCCCACGTGTTCCGACCAGGCAGTGTTCGGGCCAGATGAAATGCTGAAATTCGCCCTGCGCTTCCAGTTTCCGAAGGTACTCTTTCACGTAGTCGGCCTCAAAAACCGGTTGCCAGGTACCCGCTTCCAAATCCGCCAGACTGATTGGCGTAAAGGGAACGGGCGGCTTGCCGTCAGAATCCTGCCAAAAACCAGGATGCGCGATGTCGAGTACATGATGCGTGTCGAGCGTAACGATGATATGGTCGATCTGCTTACCGTTCCGCTCGACCAAAGTCGCCAGTCGCTCCACATCCTGCACGGCTCCCGGCACAAATAACGCTCCGGCAGGGTCGCAGAAATCAAACTGCGCATCGATAATCAGTAAAACAACGCTTTCTTTTTCAGACATGCTTGAAGTGTAAATTTATATCAATCAAAGTACCAGGCTCCCTATCTATTGTCAGCCCGATCAGTTCCACTCACGCGGCAAGTCCATCTGCCTGGCATAATGCTGCGAACACATACTATGTACGTATTGCAGCAATTTCTCCATACTTTCTGCGAAATCCACGTAATAATCCTCATCCAGCTTCGCGAGCAGTTTCAGGATAGTCTGCGTTTTCTTGGCAATGTACAGGGCGCACTTATCCGAGCGGGAGGTATAATTGGAGAGTTGCTTGGGATGATTATCGAAAAAATCATTCAACAGGGCAACGTTCAACTCTATCTCACCGTACTTATCCTTCGTAATCTTCACATGATGAGTGATGTCGCCACTCAGCGACCGCATATCCATCATAATCCAGCCCGGTGAGTGCTGGCTCATCTGAGCTACCTTGGCTATCCTTGCCCGAATGGTCTCCCGCCGCTCGGGCAAAGTACTTCCATCCTCGATCAGTTCAAAATGCAGCCGGTCGACCAGGTTTTTGTCCTTATTGACCAACCTGAGCAATAGCTTGTCCTTTTCTTTTTCGGGCATTTGCAAAATCGCTTTTTTGAGCGAGTCGGGTAGAGCCATGTCACTTAATCTGTTTTTATCAAAAAGATTCTTTTTGCTAGAATTTCTGTGGGAACAAGATAAGGCATGGCGGGCGCATATTTACCGCCTGCACTTTGCCAGATTTATGGTTTGTCTGGCTTCTTATAACCTCTTTTGAGTAAATCAGTTGCCTGTCCGGTTTTTGTGAACGATTCGGTGGAATCAATTTATCCTCAACTCCCTAAACTTTCAAAATCATGAAAAAAGAAATTACTCGTATTGACGTAGGCTCAGTCGCCATCATGTATGGCGGCATTCTGGCTTCAATTGGCCTGGTCATTGGCATCCTTTTCGCCTTGTTTGGATCAATGCTGATGTCCTTGAATGCGAAATCTTCAATGCCGATGGGTGGCGGGATCGCATTGGCCATTCTTTTACCCATCATTTACGGAATCATTGGCGCAATTCTCGGTGCTCTGTTCGCCGTGGTGTACAACTTTGTCGCCGGACGCATCGGCGGTGTGAAAGTGTACGTGCGGGACTGAAAAATAAAAGGCCGGAAGAATTCTCCTCCGGCCTTTTGGCAAAATCAGGTATTTAAAAACTATACGCCAAAGGCTTCCTTGATCTTATCCACAAAATCCAGCTTCTCCCAAGTAAAAAGCTCCACTTCCACTTCCTTCTCTGTGCCGTCGGCCCCTTTGAAGCTTTTCTTCACTACCTCATTGACACGCCCCATGTGGCCGTATGCGGCCGTTTCGGAGTAAATCGGGTTGCGTAATTTCAGGCGCTCCTCAATGGCATAAGGGCGCATGTCGAAAATCTGCTCAATTTTCCGGGCAATGGCTCCGTCGTTCATCTCCACTTTGGCCGTTCCCTTGGTGTCTACGAACAAGCCGCAGGGTTTGGCCACGCCGATAGCGTAGGAAACCTGTACAAGTACCTCGTCGCACAGGCCGGCAGCTACCATGTTTTTGGCAATATGGCGCGTAGCGTACGCCGCTGAGCGGTCTACTTTCGATGGGTCTTTGCCCGAAAAAGCACCTCCGCCGTGGGCTCCTTTACCCCCGTAGGTATCCACGATAATTTTACGTCCCGTCAGCCCGGTGTCGCCGTGCGGTCCGCCAATCACGAATTTGCCGGTGGGATTGATGTAGTAGGTAATATCGTCGGTGAACAGCTTCTGCATTTCTTCGGTCAGTTTTTCTTTCACACGCTGAATGACGATTGAAACAACGTCTTCCTTAATTTTAGCGAGCATTTTTTCCTCCGAATCGAAATCATCGTGCTGGGTCGAAACCACGATGGTGTCGATGCGCTGCGGTACGTTGTCGTCGCTGTACTCGATCGTCACCTGCGCCTTGGCGTCGGGGCGGAGGTAAGGAATAAGCTCAGGTTCGTTGTTACGGATATTAGACAATTCCTTCAAAATACTATGGGCCAAATCCAGAGCCAGCGGCATGTAGTTTTCGGTCTCGCTCGTGGCATAGCCAAACATCATGCCCTGATCGCCCGCCCCCTGGGCATTAGCCTTAGCTTCGAAGTCCTGGCTTTGCGCCGCCCTATCCACGCCCTGATTAATGTCTGCGCTCTGGTCATGAATAGCCGATAATACACCGCAGGAGTTGGCCTCGAACATGTACTCGCTTTTGGTATAGCCGATCTTACGAATCACTTCACGGGCAATTTTTTGCACGTCCAGGTACGTGTTGGTCTTGACCTCGCCAGCCAGTACCACCTGGCCGGTCGTGACCAGGGTTTCGCAAGCTACCTTGCTGTTGGGGTCCCAGGCCATGAAGTTATCAATAAGGGCGTCCGAAATCTGGTCGGCTACTTTGTCGGGGTGTCCTTCCGACACGGATTCCGAAGTGAACAAATAGGGCATTTTTGAATGATGAATGATGAATGATGAATGATGAATTACGGAAACCGGCAGCTGAAGAATTTACATTATGAGTCATCCTTCGGAAATTGCCGAATGTTGTAGAATCCAAAAAAAGGGCGAGAGGGAGAACTATTTTTGGTGTTTAACCCACATCGTCCTTTTACCACCGTGGTGTTCTGTCCCGGTTGGCGCTTCTTCGCAGAAGCTTCTGGATGCCGACGCAAAATTGAATTTTTTTTAGAAATTAACCAAACTCCCTAGAATCTCTTTAATAGCGTATCGATCATTCCTCTGGTAAAGGCCCAGAGCGGTACTGTAGACATGATCCGTAAGTCATCCCAGAAGGAGTTTTTCCCGTCCAGAAAGGCCAGTAACATCGGGGTAGGATTCTTCCGGTAAAGGCTTGTAAAAATAGCTTTACCCGAATGACGATCATTCAGCAGGACATTGAGTAAAGTACTGTCCAGCAAATGCTTGAACCACGAATGTAACGTTGCCCTCGGAGGAGACGGCTTGCCTGCCGTCAGCAACTGCCTCACCAAGTCCTGTGTGAACCATTGCGTGCGCTTAAAAGCATAACCCGATGAGGCTTTTACATAACCACCGGAAGTACCAATCCTGATGACCTGGCTGTCACGCGGTGTTTCAGGAATTTCATCAGTCATCGGGATAACGCCAAACTCTTCATGGTGAATCTCAAAATGCTCTACCCCCAGAATGTCACGCAGGTAGGTATGAAGTTCGCGGTTATAATCGGCAGGGGTCAATAATTCGTCGGAAAATACTGTATATTCCACAAAAGCACGTTTCTCGTCGACGGGAAGCACATAGCCAAACCGTACCCCGAGGCCAGTTTGCGCCACGCGATAATCCATCATAATCGGTACTTCGGGGTCGAAGGCGGGCCGTGGGGTGGTTATTTCCCAGCCTTTAAAATGCTGAAGCATATTTTCCCGCTTCTCGTTATCGAGCTGCAAGGGAGTGACACTGTCAAAAACATAATCGGCAATGAACTGCCCTGCCTCCGTAATCACGAAGCCGCCATCGGCGGTACTGGCAAGGCGTTCAATGGTAGCATGTAGAAAGGTGATGTTGGGATTGTTAGCCAGGTCGGTTTTAACGAAATCGTAGAAGTCAATGCCACGAATCCATTTGTAAGTGTAGTCGCCGAGGTCGAGTTTTTTTTCAAAACCGCCGCCCCCATAAAAATAGACCTCGGGCCATTTGCGGAAAATAATTGGATCAAACGGACTATTGATGTCGGTTTCCCAAAAGCACCAGGTACGGTCGTTCTTATCCTTGCCATCTTTATCAATGATAAGAATACTTTTGTTGCGCAGTACCGACTGATTCATGTAATACGCCAGACTCAGTCCCGCCAACCCGCCACCCGCTATAATGTAGTCGTAGCGTTTCAAATTGGCACATTCACGTGCCGTTCGGCATGGTAGCTTGAGCGGACAAGTGGCCCGGATTCGACGTACTTTAATCCCCGGCGCAAACCTTCTTCACGATACATCTCAAACATCTCAGGCGTAATCCACTCGATCACTTCGTGGTGCATCTTGGTGGGCTGGAGGTACTGACCGAGGGTCAGGATATCCAGTCCGTGGGCAACCATATCGTCCATCGCCTTGAACATTTCGTCCTTCGTTTCACCCAGGCCCAGCATAATACCCGACTTGGTGCGCTGCTTAGCTTCCTTAGTGCGGCGGATTTGTTCCAGGCTGCGCTCGTACTTGGCCTGCGGGCGTACGCCCCGATACAGGCGCTCCACCGTTTCGATATTGTGTGATACTACTTCCTGCCCTCCTTCGATCATCCGGAACAAAGCGTCCCAGTTATTTTTCACGTCAGGAATCAACGTTTCAATGGTCGTCGAAGGACTTTGTTCTTTTACCTGCCGCACGGTTTGGTACCAGATTTCGGCGCCCCGGTCTTTCAACTCGTCGCGGTTGACCGAAGTGATAACAGCGTGCTTGACGCCCATCAGCCGAATGGCCTCGGCCACACGTTGTGGCTCATCGGTGTCGTACTCAGGCGGACGCCCCGTAGCCACGGCACAGAAACTGCAGCTGCGTGTACATACATTGCCCAGAATCATGAAGGTAGCTGTACCCGCGCCCCAGCATTCGCCCATATTGGGACAACTACCGCTCTCGCAGATCGTATGTAGTTTATAGGTATCCACCAATTGCCTCACCCGCAGGAAATCGGGGCCGGCAGGAAGTTTCACGCGAAGCCAGTCAGGGCGTTTTTTGCGTTGGGAGGGAATGACAGGGAGTTCAATCATTTCGGGCAGTCGGCTTTTTTCGGTCAGCCTTTGGCTATTTCTACTAAGCAGCCAATGGATCAGACCGTTTTTGCCGTAAATTTATTATTTATAAAAACTTGACTAGAGGCGGGAATAAGCTGGTTTTGGCCAAAATACTACTTCTTAAGTCCGTAATACAATGTTACGAAGCCGGAAGTGAACAAGCTCCTGTTCTGAGCCTGAGGCATGATGATGATTTCGCGGGAAAATGCTTCCGTTATAAAGCCAATTTCGATTCCCGTCATATTTTCACGGAAGGCGCTCAACTCAAAGCTGAGGGCCGCCTTAATATGCAGACCAGGTACTAACTTGGCTTTGTCGAAGCCCGCAAAAAAGCTACCCGCCCCAATGATATCGCCCGGCAGGTCAGGCGTGTACGGAACTGAGGTCACTACGCCCGCGCGGGGCTGGAGCTGAACATAGTAAGGCTTCTCGATACCAATTGATGGTCCGGCGGCCAAAATGCCGCTAATCGAAATTCCCTCGTTGGAGTGACGGTTGTAGAACATAAGTTCACGGCCATATTCGGGGCGCAACACGAAGAGGTAGTTTTGCTTGCCATAAATCAAGCGGGAACCATTACCGGGATACGGTGACGAAAATTCCTTGGGGTGCTTCACATTGACCGCTTCCAGGGCCAGGTACCGAAACTGCTGCTTGCCGAAGAGAGTACCCGGCAGAGCCTTGGAACTACGAACCACCGCACCGCCCAGCAGACCGGAGTTAGTGTTGGTAGTCACACCGCCCGAAAATAACGAGTTATATGTTTCGATGTCGGTATCCGGTTGGCCGCGCCGTTGCGCCCAGCCAAGGGTCGTAAGCATAAAGCACAGGCTTCCAAGCAGTAAAGTTTTTTTATTCAGCATAATATGAATTGTCCAGAAAAGTGTTCCAAAGGGTGAAAATAGAGAAATTTGTTTGTTTCTCTATTTAATAACGTACCTTCTTAACGGTTTTTTATATTTTTATGTTCTTCTCACCAATCAGAAACTCATGCCAACGATAAAAACCGACTATCTGGGCGAATTACGTACCCAGGCCATTCACTTACAATCCGGAACCCAAATCCTCACCGACGCTCCCACTGATAATCAGGGTAAGGGAGAAGCTTTTTCGCCCACTGACCTCGTAGCAGCGGCATTAGGCAGCTGTATGATGACAATTATGGGCATCGCTGCGCGTCGCGATGGTCTTGAACTACAAGGCTCCGAAATGGAAATCACCAAGGTAATGTCCGCCGATGCCCCGCGCCGCATTGCCCGTGTAGAACTAGAAATGAAAATGCTTACGGATCGGGAATTATCTGATGCAGAACGCGCCAGACTCGAGCGGGCTGCCCATACCTGCCCGGTGGCTCTCAGTATGCATCCAGATGTAGTACAAGCGGTAGTTTTTACCTGGAAAGTAGCCCAGGAAGCATAAAAAAGACGGGCGTGGTCGGGAAATGATTTCCAACTACGCCCGTCTTTGTTTCTTTATTTACGCGAATTCGATACGGCTGGCCTGCTCGCTGATAGCATCGAAGCTGATGTCAAAATGCGACGCATCGTACACGCATTTGCCCTTCGAAATAAGTAAAACCTGCGGCGATTCGTGGCGAACGCCAAAAGTATCGGCTACCTCATTGGACAAAGATCGTAATGCAACCAGATCCAGGTAGTAAGGAGCCAAATCGCCCGCTTCATTGTCATTCCACTTTCTTTCGAGCCTCGCTTTGGCCGTTGCGCTTATGTTGCAGCGGGTACTGTGCTTAAAAATAAGTACCGGATGTTGCTGTGATTCTTCTTTGATCTGTTCAAGCTGTGAAGCCTGGGTAAGTTGATGCCAATTCATTTTTATTATCGTGTAATTGTGCAATATTTTGAATGTGTAGTTGACGAAAGAAAAATCCTCGATTCACTTTCCAGGACAGCCTTGTTCATCAATCTTCAAACATCTAAACAACTCCACAAATAAACAGTTCAACCACTACTGCTTCACGTGCCTCGTGTCAAGTTTTTTGATCATTTCGGACGACAGGGCGTCGGCGTAAGTACCATAGGCATTGACAAGAGTCCCCTTCAGCCCCCCCTCCGACTCAATTGCGTACAGAACCGAATTGTCTGAGGGATTTGTCATTCCTTCGAAACGGTGTATTTCCGTAATATCGAACTCTGCGGGTGAGAGCTTAATAACCTCCTCTTCCGTTTTATGTTCCAGGCCATCAGATAACAAGTTAAAATTACAGGTATATCCTTTTTTTTCCAGGGCGGCAAGAGCCTCGGTCATGGTGTCGTAGCCGCCGTCTTCGTTTGGTTGCGCTTTCATGGTAGTTGCTGTTTAGAGAATGGTTATTATTAAGAATAGGTACCTTTGCAAAAATCTTACTAGCCTTCTTTGTTTACTGTATTATACCCTTTATTTATTCGTGCTTATGCATTGCTGATGCGTCTGGCAGCACTTTTTCATCCCAAAGCCCGCCAGTGGGTAAATGGCAGGGAAAACCTTTTATCCAGGCTTCTTGCCGATCTGCCACCACTGGTTCAGAATCGCCCGGTAGCCTGGTTTCATGCGGCTTCGCTCGGCGAATTCGAGCAGGGACGTCCGGTGATGGAGGCGTTTCGCGCCCGTTATCCTGACTATTTTATTTTTCTGACTTTCTTCTCGCCGTCGGGCTACGAAGTACGAAAAAACTATGCCGGAGCAGATTTTATAACCTACTTACCCAGCGATACGCCCGGCAATGCCCGGCAATTGGTCAGCTTGTTGCGCCCACGCGTGGCCTTTTTTATTAAGTACGAGTTTTGGTATAACTACCTGCGTGAACTCCGTCTTAGCGGAGCGGCGATCCTGTCTTTCTCGGCTATTTTCCGGCCTGATCAGCTTTTTTTTAAATCGTACGGAAAATTCTATATCGAGCTTCTGCGCTACTTCGACCATATTCTGGTCCAAAATGATGAATCAGCCCGACTGCTGGGTAGCATAGGGATCAACCAGGTAACCGTGGCGGGCGATACCCGCTTCGATCGGGTGCGACAGATTGCCGATGCTGCCCGCGACTTACCCGAAATTGCTGCTTTTGTCGGAAATGAGCCTTGCCTGATCGTAGGCTCGGCTTGGGAAGCTGATCGGACGGTAATTGCCCCGGCTTTGAATCACCTGAAAATACCGCTGAAAGCCATCATTGCCCCGCACGAAATCCACGAAACGGAACTCGCCCGGTGGGAGCAAAATCTGAACGGACAAACGCTCCGGTATTCGGCTTATCAGGCGGCGGGATTTCAGATTGATAATACTAATGCCCAATATTTACTCATCGATAACATAGGGATGCTATCGTCGCTGTATCGTTACGGGCAAGTGGCTTACATTGGCGGCGCTTTCGGGGCTGGGCTGCACAACATTTTGGAAGCTGCTACCTTTGGATTGCCTATTATTTTTGGGAATAAAAATTTTGAAAAATTTCAGGAGGCGGTCGATCTCATCAAACAGCAAGGCGCATGGGCGATCGGCAACACTTCAGATTTTCAAAAAAAATTGGAATTTCTCCTGAATAGCCCTCCTGCACAGGAAAAAAGCGGAGCCACCAACCGCGCCTACGTCCAGACCCGCGTTGGCGCGACCCCTGCTGTGATGCAGCAAGTGGCCAAGCTCTTATACCCTGTTAACTAAACTCGCGCGCTACCAGTTGCTCCACCAGATGCACCTGAATGCCCCACTGCCGGGCTTTGCTGCCCAGCTGCGAAACCCGCAACGAAAGAGCATCCCTAAAATCAGAGAGGCAGTACTGATGGATCGCCTGCTTCACGGGATCAGCGATGAATGGCCCGGCTTCGGCCAATAGGCCCGTGATAATTACAATCTCAGGATTGAACATATGGACCGCAGTCGCTATGCCTTTGCCCAACTCTGCTCCCAGGTCAGCCAGCAGCTCAATGCAGAAAGCGTCGCCGCTGTGAGCTGCCCTGATAATATGGTGCGTGTCCAGCGGCTCGTTTTCTTCCTTCACTTGAAGTAAAACAGTGCTCCTGCCAGCTTCGATACCCGCCTGCGCCTCCCGGATAAGGGCAAAACCCGAAGTGATCGTGTCCAGACAGCCGATTTTTCCACAGTGGCAAAGCAGCCCATCCGGCTGTACCTGAATATGGCCCAGCTCACCCGCAAAGCCCGATGCTCCGTTGAATACTTCACCATTGAGCAAAATGCCCAATCCCACCCCCCAGTCAATATTGACCGTCAAGACGTGCTTCTTGCCCTTGGCCAAACCAAAGCGATGTTCGCCGATGGTAGTCGCGTGCGTATCGTTGATAAGTACCACGGGTAGTTGAAACTGTGCTTCAAGCCTTGCGGCCAAGGAAAGGTCAGCCCCTGTCAGGTGCGGGTAGGTTTGGTTAGTCCCCTTCTGAACATTGATAAGGCCGGGCATTGACACTCCAATACCCCACAGATTGGTATGGTCGAGTTTATGGGTATTCAGGAAAGTACCTGTTTCCTCGATTAGTGCATCCAGAAATGTTTCTGAATCATCGAGTTTGAGATCGATTTGCCGTTGGGCGATGAATTCGTTGGCCAGGTCAAAAACGACCAGCCGGGTATCGTGCCGCGTAATATCGAGGATGAGCGTGAAATATTTACGCGTGTTCAGCCCGTAAAGAGCAGGTGGGCGTCCGGCCCTGGCGACTCCGGTACCCGTTTCCTGAATCCAGCCCTCCTTAATCAAATCGTTGACAATTCCCGTCGCCGACGGAATGCTGGCATGAAAGAGACGAGCCATTCGGTTGATCGAAGTTTGGCCATGTTGGTAAAGTTCAAGAATCAGTTGACTTCGTAGACGATTACGGCGAATGTCGATAACAGAACTGGCTTCGGCGGAAGAAGTGGTCATGAGGAAATTAGCAAAATATAGAAACGAAATAAATTTCGCCTGGCGGAATCACAATAATCAAAAATGCAGCGCAAATCAAACTTACGCTAAGGTAATCATCCGGCAAAGGAATCTTGTTCACAAAGAAAAAAGAGGGGCCTTTTTTACTCAATGAAATGACAACAGCCACCGAATTCCGCCCAACAAGCCGAAACTTCTATCTTAAATTCACTACTTTCGTCATTTCATCTAACCCAAAAGTACTCATTTGAAGCAAGGATTGGTAATGCGCTCCACAGGTTCGTGGTATGACGTCCGGGACCCCGACGGCCACTTGTGGCAATGCCGCCTGAAAGGCAAGTTCAAAATCAAGGGCTTCAAGGTCACCAATCCCATTGCGGTGGGCGACCGGGTGGAGTTCGAGATAGAAGACGAAGCAGAGAACACAGGGATTATCGTCGATATTCTGCCGCGTGAAAACTACCTTGTCCGGCAATCGGTGCACAAAACTGCCCACGCACATTTGCTGGCAGCTAATGTGGATCAGGCCATTCTGGTGGTGACACTTTACTTTCCGCGTACTTCACTGGGATTTATCGACCGTTTTTTGGTATCGGCAGAGTCTTTCCGAATTCCGGCGGCACTTATTTTTAATAAACAGGATCTTCTGGATAACGCCATGCGCGAATTCCAGGCTGAACTCATGGCCCTTTACGAAAGCCTGGGCTACCGCTGTCTGGCTACTACCGCTACCGCGGGCGAAGGGCTGGACCACGTAAATGATTTGCTACTGGGGAAAGTATCGGTACTATCGGGCCATTCGGGCGTTGGAAAATCATCTCTCCTCAACGCCATCGCTCCCGATCTGGCTCTGCGAACGAAAGAGGTTTCCTCCTTTGCCAATAAGGGAGTACATACTACTACGTTTGCCGAGATGTTCGAACTGGCTCCCGACACTTATCTCATCGACTCGCCCGGTATTAAGGAGTTGGGTCTGGCCGACACTGAAGCCTCCGAAATAAGTCACTATTTCCCCGAAATGCGCGAACTACTCAATGAATGCCGGTACCATAACTGCCTGCACATCAATGAACCCGGCTGCGCCGTAAAGGAGGCCGTGGAAGAAGGGGAAATCGCGATGAGCCGTTTCGACAGCTACCTGAGCATGGTAGGCGCACAGGATAATCGGCGGTAACCGGAGTAAGGAAAGTTTATTTATTTTTCGATTGCGCCTTTTTCAATACACTTTCCAGCGTCACTGCCGCGCCGCCCTGACGCTTGCTTTCGTCGGCAGCTTCCATGAAGGCGTAAATTTCCAGCGTTTCCCGCGGTGAAACCGGCGGTTTGCCGCTCTCAAAAAATTTCACGATTTCCTGCAACAATGGCTCGTAGCCCGCGTAAGGGCCGAGGACCACGTTCCCGTTTTGGGTAAAAACCGTCCCGCCGTATTCGTGCTTACCCGAGCGAGTACCCCGAAAAGTACCCACACGACCATCAGCCCAGGTACCGACCACTATGTCGGTCAGATCGGTATGGATGCGTTTCACACTTTGGCAGCCTGTTCCCATCACCGTAAATAAAGTCTCGACGCCGTGGATACCGTACCAGAATAAATCAGGGTGCGTCTTTTCCAGCGTGGCCGGACTGAACGTATCAGCGCCCAATACTGTACTTTTATCCAAATCCTGTACTCCCTTGATGTACCGCAGCGACGAAGCCGAGAAAAGTGGCACGTTGTAGCGTTTGGAGGCCGCGAAAATAGCGACCGCATCCGCCAGCGAACCCGCAATGGGCTTGTCCACAAATACCCGTTTGCCCGCTTTCAGCACCGGAAGTACTTGTTCAAGGTGCGGACGGCCATCGTTGGTTTCCAGTAACACCACGTCCACTTTATCCAGTAGAGCCGGGATAGAATTCACAATCTCGACACCCAGGTTTTTTACGGTATCTGTGTATTCCGGAACGCGCTTGGTACTTGATTCTATGTCAGGACTACCTTTCGGATAAGCAGCCACCACACGGTAGCCCAAGTAGGCAGCACTGGGTTCGGCGGCATTGAGGACTTTGGTAAAAGCTACGCTATGAGAGGTATCGAGACCGATAATGCCGACGCGCTTACCCGCTGCTGAGTTTTCTCCGCCGCTAAGGTTGGAATAGGAAAGTCCGAAGCCTGCGAGTGTGGCTGACTTGATAAATGTTCGGCGATCTTGGGTATATTTCATAGATTAAAGAAAGGGGAAAATTTGCGTTCTCTACCTTTTGCGTTTCGGACTATTTACCCACAAAATGCGACAACCTTCTCATAGTTCACTCATCGCAAAACATCTGCCCTAATTCTGTTTGGTTAATGAACTGAGTTCTTGCTATTCATTCACCAGAAAATACACGATCCGGCAGGCACTACCCGTGCTTTCCGGATTCTTCGTATCGGTAATCGTCACTTTCAATGTATGCTTGCCGGGTTTGAGCGTGTCGGCCAGCATCAGGTACCAGGGCAAATGGAGTTGGGTACTCCACCGCGTAAAAAGATCGAGCGTCTGCGCTTTTTTTCCGTCGATCCGGTACGATAAAGTACCCGCATCGGGGCCGGAAATGATGACGATTCCTACGCCGCGCCCGGTAAAAGGTAGTTCAAAAGAATCGCCAATATCTTCCCCCACCAGCATGGGTACCTTCACAAAACCCGCCCGCGTGGCCAGCGGCGTGTCCGGTTCCCAGACGGGATCGATCTTGAAGCCTTTGGTAGGTACGGCCTCCTCCAACGCTACGTAGTGTGCTTTGCTGTACGAAAACGCATCCATCGGCGCGGGCAAGGCGGTGGGCTCTGGTAGTTTGGTCAAATCCGTTTTTTCAAGCAGTTCCCGGATCGACTGATAGTAGAGTTCCTGTCCGTAGGGAGAGGGGTGCAAGTCCTTGAAATCGTATTTCCACGAAAGCTCACCCGCCGCAATCCGGTCGTGGATTTCCTGCGCAAGGTTAATGAATGCGGCACCGTAATGCTCGGCCACTTCCCGGTGAACGGCTACTTCCACAGGTTCTTTCCCCTGATCATAATCATCGTTTTTGAACGGCTCCGCAAAGGCCATCAGTACCACACTCATGGCCGGATTGGCGGCGTAGGCTTGCCGCATGATACCGTCCAGCGCCCGAATCTGCGCTTCCCGGCTGAAGCCGTTGCCCCGGTCATTGACCGCACTTTCAACAAAAAGCAGGTCGGGGGTACCCTGCGCCAGTACATCACGGCCAAAGCGGAAGGCGTGCGGGGTACTACCCAGCGACGGAATTCCGGCGGCGATGAAAGTGAATTTGGTATCGGGAAACCGCTCCCGCAGGTACTGCTCCGTCTTATTGCGCCAGCCGGGATTGTGCGTGATCGAACCACCCAGAAAGGCCACGGTACCTGTTTTTTTGTTCTTGAAAGCAGACAGAGCGGTACCTACTCCCCGGTTGGGTTCGAGGTATGTATCCCGGCTGATTACCTTCTGCACCGGATAGCTGCGCTCCTGGATAAAATCGGCCCAGCGGGCGGGATGTTCAATGGGAAAATGATGGCCTTCGAGGGTTTGTTCGCCCCGACTCATAGAATACACACTCGCCGGACCGCCCAGCTTGATGTAGTTTTCGATCAACGGGAACGTATTTTCGTCGGAAGG
Organism: uncultured Persicitalea sp.; assembly: GCA_964500445.1. GTDB lineage: Bacteria > Bacteroidota > Bacteroidia > Cytophagales > Spirosomataceae > Persicitalea. The sequence goes on along the minus strand of CAZCOG010000002.1, from coordinate 81,411 downwards.
TACCAGCTTGTCTTGCAAACTAATTACATGCAGAACCGGAATTTTGAAAGCGGCCATTCCCGCCAGATCGTTGAGTGGAATATCCTTAAAATCTTTGGCGGTTTCTTCGGTCAGGCCGTAGAGGTTCAGCCAGCGCTGCCAATCCTCGAGTGAACCTTTGCTTTTACCCTTGCCACCCGGCCAGCTCTTGGGATCGCAGACGGGCGCCTCCGCGTAGATACAGCTGACCTTGCTCGGGTTGCGCTTGGCCCAGCCGTAGACGTATAGTCCTCCCCGACTCACCCCTTCAAGGGCTACCTTGGGCGCAAAGCCTTTCTTCGTAGTCAGGTAGTCGTAAAACTGATCCCACAAACGCATGGCTTTGGGGTGCCCGAACAGATCATTGGTGTTGATGTAGGCCACGTAAAAACCACGGCTGAGCAGGATGCTATCCATCTCGGTATGCCAGGTAGGAAAATGCGCCCGCCATACCCATGGATTGCCGGGCAGCGCTTTGGCGGGTTTGACGTACCAGGCGGTGGTACTTTCAAAGGGGAAGTCTATTTTTTCAAAGCCTTTCCAGGTGGAGGTGGTTTCGGAAGGTACCTGCGCGAGGGCCACCGAAGTAGCCAGCAGCAGAACGATTGGTAAAAATTGTAGCGGACGGTTCTGTTTCATTCCTGGAAAAGAAGGCTTCGCGCCAGGTTTACTAGTAATCAGCATCACGCCTTCCTACTTTTTATAGATTTTTTCGACTTCCGTCAGCAGCCTGTCCAGGTCTTTACGGGTATATACCTTTCCTGCCCGAATCAGGGCAAACCGATCTTCGGTGGCCTCAATCGCCCCGACCGGACTGGCGTTCAGAAACAACAGATCGGCTTTTTTTCCGACCTCCACGGTACCGTATTGGTCGAGTAAGCCAAAGTACTTGGGGCCGTTGATGACGGAAGTTTGTAAGGCTTCCAGCGGCGTAAGTCCTCCCTGCACAAAAATCTGCAATTCCTTATGCAGGGCAAATCCGAGGTAAATAAACGAATTGAGAAAGCCCGCATCCGTACCGGCGATGATATCCATGCCCGATTTTTTGATTACCGGAAGCAGCGAAACCAGCTTCTGATACGACTCTTTGCGAAAATCAATCTGGTCCTGATTGGCCTGATTAGCCCGGTTTACCCGCCAGGAGTAGGTTCCAATGAGTCCTTTGCCCAGGTACTTCAGCTCCTGATCGTGCTGATGGTTGTCTTCATCGAGATAGGAGATGATCTTGGTTCCGATCAGGGTAGGTACTATGGCTGTACCATTCGTTTTCAGCCTGGCGTACACGCGCGCCGCGCGCTCAGGATCAAACGTTTCGATCAATTCTTTCTGTACATCACCCGTTTTCAATTCCCCGGAGGCTACCTTCGTCAGAATTTCATCTTCGCGGGGAGCACCCGCTTTGAGCATGTACGACATGTGCTCTACCGTACTCAGGCCCGCTTCGGAGAGGGTTTCCAGCTTGACGACGAATGGAATATGACCGGACACTTTGTAGCCCCGCGCGTGTGCCGCCGCTACGCTTTTCAGAAATAATTCGGGGCTAAGGGCGCTGTCGGTAATTTTCACAAAATCAACGTCTAACTTGTCCAGCGAATCCAGCGCCTGCGCCAGCTCTGTTTCGTTATCAATTTCCTGGTCGCCCGGCCATATCGAGTTCTTGCCTTCAATCTTGGGTCCGGAAGTAAAAATAGTGGGGCCTACCAAGGTACCCTCTCTAATTTCCCGCCGCCAGGCCAGTACCTGCGGACTCAGATCGGCGGCGCAATCGCGTACGGTCGTTATGCCATTGGCGATAAAGAGCGGAAGCAGATTTTTATTCTCGTCAATCAGAGTATCGCCGCCGCCAAAGTGCACGTGCATGTCCCACAAACCTGGAATGACGTATTTACCTGCCGCCCGCAGGTGTTTTTTTGCCTTCCATTTTCCGGCAGACTTGCTATCGGCGATGGCCACAATGGAATCGCCCCGGATCGCAATGCTCTGGCTTTCGGTCACTTTGCCAGAATAAGTATTGACAATATTGACCGAGTGAACCACCACATCATAGCGGAGTTTTGAATTCTGCGCCAGCGAAAGGTTGGCTACCAACATAGCGCCGACAAAAAATATAAAAGTTCTGATACGTTCCGGCGACAAGTACTGTCTTTTTAAATATTTGAATGCTACGTTTTTCAACCCTATTTTTAGATTTCCTATCATCTACTACCTCCCAAATTTAAACGAATTTCCTATGCTGAAAAATTTACCGCTTACGCTGGTCGTCCTGCTCTTCGCCACCCTTCCCTCCTTTTCCCAAACCATCCCCACCATCCTGAACGAGCGTGAACGCGCCGAAACCGTAGATGCCATTCTGGAAGACCGCTTCGAAAACTTGCTGCCACAGCTCATGCGCCGCGAGGGCGTGGATATGTGGGTGATTATTTCGCGTGAGTACAACGAAGACCCCGTCATGAAAACCATGCTGCCCAGTACCTGGCTGTCGGCGCGGCGGCGGACGATCATGGTTTTCTTTGATCCGGGTGAAGGCAAGCCGCTCGACAAGCTGGCCATTGCCCGCTACGACGTAGGTACTTTGCTGAAAGGCGAGTGGGACATCAGCTCCAATCCCGATCAGTGGGACGCGCTGGTGAAGGTGATTCAGCAAAAAAATCCGAAGCAAATTGCGCTCAACTACTCCAAAAACTACGCCCACGCCGACGGACTCACCTACACCGAGCAGCAGGAGTTCATGAACAAACTACCCAAACAATTTCAGGCGCGGGTGACTTCCGCCGACCGCCTCGCCGTGGCCTGGCTCGAAACCCGCACCGAAAAGGAAATGGTGATTTACCCCATGATCTGCCGCATTTCGCACCAGATCATTCAGGAGGCTTTTTCGGAAAAAGTGATTCAGCCGGGCGTGACGACTACCGACGATGTGGTGTGGTACCTGCGGCAGCGCGTGACTGATCTGGGGCTCGATACGTGGTTTCATCCGACGGTGGACATCCAACGCGCCGATGCCACCAATTTTGACCACCTTCGTACTTTTTCTAAACGGCCCGGCCAACAAGTCATTATGCCCGGCGACTTAATCCACACCGATTTTGGTATCACTTACCTGCGCCTCAATACCGACCAGCAGCAAATCGCCTACGTCCTGAAGCCCGGCGAAACGGAGGTGCCCGACTACCTCAAAAAAGCCTTCCGGCAAGGCAACCGCTTGCAGGAAATCCTGACAGAGCAGTTTACGGCGGGCAAATCCGGCAATCAGATTCTGCTCGATGCCCTGGCGCAATCCGAAAAAGAAGGTATCAACGGCAGCATTTATACGCACCCCATCGGCGTGCACGGCCACGCGGCCGGTCCTACCATCGGGATGTGGGACGCGCAGGGCGGCGTGAAAGGCCCCGGCGACTACCCGCTCTTTCCCAACACGGCCTACTCCATCGAGCTGAACGCCGCCGTGAAAATCGACGAATGGAACAAAACCATCCGTATCATGCTGGAAGAAGATGGGTACTTTGATAAAAACGGTTTCCGCTACATAGACGGGAGGGAAACGGAGATTTATACTATTCCGCGGAAGATTGAGTACGTGCGGTAATTTTGAAATTCCAGCTTGACAAGAAAAGCAAATGACAAATAGAAAAAGTACTCTGATTATGAAGCTACTGGCACTTACTTCATTGATAGTATTGAGCCAGACTACCTATACGTTCGGACAGAAGAACAATCTTGCCAACCGGTACATGAATGCCTACAAGCAGTACCTGGGGGCGACCTGTCCGTTGGAAAAAGATGCGATAAAGCACTTTGTCTATTTTGGCCGCGAAAGGCAGGCTGTCCGCGATCATTCCTTTTTGAAGATTGCCCGATTTGAGGGAGCCCAGATCATGTACGCGTGGCGGGAGTTGGAGCCGGAGAAGGACCAATACGACTTTACGATCGTCCGGGAAGATTATGAATACCTCAAAGCCCACGGCAAAAAACTATTTATCCAGTTTCAGGACGCGACCTTTTCGCCCCAGTACAAAGCAATACCGACCTACCTGCTTGCCGCGGAATACGACGGAGGCACGGTGACTCAGCTCGACGACAACGGAAAGGTGGAGGGATGGGTGGCGAAGCGCTGGAATCCCGAGGTACAAAAGCGGTTTGCTCTATTGATGACGGCTTTGGGCCAGGAGTTTGACGGAAAAATTGAAGGGATCAACCTGCAGGAAACGGCCATCGGAGTCACGGCGAAAGTCGACGCTGGTTTTAGCCCGGAGAACTACGTGCAAGGGTTGAAGACAAATATGCTATCCCTCAAAAATGCCTTTCCCAAATCCACAACCATGCAATACGCCAATTTCATGCCCGACGAATGGTTGCCCTACGACGACAAGGGGTACCTGCGCGCGCTCTATGCCTACGGTGAGCAGATTGGGGTGGGCCTGGGTGGGCCCGACCTGATGTACACCCGAAAAGGAAACCTCAACCATACCGTGGCGATGATGCACGAGTCTGATTACAAAGTACCTATCGGCATTGCCATTCAGGATGGGAACTACGTGGGTACCACCGGAAGCGACGAAGTAGTAGCCAAAAGGAAAAACCTCGTACCGGTCCTGCACGCTTTTGCCAAGGACTTCCTGAAAGTAGATTACATGTTTTGGGTGGCTCAGGAACCTTATTTTAGCGAGGATGTGGTGCCTTGCTTTACGCCGGGGGAAAGGAGGAAATAATAACCAAAGCAGCTGGTGTACAGAATTTTGGACAAAGTTGGCGCTTGTGCCTGTTCCAGCTAGTTTTATTTGTATTGACGGTTGGTAGGGAAATGACCGCCTAGAGGGCTGAGGAATAATCGTCACTCGGAAATATCCGAGCGACTGCTGAGAGACCAACCAATCAAGTTCACGCAGGTATCTGAAGTACTACCAATGGAAAAAAAGAGACCGCAGACCATCCAAATTTTTCTGCCGGACGGATCGCCGAGAAGCGTACGGATCGCGGAGATCACCAACCGGGTAGTAAAGGCCATTCTAGTTCCTAAAAATAAGATAGACTACATAGCCACCCGGAGCGAGATCAGGAACGTCGGCGTGTACTTCCTATTCGGAGAGGATGGCAGCGCCGCCAAACCAGTCGCCTATATTGGAGAAGCGGAGGATTGCCTTGATCGAATCAAGCAGCACAACCGGGGCAAAGATTTTTGGAGCCACGCGATTGTCGTCGTTTCAAGAATAGGGACTTTCACGAAATCCCACGCGAAGTACCTGGAATACGTGGCGCTAAAAGAAGCCTTTGATGTCAATCGATACGAACTGAAAAATTCGGCTAATCCCGCCAAGCCATTTGTGACGGAGTCCATGGAGGCCGATCTGCTGGACAGCTTCGAGACGATCAAAATTCTGGTTTCTACCCTCGGCTATCCGGTATTCGACAAGGAAAGTCGGGAAACTACCCCACCGGAAGAAACCTTTGCAATCAATCGCAGGAGTATACGAGCCGAAGGCAGTTTGGTTGACGACGGCTTCGTGGTGTTCGCCGACTCGGAAGCAAACATTCGCGCAACTCCGTCCTGCAACAGATATGTAGTTGACATCAGAAGTAAGCTCATCCAGAGTCAAGTAATAGTAGCCTCTAACGACAAGTACCTGTTTAAACAGGATTACATTTTCAATTCTCCCAGCACGGCCGCCGGAGTGGTGCTGGGTAGTTCAGCCAATGGATGGACAGAATGGAGAACTGCCAGCGGGGCCACACTGGACAAAATAAAACGAAGGCAAATCTGAACGAGCCGGTCAATTACCTCACCCCGCTGCCGCCAGCTTACAACTGGTGGCTTATCAGCAGGTCTGCGAATGTGAAGTCGTTCCTCCATCCACATATTCCTCGCCGCATGCTGGAGCTCAGTATTCATTTTTCATTTTACTTATAGCCAGAATCCGCATTCGGTGGTAGCGTTGCAGAAGCACCGGGTATAAATTCCCGATGATATTGATGAGGAGCGTCAAAGTACCTAATCGGGTTTTCCCGATCAGCAGCAGATAAGTACTTAGCAGGCACAGGATGACGAAGGGTACCACGTGTCCAAACTCCGATTTCATACTTTGCTCTTCCAGCGTGGCGATCCCGTTTCGCTGACCGTTGAAGTACTTTTTTCGTTGCTCCTGGCTTTTCCATAGTGTAGCCAAAAGTACTTTTCTGAATAGATCGACCTGTAGTAAATCGTAAAACTTTTTCAGCCGGATGGGATGGCGAATGGTGTAGTAGGAAGACGGAAGTAGTTTCTGGGCGGGATGCGCAAAAACCAGAAACGCGAATATTCCCGTAATGAGTAGATTGATGATCCAGGCAATAAACAGCAGTAGTCCCCAAGAATCCGTTTCCAAGGCAGGAATAACCAATAAAATCTTATACGATTGCAGGGCCAGGAAGGCTGACGCAATGGAAAGAAGTACCTTTCTGATCATACGAGAGGTTCAGAAGTAGTGCGGACGAATGACTAAAAATAGCACTATTTTCTGACGTTCTTACAGTATCCTCTGTTCCTCACCGAAATACCGGACTCGTAGAGTACAATTGTTCGAAATTGTCCGGTGCTTTGTTCCTGATGTTGGTGATCTTGGCTTCCTTTCCCAGACGGAGCGGAAAGCCGCGCATGAAATGATCGACAGCCGGTCCCATGTTTTTTTGAAAAGAAGTGGGCAGCGTAAAAATCAGGTCGGAGAGGTGCAACGGAATTTCGTAGGTAGACCACCACTCGTGGCCGTCAAACGCAAAATGCTTCGCTTCATATCCCTCCAATTCTCCCGTCCCTTTCTTATACTTTTTGTCGAATTCCCGCTTGGCTTTGCGCCGGGATTTGGTACTGTTTGCCCCATAGAACTGCGACTCGGTCATGACCGGAATGTTAGAGGCGTTTTCCATCGTCTGCCGCATGGCAGGTAAATCCTGATGTTGCATTTTGTCCCACAGTGCTATTTTCTGCTCCAGCTCCCGCTGCTTACGGGCGCGCTCGGCGGGATCCGTTTCCGTCGCAATGGCCCGGCGATCGTCCTTTATACTTTGTTCTATTTCTTTACTGACCGCCGGTAGGGCCTCATCAAACTTTTCCATACTGTATTTCATAATGTTTTTGGGCACGGTGTGGTTCTCGATACTCCCATCGTCGTTGCGGGAAACTACCGTCATAAGTGAACTTTTTCGGGAGCTGAACATCTTGCCGGGATTATCGTCCGCCTGAGGTACTATCACCATCCGGTCATCTTTAAAGTAGTAGTGAATGGTGGTAGCTTCCCCATCGGCCGTGATGACCATGTCAAAAGTCCAGTCACCGCAGCGGGCGGGCGGATCTTCACGCACCCCGACGGCGTACCACGCGTACGCTACCGTGCGGGCCTTTTGGGAACATTCTCCGAACAGATTTTTGGCTACCTCGATCGTCAGGTCCGAAAAGTGTTCGAAATCCGATGCCGGATGCAGCAGCGGAATGGTATGAAATACCAGTTGGGCGGCCTCTTCAATGGTCATCTGCTCGCCCGCTTTCAGAGAGTACTTTTCGTCAAAATCATTGGTTCCCATCCCGCCATTGCAAAGCAGATAGAACCAGCGGGCCACTACTCCCGAATTGATGTGAATACCGCAACGGTCATTCTCACTGTTGCAATCCGGGGCATTCTCAACCCAGAACTTTCCTTCAAAGGTATCGGGCTGGGTGCGGGTACTGCTACTTTTGGGGGTAGCCAGGTTACGAACGCCAGTACCTATAAATATTTTTTCGCCAATCAGCCAGGGATTGGAACCCATCGGGTCCACAGCAGCCTCCACCGCGGCGGCCATCACATCCGCCAGTGCCTCGTTGAGCGCTCCGGGCAGCCCGGAGCGCTGTAGCCCGCCCATTCTATTCTCTACTACTGCGTGGGTAAACTCGTGGGCGCACACATCCAGCGAAGCGAAGGGCTTGTCGCTCCCAAGAGCACCCTTGATCCAACCAGCACGCCCACCGGCCAGCCAACCCTGCGAGCTAGCCATCTCGTCTAGCGTAGCCGGACTGATCCGTCCCCACTGAAACCTGTTGTCGGAAGGCAGGTACGCTGCGCCAGGGTACTCGGGCTCGTACATGACATGAATATCATCGGCCTTATTATTCACCCCCGCCCAATGGAACCGCGACTGGTAGTAGTTGGCGGTTTGCCGGTAACCCCAGTGTACATCCAGCGCGCCGGAGGCGCGGGTGGCTGCATCGTTCCAAGTATTGGTTTTATCCCAGTAGGCTCGCCAGTTTTCTTCTACAGGGTCTTTAAAGAAAACGGCAACGCGCGGTTTGTCGGGGTCCGCCAGGAGGTAAGCTGTATCCTTTTTCAGTACCATTAGCGTCTGAGGCCCATAAAACAGCGTGTTGGCCCGGACAGCCACGCCGACGCCGGGTTCCGAGCCAGGTACAGGGGCCAGGCATTCCAGCATCGTTCGTTCCCGCCGAAGTACCTCACCGGTTTGAGCATCGATATATACTTTCTCATCGGTATTGGGTACGTAGAATCGGTAGCAAAGCCAAAATTCGCGCCTTGGATTTTCGGATATTTTGCTCACCCAGACCCGGCCCAGGTCACGGCAGGTAGCCAAGGGTATCGGGGCCGCGAAGTCATCAGTTGTTTCCTGAGGGCTCAACCGTAGCGATTGACCAGGATACAGATTTTTTACTTTTTGAAACGCTTCTTCGCGCGTCAGGGTACTTGCATTTTTTCTGTTAAAAGGGGCATAGGCCATCCCCGTCGCAAAAGCCCCGGTCTGAGAGTGCGGCGTAAAGGTAAACCGAGTACCTTCCACCGGAAACCCGTCTACTACTTGCTCAAAATGAACATAAGAAAGTCCCTCCTCCTGCTGCAAACTGTCTATTAAGTGGAGGTTAACTTCGTAACGCTGAGCCATCCATGCCTGAAATTTAGCAGGATTCATAGCGGATTCCTGATAAAATCGCATGAAAAGCGGTACTTCGGAGGAGGGATTGGGCTGAAGATCGTAGGCAACCTCCTGTTCGGTCAGCGCTGTCTGTGCACCGGGTTGGTTCGGTTGCTTCGCGGGCTCAGGTACCTGGGCGGCAGGTTCCGATGTGTCGGAAGAACTACCCAACTCCTTGCGGATTTCTTCCTTGGCTTTCTCGATCTCCCGAATCATTTCCGGCGTAGCCATTCCCTGTTTTTTTAGGAGATCCAATTGCTGATCCAGTTGTTTGATCAGCGCCTCCGGATTCATAGCGTCTTGAAAATCCGGCTCATTATCTTCCCGCGCCGGTGCTTTTTGTTGCGTGGGAGGATTGCGGTTTACTTTTATCTGCGCCAGCGAGGCCTGCGTATTTAGCAGCAAGCAGAGAAGAAAAAAGAGTATACTTATCCGGCTCATTATGGGGAGAGTTGTTTTGGTCAGGACTAGCCTGCCTGAAAGTGTGACCAAGTACCATTCGTTTCTGATGATGATAAATTTACTTTCTTCCCGGCTGGTATTTCTTGGGTAGTTAGCGGGTGGTGGACGACAGTGAGTGAGTCGCCAAGTCGGGGCTGTACTGAGCATCTTTCGTATGCATCCGATTTATGCCACCATGGAGTTTGAAAAACAGGCTGCTGTCTGAATTCGTCAACAGGCTGTTGCCGAATTTGAGGGCTGTAAAGAAGATAAAATCGCCGCGCATACTTCAAGTTGCGAAGGGCTTCACGCCTCCGCAGGCAAAAACGAAACATCCACGTAGTACCTTTTTTTCGGGCTTTGGGGATCGATCCAGACCTGCACGAGGCGATTGGTAAGAAAGGGAGTGGGGTCGAAATAGAATTTTTCGCTGTCGAAAAGGTAGATTTTGCCGTCCTCGGTATTGTGCCATTCCGATCGGATAAAAAATTCCGTTTTCGATTTGGATTGAACCTTTTCGGTTCGACCCGGCAGTTCGATCATACGGCCCGTCTTGGGTAGTTCTGCCCGCAATCGGTTAAGGCGTATGGCGGCAACGATTGTGCTGATTCCGATGGCCAGAAAAATGAGACCAAGCCCCGCCGCTACCGTAATAATACCCCATAGTTCCCAAAATGCGGCAATAACGGCCGTCGAAGGCTTTCCGAGTTCGTAACGTACTTTTACGGATTCACCGATCTCGTAGGAAGCCGGGGATGATCCTATTTCAGAAACGAAGGTTTGCTCCTGGTTGTCGGCATCCCGGTAGGTGACAACCGGGCGGTAGGTTGTGCCGTTTTTTGATGACCTGGATTCCAGATCACTGACCACGCCATCGACTACCGTAGAGTTTTTCAGAAATTCGAGTTTTCCTATCAGAAGATAGATGCCTCCTCCCAATGCCAGCGCTCCCACTAAAAGAAGAAAAATGGTCGTATTTCTTTCTGATCTTTTTCTCATCGGTTAGCGATAAGTTTTACAGAAGTACCAAAGTACTTAAAAATGTCAAGTACCGTCAGATAAACCTAGAAAATTAATACTACTTTCTTATTTTCAGGTTTGTTGCGTGCAAAGTACTATCGTACAGCAAGATGCCGACTTTATTTCCGGCTGGTCCAAAAGATCGGGCGAACTACCGGGATCAATACGTTAAATCATATACCCAGGTACCAGGTCAATGGCAACCAGAAAACATTTTCCGAAGGCCCATCCAAAAATTCGGAAAGGCGATAATCGATTCCTAACTCTATCTTATTGTTATCGTTGAAAGCGTAGCCCAACGACGGAACGAGCCTGATTTCCAGCCCGTAGGTACCTGCCTGTAAGGCATTCAGGTATTCATTATTTATTTTCAGATAAAACTCCCGGTCATCTACTTCCCGGCCGTTGAGGGCGATGTCGAAAGAAATCCGGTACCGGAGTCTGAACGTTGCGGCTTCTTCTTTCGTGAAAGTCTGGTCGGCAGAAAAGCGGTGCGCTAGCCGGAAGTAGTCATAGCTCCTGACCAACGTATACTGCTGAATCAGCCGATGGCTCGGGCCGCCCTTTTCGAGTCGCAGCAAGTACCCACCCGCCAGCGAATTATTCAGCCCAACTTTCCGGGAAGCAAGTACCGCAAGGTCGGTAAGGCTGTGCTGCACGGCCAACGGCGAAGGTTCGGAAAACTTTCCTTCGGAGCCAACCAGCCGGGATTCCAGCTTGTAGTTGAGTCGCCAATTTTTGTTTATCTTCTGGTTGACATTGAGGCCGGGCAGTAGCCCCGCTTCATAGGTACTTTGCGCCCGGAGGGTGGTACTTAGCAGGCAGAAAAAAAGAAATGGAGCAAGCTTTTTCATTACTCAGTATTCCAGGTTATCAGTATTCCTGAAAACCATTTTCGCCCTTTTTTCCAACTTACCGTCCGCCGAGAAAGTATACTCATACTCTTCCGTTTCGCCTTCCTTCCTGCCCCTTAGCACCAGTTCGTATTTAGTAATCGGTCGATTGCCATTACCACGCTGCCTAAGGTAGTTCAGCACATCCTCACTTTTCCCCGAAAACTGCCGCTGTACTTTTTTGATTCTGAACCTTTCAAATTCAGCTTCCAGATTTTGCTCGATGTTCTTCTGCAAGGCTTCCGGCAGATCTTTCCATTTCATTTCAATTTCTATATCCTGCAGCCTTCCGATGGTATCAAACTCCACGCTGTATTTCTGCCAGTCCCGCCTGCTTTTTGCTTCGATGGACTGTCCTTGCTGGCTGAATTCCATGTACCACCGCACGCGGCGATTAAAGGCCAGCGAATCCACAAATTGCCGGGCCGGAAGCGGAATATCCGCCGTTTTGAGCCGATACTCCTTTTCGTACTTGATCTGCCCGAGTAATACGTGGGGAACTGAAAAGAAGAACAGGAAGCAACAAACTACTAATCGTTTCATGAAGGCTCAGGTGGGATTTGTATCCCGAATTTCACCATTTTCTGAAAAATCATTGAATTGGGTATCGTTATTTCATTTTTCTCATCCGTAGTGATGGATATGAAAAATAAGCCGATGTCGCTGATCACGCCACTGATATTGAAATCCTTATCCAGCACCTGAACGCGGTCGCTTACTTTGGCCGGATGATTGACAAACAAAATAATACCCGCTGTAATATTGGATAATAATGACCATTGGGCAAAAAGTGTGATGCCCAAAATAGTCAGGAAAGAACTTACAAACAGCAGCACATCACTCTGCCCGACTGACCAAATCGTCAATAAAGATCAGGGCGACAACGTAGAGAATTATGTCTTTGATCTTATTGACAAGCTGAAACCTGCGCTCCTGCAGGTCGAGGTTCTCGTATATTTTCTTTAAAATATTTCTGAGAAGGCGCCTGCCGACTACCACCGCCACTACAACCAGAATGGTTTCTACGATTTGAACTTCGGGTAGTTTCATAAATTACTACTTCGCTCGGTGATTTTCGCACCTTTCTTTGATGATTTCCAGTATATTTTCCTGAATATCCCGCATGATCATTTTTTCTTCGTAACCGACTTAATCAGTTCCTCTGGCTCAAAAACTTTATCATATTCTTCCTTTCGGATTTCGTTACTAGTTAAATCGTTTTTTATTCTTCTGAGAAAATCCTTAAAATCTCTGTTGAATGTAAGTTTATTAATTGTTTCCCAGTCCAGATTATCCCTCGTCTTGGCTGGTAAAATAACTTCTGACGAAAGTGGATTTTCAATATCAAGTTTTATTATACCTATTCCAAATGATGTAGAAAGTCTGGTTAATTCGCTCAAAAAATCCTCATTTTTAGAAATTTCGGCTGCTACCAGATAGCTTTCATTTGCCCAAGATGAGTTTGATACAGTTTGGAAAAAGTACTCTCGTAAACAGCTCAGATTTAGTTCTCTTTTCAATTCAAAGGATTTTATATTAATTGAATTATTCCCTACGCTGGAACTTAAATTCAAAACTTCTGCACTCCATTCGCCAATAGGAAAATTACAGCCAACTACATCAGGATGAACCCACTCTCCGTATTCCTTTTTATTTGACTTAGAGTGACTGATAGTTTTGGTGTAGCATTTCAAATAGTAGTATGCAAAGTGAGCTAAGAAAGGATGAAGGTCTTTTTCCAGATATTGAAACTTCGTTTTCTTGTCTGTGATTTCTTCTGCATTCTCTTCTGCTTCTATTTCTTCTAGATTGAATAATGAGGTCTGCTCCTTCAAGTAGAAACGTTTTGGCCTTTTCCCCACTACAGCAAAAGGTGTTTGACTATTATCCCTTTCATTCACGTAAATCTGAGCTCCCAGCGTGGCCCAGGGCGTTTTTCCCTGACTATTCAATTGAGAACTATATCCCTTGTTCTCTGCAACTTTCCATATTTCGTTCGCTGTTAAAGGGGTCTTCTCTTCCCTCAACACTCTTTCCGCTAATTCGATAAATGTCATTGATGCTTTTATAATTGTTTTTTTTGATCAAGAAGCGGTCAGGTGAACATATATATTCGCGCCTGCAAAAAATTAACTTCAAAAATTTTCTTCTCTACTTCACCTCCGCCATCAGTACCTCCACCGCCTTCTCCAGCTGCGCGTCTTTGCCTTTGACTACTTCTTCGTAGGCATTCCAGACTTTCACGTCGGGTTCGGTCTGGGCGTTTTCAAGGTACTGTCCGGTCATGGCTTTCACGCCCAGCGGGGGTACTCCCCAGCGAATGGAGTTATCCTGCAAACTTTCCCAACCCGCAAAGGTACAGGTACCCGGCACGGGCTGCCCGATGAGCTTGTTGATCTTCTGATCCTGCACCATAAAGGCGTAGCAGTGGCCGTCGGAGTAGTTGGCTTCGTTGGCCAGCGACACGCTCGGCTTGGTCCAGCGGAAATTGGGCTCGTAGCCATTGGAGCGGTTATCGGTGGTGTAGTCCATGAACTTCTTGCCGCTCAGGAACATCGCCAGATCGGCCACCAGGTCGCCGCCGCCATTGAAGCGGGTGTCGATTACGATACCCTTTTTACCCGCGTACTTACCCATGATTTCCTCGTAGGTAGTCCGGTAGGCGCCGTCGTTCATGCCCGGAATGTGTACGTAGCCCAAAGTACCCTTGCTCAGCTTTTCGACTTCCTCCTGATTGCGCTTTACCCAGCGGGTATACAGCAAGCGGCTTTCTTCTGACGGCGTGATGGGCTTCACCACGATGTCGCGACGTTTGCCATTTTCCAGCAACGTAAGCAGCGTATTCTGGTCGGCCTTGCGGTTGAGGTACTGCGATAAGTCGCGGTCGGGCGCGATGGTCTCGCCGTCGATCGCCTCGATGATAGTACCCGGCTGCACGTCGAAACCGGCCTTGTCGAGCGGGCCGCCTTTGATGACCTCCGTCACCCGAACGCCGTTGCCGTTGTAATCATAGTCATAAAAGGCTCCCAGCGCCGCCGTGGCGTCGTCAGTGGGGTTGGAAGCGTTGTAGCGCGCGCCACTGTGCGACACATTGAGTTCGCCCAGTAGTTCGCTGAGCATCTCGGCAAACTCGAAATTGGTCCCGATGTGCGGCAGGTACTTTTCATAATCGGGACGGTAGCTGTCCCAGTCCACGCCGTGCATACTGGCCGTGTAAAAAGTACTCTTAGTGCGCCGCCACACGTGGTCGAACATGAATTGCCGCTCGGCTGCCAGATCCACTATCGCTTCGCCGTTGATTTTGATCGTTTCCTGTTTGGCTTTCTCGGGATCTATTTTCAGGATTTTGCCGTCGGCATTCAGGAAAATATTCTTCTGCTCTTTGTCCCAATCCATCGAGCCGCTGCCCGAATTCATCACCAGTACCTGCTTGGTTTCCTTGGTGCGCAGATTGGTACTCCACAGATTATAGCCCTTCTCAAATTTGGCGAGATAGTACAGCGTTTCGCCGTCTTTACTCAGCAGCGCGTCGGCCAGGCTCGATGAGTGAATGGTCAGTTTGGCCTTGCGCCTGTCCAGCCCGTCCCACTCGATGGTCACGGTGGTATCCTTAGGTACTTCTTTCTTTTTTGTGGAATCTTTTTTCGTCGAATCGCCCTTGGCCGCTTTCTCAATATCCTTGGCCAAAGCTGCCTCTTCCTTACTCATATTGAAATCGTCGAATGCCTTCTGGGTCAGAAACATGGCATACACGTCCGATTGCGCACCGCCGCTCTGCGCCTGACTGCGCAGGCCGTCGCGGGTACTGAACCACAGGATTTCTTTGCCGCCCTGCACCCATTTGGCGCGGTAGTCCTGGAAACCATTTTCGGTCAGATTCACGACTTTCCCCTTGCCATCGGTGGCAATCAGACCGATTTCGCCGCTGGCGATGCCAGGAACGCTGTAATCGAAAGCGATCCATTTTCCATCGGGACTCCATTGGAAGTACTGGTCGTTGTCGCGCATCGAAAACAATTCCTGGTTGGTGAGCAGGGTGCGGGATTTTTTGCTGTCCAGGTTATATACTTTCAGCGTCATGCGGTCCTCGATGTAGGCGATTTCCTTGCCATCGGGCGAGTACACGGGCTGGTAGTTTTCCTGCTTGTTTTCAATAATCGGCGTCTCCTTTAATACCGTGGAAGCGTAGAAATACGGCTCTTCCTTGCGGCTGATGCGGGATTCGTAGATATTCCAGCTATTGCCGCGCTCCGAAGCGTAAATCAGCGCCTTGCCGTCGGGCGAAAAACTTACTTCCTGCTCCTGTTCGGGCGTGTGGGTGATGCGCTTCGTCATGCCGCCTTCCACGGCCGTCACGAAGACCTCGCCGCGGTAGATGAAGGCCACTTCCTTACCGTTGGGCGACACTGCCATGCCGCGCGCGTTGCCGCTCACCGTCATTACTTTTTCGTTGTTACTGCGGGCGTCGGAGGCGATTTGGACCTTAACTTTCTGCGGCTTAGCGTCGGGTTTCAAAGTATATAGTTCGCCATCGTAGCTGAAACACAAAGTACCCTCATTGGCGCGGCTCAGGAAACGGACGGGGTGCTTTTTGAAGGAGGTCAGCGTCTCGACAGTCGCCGGGTTGTCAATTGAAAAGCGGTGTACATTGAACGAGCCTTGCCGTTCGCTCAGGAAGGTGACGGTCTTGCCATCTTCACTCAGAATGGGGTTGCGGTCTTCTCCGGCAAAAGTCGTGAGTTTGGTATGCTTGCCCGATTTGGTGTCATACACCCACACATCCCGCGCGATGGACGAAGTATGGTGCTTACGCCAGGCATTTTCGCCACCTTTTTTGTCGTGATACACCAGCTTGCTGCCATCTTTACTGTACTTCACATCCTCGGCGGGGGTACTGAACACCTGATCCACGCGACCACCCTGGGTAGGTACCTTATACAATTCCGGTTGCGAACCCGTAGGAAACTGACGGTTGGAAGCCAAATCCTGCCGCGCTGAGCCAAATAATATAGTTTTACCATCAGGTGCAAAATCATAGGGAAACTCATCCGCCGAATGAAACGTCAACCGCTTCGGCTCACCGCCCGCAGCGGGCATCACGAATACATCGAAATTGCCGTAACGATCCGACGCAAAGGCGATGCTTTTGCCATCGCGCGACCACACGGGCATGAAATCCTGCGCCTCGTGCAGGGTGAGCGGTGTGGCGTTGCCACCCGCGGCGGGTACTTTCCACAAGTCGCCTTTGTAGGTAAAGACGATGGTACTTCCATCGGGTGAGATACTGGGGTACCGAAGCCAGGTAGGGGTAGTTTGGGCGTGGGCGGTGGAAACCACTGAGAAAAGCGCCAGCAGTAAAGCAGGTAGGGATTTTTTCATGAAAAATAGCCGGGAGTGAAATTTGTTGTTTTGTCAACAAAAATAGGTGGGGAAAGGCAGGTTTACAAGCACTTTAAAAGCCGTAGGTTACACGCCTATTCCACCAAGTAAAGAGGTAGTTTTCCTATCCGTGTCTGGATGTCCGAGCTAATTTCCTAAATAACCATGCGAATTTGGGAGCGAAATCAAGGCTGGCGCAGCGAAATTTTACTCCACCACCCAAGTATTCAACGCATTATCCGGGCCTTCCAGCACAATCTTATAAAACTTCGAGGGTACTTTCGAGACATCGAGCCGGGCTTTTTCGTCGGTGAGAGGTACTTCGGTCATCAGAAGGTAGCGATCCCGGCCGCCCTCCTTGAATTGATTGGTCGTAGTGAGCCAGATCTTGGCTTTTCCGGCTTTATCTACTGATTTCCAGGTCAGGTCAATGTGGTTGGCGCTTTTGGTAGCGGAAAGCCGTTGCGCCGAAAGCAGGCCGATCAGGGGTACCCCGTCGATCTCGAAGGCCTGTTCTTTGGGCAGTGAAATATCCAGATGCCGGGCCAGCGTCGGCATGATGTCTACGATTCCCGGCGTGGATACGTCTGGCGTGGAGGTGAAATGAGCGTTCCGGTTTTTAGCATTGGTAACTATCCAGGTACTGCGCTCCCGGTCTGATTGCCCGCCGTGGCCTTTGCCGGTTTTGGCGTCGCGACCGTGATCGGTGGTGATGAAGAGGAGCCAATCCTCGGCAAAGTTTTTCTCTCGGAACTGAATGGCTTCCCACAGACGTCCCATCTGATCGTCCATCAGGCGGATGGCCGCGTAAAACTGTTCGCTGTCGCCGTAACGGTGGCCCATGTCGTCCGTAAATTCCAGGTATACCCAGCTCAAATCCGGGCCGTCGGTTTGGATGTAAGCCGCAGCCTCATTGGTTACTTTTTCGTCGATATTTCGGATATAATGCTTTTCCTTGTCATGAGGGAAATGAACTGTATCCAACTCGAACCCATCGAAGGGGTAGGTGATGCGCAAATGGTTGGTCTGTGATAGCCCCTCACCGATGAGTTTGGTGCGGTTGTCAAGCCAGGTCGAAAACACGGCGGTTTTCTTATGGGGGTACTGCTCGTTCAGAAACCGAAAGATTGTCCAATACTGGTAGTTGGGGGTTTTAATGTCGTTATCGGGCACGTTGTGTTTATTGAACCAGGTACCCGTCAGCAGACTGTTGTACCCCACCGCCGAAATCGTGGGCGTCTGCGAGTAAGTACCTTTGTCGCCCCCGACATGGGCGCGGGTGTACCCGCCCACCGCAGCGATGGCGTCCAGATTGGGCGTATTAATTTTCTCAATGACATCGCTGGAAATGCCATCCACGATCACAAAGAGCGCTTTCTTTTGTCGGGTTTGGGCAAGAGACGAATAACCGCCGAAAAGCAACGATATGTAAAGAATTACCGTAGAAAACAGAGATAGTATGCGCATGGGATTGGTTAATAATTCAACTCCAAAAGTAAAAACTATCCCTCTGGACCATGTTAAGAAGATGTTATCAGAGGCGAATTATGATCAGCCGGGCTTTTGGTTGCCCATTTTCGCTTTTGATTCACAACTCCTTTCATCGGCTTTCTTTCCTCAGTCTTTTACCCGTCCCAGTCCCAGCAGGCGCAGCATCCAGTTGGGCAGCGGGCGCTGATCTTTTCTCTTCTCGATGTTGAAGTACCAGCCAATTTTTTTCAAAATGGGTAGTTTATGGATTTCCACGAGTTCGACCAAAGTACCGTCAGGATCTTCTACGTAGGCGAAGCGCCCCGCCGCCGACTCCATGCCGAACGATCCGCCGCTGTCCACCGTGAGTGGGTAGCCGTGTTCGGCCAGCCGCTTTTTCATGGCTTCCATGTCCAGCGTATCAAAGCAAACGTGGATGAAACCAAGATCACCCCAGTAGCGATCAGCGAAAAGCTTTCTGGGTTCGCGGTCGAGGGCCTGGAGAAGCTCGATGTTAACACTGCCAAGTAATCGACTGAAAGCTCCGTGCGCGGTGACTTTCTTGCGTATCACCACCCGCCGGAACCGCTGATTGGGAACGGAAGCAGGCAAATCCTCAAAGACTGCGATTTTGTCATAAACAATCTCGCATGGATTCAGGATAGTCTGATAAAAGGCAATGGCCTTATCCATATCCGAAACCCCGATGACAACCCCCGCCACACCGCCTACGGCCTGCTCAGTGTGCCCGAACCACGACGAATCCTCCGCGATCTGGAAAGCATTCCCGTAGGGGTCGATGCCCCAAAATCCCGGGCCGTCGGGAAATTCACTCAGTGGCCCAATCTGCGTTTTGGCCTGTTTTTGCAGCCATTTGTGCGCCGCCTCAGCATCAGGGGCTTTGATCCTGACTGCGAAAATCCCCAGATCACCCGGCTCGGGTTGAAAAGAGACGGCCTCTGGCGCGCGGCTGGTAAATTGCCAGATTTCCAGCCCTCCGCCGCCCGCCATGTTGAGGGCCATCACGGCATGGCGGCCATGTACTTCGCCGCCCGTGTAGTCGATCATCAATTTAGCCTCGGCATGATCGTCGAAAATAGGAACGTCGAAGCCCATCACGCGGCGGTACCATTGCCAGGCTTCGCCTGCATCCGCGACGCCGATACCTACTTGTTGAATGGCGGTAATGAGAGGGGTCATTTAGTAAATAATGGATTGTTGAGAGTTGAGACGTTGCCGCTCAAGCGGCGACTTTTAAATAGGAGTTTGACTAACTATAAAGATAATTCAGGCTCTTTTCGAGCGCATGGCTTTGGTATGCCGTAAATTTTTGTCTTCGGCTAATTTTTGATAGTTATCGGATTCGACGGCGACCAGAGCTATTTTTCCTTCGGTGTCGCTATGGACACCCCAGCCATATTTCTTTGGCAAAGGCGAAGCGCGAAAGCAAGGCTGCCCTTTGGAGAAAAAAACATTTCTGCCTTCCTCCTTTTCGCTGCCCGCCAAATCATGCTTCCGGGCAAATACTTCAAACAATACATCATCGGAAGTGAATTGGTAGGGATTCCGGTGCACTATCTCGAATTGCAGATTTGCTGCTGACTTCTGTCCTGCCCTGGAAGGCGGTACTTCCGCCCTACTGACCGGGCAGTCGTCGGCCACTTCAATGAATGTATCGTAATAATTAGTCGTATGCATTTGATTGGACGTCGTATTTTTCCGTCTTGATAATGGACTTATAGGTATCGATCAGTTTTTGTTGCGAAGCCCCCCGGAAATACATCCACATTACCACGGCGTTGGCCAGGTTCACGCGGAAATACGAATTTTCGTCGTATTTCCGGGACGACACAATTATGTTCTTCGGGATAATCTTGAAGCGGTGCTGCTTCCGCGCCCGAATAATGAACTCGTAGTCTTCCATCACACGATGTTTTTCGCAATAGCCGCCAAGCTTCTCAAACTCTTTCTTAATAATAAAAAGTGTTTGATCACCTCCACGGCTCCATATCCGGTCGAAACGCTGAAAAAAAGCGTTAATTTTCAACAGTAGCCGGGGCGAGTCGAATTGGTAGCGGTAACATCCCAACGCGTAGCCCTCCGCTACGGCCTGCTCGATATCGGAAGCGTAGTCAGGATGAATGTGCACGTCGGCGTGGACGAAGTACAGTACTTCGCCCGTTGCGATTTGCGCTCCGGCATTCATCTGGCGGGCGCGGCCCGGCTGATGGGTCACGATGACTTTCGCCCCGGCTGTTCGCGCTACTTCGGCGGTGCGGTCCGTGCCGGGAGCATCCACAACGATTACCTCCGCCAGTTTTGTCCCGCCATATCGCCGCAACTCGCCTACCAAACGGCCGATGTTCTCCTCTTCATTATAGGTAGGAATGACAACGCTTATCCGCATATTCTGACTGACTCGCTCTATGATCCGGCTTCGTTTTTTTGGAATATCCCGAAAAACAATGCTACGAAATAAAACCCTAAAAGTACGTAAAATTCGGGTAGTAGCACTTCCACAAACGGTCAACTCTCAGACATCCCTCGTATCTTTGACCCCTACCCATTCCTCTTTTTTACTTCAAAAAAAATGGACAACTCCGTACTTATCAATCCCATTGTCAGTAGCTTAGACGGCTTTTTAGAAAAAAAAGATTATTCCAAAATACTCATAATTGCCGATACGAATACCAGGAAATACTGCTATAACCGATTTAAAAGCAACCTTCCGAAGCATTCTGTCGTAAGTGTTCCTGTTGGTGAGGCACATAAGACGCTGGCGACTTGTGAGCAAATCTGGGAAGCTATGACCCGCGCCGAACTCGACCGTCATGCGTTAGTTATCAATATTGGCGGCGGCGTGATCGGCGATATGGGCGGTTTTTGCGCCGCAACCTATAAGCGTGGCATAGATTTTATCCAGGTACCCACAACCTTGCTCGCGCAGGTGGATGCCAGCGTAGGCGGCAAGTTGGGTATTGATTTTCAAGGGTTCAAAAATCATTTGGGTGTATTTCAGAAACCCGTTCGGGTATTGATCGACCCCATTTTTTTGGAAACCCTGCCGCCGCGCGAACTGCGTTCGGGTTTTGCCGAAGTCGTGAAGCATTGCCTGATTGCTGATGCCGATAAATGGCACGAGATTCGGGAAAAAGATCTGGAGCAGCAAAACTGGCCCGATCTGATTGAACACTCAGTGGCCATCAAGCAGGCTATTGTGACGCAGGATCCCACTGAAAAGGGCCTGAGGAAAGTACTAAACTTTGGTCACACGCTGGGGCACGCGGTCGAAACGCTGTTTTTGAGCAAGTCGCCTAATGAAAGATTGCTGCACGGAGAGGCTATTGCGGCGGGTATGGTGATGGAGAGTTTTCTAGCCTACCAGAAAAAAATGATCGATCGTCAAACCCTCGAACAGGTTGAGGAGTTTATATTTTCGATATTTGGTAAGGCCACCATTCAGCCTGATGAAGTAGAGACGATCATTTCGCTCACCCGGCAGGACAAAAAGAATCGCGGAAACGAAGTGCGCTTTTCGCTATTAGATGCCGCCGGAAGCTGCGCCTACGATGTCGCCGTAACCCCGGTAGAAATGCGAAAAGCCCTGCAATATTACATCGGGCTTTGAACTACGACTTTGTGAATAATTTGTTAATGAGTTGATTCTTACGTTTTAATAAACTATATTTCGTTCCTTTTCTTAACCTTTAAAATCTGAAATAGTATATGTTGAAATCTACTACGCTTCTGGCTGCCCTGGCGGTAGCTTTCATTCTGGCGGGCTGCTCCTATGGCCGTAAAGTATTCGTCGAGCATGATTACAGTTACGAAACCAACTTCAAGGACTACTCGACCTATACATTTCTGGAATGTGAGCGCGATACAAACAATCTCTGCACCGAAATTTACGAATCCATTCGCCGTCAGATGCAGGCTCGGGGCTACAAACTGACCGCCGAACGCCCGACACTACTGGTCAACTACGGTATTTTCTACGATAACCTGCGCTATCAGGGTTACATGCAGCCCGTCATCAAAACCTGGGTAGACACCGAAAATGACGGCTTCCGCTACGAGCCCATCAAATATGCCCTCGATAAAGGTACATTGATCGTGTCGCTGATCGATGCCGAGAGCGACCAGGTCGTGTGGCGTGGCTACGCTTCGGGCCTTTTCAATGCCGGACAAGATAACCCCAACAACTACTACCGGAATGTCGTCCGTCGTATCTTCGACCAGTATCCGCTGTTCGCCAAAGGTTATGACCCACGGCGCTATACCGAAGAAATCGGCAGATAATCTCTTTGTCTTTTTTCTGAATAAGTACCCGACCAGCGCCCCATCAGCGTTGGTCGAGTTCTTTCAGGGCCAGCCAGGCCATCAGACCTGGGCCGATTTCCAGCGCACTTTCGTCAATATCGAAGGTCGGCGTGTGAACGCCAGAGACGATACCCCGCGCTTCGTTGCGGGTGCCTAGCCGGTAAAAGCAAGAATCGACCACTTGTGAGTAAAAAGCGAAGTCTTCACCCGCCATCCACAGATCCAGATCTACCACATTTTCAGCGCCCATGTACTCTACGGCGGCGGCTTTGGTGCGTCGGGTGAGCTCGGGATGGTTTTTCAGGAAAGGATACCCGTTCACGATTTCAAAGACGCAACTGCCGCCCATCGCCTCGGCCATACCCTCCGCCATTTTCTTCATCCGGCGGAGTCCGTCGGCTCGCCATTCCTCGTCCATGCAGCGCCAGGTTCCCTGAATCGTGACTTCATTGGGCACTACATTCGTAACGCCATCGGCGATGAAACGACCGAACGAAAGTACCGATGGATTGGCGGGTTGCCGGTTGCGGCTGATGATCTGCTGCAAAGCCACGATAATGTGTGAGGCGATCAGCACCGGATCGATGAGCTGGTCAGGTACTGCGCCGTGGCCGCCCTTTCCTTTTACGGTCAGGTACAGTTCGTCGGTGCTGGCCATATACATCCCCTCACGGAAACCGATTTTTCCCACGGGAACGTTTGGCGCGACGTGCTGCCCCAGCATTCCGGCGGGACTTGGATTTTCCAGTACTCCCTCCTTAATCATCAAGGAGGCTCCGCCCGGTGCCTTCTCCTCGGCGGGTTGAAATACCAGTTTGATCGTTCCTTCAAACTCGTCGCGCAACTGCGTCAGAATTCGGGCCGTACCTAGTAGCGACGATGTGTGTACGTCATGACCACAGGCATGCATCACGCCGGGATTTTGGGATTTGTAGGGCACATCGTTGGCCTCCGTAATCGGCAGGGCATCCATGTCGGCCCGCAGCCCAACTACCCGGCTACCGGGATTACGGCCTTCAATCAGGGCGACTACGCCCGTATCGGCCACGCCCTCCTGCGGTTGTAGCCCCAGGTCTTTGAGCCGATCCGCTACGAAGCGGGCCGTTTTATGCTCGTTGAAAGATAATTCAGGATTTTGGTGCAAATGGCGGCGAGTCGTCACCGCATCAGCGGCCATTTCGCGGCTCAGGTCTTTTATTTTTTGAATCATGTGGAAAGCTATGGTAAAGTGGCAAAGTTAGTACCTGAGTGCCTGAGTGGCAAAGTTCCAATGTACCTTGGTTTTTTAAAGTATGCTAGGTAAGCGAAGCCTGTTCTCTATTTTTTACTCAGGTACTTTGCCACTTAGGTCCTCTCTTTAATTGCCAAAACTACCTTCCCGGCACTGAGATTGGCCTCCATGTAGCGATGAGCCTTGGCGACATCGTGCCAGGAGAAAACTTCATCCACAACCGGACGGATGGTTTTGTTTTGCAACGCTTCGTAGGCAAAATTTTTGAACTCCTGGGTGAGTTTGATTTGATACGCACGAGTGCGGGAACGCAGGGTCGTGCCTAAAATCTGCAGCCGTTTGAACACAATGGGGCCAATGTTAGCCGACGTTTTTCCGCCCGCCATTACGGCCAGCATCACCAGACGACCATCAGTTTGTAAAGCCTGAATATTCTGGTCAAAATAATCGCCGCCGATCGGGTCCACGATAAGATTTACGCCTTTGTCTTCGGTTATCTCTTTCAGTTTTTCCAGAAAAGGTCCTTTGCGGTAGTCGATGGCGTGTTTTGCGCCAAGTTCCAGGCATAGCTCGTGCTTGCCAGACGAAGCCGTTACGATCACCTCGGCCCCCATGAGTTGGGCAAGTTGAATGGCGGCGGTACCAACGCCGCTCGCTCCCGCGTGAAGCAGCACGGTTTCTCCTGCTTTCAGGCCTCCTACCCAATGCAACGCCTGGAAAGCCGTCAGGAAAACCTCAGGCACTGCGGCGGCATCCGTAAATTCCCAGCCGTCGGGTATGGGCATAGCCATATCCTGATGCATTACGGCAAATTCCGCGTAACCACCACCCGGCAGCAGACCAAACACTTTATCGCCGATCTGCCAGCGCGTGACGTCTTCGCCCACCGACTCTACTTCACCCGCAATTTCCAGCCCCATAATCAGGCTCGCGCCTTCGGGCGGTGGGTACTTGCCCTCGCGCTGCATAATGTCGGCGCGATTGAGAGCCGTCGCGTGGACACGGACGCGAATTTCATTAGGCTCGGGATTGGGCATAGGAAAGGGAGCCAAGTATAGTTCATCGGCGGAGCCGGGTTGTTTTATTTGTATAGCAAGCATTTTTTTTACTAAGAGTTTGAAAAATGGGCAAACTTGTCCATCATTTGCAAAATAATCTTGCCCATACCCCGATAAAACTACTCAACCAGTCGGACATCCACTTCAACATCTCACTCTCCCACCGCGATTCCCATCATGCGCATCAGTTCACTGGCGTTGAAACTCTGACAGATACCTTCGTGCAGTTTATAATCAAAATGGAGTTTGCCGTCCTGCACATCGGAGCGGAAGTGGAAGTTTTGGACGTAAGGCTGGGTGGCGCCCCATTCGCCCAGTTCGAGGTCGTGGGTGGATACCATGCCGGAAGCGGGAAGCGGATGTAGTTGCCGGATGAGCGCCTCGGCGCCCCGGTGGCGATCGGCGGAATTAGTACCTTTCAGGATTTCGTCCAGCAGGTAGAAAATAGGGAGCGTACGGGTAGCGTCTGCCGACAGTTCAAGGAGTTGCCGTAGCCTTTTGAGTTCAGCGTAAAAAGAGGAGGTATTCTCCACCAGCGAATCCTGGGTCCGCATACTACTGAATACTTGCACGGGCGCGCAGGCCAAGTTCCCGGCGCAGACGACGGTCCCCAACTGCGCGAGTACCAGGTTAATGCCAACGGTGCGAAGAAAGGTACTTTTGCCCGACATATTAGAGCCCGTCACCAGCATGGTGTGGCCCGTCCCGACCAGTGAAAAGTCGTTGCTGACCCGCGCGTCGGCGGCAATGAGCGGATGCCCCAACTGCCTGGCTTCGATACGAGTATTATCTTCCCAGGCCACCTGGGGCAACGGGTAGTTGGGATGCGCAAAGGCAAAACCCGACAGGCTGTTCATAGCCTCGGTGTCGGCCAGGGCGTCGAGCCAAGCGGCCAAATCGGCACCGTGCGCCTTTTTCCATTTTTCGAGTGCCGCCAGGCAATGCAAATCCCACAAAAAAGGAATCCCTACGAAAACAAGGAAAATCGGGTGCAGACGATAGTCGAGTCGGGCGAACCACTGTCCGACCGTGCGGATAGCGGCGGGGGCTTTTCTGATTACACTTTGCCGTAACTGCCACCAGCGCGATTGGTGCGGAGCAGTGTTGGCCAGTTCCAGCAGATCGGCGTAGGCCACCAGCGTGAGCCCGAGGTCGGTAGTGCGATTAGTGAGGTCCTGAATGCCGGCGTTGTAGCGTTTCAGGATGAAGCCCTGCCACAAAATACTTAGCCAGAAAAACCAGCTTGACAATACACCCAGTGCCGCCAACACACCCAGTACTACCGTCACGGCAGGCCACCACCGCCAGCGTAGCGAGTTTTGCAGCGATTCGTCCATGATTTCGTTCACCCAGGTTCGCAACGCCCCTACTTGCTGCGAGGCATGTTCGTGCAGCAGAGCGGTCGCTTCCCAACCTTGCCGCCAGTCGGCGTTTGACTTGAATTCACGTACGGCTTCCTGTCTCATCAGAATCTCGTTGAGCGGGGCGGGGCGAATAAGCCATTGCGCCAGGCGGCGACTTCCCTCGTCGGTGCGGGTGCGGTTCAGGAGTCGGTATAGTGAGTGTTTGCCAAAAACATCGAGATCAGTAGCATACGGATGGAGCGGATCGGTAAACTGTTCACCCGTTTCGGGACGCAGGAATTTAAAGTCAAGACGTGCTAGCTCATCGGTGTTGATCGTTTGGAGGTTACGCAGGAAGTTGCGCCGCCGCTTGGCCTTCTGCTGACGCCCCATCAGTACTACGAAGAGGATACCCGCACCTAATCCGAGAATGCCCCAAAGTGGTTGATTCTGGTTATTCCACAGGTCCAGCGAAACTACCAGCGCTACAAACGAAAGCAGCCTTCCTCCGGCTAAGCCGTTGAAAAGCTGCTGTGCTGTCTCCTCCTTTTCGGTGGCGTCTTTTAACCTTGCCTTAAAATAGTCGTCGGGATCTGGATTGCCCCCGGCCTGTTCAATATCCATTATTAGTTATTAATTGTCCACCAAGGAAGCCGTTTCAAACTGCAATTTGATCAGGTTGGCATAAAGGCCATTGTCGATCAAAGCCAGTTGATTATGCGAGCCGGACTCGACGATCTGTCCTTCTCTGATGACGTAAATCGTGTCCACCTTGCGGATGGTAGCGAGCCGGTGGGCGATAACGATCGTCGTGCGGTTTTTCATTAATTCATCCAGAGCCGACTGCACCAGTTGCTCGCTTTCAGCATCCAGCGAGCTGGTAGCCTCATCCAGAATCAAGATTTTTGGATCTTTCAGGATAGCCCGCGCGATGGCTACGCGTTGACGTTGACCACCCGAAAGCTTCACGCCCCGCTCGCCGACGATAGTTTGTATTCCTTCGGGGAAAGAGTCGATGAATTGGAGGGCGTTGGCCTTCCGTGCGGCTTCCCGTACTTCTTCGGCGGAAGCACCGGGCCGACCGTAGGCAATATTTTCCTGGATTGTGCCACCAAATAGCATCACTTCCTGGGGTACGATGGCCATCATACTCCGCAGTGCGCTGAGGGGATAGGCCGATACATCTACGCCATCCACCATAATCTTGCCATGCTGCGGATCATAAAAGCGCATAAGCAACTGGACGATGGTGGATTTGCCCGCACCGCTATAACCAACGAGCGCGATTTTTTCTCCCGCCGCTACGTCGAACGAAATGCCTTTCAGGATTTCAACATCAGGACGGGACGGGTAGTTGAACCGTACCTGCTCGTAAGCAATGTTGCCCTCCACGGCAGAAATGACTTTATCTTCCTGATCGAGATCGACCTCCGAAGTTTCACCCAGAATCTCGACCAGGCGCTCGGATGAGCCGATTGTTTTGTTGATCTGGGCGTACATATCACCCAAGCCACCCATAGCACCGCCAATAAAAGTGGTATACAGTACAAAAGTGAACAGGTCGGCGATGGTCAGCTCGCCTGCCTGTACCAGATTAGCACCGTACCAAATCACCCCCACAATACCACCAAACAGAGCGAAAATGATAAACGAGACGAACCCGCCCCGAAAGTTGGCTGCTTTCAACGCATTTTCCACCACGCGGTCAAGAGCGGAGCGGTAGCGATTCACTTCCAGCCGCTCATTGGTGAATGCCTTCACAACCTGTACCGATTGTAGTGTCTCCTCGGCGATGACGTTGGCCGCCGCCAATTCGTCCTGGGCCTTTTTGGAAAGCCGACGGATATACCGCCCGAAAAACATCGCCGCCACAACCATAATC
This sequence comes from uncultured Persicitalea sp., assembly GCA_964500445.1. Taxonomy (GTDB): domain Bacteria; phylum Bacteroidota; class Bacteroidia; order Cytophagales; family Spirosomataceae; genus Persicitalea. Next base: position 53,428 of record CAZCOG010000002.1, on the reverse strand, counting down.
GGGAAGGTCGCCAGCATGAACAGGGTCAATTTCCAGGAGGTGAGCGAAATGAGAGTGATGCCCACAAAAAGCGTAGCGATTTGCCGGAAAAATTCGGCGATGGTAAACGAAAGTACATCACGCAGCTGCGTAACGTCGGAAGTAATGCGGCTTGTCAGCTCGCCTACGCGCCGCCCTTCCAGAAAGGGAATCGGCAGCGTGATAATGCGGCTATACACATCGCGGCGAACATCGGCCATCGCCCACTCGCTCACGCGTGAAAACAAATAAATCCGCAGGTAGGAAAATATGGCCTGAAACACCAGTATCACGATCAGCACAATCGTAATCTGGTTAATCGTATACGGAGATTTCCCCTCGATCACCTCGATGATACTACCTACCAATTTGGGAAATGCCAGCGATGTACCCGTTGAAAGAATCAGAAAGATAAATCCGGTAATAAAGTATGACTTATAAGGAAGGGTATACCGGAAAATTTCCAGGGTTTTCTTGAGACCCGTCCAACTCAACTTCTTGACGGCAAAAGGAGACTTCGAAGATTTATCTTCTTCGTCGTCGTCACCGCGCCCAAATCTACTTTTAGCCATGTTTCTTTATAATTTTGGGTTATGAGGGATGTATTTCACTGCATCACTCATCAATCTGCCCTTTGTAACCCGACTGCTGTAATATCTGCCGGGCATCGGGGTTTTTCATTAGTTCCTGTAAAGTCACGTCAGGATTGTTGGCCAGATACATGCTCACAATGCGCCAGCCCAGCCACCGACCGATACCACCCGGCACGTCTTCGCCGATTTCGGGTGTGAAGGGCCGTTCTCCCACGTATTTTTGTTTAATCTGATCTGCCTTTTCGTAAAGCAATTTGTTCTCTACCACAAAAGCCCAGATCTGCGTCTGGCTATTATACGTACGCACGAGGTCACGCTCCGAGAAGCCCAGAATGAGGCTATCAGGCGTTTGGGGTACGCAGTGCTTTACAAACTCAAACGCTTTGCCATACCCGATCATGTCGGCCAATAGGGTCCTGTCTTGCGGGTCGGTCCGTACGTAACGATCCGACATAAAAAAAAGGATGGACGGGACCAAGTACTCCTTCTGGTAGCGACGAAGCTGATAGGTATACACCTGCGGACGGTAGGTGGCCTCAGGGCCACCAAAGTACTCCAATCCTATGATTATCAGGCTATCCGATACATATAAATCATTACCCAGAAAACCGGTAACGATGGTTTTCACACGGGGTGGCTGGAAATCAGGGTAGTAATATTTGAGGTGCCTGAATGCTTCTTCCAGCGGCTTTTCGAGATTGTTTTGCGGGTTGCCAAACAAAGAATCTACCTGATTTTTGAAACCCTGTAGTTCTTTATTACGTATTTGTTCATAAAGTCGGCTTGCCAGGGTAGTATCCTGAGCAAAGCCTTCAAAATAAACCTGCTGGAGATAAGGGTGTTGATTCAGGAATGATTTTACTTCTTCCTGACTCTGGCAAGCGAACAAATCGCCTTCCAGCGATTCCACTTCAACCTCTGCCCGAATGCCGCTTAAATCGGGTTCGCGGTCGGTGAGGGAGTCGCAGCCTGCCAACAGAACAGACAGGCAAAGAAAAGCAAAGATTCGGTTGGGGTACATTCGCTCGAAATCGGGAAACACGTTAGTCGAACACGCAAAAGTAGTTAAAAAGTTGCAGTCTCTATGCCCGAGCCCACTACCAGAACAATAAGTATCGTCGGCTGCGGCTGGCTGGGTTTTCCACTGGCTATTCACTTGCTAAAAAATGGTTACGACCACATCAAAGGAAGCACCACGTCACCGCAGAAACTGCCGATGCTCCGGCAGGCGGGCATCAACGCTTTTCTAGCGACACTTGCCCCCGAAGCACAGGAACCTCACTGGCCCGACCTACTCTCAGCTAATACTTTAATTGTAGACGTTCCACCCCGATCATCCACAAAAGGAGGGGATTTCCATCCCCAACAGATGCGTAATCTGGCCTCACTGATTAAAAATTCCCCGCTGTCGGAAATTATTTATGTGAGTTCGACCTCGGTTTATCCTGAGTTAAGCAGGACTTTGTATGAGGTGGATGTAAGTAACCCGAGCGAATCTGCCTCTCCTTGTTTAGTAGAAGCTGAACAAAGTATCACCTCCCTTAGAAAAAAAGACAGGACCGTGACCGTTCTGCGATGCGGCGGACTGATGGGCTATGACCGCATTCCGGGGAAGTACGTACGGGGCAAAAAGGATGTAACGACAGGTGATGTGCCGGTCAACTATATTCATCGCGATGATGTGGTAGCGATCATCAGTGGGCTTTTGGCGAAGGGAATCGGGAACGAAACCTACAATGTAGTTGCTCCTGAGCATCCTCCGCGCCGTGCAGTGTACGAAAAATCCTGTCTTGAGAATGATTGGGAAGTACCCACTTTCACTGAACCCGAGAATCCTGAGCCTTATAAAGTAGTTTCCTCAGACAAAATTGTCAGTCACCTGGCGTACTCCTTCACCTATCCTAATCCCCTCGATTTTTATTATTTTGAAGGTTAAAAACATGAAGGCATAATTGTTTAACCTTTGGCGGGAAATTACTGCTTTGTTGTGAAGGATCAAGAAACAGATTCAATACACCGAAATAGTAAAGTTTTATCCATTTTAAATACTATTAAAAAACATTACTGTATTATTTTTTCAGTAAAATGATTCTTTTGATATTAAAACCTGCTATATTACGTTCATTATCTAATAAATAGTTGGAATGAACATTTGTAATTTTGTTTAAAAGTTCTTTATTTTACTTCAACAAACTGAGTCATTAAAATCTGCTACCCACTATGACTGCTCTTGAATTCACCTACAATCTGGACCAGGTTTCCAATACGCTGCGTCCCTTTGCCCTGCGGCTCACGCGTGACACTGAAGACGCAAACGATTTGCTGCAGGACACAATGCTGAAAGCTTTCACTAATCGTGATAAATACACGGATGGTACTAACCTGAAGGCGTGGCTATACACGATTATGAAAAATACTTTCATTACCAACTACCAGCGCATGGTGCGGCGGAAGACCTTCATCGATACTACCGACAACCTGCATTATATCAACACGGCTGATAACAGCACGGATAATCAGGCCTACACGACTTTTGCGATGGAGGATATCACTCAGGCTATTGAGTCATTGGACGGCGCTTACAAAACACCTTTCATGATGCACTTCCGGGGCTTCAAGTACCACGAAATCGCTGCCAAACTGGAAATCCCCATTGGTACGGTCAAAAATCGCATCCACATTGCCCGCAAGGACTTAAAGAGAATGCTACGGATGTATTCGCGACTTGACTAATGGTAAATGAGCGATTCGTCAAGTACTTTATCAGAAATTGGCGAGGGCGTTCCCTGGCGAATTTACTCGAATGAATTACTTTTTCTGAAAAAGGCCGGATCAGTACTTTCTGGCCTTTTTTATTTTCAATTACCTCCTTTTTCTTTTGTTTTCGGGAAATTAATGTTCTTTGCAGGGCGTATACGATGAACGAAACCTATATTCAATAATGAATTTTTGTTCGCTGACCAGGCGGTAAACAGGGATTTGGAAAGCCTTGGGGGAAAGTACTCCTCCGGCTGTACTGCCATTTTATCATTCACTTAATTTTACTGCCGCAAGAGCGGCTCCGTCACATTGAACAGAGTCATTGTCATAGGTTCGGGATTCGCCGGGCTGTCAGCCGCCACGCGATTGGCAAAGCGTGGGTATGACGTCACACTACTGGAAAAAAACAGCGTCCCCGGCGGACGGGCGCGCGTGTTTGAATCTCAGGGTTTCACTTTCGACATGGGGCCAAGCTGGTACTGGATGCCCGACATTTTCGAGGACTACTTTGCAGAATTTGGTAAAAAACCTTCGGACTACTATAATTTAGTTCGGCTCGATCCTTCCTATAAAGTAGTTTTCGGGCCAACCCAGGACATAGATCTACCCGCGGATATGCCGGGGTTGCGTAGTTTGTTCGAATCCATCGAACCGGGAAGTGCCGTGCAGCTGGATGAATTTCTGCGGCAGGCGGCGTATAAGTACGAAGTAGGCATCAAGAAGTTCGTGTGGAAGCCCAGCCGGAAGGTATCGGAATTTTTGAGTTTGAAGCTGCTATATGACGTCACCAGGCTGGATGTATTCCAACCTTTCGCTACGCACGTTCGGAAGTTTTTCAAGGACCCTCGTCTGCTGCAACTCGTGGAATTCCCCATCCTGTTTCTGGGCGCAACCGCCCAGAAAACGCCTGCTATGTACAGCCTGATGAACTACGCCGAAATGACGATGGGTACCTGGTACCCGATGGGCGGCATGCATGAAATCGTGCGTGGGATGGTCACTCTGGCCGAGGAGGTGGGCGTCAAGATAATTATGAACCAGAATGTCCGGCACATTTCGGTAAAAGAAGACCGGGCCGACCGGGTACTTACTGAAGACGCCACTTACGAAGCCGATATTGTGGTGGCCGGAGCCGACTACCACCACGTGGACAGCCAATTACTGGCCGAACCCTACCAAAACTACAACGAAGGCTACTGGGATAATCGCGTGATGGCGCCGTCGTCGCTGCTTTATTATTTGGGAATCAACAAAAAAGTACCCAAGCTGACGCACCACAATCTTTTCTTCGACGAGGATTTTTCTCTGCATTCCCATGAAATCTACGAAGAGCCGAAATGGCCCTCGCGCCCGCTGTTCTATGTTTCGGCTCCTTCAAAAACCGACCCAAGCGTCGCCCCGGAAGGAAGTGAAAACTTATTCTTGCTTATTCCTGTCGCACCGGGGCTCAGTGGTGACACCGAGGAGGTGCGCGAGAAATATTACGACCTGGTCATGGAACGGCTGGAAGCTTATGTCGGTGAGCCCGTTCGTCCGCACGTAGTTTTCAAGCGTAGTTACGCGCATTCTGAGTTCATAGCAGACTACAACGCCTTCAAAGGAAATGCCTACGGACTGGCCAACACGTTGCGGCAAACGGCCATTCTGAAACCCAGTCTGAAAAACAAAAAAGTAAGAAATCTCTATTATACCGGGCAGCTGACCGTTCCCGGCCCCGGCGTTCCGCCTTCTCTGATCTCCGGCCTCGTCGTGGCGAAGGAAGTGGAAAAAGAATTTCCCGTGGTACAGCCGGAGCGAAAGACCTCTGCCAGCCCGTCCTAGTTTCATTTGCACCTGGACTTATAACAGATTTTGCGTGTTCTTAACGGCCACAAAATCTAACAAAGCCAAAAAAATCAGGTTATATTGACAATAAATTCTGCCAAGCCCCCAAAGGCCTACCCTATGCTGGAACTATTCAACCGCGCGAGCCTACAATGCAGCAAAATCATCACGGAGCATTACAGCACCTCCTTTACGCTGGGCATCCGCACCCTCGACCGCAAGTTCCACCTGCCGATTTACGCGATTTATGGCTTTGTTCGTTACGCCGATGAAATCGTAGACACCTTTCACGATTTTGACAAAAAGAATCTGCTGGAACGTTTCCGTGCTGATGCTTTTCAGGCTATTGAGGAAAAAATCAGCCTCAACCCTATTCTGCATTCTTTCCAGCTGGTGGTGAACCAATACGGCATCGAGCACGAATTGATCGAAGCCTTCCTGCACAGCATGGAAATGGATCTCTACGAGCATGAATACACGCCCGACGGCTATCAGGAGTATATTTATGGCTCCGCCGAGGTCGTGGGACTTATGTGCCTGCGCGTATTCTGCGAAGGTAATTCTGCACAACATGACCACCTTCGGGAAGGCGCTAGAAGCCTCGGCGCAGCTTTCCAGAAAGTAAATTTCCTGCGCGATATCAAAAGTGATTTTCAGGACCGTGGCCGTGTCTATTTTCCCGGTGTAGATTTCAAGGCCTTCGATCCTGAGGCTAAAAAACGTATCGAGGACGAAATTCAGGCCGATTTCGATGCCGCTTACGAGGCCATTCTGCAACTTCCCAAAGGAGCCCGGCAGGGCGTGTACCTGGCTTACGTCTATTACTGCACTCTTTTTAATAAAATTAAAAGCCTTCCCGCCGCCCGCATCCAGGAGGAGCGCATTCGCGTTCCCGACAGCCGCAAGCTGGCTCTGCTGGCGCAGACATACGTTAAGTTCAGGATAAATGCCCTGACAGCCTCAATATGGTAAGGATTCTTTTCAGTAGGGAATTTTTCTATCTTTGCTTCCCAAACAATAAGGCTTATACGATGCCGTTTATTTCAGAAGCCAACGGCCGCTGTGCTGAACAACCCTTTAACCATTCACCTTTTCACTCCAAAAATAATGCTGCTGCAAGCACTCACTGACTCTACGATGGTTGCCCCAGGGTCGGGCGACGGTCTTTCCGTTCTCGATTTGTTGATAAAAGGTGGTTGGGTCATGCTTCCCCTGGGTTTTCTGTTCGTCGCTACGATCGCCATGATGATCGAGCGTTGGATGGCAATTACCAAAAATGCCAAGATTGAGCAATCGTTTGTTAACAACGTGAAGGATTTTATTCAGCAGGGCAACCTTAAATCTGCCGAATCGCTGTGCCGCAATCAGAACAACGCCGCCGGGCGCATTCTGGAACGTGCCACGGGCCGCATCGGCTACCCCATCAAAGACATTGAGTCCTCAATCGAAAACGCCAGTCAAATAGAATTGCAACGCATGGAAGGTAGTTTGCCCTACCTTGGCGTCATCGCCGGTATCGCGCCCATGCTGGGTTTCGTGGGAACGATCGCGGGTATTATCCGTATTTTCTATGACATCTCGATCTCGAACGACTTCAACATCAGCACTATTTCTGGTGGTATGTACGAAAAGATGATTACGTCGGGTTCCGGTCTGATCATTGGTCTGATCGCCTACGCGGGTTACCACCTGCTCAACATGAAGATCGACCGCTTTGCCCTGAAACTGCAAATGGCCGCCTCCGACTTCCTGGATGTGTTGCAACGTCCGGTTGCATCAAGGTAGTTCTTTAGTTCAGACCAAGTCGCCTGGCGCTATGAAGTCATTGGGTATGAGTAAATGATGAGGTAACAGAAATTTCATCATTCCTCATTTATCACTCCTCATTCATCATTAAATAAACGTGAAAATACGCCGTAAAGCTCGTTTTGCACCGGAAGTGTTTACGCACTCGCTGAACGATATTATGTTCTTCCTGCTGCTGTTCTTTCTGATCATCAGTACTATGTCGAACCCAAATGTCATTAAGCTGATGCTGCCCAAGGCATCGTCGTCGCAGCAGGTATACAAGAAGCAGATTACGCTGTCGGTAGACGATCAGAAGAACTACTTCATTGACAAGGACCAGATTCCTGCCGGGCAGTTGGAAACGGAATTGGCTACTATCTTTACCAATGTGGAAGAACGCACCGTGGTACTGCGTGTAGATAAGAATCTTGCCGTACAGGATTTGGTGGACGTCCTGGAAGTCGGTGCCAAGCTGGATATTAAGATGGTGATGGCGACCGCGCGATAAGAAAGATATTGGATGCTTGATTCTGGATATTTGATCCTGGAATTTCAGCTGATTTTCATATTAAAAAAAGCCCCGGAACGCTGAGCATTCCGGGGCTTTTTCTTGTGAAGCACTTGCTTGAAAGCGGTTTACTATATTTTAGGCTGGAATCCGATGGCTATATTATTAGTAATCAATACGTAAAGTCCAGTATCCAGCATCTAAAATCTATCATCTTCTAATTTCCATCAGACTTTCAGATCGCCCCAGCCGTCGCGGTACTCGCGCTTTACAAACTGGTTGGCGGCGTCGTAGTTGGTAACCTTCATATTCTGCGCATCCCAGTATAGCTTTTTGCGACCCGTGTACTTGTCCACCGCCCGCTTGGCCGTAGGATTATCGCGCAGCATCCAGCTTCTGATCGCCAAATTTCCGATGAGGATACTTTCCGTGAACGGCCCGGCGTATTCGAAGGGCGAGCTCGTCACACCCTTGCCGTAGCCTTCCAGACAAGCATTAACCCATTGCAGGTAGTGGTCTTCATTCGGCACACGGGCTATTGTTTCAGGAATGTTGATGATTTCATTTTCTTTCAGGGGAAGCAGCCGGGGCTTGGCGCCGTAGCAATCGGCCATCAGTTTACCTTTTGACCCGATAAAAAGTACTCCGCCATCCGAGTTGCCAAAGGCTTCGCCGGGCAGCAGTTCTTCGGGTAGCTCGGGCAGAACTCCGCCGTCGTACCAGCTTACTTTGATATTTCCTTTGCCATCATTCCGGGGATAATCCAGGTGAATGGAGGTCGTGAAGGGTGTCCAGGCGGGATTGTCATCTTTTTCGCGCAGCGTAAACGTCCAGGTACCGCCCACGCTGCACTCCACCGAGGTCGGGTACAAAATGGGCAGGATGCGGTACACCGGGTCCATGATGTGGCAAGCCATGTCGCCCAAGGCGCCCGTGCCGTACGGCCACCAGCCGCGCCAGTTCCAGGGCAGGTACTCTTTGTTGTAGGGTACTTTGGGCGATGGACCCAGCCAGAGATCAAAATCCAATTCTTTCGGAATCGGGTCGACGTTGTCGGTAGGGACCGCTTGCGGCCACACGGGGCGATTGGTCCAGCAAAGTACCTTGTGCACATCGCCAATAATCCCTGAATCGTAGATTTCCTTCATGCGCCGCACACCGTTGCCCGAGCCGCCCTGATTGCCCATTTGAGTGATTACCTTGTACTTTTTGGCCGCCTGCCCCAGCATCCGCGCTTCGTAAATATCGTGCGTCAGAGGTTTCTGCGTGTACACGTGTTTGCCCAGTTGCATCGCCGCCAGTGTGGCTACAGCGTGGGTATTATCAGGCGTGGAAATAGAACAGGCATCGATATTCTTATGCTCTTTCCGGAGCATCTCCCGGAAATCTTTGTAGTAGGTAGCCTTCGGAAAACTTTCCCGCGAGGTAACAGCCTGCCGGTCGTCCACATCGCAAAGGGCCACGATGTTGACATTGGGGCTTTTGGCAAAACTAGCCAGGTCACTCTTCCCTTTGCCGCCTACGCCGATACCAGCTATATTTAATTTATCGCTGGGTGCAACATAGCCTTTGCCCAGGACATGGCGCGGTACGATAAAAAAGGAGGAAGCCGCCAGGGAAGATGCCTTGATGAAAGTCCGGCGGGTAGGTTTTTCGTCCGGAGATTGTGAATCAGCCATTCGTTAAAAAGGGTTTAGATTAGAACAATGAGAAAGGAAAAAGTACGTGTACAATACCACCAAATCTTGTAATTGGGCTATCAAAATTTGAAACTTGGTATAAAAAAAGCGCAGAACCTTTCAGTTCTACGCTTCCTGTGTTTGGTACGTTCTTAGAATTCTTATTGACTGACGGCGCGCGGTTTTAGCGCAAAGATGATCGGCAGGTTATATCTGACTGCGACATTTTCACCACCTTTCCGACCTGGTTGCCATTTGGGCATCGCCTTTACTACCCGCAGAGCCTCTTCATCAAGGCCAAAGCCAATTCCCTTCAATAGTTTTACATCGCGAATTTTACCGTTGGAGCCAACCGTGAACGTGACGAAGACTTTTCCCGTCACATTTTTCGCTTTGGCTTCTTCGGTATACTGAATATTGTCACCCAGAAAATCGTACATCGCGTCCATACCACCCGGATATTCGGGCTGCTCCTCCACTACTGTGTAAACCATTTCATTACTATTCTCGTAATCGGCTTCGTCATTAGAGCCTGAAATGACCTCAGAGTCTTTATTGCTGGTATTGCAACCAATGAAAGCAAAGGCTATGGTAGTCAGTAGACCGAAGATGATTATTTTCATTTTATTTTTTCGATAGAACGAAGTGGGTTTTGATAATTCATGAACCTGGCGGGCTGAATGCTTTCCTTGACGAATATTAGCTGCTCAGTACTGATGTCTTCTGTAAATTTCTGCTTTGAATAGATGCTACTCGGCAATGATACTCCCCGCATGGTCGAAGCATTCGGGCCATGTCCTGGGATACCGATATCCGCCGCATCATCAAACTTAAAATCAGGAACTGACATTCGTTCGGTCCTAAAATTATTGGCCTTTCCCTGCCGTTTTTCCTTGTCTTCCTTAGTTTCCGGCTTTTCCAGTTTGAACTCGATCGGCAGTACATACTCCATAGCCACGGGACGTCCATTCTGTATGGCGGGCTGCCAGGTGGGCATACTAAGCACCACGCGCAGGGCTTCTTCGTCGGTACCACCGCCTACCCTTTGAATCACCTGAGGATTGCGGATGCGGCCCTTGTCGCTTACGGTAAAGGTAACTATCACTTTTCCTTCCAAATCATCGCGCACGGCCTCGGTGGGGTACTTGATTTTACGAGCCAGGAACAAATACATTTCCTGAATGCCACCCGGAAATTCAGGCATTTGTTCTACTACCGCAAATCCATCCTTTGTGGAATCCGGCTTTGTACTATCGGCACCGGGCTGAGGTCGGGCACTTAATCCTCCTACGGGTGCGTAAGATACTACTACTACGCTTCCCAGTGCATTCTGCTGCCACTCTAACACAACATTCACTGCCTGATTTTTCTTTGTAATCTCTACTACTCTGGTTTCGAAGCCCACGTAGCTGATCGCCAGTTTGCTATCAAGGGGTACTTCGTTCAATTCAAAAGCCCCGTTGGCGTCAGTGGTAACTCCGCGCGAAGTACCCACCAGTATGACGTTGGCTCCCGGTAAAAGGTCTTTGGTTTTGGAACTGCGAACGGTACCTTTTACGGTTGTTGTTTCGACCTTAAGTACCTCCGCTGATTGTACCAGCAAAGTACTGGCTGGATGCATCGCTTGGGTGCTGTTTTCCACGACACTCACCACGCGTTCGCGGGCGGCAGTAATTATCAGCACGAAGCCGATGAGTGGGGCGACGGACAGGTACTTGCCCAGCGCCCATTTCGAGTTTCGATTTTTATAAAGCATCTTGATTCGGTTTTTAAGGTTAGAAGCGTTCAGGAAATTATTGGTCAAAGTATTAGAAGGTTTTTTCAGGGCGTAGGCTAGCAGGAAATTGGCGTAATGGTCGCGCTGTGGGGCAGCGGCATCCGCCAGATACTCATGGACTTGCTGCAACGATTTTTTGTACAAAATCAAAACCGGGTTGAACCAGAAAACTACCCGCAACGCCTCTACCAAAAGGATGTCCCAACTGTGCCGTTGCCGCACGTGGACCAACTCGTGGCGCAGCACGGTATCAAAATCATTTTCGTAATCATGGCGGTTGATGACAAGGTAATTCAGGAAGGAAAAAGATCCGGGCGACGCTTCGCCGGGCGACGCCTCGCCGAGCGACGCCTCGCCCGTTCGGTCGTCATCCAGCAGAACCAGCGAATAGCCGTCCAGGGCAATGCGTTCGCCTTTTCGAATGAAAGAAAACAACCGATAAAACTGCCAGAGAAGCCTGACGAACATAAAAACTACCCCGGCAATGTATAAGGTCAGCAACAAGTCAAGCCAGGGAAACGGCGCGGCGGCAGTAGCTTGCGGTCTGACGACAAAGGGTTCGGCCACTGCCATCGTGGCGGATTCCAGCGGCAGAGCAGCCATCTCGTACACGGCTACTGGGATGGGCGACATAGCGATGTCCGGGGCGGCGGCGGGATATTGCAGCAGCGGCAAACCGAACGACATCACCAGCGCACCGAGCAAATAGACACGATTCCAGACGAAAAAAGTCTGGCGGCGTAGCAGTAGCCAGTAGCATCCGTACAGCAGAAGCCAGTAAAGATTTAACTGAACCAAGTAAGGGATAATCTTCATGCTTAATAGAATGAGTATAAGCGCCGCTGCGCTCACATCTTTTTCGCTGCCTTTTTGGTGACAATGGCCACGACGCCGTTAGCCCCTTTCTCACCGTAGAGTTTTTGGGCGGCGGCTCCTCTCACGATATTGACAGATGCGATGTGATCAGCAGGAATCTTGCCCATCGCTTCCTGGTTGCCGACAGGTTTGCCGTCCAGTACGTAGAGCGCGTTTTCCAGACCATATTTATCGCCGAACCTTTTGAAGTAAGACAGAATAGAATAGGTTCTCTGGCGGATAGGTTGATAAAATCTAACTATCGCATAACTCGCAGCTTCGCCATGAAGATAGGCTCCGGCTTCAAGCGTACCAGCTTTCAGAGAGTCGGTAGCCAGCCGATAATCGAGGGTAAGTTGGTAGGGCATATCGACCTTTTTCCCGTCTTGCTGGCCGGGTACCCAGGTCGGCATAGACGCGAGCAATTGCAGAGATTCTTCTTTTAATCCAAAACCCGGACTTTTCAGAACTTCCACGTTTTGTATCTCCCCCTTGTCTGAAACCACAAAACTCAGTAGTGCTTTTCCTTGAATATTAGCTCGGGAGGCTCTGGCAGGATAAGTGACGTTACGCGCGATGAATTCCCGCAAGGCGTCGCTGCCGCCAGGGAAAGCAGGTGGCTGACTGTTATCGCTTAAAAAATGGTATTTGAACGTTAGCGCAGAATCACTCCTGGGCTTCGTGCCGGGCATAAACTTTGGAATGAGTTGTCCGAACCCGCGCTGATCTAGATCTTCCGTTTCTTCTTTTATGATGGGATAAACATTCGCAACCGACGAATCGACGGCGTCTGCTGCCGCTAGAACGATGTTTACGATTCGATCTTCATCCTTTAAGGAAACCACGTTGGGCTTGTATTTTTGTCCACTGAATTGCAGTTGGCTACCCACCGGGACCATCATCTCGTACTGGCCCAATAAATCGGTGACAAAGACATTCCGGCGCTTGGAGGTCTTTACAAGAACGTCCGACAAAGGCATCTTGTCGCTATTCACGACAATGCCTTGCACCTTTATCATCCGGGTAGTTTGGGCAAAGTCAGATATCTCCGGTTTTATCGCAGGCTTGAAAGCTAGCAGAAGAGCTATGCTGCCCACGAATGCAACCACGGCCAAGTACTTACCCAGCGCCCATTTCGAGTTTCGGTTTTTGTAGAGCATGGCGATGCGGTTTTTTAAAGTGCTAGAATTTAGGAAATTGTTGGTCAAAGCATCGAAGGGGTCGCCCAAGGCGTAATCGAGTAGGAGTTGGGCGGAGTGACGTACACGGGTAAAACTAGTTTGACGGAGATGCGTTGTTATTTTCATAGAAGACGAGCTCTAATGATATTTTCAACTTAAAATTCATCTGCTATTTTACATTCTGTTGACCTTTTGCACCCTGTTTTGTAGTGACAAGTACCACACCGTTTGAACCACGCACCCCGTAGAGTTTTGTGGCTTTTTCGCCTTTCAAAATTTCAATTTTTTCAATGGCGTTCGGTGAAATATCACTAAAATATTTTGGGCTTTCGATTGGTGATACAACGCCATCCAGAACAAAAAGTGGTTCGTTTGAACCAATGAATCCCCTACCACGAATACTCACCTTAAAGTTTTTGTCAAACTCTTCTCCGCTATTTGGCAGACGAAATTTTAGACCAATCAAACTATCCACCTCCGCGTTTGCATCTGGCTTTCGTGTTACTGTCACGATCGGTAAGTCTTTCTCCACGAGTACCGCCTGACCGATTTCTTTCTTCTCCTTCGGGAGTACAAAACTGATCGGAAGGTTATACTTCACCCGCACTTTTTTACCGTCTTCCTTAGCACCGGGAATCCATTTCGGCGTCTGCTTCATTACTCGAATTGCTTCTTCTTCGGTACCGAAGCCTATTCCTTTCAGTACTTGTATGTTTTGAATGCTCCCATCGGAATTGACTACGAACGTCAGGAATACTTTCCCTTCCACATTGGCGCGGCGGGCAGCGGCGGGGTACCTTATATTGTCCTGAATGAACTTGTACATGGCTTTAAGGCCGCCGGGGAACTTGGGCTGGGTAGGTACGACCGTGAAAACGGAATCTTCTGCGTAGTCGGAAGTGAGCGCTTTCTCAGCTATTTGATCCAATTGAAGCTTTCCGGTTTCGGATGATATGCGTTGCGCCAATGATGTTTCCGACGTGTTTTCTTCGGCGAGAGTCACGCGTACGCTGCCTTGCTCCTGCATTTCGAGGGAAGCATTTTTGAAGCCCATAAAGCTAAAATCTAATTCGCTTCCCGCCGGAGCCATAATCCTGAATTCGCCCTGCGAGGTAGTTGTGGTACCCGTTTGACTACCTTTCACGACGATGAACGCTCCCGGCAGGGGTTTGCCTTGCTTGTCCAGTACAACGCCCTCCACCAAAATAGGCTGAGCGGTAACGGCGGTCTTTGGCTCGTCGTCCTTATTGGCTTCCTGATTGCAGGAGGCCACCAGCAACGACACAAAGCCAATCATTAAGGCTACGGCGGCATATTTGCCCAGCGACCAGTTGGAGTTTTTATTTTTGTAAAGCATAGCGATTCGATCTTTTAAAAGTGATGACTTGAAGAATGGGTTGACCAAAACTGTCGTTGGCGTCCTGGTCAGAGCGTAGGAAAGCATGAACTCGGCGTAGCGATCACGATAAGTGGCATCCCATTCGCAGACTTCGCGGTCTGCAAGGTACTCGTGGACTTGCTGCAGGGACTTTTTGTAAAAAATCAAAACCGGATTGAACCAGAAAAACACCCGAAGTACCTCCACCAGTAGAATATCCCAACTGTGCCGCTGCCGCACGTGGGCCAGTTCGTGGCTGAGGACGGTGTCGAAATCGTGTTCGTAGTCGCGGCGGGTGATGACGATACGGTTCAGGAAAGAGAAAGAACCCGGTGCATCATCATCGAGCAGATACAAACGATAGGCGTTCATGTCCAGGCAATCGCCCTTACTTAAATAAGATGCCACGCCACGCAGGTGACGGAACAGCCGCGCCGCCATGAAAACTACACCCAGAATATAAACAATCGCCAGCCAATCTGTCCAGCCCAATTCTGGCATAGCGCTTGTCGGGGTAGTTTCTGTGTGCGAAATTTCATTTGCTATGCCGTAGTTTATGGCAAAGTCAGTCCCCTCCAAGCTACTTACTTCGACTTCCGCCGAAGGAGCAGGAGACATTTTAAACCACATTGGCAAAGGCGGTGCCGCCTCCGGGTACTGCACCAATGGAAGTATGAAAGCCGCCGCTAAGGAACCGAGCAGATACGCCCGGTTCCAATGCAGGAAGGTGTGCCGTCGCAGGAAAAGCGCGTAACAGAGGTACAACGCGATCCAGTAAAGATTGGCTTGGGCGAGGTAGTTCATCCTGGGGCAAAGGTTTAAGGTGAACAGTGAGCGGACGCTTGATTTATTATTTCTTCATAGAAACCTCAATTACGCCGTTAGCTCCTTTTTGCCCGTAAGCTTTCGTGGCGTTTTCACCTTTCAGAACATTGACAGACTTAATATTTTCCGCATTGACCTGTTTTAAATCATAGTCTGCTTTTTGTACTACTCCATCAATTATAACGATAGGTTTTTTGGCGTTTATCCCGTCACCCGTATCTCTAATCGAAATAGAGGTACTTTGCGTGGTTTCAGTACCAAGTATTTCTGAACCATTCAATCCAACTTTTTTATCACTTTCAGTATTTGCTTTGTTGCCTTTGCTCCGATCCAGCTGAAAAGCAATCGGAAGGTTATACCGCACATTCACAGCCTTGCCGCTCTGAATTCCTGGCTTCCAGCGGGGCATATTTTTAACCACGCGCACGGCTTCCGCATCGGCACCGAAGCCTATTCCTTTTAAAATTGTAATGTCTTTGATCTCCCCCTCCGTTGTCACCACAAAGTTGACGA
Source organism: uncultured Persicitalea sp. (assembly GCA_964500445.1). Taxonomy (GTDB): domain Bacteria; phylum Bacteroidota; class Bacteroidia; order Cytophagales; family Spirosomataceae; genus Persicitalea. The sequence goes on along the minus strand of CAZCOG010000002.1, from coordinate 37,729 downwards.
ACACCCTACCCGTCACATTGGCTTTTGCAGCCGCTTCGGGGTACTTGATGTTTTCACCCAAGTACTTAAACAATTCGTCCCTGCCACCGGGAAATTCGGGTTGATTCTCCACGACTGTAAAAATCATATTTCCACCAAACTCGCTGGTTTGCGTCGTCACCTTAACCGATTGCCCATCCGCCGATGGTACAGAACTCATGTTACTGGGCTTGCTGCCTTTGGAAGGCATCGTTAGGTCATAGTCAGCATTCTTGTACTTTCCACTAACACCCATGATTATTTTCCCATAGTCGGGGTGGCTCAATGTTAAGCTACTGCCCGCTGGTACTTTGAGCGAAAACCTTCCGGCATTGTCCGTGGTTACGCCTTTTTTACCTTCACTATCTGTGACGATGGCCCCGGCTAGCGGCTTGTGATCGGGCGTATTGATAATACCTGTGACGTTAATGTTACCCTTCACCATCTCGTCGCCGTTCGCAGAAGAGGGCATAACGTCCCGTTCGCAGGAGGCTACCATTAATGAGGCAGAGCCAATCATTAGGGCTACGGCGGCGTACTTGCCGAGCGACCATTTGGAGTTTTTGTTTTTGTAAAGCATAGTGATTCGGTTTTTTAAGAGTTTGGAATTGAAGAATTGGTTGGTGAGGATAACGGTCGGCGCGTTAAGGGCATAAGCCACCAGGAATTCAGCGTAGCCATCGCGGTTGTCGGCCTTTGCCTTTTCATCTGCAAGAAACTCGTGAACCTGTTGTAAAGTTTTCTTATATATTATTAAAATCGGATTGAACCAGAAAACTACTTGCAGGATTTCTAAAAAAATGATGTCCCAGCTGTGCCGCTGCCGCACGTGGACGAGCTCGTGATTGAGGATCGTGTCGAAGTTGCGCTCGTAATCCCCACGGCTGATGACAATCCAGCGCAGGAAAGAGAAAGTACCAACCTGATTATCATCCAGTAATACAAGCGAATGGTCGTCCATATCGATGCTTTCGCCTTTTCTGATAAAGGCAAAAAGCTGGCGAAAATGCCGGAACAGGCGAACGAGCATGATCGCCACACCAAGAAAGTACACGGCCCAGAGCGCGTTCTCCCAGGTCAGCAGCGAGGGCGAAGGTACCGCCACCACCGTGAACGACGACACCGAAACTTCGTACACTACGGGCAGCGGCGGCGCGGCTTCAGGGTAGGTCACCAGCGGCAATACGAAGCCTGCAATCAGCGACCCGAGCAAATAAGCCCGGTTCCAACGCAGGAAAGTCTGCCGCTGCAGCAAAAGCGCGTAGCACAGATACAGCGCCAGCCAGTAGGCGGAAAGTTTGAGAATATAGGGAAGTAGTTCCATGAAAAATTCGGTTAAGGGTTAAGGTCAAGGGTCAACGGTTTTTGCGCAGCAAATCAATTGCAGAGAGCAACTGGTTAGGCCGTTACCCCTTGACCGTTGATCCAAAAGGGGAAAGCTGCGCTTCCCGCCTACGATTTCCCTTTTTTCATGATCTTCATAATTTCATCCAACTCCTTCTCGTCCAGCGGCTCGTCTTTCACGAAAAACGAGACGAGCTGCGGCAGGGAATTATCGAAGTAGGTCGAGATCAACTGCTTCATTTCGGAGCGCTTGTACTCGGCGCGGGTAATGAGCGGGTAGTACTCGTGCGACTTGCCGTAAGCATTGTAATGGACAATACCTTTCTTTTCCAGAATGCGGACAATCGTCGAGACAGTGTTGTAGGCGGGCTTGGGGTCCGGCATTTCGGCCAGAATATCCTTGACGAAAGCTTTCTTTAAGCGCCAGAGGATGAGCATTACCTCTTCCTCGGCGCGGGTCAATGTGCGAATTTCCATAGGGGTGATTGTTTTGATTTTGATACTACTGGTTTACTCTTCCAAAGTAAAGACTATTAACTTAGTTTCAAAACTATTGTTATAGTTTTTTTAAGATATTTTGCCTTTAAGCCAAAAAAGCCGCTCTACGATTCGCAGGACGGCTTTTTGGCTTAAAAATTTCTCAGAGAGATTTATTTATTTTCTCCTTCTTCTCCCCCCACCCTTTTTCTTTGGCATCGGCACCGAACTACCGGCCCGCTTCTTCTGCCGTGTGGCACCAATGCTACGCTGGTTAGAACGAGAAGATGAAGACTTCGCGGCTTCGTTACGACGGTTGCGCGAATGTGAATCAGGGCTGTCGGCCAGGAGCAGATCCATACTCCGGCGGGCGAGGTTGGTATCTTTCACCTTTACTTTCACACTGTCGCCGAAGGTGTAGATTTTCTTGGTTCGCTGCCCGATGAGGCGGTAGTTTTCCTTGTCCAGTTCGTAGTAGTCGCCGTCGAGGTCGGAGATGCGGATGAGCCCTTCGGAGGCAGTGGCGGTGATTTCTACAAAAATACCGAAATCGGTCACGCCCGTGATGATACCGTCGAACTCCTGGCTATGGTCCATCATGCTCATGTACTCGACCTGCTTGTACTTGATCGAGGCGCGCTCGGCTTCGGCCGCCATGCGCTCGCGCTCCGAGGAGTGCTTGCAGGCTTCTTCGTAAGGTTCCGCCTTGGGCGAAGCGCCACCGTCGAGGTAGTGTTGCAACAGGCGGTGGGCCATCACGTCGGGGTAGCGGCGGATGGGTGAGGTGAAGTGCGAGTAACGACGGAAGGCCAGACCGAAGTGACCGAGGTCCTCGGTAGTGTAGCGAGCCTTGGCCATGGTCCGCACGGCTAGCGATTCCACGAGATTCTGCTCGGGTTTGCCCTCCACTTCTTCCAGCATGTGGTTCATGGATCTGGCAATCTCCTTTTCCTCATCGGTCTCGACCTTGTATCCCAACTTAGCTACGAAAGTGGCGAAGCTTTTCAGCTTCTCGGGATCGGGGGCTTCGTGCACCCGATAGACCATCGTGTTCTTGTTCTTGCCTTTCGAGAGTTTGTAGACAAACTCGGCCACGCGGCGGTTGGCCAGCAGCATGAATTCCTCGATAAGTTTATTGGAGTCTTTGCGCTCTTTCTGGTAAATGCCCAGCGGTTTACCGTTCTCGTCCAGCCGGAATTTCACTTCCACCGTCTCGAAGTTGATCGCGCCTTTGCGGAAACGCTCTTTGCGCAGAGTTTTGGCAAGGTTGTTCAGCAAGGTCAGAATTTCGGGATAATCGCCCACGCCGGTTTCGATTACTTCCTGCGCTTCCTCGTAACTGAAACGACGATCCGAGTGGATTACCGTCCGGCCAAACCATTCGCCCACGAGCTTGCCCTTGGTAGTCATTTCAAATACGGCGGAGAACGCCAGCCGGTCTTCGTTAGGCCGCAACGAACAGAGGCCATTGGAAAGCTTTTCGGGCAGCATCGGCACGGTACGATCCACCAGGTATACCGAGGTAGCGCGAAGATAAGCCTCCTTTTCCAGTTCAGTATCGAGCCGCACGTAGTAGCTTACGTCAGCGATGTGAATACCGATTTCGACATTGCCATTTTCAAGATATTGCACCGACAGCGCGTCGTCGAAGTCCTTGGCATCGGCGGGGTCAATAGTAAAGGTAGCTACCTCCCGCATATCGCGGCGGTTGTCGATTTCCTTTTGGGGGATCTTATCCGGAATAGCCTCCGCCTCGCGCTCGACCTGTTTTGGGAAATGAATCGGTAGGCCAAATTCAGCCAGGATGGCGTGCATTTCGGCGTTATTTTCGCCCGCTTTTCCTAGTACCTCGATGATTCGTCCCTCAGGCTTGCGGGTGCGGCTGGGCCACTGCTCGATGAGAGCGATGACTTTTTCGCCGTCGTTGGCGCCGCCAATTTCATCTATCGGAATATGAATCGGATCGTAGATTTTGCGGTGATCCGGCTCGACCAAAGCGTACTTAGGCCAAATCTCGATTACACCAACTACCTCAGGCCGTCCGCGCTCAAGTACCTCCACGACGCGGCCTTCGGTCCGCTTGCCGTCGCGGCCGCCGCCGTCGCGGGTCACTTCCAACCGCACGGTGTCGGTGTCCATGGCACCTTTCAGGTTTTCGGTTTCGACGTAAATATCGTCGTCGCGTCCATCGATGATGACAAAGGCAAAGTTACGGTTGACGTGATCGACCCTGCCGACCAGGGCGGCGTTGGGCGTGGCGGCGGTAGCGCCGTAGGTATTGCCGGAATGGCGACGAAGTTTTCCTTCTTCTTCCAGCTCATGAATAGTATCGTTGAGCAGATTACGGAGTTTTTTATCCTGGGCACCGAAATGGTCGTGAACCTCCTGGGCGCGGAATGTCTCGCCCTCATTGGTTTCGAAGAAAGCAGCGACTTCGGATTTCAGTTTGTCCACGAAGGACAATAGATTATAATTGCTTTTGGAGCTGGGTTTATTTTGCTTTGGCTCCCTCTGGGATTGTTTTTTAGAACGCATATTGGCTTTCGGCGGTCAGCTATCGGCTTTTCTTTTTTCCGTAAAGGCAATCGAAACGTCGAACCGGGCTGAGCCTATTTATTTCTTTTAGCTTTTTTAAAAAATTGGGTAGAAGCAAATTCTTTATTTTGGACGGGTGATGTCTTCAGATTAAACAATTAAACCCTTGAACAAAAACTACTCTACCCGGATGATGTTTTTGTCGGCGACCATCGTTTGGCTATGCAGACATAAGTATAACTGTGCCAGCACAACTACGTCTTCGCGGCAATAGCGGTTTATTTTTTCAATATCATTGTCTTCATAGTAAGTGGGCGTCACCTGATCGCCACTCATTTCGTTTTTACTGCTGGCAATTCCGAACACAGCGGCCAGCAAGTCCAGACCTGTGTAGTTCTTGTAATCACCGAATTTCCAGAGTTCAAGGGTATCCTGGTGCAGGATTTCCCAGGGTTTCTTGCCCGCGAGTTGCATGGCGCGGGGTAGTTCGATGCCGTGAATCAGCATCCGGCGACACAGATAAGGGAAATCAAATTCCTTGCCATTATGGGCGCACATGACCAATTGCTCGGCGGGGTACTTTTCAACCAGTTCTTTGAACTCCCGCAAAAGTGCAGCCTCGTCGGGATTGGAAAACGACCGGACCTTGAAAGCCAGTTCGTCTTCGTCGTTCCAGAAAAAGCCACCAAAACCTATACTAACTACCCGACCAAATTCGGCGTAAATTGCGCCCTGTCCGTAAAACATCTCGGCGTCGGTGCGTGTGTCATCGGGCTTGCGAAGCTTGTCTGCCTTTTTATTCCACAAAGCCTGCATCCGCGGGTCGAGTTGCTCGTAGGAAGCGTGGGAAGCTACGGTCTCGATGTCGAGCAGGAGCAAGTTACGGATGCGGCGTCGGAATTCTGGGGACATAGAGGGCAATTTGGAATGTGGGAATTAGTGAATGTCGGAATAAAATCTAAACTCTATTCACTCATTCCGACATTCACTAATTCCAAACTAAACATGCAGTACTCCTTTCAGCCCTAAAATCTCAATATCGATCAGGTTATCGGGAACGATGCTGTCTGGCACGAAGATAAACTTTTTATCATAAACCTGCTTGCCAATGAAATAGCTGACCCAGTACTCGTTGGTGAGAGCAAACACTTCCGGCATTATCGGCTCGACGATGACGTTACCATCGGGCAGTACCTCAGGGAAAAAGTGCCGAAGCGTGGAGGTTTTCTGACTGCTATCCTGATCGAGTTCGGAGCTGGCGTATCCTTTGGAAGTGACGAAAACGTTGTCGATCGGTTCGTCATTTCGGTTGATAAGTACTACATGCCATTCTTCGACATTCAGTTCATTAATTTTGCATACTATGGCAATTTGAACGCCCTCGACGGGAAGAAAGGTGATGTCTTTTTTCATTTTAAATAATTGCAAATGGGCAAAACCACAAAGTGAAAATTCAATTTCCAACGGCAGGAACAAGAACCTCAAAGAAATTCCAACCCAAACAGCTCCGCTAAATGTGCTTTTAACCTTTCTTCAACTTCTTCCATGTTAAGTTTCCGTCCCAACTCCCTTTCCATAGAGGTAACGGCTTTGTCGTCGATGCCACAGGGGACAATGTGATTGAAGTACCCAAGGTCGGTATTGACATTAAGCGCGAAGCCGTGCATCGTAACCCAGCGGCTGGCTTTTACGCCGAGGGCGCAGATTTTACGAGGGTTTTCAAGAGTTTCGTGATCAAGCCAGACGCCCGTCAAGCCTTCGATTCGTCCGGCGGCAAGTCCATAGTCAGCCAGAGTGCGAATGATGGCTTCTTCCAATGTCCGCATGTAGCGGTGGATGTCGGTAAAGAAGTTATCGAGGTCTAGAATCGGGTAGCCCACCAACTGACCGGGGCCGTGGTAGGTGATGTCGCCACCACGATTAATTTTATAATATTTGGCCTGAACGTCGACTAGCCTGCCTTCATCTAATAAAAGATTTTCCGGCTTTCCGCTCTTGCCGAGCGTATACACGTGCGGATGCTCGCAGAAAAGGAGATAGTTGGGCGTTGGCGTTTGATTTTCTGGCTCTATGCCCCGGTTGGCGATTTTGGCGGCGACGACTTCGGCAAAAAGCTCTTCCTGCAAATCCCAGGCTTGCTGGTAGTCGATGAGGTCAAGATGCCGGAATTGGGTCTTTTTATTGAGGTTAAAATTCATGCAGGTTATTGTTCCAAAAAACGCAGTCGGAAAGTCCGGCTTTGTTTCCGTCACCAATAACAGTACTTTGGAACAAAAATGTTCAGATGGCAACACATAACGACACCGGACACTGGGGTGAAGTAAAGGCGGCGGAGTACTTACAGGCCCAGGGTTACGAGATCGTGGTCAAAAACTACCGCCACCGCCACGCCGAAATCGACCTGATCGCGAAACAAGGAAAGTTGATGATTTTTGTCGAGGTCAAAACCCGCAGCGGCACGGGCTTCGGCATGCCCGAGGAATTCGTAAACTACGCCAAGTCGCGGCTGATCATGAAAGCCGCCGAAAACTACATTTTCGACCACGATTGGCTATACGACGTGCGTTTTGACATCATCTCAATTCTGATCAGGCCAAACGGCGACCTGAATATCCGCCATATAAAGGATGCTTTTTGTTGATTTTTCCAAGCGACAGAGATGCAGAGCGACAAAGGCACAAAGTTTAGAAATACAAACAAACAGCCTTCCTAACCTTTGTGCCTTTTGACCCCAGTATCGTGGCGACGAACCGCCGTTGACCGAAAAACTAAATTTTCCTCTTCAGCAAGCCCGCAATTTTTTCCAAGCCTACCCGGTCCGCATCGCTAAAATCGTCCAGTTCATCGCTATCCACGTCAAGTACCATTGCTACCGTTCCATTCAGACGAAAAATAGGCACAACGATTTCGGACTTTGAAGCCGAACTGCACGCAATGTGGCCGGGAAATTGCTCGACGTCGGGAACGATAATCGTTTTTTGCTGCATATAGCACGCACCGCAGACTCCCTTATGGAAGGGAATTCGGGTGCAGGCAATCGGCCCCTGAAACGGACCGAGGACTAGTTGCCCTTCTTTTACCATGTAAAACCCTACCCAGAAAAAACCGAAGGCTTCTTTTAGGGCCGCTGCGACGTTGGCCAGATTGGCAGTCAGGTCGCTCTCGGAGGCCACAAGGGCTTCAATTTGCGGGTAGAGCGCGTCGTACACCTCGGCGCGACTGGTAGTTGTGGGGAGCGTGAGCGTTTCAGCCATAATTTTATTTAAAGAAAAAGCCCGAAGGCGCGATACCTACCTTGATCGAATCCAGCTTTTCGCCGCTGGGACGGTAACGAACTACGTAACCCGCCTGCTTGTAGGAAGGCGTTACGCCGCCATAAATCAGTCCTTGCAAAGGGTCGACACCGAGGCCCGTGAAAGCCCGGTTGATGACGGGCTTGTTGCCGGGGATCGATGTGTCTTCAATGCTGAAATAGTGGGTTTCTCCTTTGTCTACTCCGCTTACAGAATCGTAGAAAGAATAGATGTAGTAAAAACCCCGCCCGTCGGGCGTAACCGCAAAAGATGAGGGTGATTTGCGGGAATCGGTTCCTACACGCATGTTGGCTTCAACCTGATCCGTTTGGGGATTCAATCGCACGACCGAGAAGCCAGTTTTTATCCATAGCTTGCCATTCACATCCGGCGAAATCGGCTCCGGCCCTGCCCCAATTTTCAGGGTTCTTTTTACGGCATCAGTCGTCGCGTCGATTACCAGAAGTTCATTCGCGCCGCTGGCGTTGCCCAGAAAGACTTCATTGCCAAGCTTCACCATCTTTTCGGCTCCCATGGGTGCCGGAATTTTTTTGACAACCTTCAAGGTGGTTAGGTCGATAACCGCCACGTAGCCGGGATTTGCGAAGTAGTTGGGATATACTCCGGTAGCACCATAACAAGACACGTAGGCTTTGGTAGGACTGATGCCCACCACCGACCGCGGATTCTCAATGTCTGGCGCACCCAGCGAGGCCTCCGAAGTCCATTTGCCGAGGTTGACGATTTCTACTTTATCCAGACCGGCTTTGTCATTATCCACCAGAATAAGGGAATGTTCCCCCGTTTCGGCGTAGCCCTGCACGCCACCATTGAATGAGCGGTTATTTTCCTGCTCGAACAGATCAACAATGGCGGTAGTTTTTTCCCGCTTGAAATACGAAACGCTGCCGTTATTGTCGAAGAAATTTCCGGAGTTAAGTACCATCACGCCCAGTTCGTATACCTCGGGTTCCGGGTCCTTTTCGCGACAGGCATTCAACGATCCCACCAACAGTACTACCCCCAACACTTTGAAAAACTGCATTTTCATTTTGATTCAGAATTATAAGTAAGTAAAAGATTCAACGAAAAACTGCGCCCCGGCATGGCATTCCGGCCCACATTTAAGTACAGGGCGTCAAAAATATTGTTTGCCTGCGCCTGTAAGTCGGCCCGCCAGTGGCCCCGCTGTCCGGTGACCTCGGCCAGCAAATTGACCAGCACATAACCAGGCAAATCATTTGAGTTATCGAAAGTAGTAAAACTCCGCGTTTGGCCGCGCACCTGGGTGGTAAAGCGAAAAACCCCGCGCTGTGCATAGGCATTGAAAGTACCCTGATGCACGGGTACGTATACCAGTTGCTTACCCACAATATCGTCGGCGTAGGCATTATACACCCGCTCCTGTGAGGAGCGGTTGAGGGCATACCCCAGCGTAGTTCCAGTCTGCCAGTTCGGGAAAATAGCCCGCCATTGCGCCTGTGCTTCCACGCCCCGCGCCACGACGAGTTGCAGGTTCTCGACGCGGTAGTTGCGGTCGGGATTCCAGTACGTCCAGTCGTCCACGCGGTTGTGGTAAGCGGTGAGCGAAGCAGTTACCTGCTGCGATTCAGCGGGATGCCATTTAGCTTCCAGTCCCATTTCTTTATTCAAGCCGCTTTCGGGGCGAATTTCCGGGTTGCCAAGTACCTTCCAGTAACGCTCGTTCAATGTCGGAACGCGGTAGCTGCGGCTCACCGAACCTTTGGCGGTAAGGTGGTACTTTGGTCCGTTCAGCAGGCGGTACTCCGCACCGAGCGAAGGTGTGAGCGGCGGATCAAAGCGGGTAACGAATGCCTGCCGCACATTAGCCGACACCAGCCAGCGCGGCCCGAACTGACAGCGACTCAGCGCAAAAAGATCGGCGCGATTTTCCGAAATGAAAGCTGCCGTATAGTCGTCCACACGGGTGCGATAATGCGCCACTTCGCCGCCTACCCGCAGGCTGACCTTTGCGCCTGCTTCCCCTAGCTGCCACGCCATTTCCTTTTCAAGGTGCGTCAGGAAGCGGTCCGTGGCGGTATGGTCAAGTTGCGAATAATCGCCCGCGCCGAAGTCGATCAGGTCGCGGGTGAAGGCAGTGCGCCACGTCCAGGTGGGCGTTTGGTAATGTACCAGCGCCCGGCGCGACTGGGTACGGGTGAGTTGGCGTGCGTCGGGATTTTCGGGCGTCAGGGTACTTCCGTTGTCAGTGAGCCACAGGTGCGCCGAAAGTTGTCTTCCTTTTTTTCCTGCCAAAATTAAGTCCTGCACAAATCCGCGCTGTTCGGCGACGGAAGGCTCCATATAGTAGCCGCTCCGCTCGGTGTAAGGGTACTTGTTTTTCATGCGCCCGTCGTAGTAGAGCGTCTTCCCCGAAAAGTGCCATTTCTTGCCAATTTCCGTTCCATAACTTGCCCCAGCCTGCGTCTGCTGGTTGCCGAAACTCGCCTGCCGCCGCCCCACCAAAAGGCGGATGCCCGTCGGCTGAATTCCGCTGCTCTCCAGCAAGATACTACCCCCTACCGCGTCAGTCCCCACTGCGCTGGCCGACGCGCCATACTGTACCGACAAACGCTCAAAGCCCGCCACGGGTAGCGTGGAAAAATCAGTTTGTCCCAGATTAGGTTGATTGATATTCAGCCCGTTCCAAAGTACCGCCGTGTGCTGGGCCGAGGTACCCCGGAACGAAACGGTATTCAGCCGCCCCGGCCCGTAGTTTTTGAAAGCCAGCGGTGTGTTGAAAGCCAGCAGGTCGCCGATGCTCTGAAACCGGAACTGCCGCAGCGTGGCCGAATCCAGACGCTGAATTTTAAGCCCCGCCATAAATCGCTCGGGTGCAAAGCCTACCACTGTCACTGGTTCCAGCATAATGGTATCGCGCTGCGCGAAAGCAGTAGTACTTATGGCAAAAGCCAAAGCTATGTGGTACGGTCGGAGCGACGGTCGCTCGCTGGCCCGTCTTACCGCAAGTAAAAACATTAAAGAAATTAATAAAGCCATTGCCTTGTTTCTATTCAGGCAACGCCCTCCCGGTCTTTCCTCCGAAAACCAGAACAGCGGATCATCCTTGGCAGGTCTCCTGACTCGTCTCGCGGGTTCCGGGCCTTCCCGCATCTTTAAAAAATGCAGTGGCAAGTGGATCGAACCAGCTGTTATATATTGAGACTTACAGTTGCGGGGACAGTTCCCGGTTCGCACGGGATTCCCTTTTCAGCCTTGAAAGCTCTCTTGAAAAAGCATCAGGCACCAAAAACTGCGACAAAGGTAGTCAACTTAATGAATAGTGGATAAGGGACAATGAAAAATTAATGGCTCAATTGCTAATTGATACAGTAGAGAAAGTTAGCTAGCGTCTGTTTTTTGAACTTTGGGCGGACTTAATTATTTCTGGAATAGCTACCTTTGCCCGACTTCTCCGATTTGAACACAAGGTACCCGTAATTGGCTCTCACTACCACGACCGAATTACCGCCCGTTTCCCGCAAGGGAATTTTCTACATGCTCGGCGCAGTGATGTGCTTCGGAACCGTGGGTGCGATGGCCAAATGGCTCAGTCGCGACTTCGATACCGTCGAACTGGTGTTTTTCCGCAATCTCGTGGGCGTTGTATTTGTGCTGATTAGCATGCTCAACCGCCCGCTGCAACAAACCGGGGGCCGTCCGCTGCTGCTGGTGTGGCGGGGCGTCATTGGCACGCTGTCGCTTTACCTCTTTTTCTACGCTGTGCAGACGCTTGGCCTGGGTGCGGCCACTACCTACCAGTATAGCTACCCTATTTTCCTGGCTCTGCTATCGTGGCTTTTTGTGGGCGAAACGCTCACTAAACGCGAATGGCTGGCGATTTTCGTGGGATTCTCGGGTATCCTTTTCATTTTCCGGCCCGACCTGACCGCCCCGCTGGGCCACCACGCCATCGGTCTCAGCAACGCGGTTTGTACGGCCATTGCCTACCTCTCGATCCGGCAATTAAGTACCTTTTACGACACGCGGGCCATCATTCTGTCGTTTATGCTATCGGGCATCCTAATGCCAATTCTATCCATGCTGGCGGGTGAATATTTTAACGTCGATGGCTACGGCTTTCTAATCGGGCATTTCGTTATGCCGGTCACCCTCACGCACTGGCTGGGATTTCTGGCACTGGGCCTCGTGGCGATGGTCGGGCAGTACCTACTTACCATTGCCTTCCGCTACGACAAAGCCGGACGCGTGGCGTCGGTGGCTTACGTCAACATCCTGTTTTCGGGCCTGCTTGGTCTGTGGCTCGGCGATCCGTTTCCGGGAGCGCTAACCCTCATTGGCATGGGGCTGATTATTGGTGGCGGGGTGTTGGTATCGCTGCGGGGATGACCCTTTCGCCTTGTCGATTTTCTGAAAATAGGGTAATTTTGAAAAAATCAATAATAGAAACCATGACTATTTTAATCGAATCCGGTAAACAGCCCAATAAGATTTCTGAGGCTGTCGAGCAGATTCAAAGCAAGTCTTCATCAAAAGCTTTCGATGCTCACAAGTACCTAGGGAAACTGAAAAAGGGAATCGACGCACTTGACTACCAAAAGAAGGTACGCAATGAGTGGCGCTAAACTACTGGTAGATACCAATGTATTCATCCGACTTTTTGAAGGAGATTTAGAAGTAGCCAACCATTTGCAGGAAAAACACCTATTTGTGTCGGTAGTCACAGAAATGGAGTTGCTAGGTTTTTACGGCATCTCAGCAAGCGATAAAGAATTCTACCGATCAGTTCTGAATGATTGTAGCTTAGTAGAACTCTCTCAGCCGGTTAAGGAAAAAACAATTTTCCTCAAACAGACCTACAAAATCAGGCTTCCTGATGCAATCATTGCCGCCACTGCCCAGTATCTTTCCCTTCCTTTACTGACTTATGATAAAGGATTCTCAAAGATTAAAGAAATCGACGTTTTGCTTCTGGAACTACCCGTTAGATAGATGTTCTCAAATATATTAAAAAGTATTCCACTCATCGCCCTTGAATACTATGGAAAGGACTTCTTATTTCTATCACTTGAGTTACTAGTGTAGGACTCAATTCATATATAATCAATTTATCCTTCTAAAATTCCTTACCCGATCCACTAAACACATGGCCTGGTACCATACCTTTTTCGAGGGCTTGCCCCAAACCGCCTGGAAAGAAAGTCAGTCGGAAGAATACACCGATTGGGAAGTCGATTTCCTGGCTGATGTACTGGAATTAAAAGCGGGCGACCGTGTGCTGGACGTAATGGCGGGCTACGGTCGCCACGCTCTGCCGCTGGCCGGGCGCGGTTACGAACTGACCGCCGTGGATATTTCGGAGGAGTACTGTAAAGAACTGCAAAAAGCAGCTCATGCCGACAAACTGCCCGTAACGGTAATGCAAGGTGAATTCGGAGAAATGACTTTGCCGGAAAATATCTATGCGGCGGCCTATTGCCTGGGCAATAGTTTCAGCTTTTTTCCCCGCGAAGTGATGAAGCAGTTTTTACAGAAAATAGCGGAACACATCCAGCCCGAAGGCTATTTCGTGGCGCATACCCAACTACTGGCCGAGAGCGTTTTTCCCAATTTTCAGGAACGCACCTGGATGCCCGTGGGGAATGATATCACGTATCTGGCGAACAATGAATTTGACGTGGCCCAGGGTGTCATCCGCGCCGAGCTCACCTATACCCGCGGAAGCGAGAAGGTCACGCGAAGCATCGAACAGTACGTTTTCACGCTGGCCGAATTATCCGCCCTGATGGAGGAAGCCGGATTGACCGTTACCGAAACGTTCGGCAGCCTCGACGGAGAGCCCTTCGCACTGGGCGATGAGCAAGCGTACCTTTTGGCGCAGAAAATCAATTAGGAATGAGTGAATTGGGAATGTCAGAATAAATTATTCACTAATTCCAACATTCCCAATTAATCAGTGAGGCAGCCGATTTTGGAAGTACCCGTATGTCCAGGTACCTAACATCGCACTCAGAAGAGTGATGATGACGACCAGAAAACCACTGCCGATCTGGGCGTAAAGCGGTCCCGGACAGGCACCCGTCAGCGCCCAGCCCAGCCCGAAAAGTAACCCGCCGTAAATCTGGCCTTTCTGAAAAGATTTGGGAGCAATCGTGATTTTATCCCCTGACAGAGTCCTGACATTCACTTTTTTGATCAGAAAAATAGACAGCATCCCCACCAGAATGGCCGAGCCAATCACGCCGTACATGTGGAAAGCGTCCAGCCGGAACATTTCCTGAATTCGGAACCAGGAAATAATCTCAGCTTTTACGAAAACAATTCCGAACAGGACGCCAACAATCAGGTATCTGAACAGATTGGCAAAGCTCTCAGGCTGGTGTTGTTCGTTCCGAACTATCGGTTTCTCTACCTTTTCAGACTTAGGTTCCAGCAGGTTATCAGCGAATAGATCTTGATTAATTTCCATAAATTGGTTAGGTGTAGTTTGTTTTTGGATAACTGTCTGGCATTCGGGGCGGCGTCAGCCCACCAGACCGAGAAGCCACGGCAGCAAGACCAGCGTCCCGACGAAACCTCCAATCATAAAGCAAATTGTCGCCACCAGCGAAGGCCATTGCAGATTAGAGATTCCCATGATGGCGTGGCCCGAGGTGCAGCCGCCCGCGTAGCGCGTTCCGAAACCCACAAAAAATCCGCCAAAAACAAAGAAAATCAGTCCTTTGAGATTAAAGATATTTTTCACCGAAAAGAGGTCGGCGGGCATCAGACCCGAAAAATCGGTAATACCCAGTGCAGCCAGGTCTTGCTGCGTGTCGGGAGCAATCACGATGGCGGCGGGGTCAGCCAGAAACTGCGTGGCGATAAAGCCCCCGAGCGCAATACCCAGCACGAAAACCAGATTCCACGATTCGGCTTTCCAGTCGTACTTGAAAAAGGAAATATTGGCCGGAACACAGGCCGCGCACATGTGGCGCAACGAAGACGAAATGCCGAAAGGCTTGTTCCCAATTAACAGCAGGGCGGGAACAGTCAACCCTATGAGCGGCCCCGCAACGTACCACGGCCAGGGCTGCCGAATCAACTCAAGAAAATTCAAGGACTAGAAGTGTTTAGTGAGTGTAAGTAGTATCTGGTTCAGAAACTTCCCAAACAGATGAAAAGTTTCTGGACCAGATACCGGAACTATTAGTTGCTCGCTGTCGATTCTTGACCGCTGACGGGAACGCCCGCCTTCTTCATGGCTCCATATCCGCCTTCGACGTTGACAACATTGTCGAAACCACGGGCTTTCAGGATCGAGGAGGCGATCATGGAGCGGTAGCCACCCGCACAGTGCAGGTACATGGGCTCGTCTTTGGGAAATTCTGCCATCAGGTCGCTGATGTGATCGAGCGGCAGATTTTTGGCTCCTTCGACGTGGCCTTCGTCAAATTCGGTAGGCTTGCGCACGTCGATGACGGTCAAGTCGCCGTTCTTGAATTTTTCCGCGAAGTCGTCCGCGGCTACCGACGTTACCGTGTCCGTTTCATTCCCGGCATCCTGCCAGGCCGCAAATCCACCTTCCAGGTACCCCAGCGTGTGGTCGTAGCCCACCCGCGCCAGACGCGTAACTACCTCTTCTTCGCGCCCCGATTCGGTTACGAGCAGCAGGTTCTGTTTCAAGTCGGGAATCAGGGCGCCCACCCAGGGAGCGAAACCGCCATCGATGCCAATATTTACAGAATTAGGAATGAAGCCTTTGGCAAAATCTGCCGCCGCTCGGGTATCCAGAATCAACGCGCCCGTTTCGTTGGCCGCCGCTTCAAAGGCCGCCGGACTGAGTGCCTGCACGCCGCGTTCCAGCACATCATCGATGCTTTCGTAGCCTTCCCTATTCATCTGGACATTTTGGGGAAAATACTGCGGCGGTTCGTCCAGACCGTCCGTGACTTCTTGGATAAACTCCTCCTTCGTCATATTTGCCCGCAGCGCGTAATTGAACATTTTCTGGTTGCCCAGCGTGTCGGAGGTTTCCTTACTCATATTCTTGCCACAAGCCGAACCAGCGCCATGGGCCGGATAAACAATCACACTATCGGGTAAAGGCATGATCTTGCTTCGCAGACTATCGTACAGATGACCCGCAAGTACTTCGGTCGTCAGCTCACTCTTTTGGGCCAGATCAGGACGGCCTACATCACCGATAAACAGCGTGTCGCCGCTAAACAGCGCCGTTTCTTTTCCATTTTCATCCATTAGTAAGTAGCAGGTCGATTCCATCGTATGGCCGGGCGTGTGCAGGGCCTTGATGGTAATTTTTCCAAGCTTAAACCCTTCTCCGTCAGTTGCAATATGCGCGGCGAAGGTTGGGTTAGCGTTCGGTCCATACACAATCGGTGCACCGGTTTTCTCCGAAAGATCGAGGTGTCCCGAGACGAAATCGGCGTGAAAGTGCGTCTCGAAGACGTACTTGATCGTCGCGCCTTCGCGCTTCGCTTTTTCCAGGTAAGGCTGTACTTCTCGTAATGGGTCGATTACCGCGGCCTCCCCTTCCGATTCGATAAAGTAGGCTCCCTGCGCCAGGCAGCCGGTATAAATTTGCTCTATTTTCATTGTTTTTAAGTTAATGAGTCCCAAAGTTCCCAAGTACATAAGTTCATCCTATTATCCTAGATAATCGCCTGTAAATCATATAAATATACAGCATTCAGATACTCGAAAAATAAGGAACTTTGGTACTTTCTTTAAAAAAATTCTTTCCACAAAATTATCGCGGCCATTCCCAGTACAAACCACCCGAAGACTCGCTTGAGTTTCTCGCCGGAGATAAACCGGGTGAGATAGGCTCCCAGAAAAATGCCCAAAACCGACAGCATTGTGAACACAATCAGAAACTGCCAGTCGACGACTTGCTGCCCCAGATCACCCAGAAAACCGATAAGAGACTTGGCCGCGATAATGAGTAACGACGTTCCCACGGCCATTTTCATGGGTAGTTTGGCCAGCAAAACCAGGGCTGGAATAATCAAAAAACCTCCGCCCGCGCCCACTAACCCGGTCAGCAACCCCACCGCGGCTCCTTCCACAGCGATGAGCGGAAAATTGAATTGGAGTGCATTGCTTTCGGATTTTGCGTTATAGTTTTTACGTTGCCGAATCATTGAGAAAGCTGCCGCCAGCATAATCAGGGCAAATAGCCCCATGATGCCCGCACCTTTCTGCAGCGCAAAGTTGCCAAGCGTAAATACCGGGTCGGGAATGGCGGGAACGATGAATTTGCGGGTCAGGAAAACGGTAACGAAAGAAGGTACCGCAAATACCAGCGCGGCCCGGTAGTTGACCAACTGCTTTTTCATATAAGCAAAAGAGCCCACCAAAGAGGTAGTTCCGACCACAAACAGTGAGTATGCCGTAGAAAGCACCGGGTTCAGGCCAATCAGATATACCAGTACCGGAACAGTGAGGATACTGCCCCCGCCGCCAATCAGCCCCAGACTGACCCCAATTAAAACTGACGAGAAATACCCTAATATATTCACAACTACCTTTTTACAAACCTAACAGCCTAACGATTTCGTCCTGCCTTTGAATTACTATTACAAAAGTACCTGGAAAAGAATGCCGACTCTGTGACAATTATCACGCAGGACGCAAAACATTCCCGAACCTGTTAAAAGTAAAGCCGCTGCTCATACCTGAGTTTGCCGCCACCGTCCGCGCCGAAAGGCCATAATTCCTACAATAGCCAGTAAGGTTTCGCCCGCAGGAACGGAAGCAAATACGCCAATCGGCCCCCATTCAAGTACCAAACCCAGCAAATAAGCGAGCGGAATCTGGAATAGCCAATAGCAAATCAGGTTGAGGTAAATGGGCGTTCGGGTGTCGCCTGCTCCGTTCATAGACTGCACTACTACCATGCCATAGGCAAAGGCACCGTAGCCTAGGCAAAGTACCCGCAGGGTAGTTACGCCCGTCTGTACCACGGCCGCCTCGGTGCTGAACCAACCAATGATAGGCTCGGCGCCAATGAAGAACAGCGCGGCTACGCCCAGCAGAAACCACATATTAAGCCTTGCCGTGCGCCAGACGGAGGCTTCGGCGCGATCGGGATGGCTGGCTCCAAGGTTTTGGCCTACGAGGGTAGCGGCGGCATTGGCCATACCCCAGGATGGCAGCAGGGTAAAAATAATAATCCGGATAGCAATCGTGTAGCCCGCCACGACATCGCTGCCAAACTCGGCCAAGATGCGCGTCAGGAAAATCCAGCTCGCCGACGAGATGAGGAATTGACCCGTGCCACCCGCCGAAATGTTCAGGATATTTTGGATAATTTTCCAGTCGGGCGTAAAATCCAGCCATTTTATAGAAACCGACTTTTTGGTATTGTATAAAAAGTACAACTGGTACCCCACGCCCACTGCGCGACCGATGGTTGTGGCGACCGCTGCTCCGGTCACTCCCATTTCGGGAAAGAAACCAAGGCCGAAAATGAATAGCGGATCGAGAATCATGTTAAGACCATTCGCAACCCACAGCGAGCGCATGGCCGCTGAAGCCGAACCTGCTCCGCGCAATGCCCCGCTCAGCGAGTACAGCAGCACGATGACCGGGCTGCTCAGAAAAGAAATCTGCGCGTAGCGCGTGCCGCCAGCAATCACCTCGGGATCGGCCCCCATGAGTTGCAGCACATCGCCGGCAAAGTAGGTACCGAAGCCCGCCATGACGACCGAAATCCCCACCGAAATGAGAATTACCTGTCCGATGGCCTTCCCGGCCTGGGCGGGACTACCCTCCCCCACACGCCGGGCCACGATGGCCGTGGCGGCGGTGCTTAGCCCGATGGCCACGGAATAAATGAGCGTGATGACCGACTCCGTGAGGCCGACCGTCGCCACGGCTTCGGTACTTACCTGGGACACAAAGAAAACGTCCACCACCGCGAAGAGCGATTCCATGACCATCTCGAGGATCATGGGAACGGACAGCAGGAAAATAGCGCGGTCGATGCTGCCGCTGGTATAGCTCTGCTCGGAGCCGTCGAGAGCCGCGCGGAGTAGTTGAAGGTACTTTTTCAAAATTTTGGGAAGGTTGGGAGAAGGTCTCATTTTTCGAAAAAGCAGAAAACGCGACGTACCTTTTTGAATACTGGTTACGGCAGTTTTTGATCTATTTCAAGAAATAAAAACCTAATTTCAGATAGAAAAGAATACCGGGCTTTTTGCGGAAAAAGCGCGTCGGTACTACAAAGAAGACCGATAGGGATCGGCTTGTGGGCAGGTTGTACCGAGACAACCTATACCCGAGCGAGGAGAATCATGGGCTTGTAAATTTTGACAAAGCTAATAAAACTCCCGAATAAGGCCCGGGGA
Organism: uncultured Persicitalea sp.; assembly: GCA_964500445.1. Lineage (GTDB taxonomy): Bacteria > Bacteroidota > Bacteroidia > Cytophagales > Spirosomataceae > Persicitalea. The sequence goes on along the minus strand of CAZCOG010000002.1, from coordinate 18,729 downwards.
TTAGTGTGTATTTCACGAAAATATAATCGTAAATTACTATTCGGCAATCAGAACTTAAGCGCCGCAGACAAGGTTATTTTCTGCTTGCCTGGTGCTTTTTCATAAAAGGCAATCACTGGCAACCTAAGTAATTAGCATATAAGACCTAACGATTTTGATAGATAAAAGAGCAACCAATTCCACCGAAAAAAAGCAGGAAACCGCCGTGCTGGTGGCTGTAAGCCCCCAAAAGCAGAGCGCCACTCAAACCAAGGAATATCTCGACGAACTGGCTTTTTTGGTGTCGACGCTGGGCGTCGAAACTACGCATACTTTCACCCAGAATTTGGAAAAACCCGAATCACGTACCTACGTGGGAAGTGGCAAGCTGCAGGAAATTAAGACCTTCATCGCCGCCGAACCCGTGGACATGGTGATTTTTGACGATGACCTGTCGCCCGCTCAGGTACGCAACCTGGAAGCCGCTTTCGAGGAGCACGAAATTAAAGTATTGGACCGCAGTCTGTTGATTCTGGATATATTCGCAATGCGGGCCAAGACCGCCCAGGCCAAAACGCAGGTCGAGCTGGCACAATACCAATACGTCTACCCTCGCCTGACTCGCATGTGGACGCACCTTAGTAAGCAGAAGGGCGGTGTCGGGATGCGTGGACCGGGAGAAAAAGAGCTGGAAACCGACCGCCGGATCATTAATGACCGCATCTCGCTGTTAAAGGAGAAACTCCGCAAGATCGACCGCCAAAGTACCACCCGCCGCAAGGAGCGAGACCGTCTGGTACGCGTGGCGCTGGTGGGATATACCAACGTGGGCAAGTCTACGCTGATGCGCCGCCTGGCTAAGGCCGATGTCTTTGCCGAAAACAAACTCTTTGCTACCGTGGACTCGACAGTGCGTAAAGTGTCGGTTGGGAATATTCCTTACCTGCTCACAGATACGGTGGGTTTTATCCGGAAACTACCCACGACGCTGATCGAATCCTTTAAGTCTACCCTCGATGAGGTACGTGAGGCCGACATTTTGGTGCACGTGGTGGATATTTCGCATCCGGGTTTTGAGGAACAAATGGAGGTAGTCAGCAGCACGCTGGCCGAAATTGGCGCGGCCGATAAGCCTACGATTATCGTTTTCAACAAAATAGACCTTTACGAGCAACCCGAGGAAACGGAAGAAGAGGACGACTGGCAGGAAGTGACGGAAGACACAAAACGGCTGCCGATGAACGAACTCATCGAGCAACTCCGCAAGAGCTACCACGCCAGCAAAGCCGAACACGTGGTGTTCGTTTCGGCGGAACATAATGAGAACATGGCCGAACTGCGCCGCCACCTCGCCGACCTTGTCCGCGACAGGCATTTCCTGATCTACCCCAACTGGCTCGACGTGGGCTACTACGACGAAGAATACGCCGAGTAGCGAAGTTTTGGTGAGTCAACGAAAATTACCGAAATTCGCGGGCTCATTCGCCTGACCCCGTAGTTCAACGGATAGAATAGAAGTTTCCTAAACTTTAGATGTGGGTTCGATTCCCGCCGGGGTCACAAAAAATCCCTGCAAGTACTTCTTGCAGGGATTTTTTGTGCAGGGAAAATAAAATTCCCAAAACCTAAATCCTATCAATCAGCTCCGGTACCTTTCTGATTTCGCGCCCCGTGAGGTGATCGGCGATGGCGGCGGCATGATCGCGGCCATTCTCGATGAACACTTTCTCAGTGCGAACGCCCGCCATCACCGTACCGCAGAGGTACAGGCCCGGCACGTTCGTTTCAAAAGTTTCCGGGTCGTAAGTGGGTATTTTCGTGACGGGGTCGAGTTCTACGCCACAGCGACGGAGCAGGGCTTCGTCGGGCAGATAGCCCACGAGCAGGAATACGAAATTGGCGGGTAGCCATTGCTGCTCGCCCGTCAGGGTATTTTCAATCAGGACCTGATCAGCTTCGATGGCCTTGACGATGCTGTCGAACATGGTATTGATCTTTCCTTCCTTTACACGATTTTTCACATCGGGAACGAGCCAGTACTTTACCGTTTTGCGAAAATCGGCTTCTTTATGGACGATCGTCACGTTTACATCGTGTCGGTAGAGTTCCAGTGCGGCTTCCACGGCGGAGTTGGAGCCCCCCACAATCACTACATTGGTGTAGGAGTATTTGAAGGGCTCATCGTAGTAATGCGACACGTGCGGCAGCTCTTCACCGGGAATGTTCAGCATGCGCGGGAAATCGAAATAACCCGTGGCCAATACTACATTTTTGGCCTGAAAAGTGCGCCCGTCGGTGGTAAAGACGAAGAAAGTACCATCCTCCTGCCGCTCGCTGCGATCCACTTCCACGAATAGCTCAAAATTCAGGTGGTAGTAGCCCGCTACCTTACGATAGTACTGCAAAGCCTCGTCACGGTTGGCCTTTACGCCCGAAATCGGGAAAGGAATACCGCCGATCTCGATGTTTTCGGCGGTGGAGAAAAACCGCATCCGCTTGGGGTAGCGACGGATAGACTCGGTCACGCTGCCTTTTTCCAAAATCAGGTGATCCAGCCCGCTCTTGGCGGCTTCAATACCCATCGCCAGCCCGCAGGGACCGCCACCGATGATAATAACGTCGTGTAGGTGCATATTTTTTATTCAAAATTCTCCTACGCAACACCTTGTACGGATGAATGGTTTCTGAACTTTGTGCAAAACCCGACTGTTAAAAATCGTTCTCTCAACTGATCTGTCCATTGTTTTTTCATCCGTCCAGTTCCACTGAATCTTTCGTAAACCGCCTGAACGCGTGGGGACGAGCGGGCGTCCCTTTTCTATTCCTGATCGATTTTCTGGGCAAAGTACCCCTTGCCTGGCGTTTGGATGAAGTCGATCCGGCCCGATTGCGGTTCAACCTCAACGGCATCACTAACGACCCCGCCAATAACAGCCCGTTGCCCGCTTTACCGCCTTATGATTTTAAAAAGTACCCCCTTTCATTCGAGGCGTATCGGCCAAGATTCGACTATGTGTTGAAGAATATTCAACGCGGCAACTCCTTTTTGGTCAATCTGTCGGCCCCGACCCCCATAGAAACTAACCTGTCGCTGCTGGATATTTATCGGCACAGCCGTGCGCCGTTCCGCTTCTGGTTTCATGATAAGTTCGTTTGTTTTTCTCCCGAGGCTTTTGTTCGCATCAAGAACAACCGTATCTCCTCTTATCCTATGAAAGGGACGATCTCGGCGCACATTCCTGATGCCGGGCGGATCATTCTGGCCGATGCCAAAGAGGCGGCGGAACATGCCACCATCGTCGACCTGATTCGTAATGACCTGAGCATGGTCGCCGAAAAGGTGTGGGTCGAGCGCTATCGCTTTCTCGATAAGATCACTACTAACGAGCGCACTCTGTTGCAGGTTAGTTCGGAAATAGCGGGTTTGCTGCCCAACAATTTTGCCGGAGCCTACGGCGATTTGCTTCTGAAACTACTACCCGCCGGGTCGATCAGCGGTGCCCCCAAGCCCTCTACCCTGCGCATTATCAAGGAAGCCGAGGGGTACGATCGCGGGTACTATACCGGCATTATGGGTGGTTTTGACGGTGAAGTTTTTGAAAGTGCGGTCATGATTCGGTACCTCGAGCAGCAGGAAGACAGCCTGGTTTTCAAGAGCGGCGGGGGAATAACTGCCCGCAGCCGGGTCGAGGATGAATATCAGGAATTAATCGATAAAGTGTACCTTCCTTTCAGCGATGAATCAACCCCAGCTTTGCTTCGAGACGATCTGCGTCCATCAGCGCAAGTTCAGTGAGCTGCTTCCTTACCACGAAGCCCGGCTGAACCGGACCCGGCAGCATTTGTGGGGAGCGCAAGAGCCCTTGGCTTTAAGGGATCATCTCGAAGTACCACCTTCGGTGAACGATGACAAGCACAAATGCCGGATTACTTACGGCAAGGAGATAGTAAATATCGAATGGGAAAAGTACCTGCCCCGTACGATTTGTAGTTTACGATTGGTGGAAGCAGATGATCTGGAATACACCTATAAGTACAAAGATCGTCAGGTCCTCAATACGTTATATGACCAGCGGGGTAGTTGTGATGATGTACTTATCGTCAGGCAGGGCCTTCTCACCGATACCAGCTATGCCAATATTGCGCTGTTCGATGGGGCAGGATGGTACACGCCGGAGTCCTCTCTTTTGCCAGGCACGCAAAGAGCTTATCTGTTGGATAAGGGAATCATTATGCCCAAAGCTATCCGCGCCGAAGACGTAACTACTTACCTCCTTCTCCGGTTATTCAATGCCATGCTCCCCTGGCAGGAAGGCCCGACTTTAGGGGTTGACAGGTTGGCTTTTGAATAAAAGAGGAGCCAGGATTTTACAGGAAAGTTCGCTTGAAAAAAGATTTTTTTTCTTAAAAAGTCTAAGTACCTGCATGCAGATACTTAGGCCTCATTATCACAAGTGAAGAACTACCTTTTCCTCAATAACCTCATTGAAACCGGTACGCAAACAATCGAGCACTGGCAATCGACGGGTTCTAAGGTTACAGATATATCCTGAAAGCAACCCTCTGCGCTGAATACCCGGCAAGTGTAGGGCGTATCGACGGCCGGATTGGCCAGATTTGATAATAGCACGCCATTCTGAGGTACTGGCGAGGCCGTAGCGTAAGTGGATGTACCGTTGTAAGTACTGTTTTGTACCAGATCGTACCGCATGGATTCCGTTGCCCCGGACAGGAATATCGAACCATTGGACTGGGTAACGTTTCCGAGGCAGGCCGGTGGCGCCACCAGGAGTGCAACGCCGGGCTGGGGTGCCATCAGGAACTGAATAACAACCGTATCAGGGCAGCCGCTTGCGTTGGCAGCGATCATCATATACTTCGTGTTATGAGTGATCATATGACCGCTTGTGGAGGTCTGCACTTCACCGTTCAGGCTGTCTTTTAGCCAAATAGGATTCGATAGACCAGCGTAGCCCGGCACGTAGTCGGCGAGGTCAACCTGTGTTGCCGAACACAGCGTAATCGTTGGACTGTCGAGCGCCAGAGCTGCATTGCGGGTAATGCGCATGGCCGCAGCACTCGTGCATACCCCTTCCTTCAATTTTACCTCGTACACACCATTCGCAGTAAAACCACTTACCGAATTCTGGACATTGTTGATTTCAATGGGGGCCGCATTGCTGAACTCAGTGAACCACTCCTGTCCCTGGCTGATGGGTGGAGCCTGTACCTGGGAGGTAGGTTCGCAAATATTGACGAATGCCAACGGCAGCTGCGGAGGAACCAGTTCTTCCAGAACATCCAGCGTATCGGAAACAGAAGGACATCCGTCTGCTGTCGGGCTGGTTAAAATATATCTCCCGGATTTGCTGACGGATACTACGGAATCCGTACTGGTGAAATTGTCGGGACCTGTCCATAGGTAGGCGATCCCACCGGCGTCGGAAGTAGCCGTCAGAGTCACCGAGCGTTGCGTACATGTCAGTATTCCATCGGCTAAGGCCACGAGGGTAGCCGAAGGTACTTTTACGAATTGCACTGTCGCCGTGTCGGGACAGCCAAACTGGTTGGCAGCCACCAGGACGTAGGTGGTGTTCTGATCCAGGACAATTCCGCTGATTGTATTGACCGCCGGGCCACCGGCGCTGCCCAGGTGCCACGTCTGGCTGGTAAGGCTGTCGTAGCCGGGGATGTAATCAGGCAAATTAACCGTCAAGTTTGCACAAAAACTACCACTGGAATCTTTCAGGGCCAGAGACGGATTACGGGTGATTTTCAGCGAGTCGGAGCTGACACAAAAACCTTCTCGTAGTTTTAGGTAATAAATTCCGTTCGCCGTCAGGCCGCTGGCAGAATTATTAACCGTGTCGATGGAGACAATAGCGGGATTGGGATAATCCACCACCCATTCCTGTCCCGTTTGAAGATTGGGTAGCGATACCGCGCTTATGGGTTCGCAAAAAGCAATTTCAGGGGTAGGCAGAGCGGGGGGAAGGATTTCCTCGACCACAATCACGGTATCGGGCAATGAGCTACAACCTTGGGCCGAAGTACCCACCAGAACATAAGTACCCGGTACGCTTACCGGAGCGATGGAATCGCTGCTGGCGTAGCCGCCAGGTCCTGTCCACGAGAAGGAAATAGTATTCAGATTCGACTGGGCTTTCAGGTTGACGATGCGCTGGGTACAAGTCAGCGGTCCGTCCACTGTCGCTACTACAACGGGGATTGGGCCAATCGTGACACTACCATTATCCACGCCCAGTACCGCAGTATCCTTAGTCAGGAATAGCGCACAAACTATGTATGAAGCGGAGTCACCGTTCGTATTGGCTGGAAAAACTACGTTGGGTAAGGTCGCCAGCCCCGTTCCATCGGGTTTTACCGTCCCCAGCAGGGTACCTGCGTTGAGCTTTTCTTCGATAGTTGCAGGTAGTTTATCGTATAACACGAAGGCCACGCTATCGCCTTCGATAACGTTCTCAAGCTGTGCAATCAGCACCGTTACCTCACCCGAGCAGATGCGAATCGAATCGGTCACCAGTTCGATAACCGAGGCGGGGCCGAAGCCGTAGTCGTTGGTGTGGTCGTTTTGCCCTATGCCTCCCGAGGTCACCTCAATCTTCACGTAGGGTTCTTCCGCCAAAACTGCGGCCAATCGGCCATTTTTCGCATCAGGATTAGAGGCAGCGGCTGGCGTCACCAGAATACCGTCCGAGTCGGAAACCGGATCGCCCTGGTTGGGAGGAGCTGGCTGTAGACTATCGGTAGTAATGGCGGACTGGATCATGCTTACCCGGACCTCGTACTTATGCTTAAATTTCAGGCCGCCCGGTACGTTACTATTCGTGAAATAATATTCGCCTTTGGCGTCGGTGGTATCGCTCGCGACTTGAGTAAAGTTATTTTCGGCATCGTGCAGCGTCAGGACGATGCCTTCGACGCCGGGTTCGCCAGCGTCCTGAATGCCGTTGCGGTTGCGATCGAGCCACACCCGGTTGCCGATCTCGACGGGAGCAGCGTTGCAGGCTGCCACGATATCGCCCAGCCCGGCGGACTTGCCGAAAGTACCGGCATAATTATGGTCGTATACCACAAACTCGCGGGTCACACTGCCTGCAGTGGGGCCGTTGTTTTTATACGCCTGCCAGCCCGAGGCCAGATAAACGCTGTTGTCGGGAGCGCTGAGCGGATCCATAGCGGTAGAGATGACTTCATCGCTGCCGGGAACCAAAGCCAAAGAACCATTATTGATTTCGCCGTGGGCTACTTTACCATAAAAGACCCACTCATCGCCGCAATAGAACTCTCCGCCGCCCGGTCCCTCGTCGTTGCCCGTGCCGCAGCCTGTTATGTTCCCGACCAAACCATTAGATTCCAGTGTATAGGTACCGTCGGCGTTCAGGCCGGCCCGCATCAGATCACCACCACTAAAACCGGTGTACACGCTGCCATCCGCACTATTTTCGCCGTAGTTGTCCCGGCTTGACTGGTGACCGAAACGATCCATGATACCCAAAATCATATCACCATTCACATCAAATTCAATATCGGAGATGATGGGTTGAGGATTCAGGACAAAAGTACCATTGCAGGCCTGCGGAAACGTATCGTCCCAGGTACTCCAGTAATTGCGAACACAGCCCACCGACATATCCGGCGAACCTCTTTTGAATGAAAAGGGAAAAGAAAGCACCTGCGTAAAGGTTGGGTTACTTTCCAGAGGGTTAAATTTATAGACGATGCCTTTGAGCTTTGCCGTGTCGCCGCTCGTTTCACCCGAACATACCGTGCCCACGTAGATGTCCCCCCGGTATCCCTTCAGAGCCCAGGGCCGGAAATCACCGGGGTCGTCGCAGTTGTTGGGAATGGTAAAAGTACGCACGCTATCCTGAGTGGGCACATTGAGCGCTGCGCTCACATAAAGCCCATAGACCTTCCGGTCGTTCAGGTTGCTAAGAAAAATCCTTTCTCCGCTTTCGTCGACCGCCAGGGCTCCCAAACTAAGTTTTCCGATTTTTCGTAACGAGGCTGTGTCGAGGCTGGGATCGTTGAAGTCGGCGGACAGACCTGTGTGCGGATCGTCGCCGGTGTCGATCCCCAGGGTCTTCACGTCAATGAAGGGGGTCGATAGTCCGGTAAGGTAATCGGTCAGGTAAAGCCCTCCCGTACCCAACGGACCAAAACTAGTGTGGCGCTTAAGGATGGAGGCTGTAACGAACTTCTGGCTCCTCATGTGGTAGAGTACGCCCCAGATAGCCCCCACTTCCTTCATTAAACCCAGCGGCCTGCCCGGAAAGTTGGTAGGGCTGGTCAGACCCGAGGCATCGTACGGAAAGCTAACCAAAGCAACCTGGTCGCCCACGTTCCCGCCCGCCATGGCATCGCCATTGACGAAACAGGAAGTGACGATGACCGGAGACCGCGTGTCGCAGTATTCGGTCGGGTAGTGAATGCCGAACGATACCTGGCTGTTGGGTGCCTGCACAAATTGGAGACTCGTACCGCTTCCTGCGCCATAGGGCCCGCTGAAATTCATTTTTCCCAAATCATAAAATTCCAGTTTGACCTGGCTCCCCGCCGGGATTTGGGCGGCAGTGAACGAAAACTCCCCCTGTCCATTGGTAGTTGTCAGCAGGGGAGTCTCGTCATTGCCGACGTAGGCTCTAACTTTTACGCCATCGGCACCGATTTCATTGGGATTGACTAGTGTGCGCGTACCACTGCCATCGAAGTCGCGATACACTACGCCACTGATTTGGGCATTGGCGGAAACACATAGTAGTAGGAGAAATAAAAGGAACGGAAAGGACGCAATGCGCCTAGTGGTGTAGTAGTAAGGGGACATTTGTAAGTTAGTAAAGAATTGAGGGGAGTTTTTTCAATAATAACGTGATAAGCATATAATGCTGAGTAAGCAAACTTGATGCCAAAATTGCTGTCTGTCAGGTAGTTTTATCAATATCCGGATCGCTGTCGGATGTATTTTCCCTATCCAAGAGTTTTTTGGAATAATCGAGTATCCAAGGCAGACTGACATCCAATACCCGACTGATAGCTCGCATAGACAAACCCTCCCTGATCAGTCGAGCCGCCAGCTCTCTGTCCCGTTCACTAATAATCTTTTGCTGGGGGTCATCCACAAAATTCCGACCACAATTCTTACAATAATGGTTTTGCTTGCCATTGTGGATATGCCCGTTTTTTTTAGTGTCTTTCGAACCGCAACTAGGGCATTGTTCCATTGTCTATAATTTGTATCAATCGACGTACGGGTGACTGCTTGAACTACAAAGCCATAGCACGTATACTGGGCGTTTTAGTGCAAAACACTAGCAATTTTCCTGCCATTTTTGATTCCAGGACTATCCAAATCTTCCGTACCTTGCAGCCTTATCCCGATACAGCGGCTCTACCCAGATGTTTGTTCAGAATACCCTTCCATTTGAAGAAGAAAGCACGGTCTTTGCCGATCTGATTCTGCCCGTACCCATTCCGAAACTGTTTACCTATCGGGTATCAAGGGCCATGAGCAGTTCGATTAAAGTCGGAGCCCGAGTCATCGTGCAGTTTGGAAAAAATCGGGTAATTACCGCCGTGGTAGGCAAACTACACCATACGCCGCCCGCCAATTACCAGGCCAAGTACGTGCTGGAACTCCTTGACGAGGAGCCCCTGGTAATGGCCAGTCAACTCGAACTATTCCGCTGGATGGCCGACTACTACCTATGTACTATTGGCGAAGTAATGAACGTAGCCCTGCCGTCGGGTTTGAAGATCACGAGCCAGTCGAAAGTGCAATTCAACCCTGATTTCGACTACGCCGAACTACTCACGGAAGACGAGGTAGGGCTATTGGAAGAAATTAAAAAGCACAAATCCCTCTCGTACGAAGAAGTAGCCCGGCTAACGGAAGGCGTAAACGTCAACGCCGTCATTAAGTCGCTGGTGGGAAAACGGGCAGTAATTCTTTTCGAGCAGGTCAAGGAGAAATACAAGCCCAAAATAGCCCGCAAGGTACGCCTGACTGACGCCTACGCTTCGGCAGCGGGCGTGAACGGGTTGATGAAAGAGCTGGAAAGACAACCCAAGCAGCAGGAAGTACTTCTACGCTACCTCAGCTTCGTCCCCGTGCAGAGCAATCCCGGTCTGAATCAGAAGGGACTGGAGAAAGCAGCCTTCACGCAGGATGACAATTCCTCTAATTCTTCGCTCCAGACCTTAATCAAAAACGGCATCTTCGAGCAGTTCGAGATCACGGTATCCCGCTTCGCTGACCTACCCGATGCACCCGCGGCGGTCATCAACCTCAGCGAGAGCCAGCAGGGAGCGGTACGAAAGATCCAGGACCATTTTCAGGATAAGGAAGTAGTACTACTCCACGGTATCACGGGCAGCGGCAAAACGGAGGTATATATTCACATGATCAAGCAGGCACTCGAAAGCGGTACTCAGGTACTTTTCCTGTTGCCCGAAATCGCCCTGACGACGCAAATCGTGGTGCGGTTGCGCAAGGTTTTTGGCGACAAAATGGGAATCTACCACTCCAAATTCTCCGACAATGAGCGCGTAGAAGTCTGGAAAGGCATCATCGAGGGAAAATTCCAGTTTGTCGTTGGCGTGCGATCAGCGGTGTTTCTGCCTTTTACCAATCTGGGCCTGATCATCGTGGATGAGGAACACGAGACTTCTTATAAGCAGTTTGACCCCGCCCCGCGCTACCACGCCCGTGATGTGGCCGTAGTGATGGCCTATATGCACCACGGCAAGGTAGTTCTCGGCTCGGCTACGCCTTCGTTGGAAAGCTACTACCACGCGCAGCATGGCCGCTACGGCCTGGTAGAAATGTTTGAGCGCTACGGCGATGCGGCTTTGCCGGAGTTTCTGCTGGTGGATATCAAGGAAGAGAAAAAATCGCGCAAGATGAAAAATGAGTTTTCGTCGGTGCTGCTGGATTACATGCAGTATAATCTTGAACACGACGAGCAAACCATTCTTTTTCAGAATCGTCGCGGCTATTCGCCTTATATTCAGTGCGAGGAGTGCAACTGGATTGCCGAATGCAACAACTGCGACGTGAGCCTGACCTACCACATGAAGGTAGCTGAGCTACGCTGCCACTATTGCGGGCATAAGGAACAGGTACCTCGCACCTGCCCCAACTGCGGCTCGCCGAAGGTGAAGACCATGGGCTTCGGTACCGAGAAAATCGAGGACGAACTACACCTTATATATCCCAACGCCCGCGTGCAGCGGATGGATATGGACACGACCCGCGCCAAAAATGCCTACCAGCAGATTATTCAGGATTTTGAAAACGAGCAGATCGACATCCTGGTTGGTACCCAGATGGTCAGCAAAGGCCTTGATTTTGGTAAGGTGAGCGTCGTGGGTATTTTCGATGCCGACCGCATGATTCACTTTCCTGAGTTCCGGGCGTCGGAGCGGGCTTTTCAAATGCTCACGCAGGTGAGCGGGCGAGCGGGACGCCGCGCGGGCCGTCCCGGCAAGGTGTTGATCCAAACGCACAACCCGAGCCAGGAAATTTTGGGCTGGGTAATCAGGAACGATTACCGCAAGATGTACGACACCGAAATCAGCGAGCGGGAGGAATACAACTACCCTCCTTTCACCCGGCTTATCAAGCTGATTGTCAAGCATGCTGACCGCGATACTTCCCAACGGGCCGCCGCCGCCCTCGCCGAATTGCTACTCGCAGAACTCGGCCACAGCCGCGTGCTGGGCCCCGAGCCACCACTGGTCGAACGGGTCCGAAATCAGTATTTGTTCAATATTCTCATTAAACTTGAAAGGGAAAAGATTAATTTTAAGGCCGTAAAGTCATTCATTCAGGAAAAAGTCACCGACGTTCTGACCGATAAAACGCTGAAAAACGTGAATATCGTGATAGATGTCGACTCGATGTAAATTTCAATTTGGAATTAATGAATTTGGAATGTCGGAATACTCATATCTTCCTTCTTATTCCGACATTCACTAATTCCGACATTCACTAATTAATTCATGTCTCAAAAGAAAACCAAAATCGTCGCCACCGTTGGTCCCACATCAGAAAGTAAGGAACAGCTGCTGGCACTGGCGCAGGCCGGAGTCAATGTCTTTCGTCTCAACTTTTCGCACGGCAGCCACGCCGATCACCTCGAGCGACTGAACCGTATCCGTGAAATCAACGAAGAACACGATATGAATCTCTGCGTGCTGCAGGATTTGCAGGGTCCCAAAATTCGTATTGGTAACGTGGCCGAGAAGGACGGGGTACTGATTACGGCCGGTCATAAGCTGATACTCACAAACGTCGAAGTACTTGGTACCGCCGAGAAAGTGAGTACGCCCTACGACGGTATGTACAACGACGTCCGCATCGGCGACCGCATCCTGATGGACGACGGCAAACTGGAAGTAAAGGTGACGGGTATTGAGGATAGCGACGTGGTGACGGAAGTGGTGTATGGCGGTTATCTTAAATCAAAAAAAGGGGTCAATTTGCCCAATACGCAGGTATCGATGCCCTCCGTGACTGAAAAGGACTACGAAGATCTGGATTTTGGTCTGGAACATAATGTAGAATGGATTGCGCTGTCGTTTGTGCGTCGTGCGTCGGATATTCAGGAGGTAAAAGATTATATCAAGGCCAGGGGCAAGGATGTGCGCGTAGTTGCGAAACTGGAAAAGCCCGAGGCGATCAAGAACATCGACGAGATTATCGCCGCCACTGATGCCGTAATGGTGGCACGCGGCGACCTGGGCGTAGAAATGCCCGCCGAGGAGGTACCTATGATTCAGAAAATGATCGTGGAAAAATGCAACCGGGCGGGTAAGCCCGTGATTGTGGCGACTCAGATGCTGGAAAGTATGATCGAAAGTCCGCGCCCGACCCGCGCCGAGGTCAATGACGTGGCCAACTCCGTTCTCGACGGGGCCGATGCCGTGATGCTGAGCGCCGAAACAGCTTCGGGCAAGTACCCGCTGTTGGCCGTGCAGAGCATGACTAAAACCATCGAGCAGGTCGAGAAGACGGGCAATGTCTATTACAAATGGCACACGCATGTCAACCAAAACCCCAGTGAGGACCAATTAAACGACAACGTGGTGATGAGCGCCTGCCGACTCGCCCGCGACACCGAAGCCAAGGCCATCATTGGCATTACCCGCTCGGGCTACACGTCGTTCCGGCTGTCGCACCACCGACCCAAGGCTAATCTATTGATTTTTACTTCCAATCGCCGCCTGATGAATACGCTGGGGCTGTACTGGGGAACCAAATGCCACTATTACGAAGCCGATGAAGATGCTTCGACCGACGAACTCATCAACGACATCAAGCAAATTCTCGTCGAGCGCGGCGAACTGGCGTCCGGCGATGTATTCATTAATACGCTCAGTATGCCTATTTCCAGACATCGCAAGACGAATGCTTTGAAGCTGAGTGTGGTGGAATAAATTAATGAGTTCCAAAGTACCTGAGTACCTGAGTAAAAGACATTCTGGCACTCAGGTACTTTCTTTATAAGGTACCCTCATCCGCGTAGCGGCATGCCTAGGCAGACAGTAGTATTTTGCGCAAATCACCTTCTCGAAGGGAAATCAGATGCCGCAAAACTAACTACTGAATACTATGAGAAATCTGCTGTCCACCCTGCTCCTTGTCTCTCTGGCTGCCGTTATTGCTCAGGCCCAGCCCAAGGCTCCCAAATCCACCGACTGGATTCAACTCTTCAACGGCAAAGACCTCACCGGCTGGGATGTCAAAATTGCGGGATACGCGATGAACGACAACTACAAAAATACTTTCCGGGCCGAGGACGGGATGATCCGCGTCATGTACGACGGCTACGATCGCTTTGACGGACGCTATGGGCACCTATACTACAAGGAACCCTTCTCGCACTACCGGCTGCGCTTCGAATATCGTTTTCTGGGCGATCAAGTACCTGGCGGCGATTCGTGGAACGTCCGTAACAGCGGCGTGATGCTGCACTCCGAACCGGCCTGGAGTCTGGGCAAAGACCAAACCTTTCCGGTCTCGCTAGAAATGCAACTACTGGGTGGGCTCGGCAGCGGCGAGCGGCACACGGGCAATCTCTGCTCGCCGGGCACCATCGCCGACATCAATGGCAAGCTCGACATGGCCCACTGTATTGACGCCAATTCTAAAACTTACAACGGCGACGTATGGGTGAAGGGCGAGGCGATCGTGTATGGCGACTCGATTATCTATCACCTCATCGACGGCGACACCGTGCTAACCTACACCCACACCCGCATCGGCGGCGGCTTTACCGGACCACAAGCCAGCAGCTTTGACAATGCGCACTTCACGCCCGAAAGCGCCGCCGCCTGGCGCAAACTGGATGGTACGCCACTCAAAGAAGGCTACATCGCCCTGCAAAGCGAAAGTCACGCCATCGACTTTCGTAACATCGAACTTCTGCCCCTGAAAGGATGTATGGACCCGAAAGCATCCAACTTCAAGAACTACTACGAAATTTCGGACAAGGAAGCCTGTGACTACGGAAAACAAAAGAAGAAATAGTTAGCACAACAAAATATTTGGCGTTGTCAGGTCAATGCAGCATTTTTGCTAAGTTTTAACTTAGTCACTATACGGCCTGTCTTCCGCTCCGCTCAGACCGACAAAACACAATTGTCAGTCTGAGCGTAGTCGAAGACTTCAACCCCAAAAAAATGCAACGTAGAAAATTCATGCAACTTTCCGGCCTGACGGCGGGCGCGGCCATGTTGCCGTTTGGCCTGGTCATGGGTCGCGAAGTCGATGCCGCCCAATTGCTGGAACCCGCCGCCGACGCGGCCGCGAAGAAAAAAATGGCTGACATCGCCCTCAACGCCGCCAAAAGCAAGGGCGCGACCTACACCGATGTCCGCATTGGCCGGTACTTGCAGCAATTCCTGTTTACCCGCGAAATGAAAGTGCAGAACGTCACCAACGCCGAATCCTACGGAATTGGCGTACGCGTGATCGCCAACGGTACCTGGGGGTTTTCGGCTACCAACGACATGACGCCTGACGGCATCGCCAAATGCGCCGAAACGGCCGTAGCCATCGCTAAGGCTAACTCCAAAATCCAGACCGAACCTGTAATTCTGGCTCCGCAGAAGGGCGTGGGCGAGGTAAGCTGGCAGACGCCTCTGACCAAAAATGCCTTTGAAATTCCGGTTAAGGAAAAAATCGACTTGCTGATGAAGGTCAACGGTGAGGCGATGAAAAATGGCGCGGGCTTCGTGACGTCTAACCTGTTTTTTGTCAACGAACAAAAGTACTTCGCCTCTACCGATGGTTCTTACATCGACCAGGATATTCACCGGATCTGGCCTACGTTTACCGTGACGGCCATCGACAAGGCCGCCGGAAAATTCAAAACCCGCGACGCCATCAGTTCGCCGATGGGCATGGGCTACGAGTACCTTGATGGGCTGGCTTCTGAGAAAATCCCCGGCCCCAACGGCCTGGTTGGCTACCGCAACTCCTACGATATGGTGGAAGACGCCACCAACGCCGCCAAGCAAGCCAAAGAAAAAATCGGGGCCAAGTCGGTTACGGCGGGTAAGTACGACCTCGTACTTGATCCTAACCATCTCGGCCTGACGATCCACGAGTCCGTCGGTCACCCGCTCGAACTTGACCGGGTACTTGGCTATGAGGCCAACTACGCCGGAACCAGCTTCGCTACGCTTGATAAATGGAAATCGGGCGACTTCAACTACGGTAGCAAGGAAGTCACCATCGTGGCCGACAAAACCCAGCCGCACACGCTCGGCAAGGTCGGCTACGACGACGAAGGCGTACCAAGTAAGGAATGGAATCTTATCAAAGACGGCGTTTTGGTAAACTATCAGGCCATTCGTGACCAGGTGCATATCATTGGTGAGAAGGAGTCGCAGGGCTGCTGCTACGCCGACAGCTGGGATTCGGTGCAGTTCCAGCGGATGCCCAATGTATCGCTGAAAGCAGGTACCGAGAAACGCAGCGTGATGGACATGATCAAAGGCGTGGACAAGGGGATTTACATCATCGGGCGCGGCTCGTATTCCATCGACCAGCAGCGGTACAACTTCCAGTTTGGCGGACAGCTCTTCTACGAAATCAAGAACGGCGAAATCGTCGGGATGCTCGACGACGTGGCCTACCAGTCCAACACCCAGGAATTCTGGAATTCCTGCGCCCAACTCTGCGACCAGGACGACTACCGCACCTTCGGCTCGTTCTTCGACGGCAAAGGCCAACCCGCCCAAATCAGCGCCGTTTCCCACGGCAGCGCCACCACCCGGTTCAACGGCGTGAATGTGATCAATACGGGAAGAAAAATTTAGTTGACAGTGGACGGTTGACAGTGGACAATTGATCATACTATGCCTTGCGTGTCAATCATTTATCATTCATCACTCATCATTAGAAAACGATGCTTACTAAGGCAGAAGCTAAAAAAATCATAGATAAAGTCCTCTCCTATTCCAAAGCCGACGAAATGAGCGTGGGATTGGGAGGCAACCGGACCGGCAACATCCGCTACGCCCGCAACTCGGTAACTACCAGCGGCGAAACCAACAACCTCTCGCTGGCCGTGACCTCCGTGTTCGGCAAGCAGTCGGGTACGGCGACAATCAACGAGTTTGATGATGTCTCGCTGGAAAAAAACGTCCGTCGGGCCGAAGAAATTGCGAAACTCGCTCCCGAAAACCCGGAGTACGTGCCGATGCTCGGGCCGCAAAACTACCTTGAATCTAAAAGCTACGTCGAAGCAACGGCCAAAATCGATCCCGCCTACCGCGCGCAGGCCGCCCTCGACAGCCTTGCACCCTGTCGCCAGAAGAACCTGGTCGCGGCGGGCTATCTGGAAGATTCTGCCGGCTTCGGGGCCATCGGCAACAGCAAAGGGCTGTTTGGCTATAACCCCTCTACTTCGGTGGATTTCTCCATCACCGTCCGCACGGCTGACGGGCTGGGCTCGGGCTACGCCATTCGCGATGTCAACGACGTGTCGAAACTAAGTACCAAAGCCGCCACCGAAATCGCGATGCAAAAGGCGCTGGCTTCGGTGAATGCCCGCGCCCTGGAACCCGGCAAGTACACCGTGATTCTGGAACCCGCCGCCGCCGTGGACCTGCTGGAAAATATGATGCGTAATTTCGACGCCCGCTCCGCCGACGAAGGCCGTAGTTTCCTGAGCAAAAAGGGCGGAACTACCCGTCTGGGCGAAAAACTCTTCGACGAGCGCGTCAACATCTACTCTGACCCCACGAACCTCGAAATCCCCGGCTCACCTTACAGCGGCGGCGACGGGCGCCCCCAAATCAAAATGTCGTGGATTGAAAACGGCGCGGTCAAGAACATGTACGCCTCGCGCTACTGGTCGCAGACCAAAGGCGTGGCCGACATCCCGCCGCCCTCGGGCTTCATCATGGCGGGCGGCACGCAGTCGCTGGCTGATATGATCAAAAACACCGAGAAGGGCATTCTGGTTACGCGCTTCTGGTACATCCGCGCCGTGGACCCGCAGACGCTGCTCTACACCGGCCTCACCCGCGATGGTACTTTCTACATCGAAAATGGCGTCATCAAGTACCCCGTCAAGAATTTCCGATTCAACGAAAGCCCGGTCATTATGCTCAACAACCTCGAAGCCATGGGTGCCCCGCAGCGCATCGGCGGAAATCTGGTACCGCCGCTGAAGATTCGGGACTTTACGTTTTCGAGCTTATCGGACGCGGTGTAGATAGTTTCAAATTAATGAATTAGTAGATAGATCCGAGACGGAGCTTTTGTGCTTTGTTCTCGGATCTTTTTGCAAACGCGAAAAGATGCAAATCTCAGATCAGAGTAAGCTGATAATATAGAACCTGTATAAAATATCTTGAACTAGAAAACCAATTATCTTTCAACAAAACTAGAAAGATAATTATAAATCACTCTCTAATATAGTACTTGGAGTCAAAATTAATTAACATGAAAACAGATGAAATATTTGAAAACCTAGTAAAGATAGAACCAAAAGTTGTTTCTATTGAAACATTATTCAATAATGAAGACACTTTAAAAAACACAAAATATGATCCTGACTATCAAAGAAATTATGTCTGGGATGATGAGAAAGCAACCTATTTCATTGAAAGTATACTATTAGGTACAGAGATACCTCCAATAGTATACTTTCGAAATGGTGAAAAAATCGAAATAATTGATGGTAGGCAAAGATACCAAACTATTTTGAGATTTATAAATGGCGAATTCAAATTAAAAAGTTCTGGACTACATAAGTTAAATGATATAGGAATCACAAGTAAATCATTTAAAGACATAGGAGATTTTAAGGACATCTTCTGGGATACAAAATTAAGAATTATCGAATTTAGCTTTCATACTAAATCACAAGCAAATGAACATACAGAGGATATAGTTAAAAAAGAAATATTTAAAAGATATAATTCAGGAATCACACCTTTAAAAGCAACTGAAATTGCAAAAGCTACTTATTTTGATGACAATCTCAATACATATATAAAGACAAAACTTGAACAAGATCAAATTTTGTATGGCGATATTACAGAATTATTCTATTTCGAGAAAAGCAATATAGAAGTCCTTTTAAAAAAAATACGCCAATTATTAGTTCAACATAAAATACCAATCAAGTATTATGCTGTCAAGAAAGATATAGTCATTTCCAAATATTATGAAATATTGTCAAATCAAATTGACGAAAGTAATATAGA
>CAZCOG010000001.1:160204-284317 GCA_964500445.1 uncultured Persicitalea sp. | reverse complement strand
GTTATATACAAGATTTCTATATATAAACTTATATATTGAGCCCAATTTTGTTAACCATATCCCTCTTTAAAGCCATGTTCAGAAAGAAGCCAGGTACTCCTAAACCAAAAAAATCCTTCTTCCGCGAATGGTCCGACTCGCTGCTGTTTGCAGTCATCGCCGCCACGTTGATTCGCTTTTTGACCTTTGAAGCATTCGCCATTCCCACGCCTTCGATGGAAAATACCCTCATGGTAGGTGACTATTTATTTGTCAGTAAGCTGCATTACGGCATCCGTACGCCACGTACACCTCTGCAAGTACCTCTGACCCACCAGAAAATATGGGGAACCGATATTCCTTCTTTTAGCGATGCTATTCAACTACCTGTGTACCGCACTCCGGGTTTTTCAGAAGTAAAAAGCGGCGATGTCGTCGTTTTCAACTACCCTCCGCGCATTGCGGGTGAGCCGGATTATCCCGCCGATTTGAAAACCAATTATATCAAGCGATGCATCGGTGCTCCGGGCGATAGAGTAGAAGTGAGGCAGGAGAAGGTGTACGTGAATGGTAAAGAAATGCCAGTGCCCGCTCGCGCCGAAACCTTCTATTTCATCAAAACGAAGGAAGATCTGAACGACCGGTTTTTCCGTCGCTATAATATCGTCAACGACTTCAACTCACCCGATGGGCCTTTTATCAACTGGCAGCCGGTGGAAGCATATGACGAAAGTGCCAAAAGGAATGTGCGCATTGGCTACAATGTCAACATGACGCAGCCCGTGCTGGCCCAATTCCAGAAAATGGATTGGATCGAGCGCATAGAACCCACCACTGCACAGACCAACGCTGGGGAGCCGGGAATATACGGTGGCGCTGCCTATACCTGGAACCGCGATAACTACGGGCCGCTGATGGTGCCGAAGCAGGGTGAAACTATTCCAATCAACGAAAAGACAATAGCTGTGTACGGTCCCGTTATTGCGCGTTATGAGGATAATGAGAAGGTGGAGGTGACACCGACCGCTATTCATATTGACGGTCAGGCACTTACTTCCTACACCTTCAAGCAGGATTATTATTTCATGATGGGCGATAACCGCCATAATTCAGAAGACTCACGCTACTGGGGTTTTGTTGCCGCTGATCATATCGTGGGCAAGGCAGTATTTGTGTGGATGTCGATTGACCCGGTAGCAGATAAATTTTGGAATAAAATCCGCTGGAATCGGCTTTTCCGCGTGATCGAATAATTGTGGTATGGGCGGCCCGCCCGTCGCCGTGGCGAAATGACCGCGTCGCCTATGT
Organism: uncultured Persicitalea sp.; assembly: GCA_964500445.1. Lineage (GTDB taxonomy): Bacteria > Bacteroidota > Bacteroidia > Cytophagales > Spirosomataceae > Persicitalea. The sequence continues at coordinate 283,030 of CAZCOG010000001.1, read as the reverse complement.
AGGCAAGTACACACTGAACGTAGCTCCCTCGCCAGGCTGACTACTGGCTGATATGGCCCCGCCGTGATTGACGGCTACTTTCTTGCAAATGGCCAGGCCAATGCCCGTACCACCGTATTGACTTTTACCATGCAACCGCTGAAATACTTCGAAAATTCGGTCGAGGTACTTTTCTTCAAAGCCAATGCCATTGTCCGTCACGTCGATGCGATGGTAAGCCACCGCCTCCCGCCCGGGGTTGATGGCTACAGGAATGTCTTCGGCACTTACTTCGGTGGTACTGATGCGAATCACGGGGTCGATATCTGGTTTTTGGAATTTTATCGCGTTGCTCAGCAAATTTTGGAAGAGTTGCATCAGCTGGCTGGCATCGCCTCGCACCACAGGTAGCGGCTCTACCACGATTGATGCTCGACTTTCCTTGATTCTTAGTTCGAGATTATTCAAGACATTACTCAGTATATTTTCCAGCGGCACATCCCCGGCGGCTTGCTGCCGGGTCGTGATGCGCGAATAAGTGAGCAGATCTTCAATCAGCACTGACATGCGCTTGGCTGCCATCTGCATTCGATTAAGGTAGTCGGCACCGTCGCCCAACTGAGTTTCGTAGCGCTTCTTCAGCATATCGCCAAAGGACTGGATTTTGCGTAACGGTTCCTGCAAGTCGTGGCTGGCCACGTAAGCAAATTGCTGTAGGTTTTCGTTGGAGCGCCGTAATTCCTGCACGGTCGCTTCGAGTTGCTCAGTACGCTGCCTGACTAGTTCATCAAGCCGTACCTGTATTTGCTTTTGCTCATGAATATCGGTGAGCGTACCTAGCCATGATGTTATTTCGCCAGCTTCGTCACGAACGGCTGTCGCCCTTGCCAGATGCCACCGATAGGCCCCGTCAGTTCGCCTTATGCGATATTCTGTCACGTAGGGTTCACCGGTAGTCAGCGAATGCGCCATTTTTTCAAGCGCGGCGGGCAAATCGTCAGAATGGATGGCTGTTTCCCATCCGCCCTTACAGGTTTCTTCAAAGCTCTGACCGGTGCAATCATACCAGCGCTGATTGACGAAGGTTGCCTCACCTGTGGGTTTGGTAGTCCAGGCAATATTGGGGATAGTTTCCAACAGAGTCATGAAGCGCTTTTTCTCTGTTTCAAGTTTTCTGCGCGCCAATGCCTGCCGGGTAATGTCTTGCATCGTACCGTTGAAGCGGTAGACTTCCTGGTTACTTCCGAACCATGCCCTGCCCTGTACCCGCACGATTCTTTCCTCTTTGGTCAATCTGTGAATGATTGTGTATTCTATGTCATACCTACCACCAGACGCCGTATCTAAGGCGTATGCTATGGCTTTTTCCACCCGCTTACGGTCCTTTTCAGCAATCACTTCCAGAGCCATCGAGAGCTTGGTTTCTTCATGCAGTGGCAGCCCGAACCATTCCAGTAGCCGATCATTCGCTTTAAATTTGCCCGTAATCGGGTTGTAGTCCCAGGTACCCAGTTCTGTCGCCTCTATGGCAAAGTGCAATTGGTTGTTACTGTCAGCGAGCTTTTTCAAATTGACTACCTTTTCGGTAGTTTCCGTGCAAGTGACAATTACACCCGCTATCTGGCTCGATTCATCGAAAACCGGGCTATGGCTGAAAGTCCAGTATACATCCTCCATCCGGCCGTTGCGGTAAATAGGTACTAACTGATCTTCGCTCCAGGTGGATTCACCACCCGCTCTGATGTGAGTAGTCAGAGGTTCGACCAGACTGTGCCATATTTCTGGCCATACTTCGGCGGCAGGTTTGCCCAGCGCACTAGGATGTTTGCCATCATTGCCCAGGCTGGGGCGGTAGGCGTCATTGTAGAAGCAAAGCAAATCATCGCCCCAAAAAAGAAACATGGGAAACCTGGAGTTGAGCATAATGCCCAGAGTCGTCCGCAAACTTTGTGGCCAGGTGTCAGGCGTTCCCAGTGGAGTTCGCGACCAGTTCAGGGTGCGCATAAGTTGGCCCATCTCTCCGCCGCCACGCAGGAAAGCATGTTCAGCCGAACCATCAGCGGTATTATTTGGGAGCATTAGCTTATGTATAGTTATGGAATGGATAAAAATTAGGTCGACATTGTCAATTAATGAAAACACGGATAAAGAGCAACGCGTTAAACCATCGCTCTGGCCATGACTCTACCTGATGCCCCGGCAACCAATGGCACGTTATTTACGTACTTATCAGGGAATCTTCCATAATATTTTAAAAACACCTATGAAACTCAAAAACATATTTTTTGCCTTCGCCGCAGTCCTCATCATGATTTCCTGTGGTACTTCGGCCCCCTCCTCCAAGTCAGCACCGATTGAGCATACCATCTGGGATAAGCTCCTCAAAGAACACGTGAACGACCAGGGAATGGTCGATTACAAAGGTTTTAAAAAAGATCAGGAACAACTGAAAAAGTACTTGGATCTGATCAGCAATAATGCCCCCGGCAGTAAGTGGAGCGAGGACGAAAAATTGGCTTACTGGATCAATGCATATAACGCTTATACGGTACAGCTGATCCTGGATTATTACCCTTTGAAAAGCATCAAAGATATTGGTTCATCCATTAAAATCCCGTTTGTTAACACGCCTTGGGATAAGAAGTTTATAAAAATCGGTGGCAAAGAAATGGATCTCAACAATATCGAACATGGTATTGTGCGCAAGCAATTCAACGAACCCCGCATCCACTTTGCCCTGGTGTGCGCCGCCATGTCCTGCCCGCCACTACGCAATGAGGCTTACACCGCCGATAAGCTCGACAAACAACTCGACGACCAAGGCCGGGCTTTTCTCAATAATCCGAGAGTCAACGAGGTAAGCAAAGACAAAGCCAGCGTTTCCAAAATCCTGGATTGGTACGGTGGCGATTTTAAGAAAAAAATGCCGATCAAAGACTGGATCAACAAATACGCCAAGACCAACTTGCAGACCAATAATATTACATTTAAGGATTACAACTGGGCGTTGAACGAGCAAAAATGATTTTGGATACTGGATTTTAGAGGTTGGATGCTTCACACTGGAAAGAGGAGCTTCTAGCGGGCGAAATTCTAGCGTCTAAAATCCAATATCCAGCATCCAATGTCCGGTATCCTACTTAGCCATCTTCAGAGCCTCGGTGGTAGTGTAGTACTTCGTAATCATGTTCGGAACTTCCCAATCGGGAAGTTTTCCGTCCTTTAGATACTCCATATATTTGCGGGCGACCTGAGCAAAGTGGGCCTCGTGACCATTGTCGTACTTGGCAGGGATCATCACCTGCCAGCCTTTGGAATCCTTTTTCAGTTCGATGCCTGGGTATAAAGCTTCCACTTTCTGAAAAGCGGCTTCCATTGCCTCGGCGTATCCTTCCTGTTGACCCACCGGCTCGATGTAGAGCATTGGTTTGTAATTTTGCTCTTTGCCCTGCCGAATGATAAGATTGGCCTTGGAGCCGCGCATGATCGAGTAGTGCGTATCGGCGGCCCCTTCGGGTGCCTGAAAGTTCCAAAGTACTTTCACCTGCGCATGAATGCCTTTTAACGTATAGTTAATTTCACCGTTAGCATACACACTGAGTGTGCTGTCCTTTACGGCCGAACTCAGGTAATCGGGGTAGCTGTCCAGTTTGGTGACCTGCCTGAACTGGGCGGGCGTCAGGTCAGTAGTCCAGCGTTTGGCGGAAATCAGGTTGACATCACTGGGGTTCACTACTTGTTCGGGAAATGCCGCCCATTGAATCAGATCGACCAAGTGCGTGTTGACATCCACGATGCCTTCGCCCTGCTGCTTGGTATCAAAAAACCAGGCGGGACGCACCAGCGGACTACCCGATACGATTTTGGAAAAGTGGTGGACGCTTTCCTTGCTGATAGCTGGTTGCTCGGTGGTACCTTGCTGCAACTCACCAAAAATGGCTTCCTGTTTGGCCAATTCTTTTTGCAAAATATTCGTGATTTCGTAGCGCTCGGTCATGATGTCGTAGAGCAGCACATTATTCTTCTCCGCGGAGTCGAATGCTTCTTTCAATAGTTCAAAGCCTTCGGAGTCGATCGCCATCGGCTTGTCGGCCAGCACATTCAGGCCCGCGTCCACTGATTTCTTGATGTAGTTGGTTTTTTTCTGATTATTCCCGGCAAGTACCAGCACATTGCCGGGCTTGTCGGCCAGCATCTTCTCGAGGTAGTCCGGTCCTACATATAATTCTTCTTTCCAGTGAGTCGGTGACTCGGCGCGGGTATTGTACTGGACAATCTTGGCGAGATAAGCTTTGACTTCTGGGCCTTCGGGTGCATAAACATGGACAACGGAATCAACCTGATCGTAGGCAGTTTTTTGTAATAAATCGGCGTGAAAATGGCCCGGATCCAGCACGATCAGCCGCAGCTTGTCGGGCGAGTCGGCGGTTTCTTTGGCGGTGTTGCAACCTTGGTTCACGACTGAGAGGGCGATTAGGGCGGAGAGGGTTAGGGTCTTCTTGAGCATTATTTGAAAATGGATAATTGAAAATGGATAATTGAAAGCACTCATTTTTTGGCAGGAGTGAGCTTTACTCCTGTGAATACACTACTCTCCCGTCGATGATTGTCATACTGATTTCGATATTTTCATCGAATAAAACCACATCAGCCGCCTTTCCTACTGTCAGCGAGCCGAGACGATCTTGCTGTCCCATGATTCTGGCGGGCGTGGCGGTCATCATTTTCACGGCGTCGAGGAGCGGCACGTGGGCTTGCTGCGTCATCGTGCGTAGCAGCCGATCGGCCGTGGCAACGCTTCCGGCGAAGGCCGTACGGTCGGGGAGCTTGGCTACGCCATCTTCTACGAGCACTTTCAGGCCGTTGTCCAATGGACCAAGGATACTGTCACCGGGCGGGAGAGAAGCGGCCCGCATGGCGTCAGTGATGAGAGCAATGCGGTCAGCCCCTTTTATTTTATAAATCAATTGCAAAAGCGGTGGTGGCAAGTGGATGCCGTCGGTGATAATTTCCACGTCCATATCGTCCAGCAGAAAAGCACTTTCTACCGCTCCGGCGTAGCGGAAGGCATCGCGGCGGGTCACGCCGAGCATTCCCGAATACAAATGCGTCATGAGGCTGTACCCGTTTTCGGCAGCCAGCACTACATCCTCGTGGATGGCTTCGGTGTGCGCTACCGAAGCAATAATGCCCTGCGAACGAAGATAACGGCCCATTTCCAGCGCGCCGGGTAGTTCGGGCGCAATGCTCCAGCGGGTAACAGAACCCTGAGCCCGGCGGATAACCTCGCGGTATTCTGCCGGATCAGGATTGCGGATATAACGTGGATCCTGCGCCCCGCGCTGACTCATGGCGAAGTACGGGCCTTCCAGGTGGAGACCAAGAAACTTGGCTCCGTTTTCATTCGCTTTGTTGGCTTCCTCGTACAATTCCAGCGTTTTGTAAAGAGATTCCTGACTGCTGGTCAAGGTGGTAGGAGCCATCGATGTAGTACCAAAGCGGGCATGGGTTTCGGCTACTTTCAGGAAAGCCTCCAAAGTACCATCCATAAAATCGTGACCACCGCCGCCGTGGACGTGTAGTTCCACAAAGCCGGGCGAAACGTACTTTCCCTGAGCATTTATTTCGGGAAGGTCAGGTGTTTCGTTGCCACGCTCCAGAACAGCAGCAATCAGGCCATTTTCTACTACCAGAGTACCATTCGGAATGGCGCGGTGTGGAGTTAAAAGCGTACCATTGGTTATCTTGAAAGAAGAAGTCATTATAGGGTATTCAGGAGAGCAATGAAGCCGAATTTTTGTCCAGATAAAGTATGCAGTCGTCGTGCGTTCGCAGAATTCCCGCCGGATACTCATTGCTGATGGGTAGTTCTGCGCAATTCTTTACCGCTTGCGCTTTGCGCTCATCGGGAACCGAGCAGACGATAGATTTCGATCTGAGAATCTGTTGGATTGACATACTGATGGCCTGTTTGGGGACATCCTCCATCGTGGCAAACCATCCTTCATTAAACTGCTGGCGACGGCAGGCCTCGTCCAGCTCGACGACGATATAGGGCTCTTCGGTGTAGAAATCTGCCGGAGGGTCGTTGAAAGCCAAGTGGCCGTTCTCGCCGATTCCCACCTGGGCGAAGTCGATCGGGTGCGCGGCAATAATGCCGCCCAGCCGGGCACATTCCTGCGCCGGATCAGCCTCGCCGTCGATGAGATAGTAGGCTTTCAGCGTGGGTACTTTGTCGATAAAACGTTCTTTCAAGTACCTACGGAAACTGGCCGGGGCCGTGATGGGCAGGCCGATGTATTCATCCAGGTGAAACATTACAACCTTGCTCCAGTCGATGTCGCTATGCGTAAGCAGGCGTTGCAGGGTTTCAAACTGGCTCGTGCCCGTCGCCAGAATAATATTGGCCTGGCCTTTTTCGGCGATGGCATTTTTGATAATTTGGGCAGCCCGGTCTCCGGATTTTCGGCCGAGTTCCCTACTGTCTTTTGAGATATCGGTATTAAATTTCATTAGAAATGACGAATCAGTTTTCAATAAATTATAAACTCCATTTTCTTACTAAATGCCCGTAAAAGGCATAGTATACTAGATAGGCGTAACAGGGGATAAGCACCCAATAGGCTTCCCGCAGGCCGTACAGATCGGCAAAGTACCCATATAGCAGCGGCATCAGGGCATTTCCGCAAAGCCCCATGATCAGTATAGATGCTCCCAGCTTTGTGAAACGTCCCAACTCGTCCAGCGCCAATGGCCAGATTCCGGCCCACACCAGCGAATTGGCCAGACCCAGCATTACGACGAACCAGATCGAAATATCGGCGTCGTGCCCCATGAAATCTACTCTTCCGCTGGCGAAAATGATTAGGAATGTAAAAGCCATACCTAAGAGTGTGCAGATGCGCAGAGCATTGACCTGGCGGAGGAACCTGGGAATCAGTATGATTCCCAAGAGATACCCGCAAATGGTCAGGAAAAGCGTGTAGGACGGAAAGACTTTCGCTTCCAGTAGCCCGATGCCCATCGAGCCCGCGTAGGCGATGATGGTGTCGATGGCAATCACTTGTGTGCCGACGTGCAGAAAAATGGCCACGGCTCCAAGAATCAGATGCGGGAATTTGAAAATACTGTTTTTACTGGCGTTGGCCTGGGCGAGTTCGGGGCTTTCCTGTTCGGTGTTCAGCTCGGGCAGGGGTGAATAATAGACCAGAATACCCAGGATGAAGAGAATTGTGCCGACGGTGGCGTAAGGAACGATGACGCGCTGAATCAACTCATCCAAAGCCGCACTGCGCTCGACGTCGCCCATCGTCGCCAGTTGTTTGAACAAGTCGGAGTCAGTGGGTCGCAGGATGACAGCCGCAAAAAGTAAGGGGGCCAGAATGCCCGCCGCCTTGTTGCAAATACCCATGATGCTGATGCGCTGCGCCGCCCGCTCTTTGGGACCGAGGATAGTGATGTAGGGATTCGCCGCCGTCTGCAAAATGGCCAGACCGACACCAATCATGAAAAGCCCCAGCAGGAATACTTCGTAGGTGCGGGAGTAAGCCGCCGGAACGAAGATGAAGGCTCCAAGGGCCATGGACCAAAAACCTACCATCATGCCTTTCTTAAAGCCCGCCGCTTTGAGCAGGTAAGCTGCCGGAACCGACATGATGAAGTACGAAATGTAAAAGGCAAAAGCGACCAGATAGGATTGAAAACTGGTTAGCTCACAGGCGATCTTGAAATAAGGAATCAGAATGGCATTCACCCACGACACGAAGCCGAAGATGAAAAAAAGTACTCCGACAATTAATATAGAGATTATGGTATCGCGCTTGCTGAGCGAACTGGCGTCGACGGTAGCTGTGGGCATTTGTTGTTTAGGTGTTTAGTTGTGGAATTGTTTAGGCTGACGCAAGCTCACAGTCGGGCAGCCGCGTCTGAACCTATGTGCCATTGACCGTTGACCCAATCAAACCGTCGGTGCCCAACCTTTTTCATATTCCCGTTTCCAGAGCTTCATCGCCTCCTTGTTGTTTTTGATGTGCCCGTTGCTGGAATCAATTTCCAACGCACCTCCGGTACGTTGGGCGATGTTGCCCAACTGGCACAGCAGGGTACTTTGGTGGCCGCCCACAATGTCGGATTTAAGCTCGGCTCCTTTGGTAATTCCGTCGTGGAAATTTTGGAAGTGAAAGGCGTCCAGGGCTTGAGAAGGGTTCATTTTATTGCGCGGATCGATCACTAAGTCATTTTTGACATCCTTCACCAGCTTATTTTCCAGGTCATAAATTTTGTAAGAATTACCGCTTTCGATCAGCAATGAACCTTTTTCTCCGTAAAAAATGACGCCTACGCTCGAACCTTCCACCGTGCGGCCGTTGCAGCTACGGCCTTCCCAGGTCATGGCGGTATTGTTCGGAAATTCCAGCGATATTACCTGGGTATCCGGCGTCTGCCAATCGTCATTGTACCGATAGCGTCCACCAGATGAAGTTACTTGGGTAGGGTAGCCTACGCCCAGACCCCAGCGCATGAGGTCCACCATATGGGTACCATTATTGAGCGCCTCCCCGGTTCCCCAGTTCCAGAACCAGTGCCAGTTGTAGTGGATCAGGTTGTCCTGGTAAGGCTTACGAGGAGCGGGGCCCTGCCAGAGCTCGTAGTCGAGCCACGCGGGGATAGGTACTTGCTTGCCAATCCCGATGGACGGGCGGTTATTGGTGTACCAGCCTTTGGCAAAATAGGGCCGACCGATGGTGCCGCCCTGTACTTCGGCGATACCCGCCGCCACATTGGGCCACGAGCGGCGCTGGTTGCCCATCTGAATTACGTTCTTGTACTTTTTAGCCACCTCAAGTAGCATTTCGCCCTCGTTGGGATTATGGCTGCACGGTTTTTCGAGGTACACATGCTTGCCCGCCTTTGACGCCAGAATGGCCGCCGGAGCGTGCCAGTGATCGGGAGCGGCAATTACCAAAGCATCCATATCTTTATTTTCCAAGGCCTTACGAAAGTCTGGTATTGCTTTGGGTGCTTTTTTAGTCAGGTCAGCTACCGTTTGTATACACTTGTCGGCGGCTCGGGTATCCACATCCGAAATGCTAACTACCTCGAAATTGGGCTGAATCGCAAAATTGGAGGCCAACGCCAGTCCCCGACTATTCACGCCCATTACACCCAGCAGCACCCGTTCATTGGCCCCCATAATTCGGGCGTAACTTTTAGGTGAGAAACCGGGCAGAAGTCCGCCCAGTGACAGCGCAGCGGTACCTGTGACGGTTTTTTTGATAAAATCACGGCGGGAGTTGGGTTGGATTTTCATGGATAATACAAATATTGGGTTAAAAAGCGGATAGGATGTAAATCGTTTTACCTTTTCAGCAAATATACTCTTTTCATATAAAGAACGTGTCCCACGCTAATTCCGAGGACTTTTCCCTTTCAATTTATGCTCACTAACCTCGAACACATCGGTATTGCGGTCAAAAATCTGGCAGCTTCGGATGCTCTTTTTGCGAAGCTATTTAATACCCTGCCATACAAACATGAGGAAATCGCCAGTGAAGGTGTAACTACTTCTTTTTTCAAAATAAATCAAAGCAAAATTGAACTTCTGGAAGCTACGCGCGACGACAGCCCTATTGCCCGCTTTCTGGAAAAGAAGGGCGAAGGCATTCACCACCTCGCTTTTGAAGTGGACGATATCGAAGCTGAAATGAAAAGACTGCAAAAGGAAGGCTTTACCCTACTTAATGAAACTCCCAAGCCCGGAGCGGACAACAAATTGGTCTGCTTTCTGCATCCGAAAGGTACGGGCGGGGTATTAATTGAGCTGTGTCAGGAAATCGTCACAGAGTCGCAAGAGAACAAAGAAACAGAAGTATCCAGCTAAGAAAGAATCAAAATCAGTACTACTTAGAAAGGGTACGCTACCGCAATATTCAGCACCAGGTTTTCCCTACGCCACGCTTTGTCGCGGAGGTTGATCTGATCGAACACCCACGGACTCCTTGGCGTAGGCAACACCTGGTACCAGGGCTTGCGGAAGGGCGTAGCAAGATCGAGGCGAAACACAAGAAACGAAAAATCGAGCCGTAGCCCCAAGCCGCCTCCGATGGCGATTTGTTTGTAAAAGTCACTGGTAAATTTACCCTGGTCTCCATATGGTTCGACACTCCGGTAATTCCATACGTTGCCCGCATCGACGAACAGGGCACCGTTAATAAGTTGAGTAAACTTGATTCTCAATTCGGAATTCACTTCCAAACGAATGTCCCCAAATGAACTATTTCCGAACAGAGTAGAATTCAAATTCGTATTTCCCGGCCCCAAAGTACGCGCTCTGAACGCTCGAATCCCCGTGCTGCCTCCCGCAAAGTATTGTTTGAACTGAGGAAGTGACTTGGAATTTCCGTACGGAATACCCAATCCACCAATAAAGCGATTTGCCAACCGGAAGGTAGGTGAAAGATCGCGAAAATAGCGTATTTCTCCGTCAAAGCGAACAAACTGTTCGAAAAGAACATCGAAAAATCTGCTGTCGTTACCTCCTACTGTCTGATCCAAAAGTCGAGCCAGATTTCCTGCCATATTGATCCCTCCACTAACAAAAAACTGATCGCGGGCAAAGGGGCCTGGCGTGGGTTTGTAAGAAATAGTATACTGATTTTCCAGAATTAGTCGATCTTCTAAAACTTGAAGTAATCGACTCAGATCTACATCGTTTCCAGACTCAAAGACACGGTTGACAAACTCTTCGCTAATGTTTCGGGGTCTGATAAAATTGACTCCAAAGGGAGTCAATGTATGCTCAACCTCTTGGTTTTTACGCCACGAGTACCCCCCTTGTAAACGAAGGGAAGTCTGGGTATATAATCCACCTTGAGTGAGCGTCTCATACCCTGCTGTGAGAATAGTTCGAGGTAATGCTTGGTTTGTAGCCGGGTTGACATGGTAGAAAGGAATGATAAACCGGGGAAAAGAAAGTTCTCCCTGGATATTGAAACGTAGGAAGTTGTTGATGTTAGCGGGCTGATCCGGTTGATTACCGCCAACTTGCCAATCTACCCCTACGTTAGAACTCAGTCTCAACAGTTCCGCTCCCCGGAAGGCATTCTTGTTGCTCCACGAAACATCCACCTGCGTACCCGCCAGGTTGTTGGACTTGGTCAGGCCGCTCAGTTCTGTCCGCAACGATTTCTTTTTGGCGGGCGTCAGGTAGTAATAAGCATTAAGAATAGCCGAATCGGAGCGAGGCACTAGTTCGAAGCGGTTCTTGACGAACTTGAAATTATTTAAGTTGATAAGCCGCGAGAGCGATACGTCATGCAGCTCGCTGTTGTAGCGACTGCCTTTGGTGAATCCAATAGCGTCGTCGAAGATGCGTGCTTTGTAATTATCATTAGGGTCAACTATGTTCATACCGTGTTCCAACCGGGCCTGCGCAGGCATGGTATCGGGCGAAAGAGCATTATAGTCGGCATAAACGTAGATGTCGCCGATGTAGTATTGTTTCAACGCTAGCTGCGAGGTGGTGGGCTTCACTTTCAAATAGATAGTGACCGCATGGGTACCTTCGGTCGAGTCCACTTCCGCGATCAGATAGTCAGGATTAAAATAGTAATACCCCTTTTCTTTAAGAAGACGGTCGACCCGACTCCGCTCACCCTCGATAACATCCAAACGATAAGGATCGCCTTGCCGCAACAAACTACCCCGACCAGCTTCTTTTGTCAATAAAAAGTCCTTGTTAAACTGCTTGATGGTATCGTCCACTGCGTACACTACCGTATCAATATAATAGCGGGGCTTTACATATGCTTTGTATTCGGCAGTAGCCGTAGGACGCTTTTTGTTTTCAATAATTTCGCCGGTAGCCGTGGAACGGAAGTACCCCTGGTTTTGCATATACGCGGCCAAAATCTCGGCGTTGGCCGTTACTACACGCTGATTGGCCAGCACGGGCGGCTCTCCGAATTTCTGGCGGAACCAGTTGCGAAAACCCTTTTCTTTGCGAGGTGTACCAATCCAGTAGTAGAGCCAGACTTTGTAGGGAAAACCAAAAAGCGTAGCATTCGGAGCCGGACGCAGCATTCCCTCCAATTGGCTTTCAAGACCACTCACCTGCTTTCTGGCCGCAGAATCAGGAACTACCTCAACGCTGCCTCCTACATAAAGACTTTCGCCAGCCGGCACGTACTTTGACACCGAGCAACCGCCCGCCGCCAAAGCTAATAAAACCAGTATAGTAAGCTTTACTCTCATTCTATGCTTAAATCTTTCTGAAATAACTCCCGGAACTTGTCATAGTCCAGTGTCACGATAAAACTTACCCCGGTTTCAATAATGAATCCTTGCAATACGGCCTGATACTGATTTTTGCGGTAGGCGCGGACAAGGTACTTTCCATCCTTAGTGAGGGCGTAGTTTACAGCCACATTGTCGAAGACCTGATTGGTGGAAGAACCACCTGCTGTACCTCCGGTGTTTTCTAGTTCAAAATTTCGACCTACCGATACCGTCAGGCGGTCGTTCAAAAACTGCTTGCTTAGTCCCACATTCAGGTCAGTCCTGGCAGCACCGCCTTCAGCCTGGGAGTTAAGGTTGAAATTGACGTTCACGCCCTTAATGAGGTCAGAAGCGAGCAGGTTAAGCTGGTCAGTCAGCAACTGGCTTACGCTCTGCCGGGCGATGCCCTCAGCGTTAAGCCCGGAGGAAGAACTAGTCCCTGGCTGGTCGGTAATAAATTTGTTCAAAACCAATAGCGCAAAGACTTGCTTATTCAATTCGGCGGGGTTGTTTCGTAAGTTCGATAAGCCGCTGTTTTGGTTGATGCTTTGTGCATCATCGCGATTCAGGGTACTGGAAGCCACAATGTCGAAAGAAACGTTCGGGTTCAGAAGACTGCCGTTTATTTTCAGTTGCACATCCAACGGTGCTTTCTCAGAGTCTTTGGCATTCCAGGTCGAGGGCGCCCCCAGCGCGGTCAGGTCGGCATTAACAGTATAAATGGCCGTAATATCCACTTCGGCTGCCATTGGGTCGCCCGTCCAGAGGATGGTACTACCCTTCTGGATGGTGAATTGCTTCTTAAGTACCTCGAAAGTAAGATCGTAAGAGCCTTCGGTCAGTTCGTAAAGGCCTAGCAGGTAAAGTTGCCCATTGGGCGCGATACCCGTATTAAGCTGGGCGTTGCCGCGTACCGTGATGTTGTCCCCGTTCAGTTCGTCAATGACGATCGTAAACTTCGAGTCGTCGTCAGCCTCGACATTGAGTGATAGTTCGGAGGCGAAGTCTACCGCCATATTGGTGTTCACCTTAACGGTATCTGACTGCGCCATGCTGGTCGAGTCACTTTTGTCCACAAACTTCACAATACCTTCGGCAGACTCTGCCCCGGCGGCATCATTAGGCATAATAACCGTGATGTCGCTACCGCCTTTTACCTTAATGGTACCATCGACGACCGACCCGGAACCTTTCCCTTTGACATTCAGGGCCATGTCGATCACGCCTTTACCATAGAAAAAGTCGTTGTCTTTGCGGCTGGCGTCAAGTACTGTGAAGTCACTGGCATTTATTTTCAGATCATAGCCTACGTCTGGAATGGTGGCGATAGATACATTACCATCAACGGTCAGTTTTTGATTCAGTGAATCCTGCACCGTAAAATTATCGAATACGATATTCTGGCCATTAAAGTCGATTGTCTGCCCATTGAAACGGTACCGTGCCCCGAGCTGCTTCACGTCGAAAGCAACACTATCGAACTTCATTTGTCCATTGAGTCGCGGGCTGTCGGTACTACCCTGAACGGTAAGCTTACCTGTTAGCGCCCCCTGCGCCCGCTCCAATTCGCCAAAACTAAATGCCTGCAATGTTTTGGCACTAAGGCGATTCATATTGATGTCAAAATTCAGCGCATTGTCACCTTCCAAAATGTAGTCACCCGTGAGCGTCATATCATTCAGGTCGCTGTTCAACTTTACGTCCAGCGCAATGCGGTCGGCTTGCTCATTGGTAGCATTGATCGTCAGGTCGCCCACCGGAATCTGGGTGACGGACAAATTATTCAGCACCAAATCGCCCGTGAATGAAGGCGTTTCCATGTAGTTTTTCAGCACAATTTCGCCGTTCAATTTCCCATTGGCCAGTGTCGAATCCTGGGTAGCGAGGGCGATAAACTGGCCAATACCCAGGCTGTCGAGTTTGATGCTCAACGGGCCATTAGGTTCGTCGGTCAAAGAGTTGATATTCAGGCTTTGACCAGTGCGGTTGATACCAAAATCTTTGGCCAGTAGCCCGGCAGTGCCGTATTGTACATATCCCGTTGTGTTGGCGTCCCAGGTTTTATAGTCGAGCAATAGTTCATCGCGCAGCGTAAAGCGGTAGGCACTGTCGGCGTAGGCTAGTCCGCCAGGTACTGTATGTCGGGGATTGTTGGCTGAGTCACGCACCATGAGGGTGAACAGCGCGTTGTTATCGGCTATGGTGCCGTCCAGGGAAGCTTTCTGCACGCGAAAGCTCGATGTTTCAAGCTTACCCACATTGCCCGCAAAAGTAGCTTCCTGTCCGTTGCCCGCCATTAGAAAATTAGTACCCTCAATACGCATAGTATCGTATTCCACCAGCGGCATTGTCAGAGCTACCTTCATCGTGGTATCCCGCTGGCTGTCTATTTGGGCCGAGAAATTCACCCGATCCAGTTTGGTAAGCCCGGGAGCAAAAGTTTGAATGAGCGGATGATTGACGACCTGGGCGTCCAGCTTCATATCGTATGGCCCTTCGACGGGCTGGTAGGGTACATCCGGCACGGTGAAGTACTTATTCATTTCAGTCAGCACTACATCAGCCAGTCGGGCATAATCGAATGTACCCGACAAATGAGCCTGCATGAAAGGGGCGTCTACGGTTGCATCCTTAGTAGTTCCTTCGCTGGTGAGGCGCACGTCCACGCTGTCAAGCCGTACAGGTTCGCCATCTTTTGTCAGCACGAAATTCCGCACCGCGATCACACCCAGTGGATTGGTCGGATCGGTAGAGGTAAGGTTCGCGTCGATCTGGCCCTGTAAGCTGAGTGCCTCTTCGTACAGATTCAGGGCTTGAAGGTTGATTTTGCGGATGTCAGCATTGGCATTCACGGTAGGGTACTCTCCGTTCAGATCAGCCTTGGCGGTAAGGTTGAGATCGATATTGCTATCGGTGATATTCGCCGTGAAATCGGCCAACCCATTATCGATCGTACCATCCAGTTTCAGATTATTATAAGTATAGCCCTTGACGGAAGCACTCGCCACGGTTCCATTCAAGCGGGCCTGCATTGTAGTAGGAGAGAAGCCGCGCCCGTCCACGTCGGTTGTGAGCGTGAGTTTGCCGAGTTCTTCGGGCGGCTGTTTCAGGAATCTGCCCATGTCGAATTCCGTGAAGCTCAATCGGCCGTTATAGGTGGCATTCACTGAATCTGTTGCGTTCCTGACATTGCCCGCGAAGGAACCATTGCCTAATGAGGTAGCAATCTGCGCATCCAGCGTGATATCATCCAGTCCGCCCTGCACCTTACCTGTGATGTTTAGATTCTCAGGTAGTTCAATAGACGAAGGGAGTGCGCTGTCTGGCAACATTTTCATTAAATCCTGCCGGGTGGAAGCCATTTCGTCAATCGAAATATTTACCGAGAGCCTGTCCGTATCGGGCAAGCCACTGATGCGCCCGCTCGTGCGCAGCACTGTTCCTTCCAGTGTACTGAAATTGGCTTTGGAGATCAGCATATTGTCAACCGTTCCCGTGATGAGTGCGTCGCCTTTCAGAAGACCGTTTGGACTTTTGGAGAAAGGCGGCATGTCTTTCAGATCGGGTACCAGCAACAGCACGTCGCTGAATGCCAATTGACTGTTGACGAGCTTCACCCTAAGCTGTACTTTGCCAATGTTTTCGCTGAGTTGTTCCTGGTTTTTGTATTGCAAAACCAATTCATCGCGCAATAGCGTGGAAGGCGTTTTCAAATACATATTTTTCAGGAAAGTCTGTTTCTCGGCGTAGGCAAAATCAGCCTTCGCCTGTTGGACTATAAAACCGCTTTGCTCATTGAAGGCAGCCCGTTCCAGGTTTCCTGAAATATTGGTGTCACTAAATTTGAAATTATTAAGATCCGCCGTAAAATCACTGATATCCAGGTGGGCAAAATCCATACCTTTCGGCAGTCGGGGTTCGTTGTTGTCGTCGTACTTGAGATCGTTATTTGTCAGTTTGATACTACCGACGGTGACATTCCATCCCGGAGTGGATGCTCCCGCAGTAGCGTCACCCGGTGCAGGACCGGAAGAGGTCGCTGGGGTTTCGGGATTCGTTGCCTTCGCCATTTTCTTCTGCTCGACGAAAGCGGAGGTGTTTTCCAGCACAACATTTCTGACCGAAACCTGCTGACTTTCGAAGTACGTCTTGTCGATACGTCCGGCCAATTTTCCCAGCCTGATGCCGCTTTTCAGGCCCGAGACATCATCCGTAAAATTGAAGATTAAATCCTGAACATTCAGGTTTCCTAGCCGCACATCCAGCGTGTCCATCGGTGTATCTTCAATAGCCGAAGGCTTGGTTTTATCGGGATCGGCGATAGTCTCTACCAGGGCTTCATAAGTGCGAACGTCGGCACGGGTGCCGTTCAGCACGATATTGGTAGGGTGATATTGTGAAAGTGTGGGGTTGAATTTGTCAAACTGGATGCGGGCGTTAGAAACGTTGGCGTCAGCATCGGTACCAATGACTGCGTCCTTGTACGTCAGGTGTACACGTTTGAGAACAAACTCATCCAGTCGCATTTCCAGCGGACTGGATGTAGTATCCACGGGGGTAGGTTCCTCGCTGGCAAAGGCATCAGGAATAAACTGGAAATTGAACACGGTATCGGGCAGGGTACGGTTCACTTTCAGCCGGATACCTTCCATCTCGATTTGGTTGATTCCGATATTCCCTTTAATAAGGGACCACATATCCATGTTCACATACAGCCGCTCACCCGCCACCAGGGTATCACCTGATTTGTCCTCGATATAAATGCCCTCCAGCGCTACCCAATCCGGAATGTCCAGCCGGATGGCCCGGATGTCCACCCGGGTTTTGAGTTTTTTACGTAAAAAGGAAGTGGCCTGCTTGGTAAGGAAATTCTGCCCGGCGCTGGTTTCCAGGGTCCAGAAAGCGATGCCCACAAGGAGGAAAATTACCAGAAAGATGATAGCCAGAGCGGTTATTGCTTTCTTCATACATTATTCGGTGGATAGTTCGGCGCGCTCCGTGGCGAATGATGAACAGGTACTATCGATTCATCTTTTTAAACGCTTGCTTGTCCTACTTAGATTTGTTTCAAACAGAAAAAGAATTTGTGGCTTGGTTGAAAAGCCGTGGGCGGTCGTAGAAGGAAACCCAAGCGATTGCTTTTACGACCACCCACTGAAATAGTTTTGATTGGGACTATTACCGCTGGAAATTTTCCGGGGCAATGGTCTCATTGACCGCCAACACAGAGGTGATGGTTATCTTTGAGTTATCCTTGCTGCTGGTTTCAACCAGAGTTGATGGGTACATAAGTCCGTAAGTCGATTTCTTATAATTTTCGTAATCAGTGGTGGTCACTATTCCAGCCAGCGTCTGCTTCTGACGCTTCAATAGTCCGGTCTTGGCGTCAAAGTAGAGGTTATACTTTACACCTTTGCCCTGCAATTCTACGTGATTTACGGGTACACCATCGATCTGATCCAGACCTACGAAAGTAGCAACCAGATCACGTTCCTTGTAGTTGACGAACGGCACGAGTAAGTCGTACATTTCCAGCCGCATATTATCCTGTTCGGCCTGGCTGAGATCTTTTACCTGATAGCGGGTGGCTTTGTCACTACCGCCAATAGGGATTTTCAGCCAACCTTCGTTACCTTTTACGCCATATACGAAATCACGATTCATGATTGATTTTGTTTTACTCATCGCCTTGTCAGGCATAGAAACATAAATCTGTGAATCATAATCCGCCGATGAATTGGAACTGTATGTCCGTTTGAGAGAGAAGTTTTTAATGTTTTTCCAGAGACTCTCCCCACCGGTGGCGGAATAGTACTTGGCAAAGACCGAATCGACGGTCATTTTTGCCTGGCCAAAAGAAGCAGTAGCACTTATAGTTAAAAAGAGGGCCGCGGTGAAGAGTTTTTTCGTATGCAGTTTCATAGCTATTGAAATTGTACTTTTATGAATAATGAGAAGCAGTCAAAAAGCGACTGCCTTTTTCAGACAGAGTGGGTATGCCGGGGTTTAATTACTCGCTATGATGGCCGTCCTGCGGTTCGACGTGCCACGGTGCGTCGGTAATGAATCAGTCTTAAACTACAAAAATTGTTCCAGTCATGAATCATCTTGAGCTTAACCTTGCTCTTTCCCCCGAATACGTAGAAATCCTGATGGCCGAACTGGCCGAACTGGGTTATGAATCATTTGTAGAAACCGATGAAGGCCTGAGCGCTTATATTCCCGAAAATGACTTTTCAGAGGATGATTTGCAGGAAATGCTGGCTCAGTACCATTCCGTTACGGAAATAAGCTATTCCTGGCAAACATTAGAAAAAAAGAACTGGAATGCCGAATGGGAAAGCAATTACGCGCCCATTGAGGTAGGCAACTCCGTGCGGGTGCGGGCATTATTCCACGAACCTGATGCAAAGTTCCAACACGAACTGGTGATTACACCCAAAATGTCTTTTGGCACAGGACATCACGAAACGACCTGGCTGGTAATGAACGAGCAGCTCAGTTTGCTCCATACCGGTCGGGCTGTACTGGATGTAGGCTGTGGCACGGGCATCTTGGCTATCCTGGCCCGTAAACTCGGGGCGGCGGACCTGTTAGCCTTTGACATAGAGGAGTGGGCGGTGGAAAATACGAGGGAGAATTTTTCGTTAAATGAAGCCACCGAACAGAGCGAGGTTTTCCAAGGTACCATTGATGAAGTACCATTAGACCGACGTTTCGGAGGAATTCTGGCAAACATCAACCGGAATATATTACTGAACGAAATACCACGCTACGCACAGCATCTACTGCCTGACGGCTGGTTGGTAGTCAGTGGATTTTACGAGACGGACGCCCCGGATGTAATTGCCAAAGCCGAAAGCTGCGGACTGCAATTTAGGCGGATGAACACCCGAAATCAATGGGCGATGGTAGTTTTTGGATGGTAGATTGCGGATGTTGAATTTAAAAGTAGGGTAAATCAATTGCCGGCGACTTCAGCCTACGGATGACGAGAACAAGGTAACCATCCCAAAAGCCAAAGCGGCAGCGCGGCCGATCGCGCCTGGCAATGGAAGCTATCAATCCCGGTAAAAACGCGTATAATCATTGGATTAATGAGATCAAGAAATACATTCAATAAGCTCACCGCTTTTCTGGTAGTAATACTGCTTGCAGGCAGTAAAATCTATGCCCAGAACCTGAAATTCTCCGAAGAACCGGGCGCCTTCATGGTGGAGGCCAAGAAAGTTATGCAGGATAGCCGCAATCCCCTCTACGCCAAAGCGGCCGCCGAACTGGACACGATCTGGATGAGTACCCCCTCGACGGCACAGCAAAGCCAATTCGCGAACATCATGCGTAAAATGGCGGCTAAGGGACAAAAGGCTGGACCTATTTTCTACCTCCTCATGCGCAACTTCCGCACAGTTCTCACTCAGCCTGAAGCCGATGTGAACGGCTTTCTGGCCACACTTGATCGGGCCAGCGAACTCTATGACGGCAAGACTTTCCAAAAGGTTCTGGAGAACATGCAGTTGCTTCTGGAAAAGCGGCAGCTTTATTCTTCCAATTTTAACAAACTCTACGTAGTGGCCGGAAGTTACCGATTCCGCTTCGACGATTCCAAGCCTGACCAAGATGCGCCTACTGCCACCGCTCCCGCCAACGATGGCTGGGATACGCCTTCCGATACCGCCGCGTTGGTTTTGACAAGTACTGAACCTCTCCCTACCCTGACGGGTGCGCTGCTCGACCTGAAAGATGCTGCCTTTGCCATGGTTTCCGGTGGCGACTCCGCCGTGTTTGGACCAAGTACCGGCGCGGTTTCCCTGCGGGGGGGCACGTTCGTGGGCAAAGGCGGAAAGTTCGACTGGGCGGTAGCGGGAGACCCTTCTATCTCCGCAGAATTTACGGATTACAGCTTCAATGTTGTCAACCCCAGATTGACCGTTGAGAATGCTATGTTGCACGACGAAACCCGGCTGCAAAAACCCGTGCAGGGCGTGTTTGAATATAAAGCGACCCGCCGTCCTGCCGGCAAGCCCGCTACATTTCCGCGTTTTGTGTCCCGGAAGAACGATGCCGTGCTGCGCAACGCCCGCAAAAGCATGATATACAGAGGTGGTTTCAGTCTGGTGGGAACTACCGTGTACAGTACTTCGCTTACAGGTGAACCTGCGCAGTTATACGTTACCTACCAGGATAAGCCCTCTTTTCGGGCCGCCAGCAAACGTTTTATCCTCACTGATTCTACCGTAGCGGCAAAAGTGGCCGAATTTTCGCTGCCGCTGGGCCGCGATTCTGTTTACCATCCCGGAGTACGCTTCCGGTACAGCGACGATGCAGGCCAACTGCGGCTTGAGCGGGCCGATGGTACGCCTTATGCGGCTTTGCCTTATATCGACAGCTATCATAAGATGAATATCTGGGCTGAAGCCCTGCGTTGGGACTTTCCCAAAGAGCAGGTAGAATTCTATATGATTGTGGGGAAAAAGGAAATACCCGCGCGGCTGGAATCTTTCGATTACTTCAGGAAGCAACGCTTCACGGGCATTGCCGAGGATTTTGGTTTTCAGCCATTGCTGATGGCTGCCAACTACGTACAGACTAAGAAAGTACAGTCTTTTTCCCCTTACGATCTGGCTACGCAGTACCGGCAGGATGCCAATATTATGCGTAATGCCCTTGAAACCCTCGCACTTGACGGGTACTTTGATAGCAATGCGGAGGCGGATCAATTCCGGTTGAGCAAGAAGGGAATCTTGTACATTCTGGCCAATCTGGAAAAAAGCGATTACGATAATTTTCAGATTCTCTCGCAGTACCAAACGAATAGCGAAAATGCCAACGCCAGTATTTCTCTTAAAGATACGCTCCTGACTGTGCGCGGGGTAGAACGGTTTGTGGTCAGCGATTCGCTGAAAATCGTGGCCGTGCCTTCCGATAAAATAGTAGTGATTGGGCGCGGGCGCGACTTCACGGTGAATGGTCAGCTCAAATCGGCAAATTTTCGCTTTACGGGCAGTGGCCTGAAATTCAACTACGACCAATTCTTTGTCAATCTCAATCAGGTAGATTCTATCACCTATACGCCCCAGGAAAAGTACGCCAAGGGCATGACGGGCGAAGTAGGCGGTCATGTGAAGTACGAGAAGGGAGGTACTTTTTATCTCAGCGATCCCAAGAATAAATCGGGCCGACAAAAGGGCGGCAAGTCGCCGCGTTTGGTGATTCCCGAAGGCATGACCGTCTTTTTTGATCAGGAAGTACGCAAGGATTTGAAATACAACCGCGATGTGTTTTTCAAGATCCCCAAACTCGATTACGATAGCCTGGACAAGCGCGATGTAGTTTTTACAGGTACTTTCAATTCCGACGGTATTCTGCCGCCTTTCAAAACTACCCTGAAAAGCATGGACGATAATTCGCTGGGCTTTAAATATAAAACTACCGAAGCCATGAAGTTGTACCAGGGAAAATCGACGGTGAAGTTGAGTGAACCACTAGTGATGGATAATGCGGGCTTACGTACGGCCGGCACACTTACGCACCTGGCGGCCGTACTTCCCACCGAAGAAATGCTCCTGACGACCGATTCGCTACTGGCTTCCGGGAATGAGGCTACGATCAAAGAAACTACGATCGGCAAGGGGTACTTTCCCAAAGTTGAGCTGAAAAACTACTCGCTCCGCTGGTTCCCCAAGGCAGACAGCATGTTCATTGCTACCAAGGGCAATGCCTTTAACTTTTACGCGGGCACCACACAGCTGGAGGGCGGACTATTGCTGCGCTCGGCGGGTTTATACGGCCAGGGTGAGCTGAAGCGCAAAGATTCCGAGCTGATTTCTCAGGACATAAAGTTCAATAAGGAGGGCTTTATTGCTAATCGGTCGCAACTTACCGTGACCGCTGGTCAGGAAAAATCATTCCGGCCTATACTATTAGGCAAAAATGTGGACGTGGATTTCAACATTGCCAAAAACCTTGTGGAAATGACCACGACGGATACAGGCTTCGGTACCGATTCTTCCGCGCTGGAATTTCCTTATGCGGCTTATCGGACTTCCATTAACAAGGCTCGCTGGAATATTGCCAATAAAACCATCGCAATGAAGGGTGATGTGGCTAATTCTACCTTCACCGCCACTGCTCCTGAGCAGGAAGGACTAGCCTTCAACGGCTCCGCCGCACTTTATGAGATTGAAAAGATGACGCTGAACGTCAGCGGCGTACCTTACATCCGTACCGCCGATGTAAAAATCATTCCTGATAAGGGCGTAGTAAGCGTTCGCAAAAATGGTGAGATGACCGAGTTCAAAAACGCCCGCATCGAGATAGACACGCTTAATAGTTCACACCGGCTGAAAGATGCCAATATTCGCATTAGCTCACGCAATCAGTTTGAGGGGTCAGCGACCTACCAATATGTGACCTCCCGGAAGGATACCTTCAATATCAAGATGGGTAACTTTGAGTTGCACGAAATAGGGGCGGCGGTAGCCGACAATTCCAAAAAAACGAAGAAGACCGCCACTACCGCCTCAACCACAGTTGGCTACTATACTACTGCCCGCGCCCGCGTGACCGAGGATGATAAGTTCCAGCTGGCACCACGAATGCAGTATAAGGGCGACGTTAACTTGATTGCCTACGAGCCTGCGCTGCAACTGGACGGACTGATTCGTCCTTTGCTGAAGCCACGGCCCGATTTATCCAGTTCCTGGATCACGTTTAAGGAAGATGGTACCGATTCGACGGGAATTATTTCGATTAAAGTCAATAAGGACTTAAAAAATGAAGTGGATCAGCCGCTCTTTGCCGGGCTGCATTACCGTTCGGGTGGGGGAATGTACCTCAGTTTTCTTTCTCCGAAATTCACCGAGCGCGATCAGGACATTTACACGGCTCAGGGCAACCTGCGCTACAATGAAGAGAGAAAAGCATTTGTGATTATGCCGCCGCTGGGTGCCGACAGCCTGGTCAATGAAGAGAACGCCTTTGTGTTCGACGATCAGAAAGGTGTAGCATCGTTCAGAGGCCCGCTCCAGATCACTGAGCCCGCGCTGGGTCGGGCGGCAGGGCAGGTTGACGTGCAAGTGGACAGTGCCCGCTACGAATTCAACACATTGTTGATGCTGAACCTGCCTGCGCTGTCGCCCATTGCGACTGAGCTGGCCGCCAAGATTGTGCAGACCAACCTGGACGAGCAAAACAGCGACCCCGCCGAGGACGACCAGGACCGGCTGATTTCCAAACTCGCCGCGATCATTGGCCAGAAAGCCGCCGATGAGTACCTAACCAAAATTGCCGCTGGCTACAGACCACTTTTCGAAGCTTCGCCTGAACTGGATGCGTCAATGGTACTTTCCAATCTCAATCTTCGCTGGTCCGATGTCCACGGGGCGTATTTTTCGATGGGACCCATTGGTATGTCCAATTTGGGACGTAACGACATCAATGCACAGATGGAGGGGCAATTTGAGTTACGCCGCACCGATATGGGCGACGAATTTAGCCTGTATCTGGAACTGTCGCCTGATGTATGGTTTTTCATGGATTACGCGCAAAAACAGTTGGGCATCGTGTCGTCGGACGTAAATTTCAATGATCAAATCATGGCAAAGTCCCAAAACGCCAAGGTTAAAGATGGCGCGCTGATTCCACTGGGATTTGAGGAAAAAAACCTGTTCCTCGATCGTTTCTCCGATTTCTATCAACCTGCCCTTAAAAAGGCGCGCATTGCCAAAGCCGCTGCTGCAAAGAAAGATGCTAAGAAAAAAGCGGAGAAAAAGAAAGTAGAGGCCTCCGAAGGATTCTAAAAAAAGCCTTTTTGGTACAATTATTTTATATATTAAGTCATTGTTAAGTGGTAAATATCATAATCCCTTGGTATTGTCGCCTGACATTGTATTTTTGTGCGCATTTATAGGATAATGCGCCCCGCACCTTAAAATAATACAAAATATGACTTTCGGTTTGTTTCTGATTACTTTTACGGGGGCCTACCTTCTAGGCTCCATCCCCACGTCGGTTTGGTATGGAATTGGCTACTTTGGCATAGACGTGCGCCAGCACGGTAGCGGCAACGCCGGCGCTACCAATACTTTCAGAACATTGGGCAAAAGAGCTGGCACCATCGTAATGCTGATCGACATCCTCAAAGGTTGGACAGCCACCTGTCTGGCCTTGCTTTTGTACTATTTCAACGTTATAGGTTCAGAAGAACTTCTTTCCTACAAAATTGTCTTTGGTCTGGTCGCTATCGTGGGGCACATTTATCCGGTCTTTGTGAATTTCAAAGGTGGGAAAGGAGTCGCCACGTTGCTCGGGATGGTATTGGCGGTTCATAGTGAACTGGCCTTGGTATGCATTACCATTTTTATCTTAACTCTCCTTACTTCACAGTACGTGTCGCTTAGTTCTATGTTGGCTACCCTGGCCTTCCCTGTTTTCTCTTTGTTGGGTATGTTTGGGCAACCCGAAACGCTATTGGTCGTCTTCGGTTTTGTGATGTTTATATTGGTCGTTCTAACTCATAAGAAGAACATTGGCCGATTGCTGGCAGGTAACGAAAGCCGGGTCAGACTTTTTGGCAATAAAAAAGAGTAGTTTATGAAATTCAGATACAAACATTTCCTGAATTTGCTGGCGGTTTTCATGGTCGGCTTGTTTCTCTCCCTTCCTGCTCAGGCCCAAAAAGGCAGCCTTTCTGATCTTAGCTTCCTGGAAGGACACTGGCTGGGGACTTTCAACGGTGGGCCCATTGAAGCTTCCTGGACAGCTCCGGCGGCCGACAATATCGTCGGGTACATTCGCATGATGAAAGATGACAAACCTACGATGTACGAAATGTTCGTCTTCGAGCAAACCGACAACGGACCCGTGGCCATGGTCAAACATTTCAAGCCGGGTATGGTCGGTTTGGAAGAAAAAGACAAACATGATCATTACGTCTTTTTGTCGGCCAAAAAGAACGAAGCGCTGTTTGAGAAGGACGATGCCTCGGTGCGAATCATCTACGAACGCCGGTCGCCTACGCAGCTTGTAATCCGCCGGGCCAATAACAAAGACGGCGAATGGCGGGCCGTGGATTTGTTTGTTTTTGAAAAGATGCCCTGATTGGGGCCCCATCGCGTGGGTTAGTTTTATAGCTTAGGCTCAACCCAGAGGGCAGTGCAACTCATAACAAATAAGGCTAGCCACACCCAGTCGTTTACTTTCTCCTGCCGCTGAGGTTTTGAGTTGATATTTGTCGCCGAGAATCGCGCCGCTCGTTGCGCCCTCATATAATCATTCATACGTCGGGCTGGAAAGAATGCGGACGTTGAATCTTCCACGTATACCTCCGCCGAATCACCCAGCGTTACCCAGCCCGATTGCCCGAACAGGTACTCCGTCTTTGCCGAGTGTTCGTTGATTGGAGAAACAGATAGCCCAATCGTATCCTGGGCAATTGGGAGCCGGTCAGGAAGTTGTGATTGGGTGCTTAGAAGAATATTTCCCGATAAACCTTTAAATAAGGGCGCCTCTGCCGTCAGGGCGTTTGCCAAAGGTGGCTGCACCTGCGCCAGAATCGTGTTCCAGACTTTGGCATAAGCCACACTGTCGCCACTGAGTTTGAGGGGAAAGGTTTCATTCAGCAGACTCACGCCCACTTTTCCCACTTTGTTCCAGACCGCTACCGGATAATCAGGGGCCAGCAGTTGTGGAAGTACTTCGTTGAATTTATACGGCAAGGCGGTTAGGTTCGGCTGCAATTGAATCGAGCTCTCAGGAGTACTTCTTCTCACGGAAAAGCCTGTTCCTAACGCACGATTGATGCTGGCGAGATTCGCTTCCGGCTGGGTTAAGCCAATGAAAAGGATACTTTTCCCGGCAGCAAGTACTTTTTTTACCAGAGTATTCCCGGCATTTCCAACATCCGTAATAACTACATCCGGTAATTCGCCTTTTTCGACCCCTTCGTTGATGGTAGTACTTTGCTGAATACCCTTGGAAACGGTCGTCGTCACAGATACGGCATCTCCCCGGCGACCCAGCCATTCGGCCAAGGTGCGGCTCTCGAAATCGGGGCTGTCCAGGACAAACTGGTAGGAAGGTACCGGGCGCGGACGCCCGAAGAAACGGAGCGTATCCACGAAAGTACTTCCCAGGAATAGCTCCATTGAGGTGCGGCCCTCAGTGAAAGCCGGGAAAGTGAGTACAAAAGATTTCTGCTTTTCGGAAAGCTTAGTGCTATCCAGCGTTTCTCCTGCGTATTTTATTTTGATCCATTGTTTTTTATCAGATTCCACGATGCCAGCGACACGCTGCATTTCGCCTTGCCGGACGATACCTTGCCAGGTGAGATTCTGAATTTGATTTTTCGAGAAATGAGGCTTCCAGTCCACCGCCCCGGCAGTGATTTGTGCCAGTAGGCTCGTCGGAAAATCTTGTCCCAAAAGGGTGACCGAATCGAAATTCGCCGATAGCTTTTTCTTCAAAAATTCCTGCGCTCCGAATCGCTCCTTCAACCCTAAACTATCCTGAAATTCACGGGCGATTACATTAGGTACTTCCTCTCCAACCAGCAACGCCCGCCGGGAATCGGTAGTTACCGTCCAGATCGGCTGTAAAAAGTACCCTAACACGACTAACCACAGCAGCAGGCTGAGTCCACCGCGCAACCATTTCCGGCCTGGCGGCAAAGTCTTGTTTTTCCACAGAATCCCGGCAACTACCAAGGGAAAAGTTGCTAGCAAAATGAACGATATCCAATGCAGGGGATCAGATGAATGGAAGGAAAAATCGAAGGAAATCATAAAAGGCGTCGCCAGAAGGCGGCTTCCAGTTTCGGGTCGCTGCGGTGAGAGGAGGTAGTTTGCCAGGCTGGATTGGCTAAGGGTAAAAGAAACGTTTTGACTCGTGCATTCTCTTTATTGGAAAGCTTTTTACCACTCGCCAGTTTCTGCAAGTCGCTCAGCACGGCCCAGTTTTTTAGCCCGCTGTTGATTGTCGTCTCGGCCAGTTGGGTACCCACTTGCTGTACATCCCGCTGCTGCGTCGCCGATAATTTGGGTAGTTCCAGGTAGCTAAGTACCCGACTGATCTTGACGGCCAGTTGTTCACGTTCGTAGCTCCGCTCCTGTCGGTAGCGTTCGTTTATTTTGTCGAGGTCTCCCGTCAGGCGGGTTTCCTTTATTTTCAGGGGCGGAGGATCAAATCCACTTTTCTTGACGTAAGTACGGGCTTTTTGCTGGGCAGTTTTGAGGTACTCTAAAGCCTTATTTTCAAAAGGCAACGCCTTCTCGGGTTCGTACAGGCGCAAGTGTAGCTCCGACTGCCACATTTGTTCCAAAGCCATTTTTAACAAAGAGCGGGTAGATTGTTCGTGAAAAGTATTTACCTCTGCGTCGTCGTGCGCGTGGACGTATTGCTCCATCAGCGCGGCCAGTGGGTCCTGTTGCTCGCCAGGCGAGGTGGAGCCATGATCGTGATCATGCGACGGCGTTTCTACTACCGCCGCGTGTTCTTCTTCGGTATCATGCTTATGCATAAATCCTTCCAACGAGGCTCCGTCGCTGTCGTGTTCATCCGGTGGTCCTCCACCGCCAATATTCGTTTCAAATTCTTCTCCCAAAAACTGGCCGTAACGCAGCCGAAGTACTTTCTGATCGAAACCTATTTCGTTGGAGGTAGACTTGAATTCTTTGTCCGCTATTTTTTTACGTTTCGCGATCAGCTTTTCCGTGTCGATAATGATCTGCCGCTGACTCCGAAAGTACTCCGGCATCCGATTCACAGCCATCGTCGCCAGTTCGGATTCTTCCATCTGCGTAGTGTCGCGATAGACAATGAAGTAGGTATCCGACTTGGTGAAATTGGCCTCTGGCTGACGGTTGTCCACGGCGGCCCAATAGTAGTACAGTTCGTCGCCGGGCGTGAAATCCAGTGCTTTCAGGTCGAGTACTTTGGTAAGATTTGCTTCCCGGAAAGTACTTGGGGTCAGTGGCAGACGAACTTCCCGGAACTTCACGTTTTCGCCCGAACCCCGTGCCAGCGTGGCAACGATGAAGGCGTTCTGCACCCGAAAGTCGTCGGAGATTTTGGCCGAGACAGAAATCTTTTTGGCGTCGTTCAGTAAATGATAGCGGTAGAGTTCCTTGCTCGCGGGCGTAATTTTGGGTGGCAAATCGGGCTGCGCTTCCAGCCGGTAAAACTCCGACTGCCACACCAGCGAATCGCCGCGGTAAGCTTTCAGGTTATAAATGCCCGAATGCAGTAGTCGGTCGCGGTACTCATACGTACCTTCTTTTTCCTGGAAAATACTCCCCTGACTTTTGCCGTCCGAAAGCCGCAGCGAAATGCCCGCAGCGTTCGCGAGTTTGACCTGCCAGGCCAGCCGCGAACCACTCAGCGCCGCCACATTTAGATCCGTGGATTCAGAGGATCGTAAACCCGAATAGGCTGGAGGTTGGACAGTTACTTTTGCCGATTGCAGACTGGGCGGCAGTACCTCCTGCTTTTCTGTTTTTTGATTAAAAACCTTTTGCTCCGCTTTATCGATTCTGTTTTTTGACCCAAAATAAGGTGCCGTCAGCCGAAATAGAATTGCTCCCACTAGCAGCAGAGCATAAGGCCAGAGCTGCGCCCGCCAAACGCTTGGTGGGGGCTGGCCTTCGATTTGGCCGTACAATCGCTCCAGCTGCAATTGCTCCGCCAGGTTCAGGTTTTCCTTGTCCAGCAACGCCAGGCTGTATTCGGTGCCTTGTACTTTTTGGTGAATCAGCGCGAAAGCTTCCGGCTTTTTGGGCTCGTAAATTTTAGTGATAAAAACGCCCGCCAAAATCGCCGCCAATGTGGCGACCATCTGAGCTACCAGCGAATCCGTCAATGCCGAAGCGATTAACGACGCCGCGGCAGCCAGCAACGCGCAACGCAGCAGAGCGTTGGCGTACAACTGGGTTCGGACTGAGGCAATCAGGCGGTGGAGTTCGCTCATGCGTTTCTTGTCAGGGCAACAATTCGCTCCAAAATAACAAGAATGAGCAATAGGATAAAAATAATTTGCTGCGTGGAAGCCGAAAAATTTCCGACCATTCGGATAGTAGACGTAAATAAAGTCTGCCACTCCGCTTCACTCATGGGCGTAGGATCGCCCTTGATTTCCCAATGGTCCAGCAGTTGCTCTCCCAGCCATTCGGGTAGTTGACCGTTAGCAACGAAAGGGGAAGCTTGCGGCGTCAGTTTTTCGGGGAAATATACGACATTCGGGTAGGCCGACATTCTTGCCTGATTCGTTACTACGTACAACGTTGCGGGTTGTGGTGCGGCGGGTTGTGTCTCCGTGATAGCCACATCTGATGGACGAGCCACGTTTTCCTTTTCCGCTACTTCGATTTCCAGATTGTACACTTCGCCAAAGGCCCGCAGTGCGGCCGCAGCGGTTTTGCGTTCGAGCGGATTTTTTAAGTCGATCGTCGCTCTGAGCGTTCCTTCGGCTACGGGCTGCGCCGCGAAAGTCACGGTAGGATTGTCGGAACCCGTAGCAAGGCGATTACTGGCATTGACGTAAAGCTTTTGATTATCCGTTACGAGCCGGTAGTTACGAATACTTTTCCCAAGCGTATCGACCACTGCGTGCAGACGGAATTTAGCGGGCGTTTGGATGAAAGGCAGGGGGTTCGGCGGCCGTTCGTTTTTGATATAAAGGTGTAGTTCCGCTCCTTCCCGTGCCACTTGATTCAGAGCTTTTTGTAAAAGTACGGCGTTCCAGGCGCTACGTTCGGCGGGTGGTACTTTGAGTTCGTTGGCAGAGGGCGTCGCGGGTGTCAGCCAGTACACTTCTTCGCCGTCGCGGCGGGCCCGTTCCAGTTCGAAGCGGTAGTTGTCCACCACAAAATCATCAGGCTGCACGAGGTGGATTTTTTGTAATGCCGTCGCCGTGGTTTTGTTATTAAAAAATGGCTCACTCAACAAGAAAACCACCGTGAGTAGTACCAAACAGCGCAGCGCCAGCAGCAAAAGTTGATCCAGCCGCAGCCCCCGCCGCGATTGCTGGTTTTTCTCGAACAAAAATCGCGTCGCCGCCCAGGCAATGACTTTCCCTTTTTTCTGATGCCAGAAGTGGAGAGCGATCGGGATGGCGATGGCCAAAGTACCCCAAAGAAGAGGGGGTTGGAGGAATTGCATTATCTTGGATGCTGGATAGTAGATTTTGGACGCTGGATTTTGTTTATCTTCGGATTGTGAAGATAGTGAAAGTAGCGGAAGCAAAAATGATCAATGGAAATCTTGTAGTTATTGAATAACTTGTAGTTATTGAATAATTTGAAATTTAAAGAGATAGAAAATTACTATGACTACCGTTGAAGAGCAAATAGAATTGAGAGATAAGATTCAGACAGGGCTCAAAAAATCCTACGAAAAACTCATCGAATTTAAAAAGCAGAAAGGCACTGACCTTGTGGTGATGCGCGATGGCAAAATCGTGAGAATCAAGCCTGAGTAGCTTTTTTTTACTTTTATCGCTTGGCCAGAAAATCACGCAAAACTACTGCAATCGGGTTACTCAGTCGGGCGCGAATCAGATGCACGTGGGGTAGTCGCAGGGCTTCTTCCAGATCGTCCAGGTACTTCGTGGCGTTTTGATGGAAAGTGTCGCGTACCGCGTCGGCTTCGAGCTCTACTTCGCGGCCCGTTTCGAGATCCTGGAAGCGGTAAAAACCTTTCAGGTCAAATTCCATTTCCTGATCACCCAGAATTTGGAAGATAACTACCTCCCGGCGCGGATTGGCGATGCCCTTGATAAAGTCGATCCATTCATCGCCGACCTGCCACAAGTCCGAAACGAAGACGAGCATTTCCTTTTGCCGGGTGTAGAATTCTGGGAAAGTACTTGCTCCGCCCCGCCATTCGCCGTGCGCCTCGGCTTTTTCCAGACCGAATAAAATCTTCTGAAATGCCTGCTTGCCTGCAACGGCTATGGTCTGCAAAGTACCCTCTTGCAGGGCGTACAAACTCATGGCATCGCCTTGTCGATAGCCCAGATACGCCAGTGACGCCAGCAGAATCCGGGCATAATCCAAGCGGCTAATTGCCTGTTCGGTGTAGTTCATCGAGCCGGAAAGATCGAGCAAAAAGCGGATGTGCAGACTGCTCTCCGTAGCCGACTCGCGCACCTGGTGTTTGCCCGTACGGGCGTAAAGTTTCCAATCGATGCGCTTGGGATCGTCGCCGGGCTGGTAGTGGCGATACTGCTCGAATTCCACGCCCACACCCGAACGCCGGCTGCCGTGAATGCCCAGCCAGAGTTCTTCACTGACCAGTTTTCCGGCCAGTTGGAGGTTGTTGAGCTTGATAAGATCGGCGGCGAGGTGGGGCATGATCGCAAATGTAAGGTACCTTGAGTAGGAAACTAATATTAGCGCTTATTTCTCTGATAGATAAAGTCGGACTTTTCAGATATATTGCTGCTTTATAGGATACATAGGAAATATTAAATCATATGTCCGCCAAGCTATGAAAAAAATAATCCACACCTTCTTTTTTCTGGGTGGGATGGTAGGTCTGGCAGGCTGCTACGACTGCGGTCCGAGGGCTGAACCTACCATTAGCCTTTCGGTTTCGCGTAGCGAAACTCCCACTTCTTCTTTACAAAGTGTCAGTGCCATAGGTGTGAAATCCGATTCACTTTTCCGGCAGTTTAGCATAAAAGGAAGCAGCGGCTCGGGGCAACTCCCGCTTTCGCTGCTGCAGGATAGCACGACCTATCTGTTCTATTTTGCCGACCGGGTGGATACCCTGACGCTCTTTTACAAAAGAATCTTCGATACCTGCAGCGAATGCGGTTACTATCTGGATATCGCCGAACCGGACGGGCCGCATTTCCATAGTACATTCAGCAATACTACGGCTACCTACTATCCCTACACTGGCAAGGTGGAAGGACTGAATGGCAGCGGTGCGTACGGAATTTTGGTCGACGCGACCAGTTATAACTAGATACCTCATCATAGCGTGAAAGAGATTTCGCTTTTTCTGTTCTGTATCGGAGGAATAATGGTTTCTCATTTGAGTTTTGGTCAATCGGTCGAAGTAGATACTATTTCTTCCGTTCGACCTAGCTTTTCTGGCCAGAAGAGATTTACCGTTGGTCTCGATGTATTTAAAAATGTGCCCTTCCTGGTATTTAATAATGACCTTCCCCTTCCATCGAGTCAATCTGCCCGGCTGCACAATCGCGGCATTGTAGAAGTAGTACTGGGGGGAGAAATTAGCGATAATTTTTACTGGAACGGACTCGCAGGCTTCATCAAGGCTGAGGTTACGGATCTTGAATCCATCGCGCGGCGGCAGGAGGTAGTTGGCTGGTACGGAAAGGGGGGCGTGGAATGGGCATTGGGCCAGAGAAAGCGACACTCCAAGTTGGGTATCAGAGGCATGCTTACTTACACTGGGTACGCCACGGATTTATTGTACAAAGGTCCATCCTTCGGCGACTATCAAACCCGCGATGTGGTGAACAACTTCGGCGTCGGATTTGAGCCTTACTACGCCTATGATTTTTTTCTCGGGCCGCGTTGGCTGCTGCGCTGGGAAACGCGCTGGAGCCATCATCTGCGAGTAGTCGGTAAAGGCGAAACGCCATACTATCCGGGTGTGGGCGTGTCATTCGGTCTTTATGATTACGTAGTTTCGGGTGGTAATACGCTACAGCTCCACTATCGCTTTCGGCCCTGACGGACATCCTGTTACCAGCGTTGCCGGCGACCCGGTACCACATGCCGTTTCAAAATTCGCTCGCCTTCTTTTTTTACTTCAGGTAGTTTTCGGAAGGCCCAAACCCGCTCACGCGCGGCACGATGAGCTTCCGTGATTGCCACGATTGGTTCGGGGTAATCAGTGCCGAGATGAAAACCGTACATATCCTGTTCCATCGGGGTCATTTTCCAGGGCTCGTGCCGAAAGGCGGGCGGACAAGCGGCGAGTTCGGGTACCCATTTTTCGATAAAAGTACCCGCAGGATCGTGATCATAGGACTGCTTCACGGGATTGTAGACACGGACTGTATTGACACCTGTCACGCCCGTCTGCATCTGGAACTGCGCGTAATGGATGCCCGGTTCGAAGTCCAGAAACAGGGAGGCCAGATGCACCGCGCCCGGCTTCCAGGGTTGCCACAGCAGGTGCGTGAGGAATGATACCAGCATGGCCCGCATCCTGAAATTGAGATGGCCCGTTTCGTGCAGGCAGCGCATACAGGCGTCCACCAACGGAAAACCCGTGCGACCTTCGCCCCAGGCTCTGAATCGCTCGTTGTCAAAAACCTTCACTTGCGCATCGTAAGCGCGGTTGACGTTCTCGAACTCGATGCGGTCTTCACTCTCGAATTTCTGGATAAAATGGCAGTGCCACCGCAGCCGCGACCCGAAGGCAATCAGATTGCGGCGCGGAATTAACTCCTCGCGCAGAGCTTGCTTGTAACGCTGGAATATCGTCCTGACCGAAAGGTTCCCCCAAGCCAGATATGGCGAAAGTCGCCCGCTGCCCCGCCGACTAGCCTCGGGCTTAGAGATCGTGCGGCTGTAGTCAGTAGCTCGCTTTTGAAAAAAACTGTTCAGATAACGATGCGCTGCTTCCTCGCCACCTGGCTGAAACTCACGGCTGCCAGAAATCTCTGCCGGAAGGTCTGGTAGATTCTCCCAATCGGCTATTTCATGGGGTAGTTCAATCCGGGCCGCGTCGTACATCAGGCGCGGTAGGGCGGGCTGCGCCATGGGGGCATTCATGTAAGTATGCCAGTCTTCTTTCCAGGTATTACGGTTAGGTAGGCCGCGCTGTACGCCATTGTGCTGGTACTCATGCCAGACTATGCCTTCTTTTTGACAAAATTCAGCCACGGCTTTATCCCGGTCATACGTGATTTTCAGGCCCGTTTCTTCGTGGGAATAAAGGGCGGCTATGGGAAACTGCCGATGAATCTCCGACAAAACCGGTACCACTTCTCCTGCCAATTGCCGGATTTGGGTAGCATAGCGTTCCAATTGCTGGTCGAGGCAGCGCAGCGACTCACTCACAAATCGCCAGTGCCGCGCGGCGTAGTGCGGATCTCGCAGCAGGGACGGTTCCCAGATGTAGAGTAAAAGCACCGAATCGCCGTTTTCCAACGCCGATTTGAGCGGAGCGTGATCCTGCAGGCGCAGGTCACGTTTAAACCAGACGATGTGGAGTGGATGCGGAGCGTTCATTTACAAAAATCCAACCGGGTGCAGGATTTTTTGTTTAAATTTTCG
This sequence comes from uncultured Persicitalea sp., assembly GCA_964500445.1. Taxonomy (GTDB): domain Bacteria; phylum Bacteroidota; class Bacteroidia; order Cytophagales; family Spirosomataceae; genus Persicitalea. Next base: position 248,519 of record CAZCOG010000001.1, on the reverse strand, counting down.
TTCCCAAACAAATTCCCTCTTCTATGACCCCAGACACCGCCTTCCAAATCGCAAACGCCCTCGTCCTGCCGCAATGGCTGCTCATGGTCGTGGCCCCTCGCTGGTCCGTTACGCAGTTTTTGGTGAAATCTTTTCTGATTCCCGTCGTGCTGGCGATTTTTTATGCCTTCTATATCTTTGCCGGAGATCCGCTCGACTTTGAAGCATTTAGTACGCTGGAAGGTGTAAAAGGCCTGTTCCAAAACGGTGGCGACGGGGTAATGCTGGCAGGCTGGATTCACTACCTGGCCTTCGATCTCATCGCCGGAAGCGTGGTGCTGCGCGATGCCCAGGAACGCGGTATTCCCCACTGGTGGGTGATCGTGCCGATCCTTTTCTGTTTCATGCTGGGGCCGATTGGGCTGTTGCTGTATTGGATTATAAGAACGGTGAAAATAAAAGCGCTCGCATAACTACCTAGTGGCAGAAAAGTCTTTCCGGAAAAATGTAAAATTTGACGGGTCAAGTCATTGTGCTTGATATGACCCAACTAACTCCCAATTATCGAATATGAAAACTGTCGGGCTGCTAATACTCTCAAATCTCTTCATGACTACTGCCTAGTACTGGCATCTACGTTTTCCTGACAAAGCGCTTTGGCAGGTGATCCTGATCAGCTGGTCGGTGGCGCTACTGGAATACTGCCTGGCTGTACCCCCTAACCGAATCGGAGCGGCGTACTTTACGGCTTTCCAATTGAAAACCATCCAGGAAGTAGTGAGCCTGGCGGTGTTTATCGGTTTTGCGGTTTTGTATCTGAAAGAAGAAGTGAAATGGAACTATCTGGTGGGCTTCGGATTGATTGTATTAGCCGTATTTTTTGTCTTTAAAGAATGGTGAAGCAGCAAGTTGCTTCCAGCCCCGCTTTTTATTATTAACTTTGTCAAGATTTGAGAATGAGAGAATACTACCGAAAGATTCTCTCGTTCTCTCATTCTCTCATTCAAAATTGTTTCCATGTTTGAAAGCTTACAGGATAAATTAAACTCTGCCTTCCGCACCCTCAAAGGCAAAGACCGGATATCGGACATCAACGTGGCCGCCACAACCAAAGAAGTGCGCCGCGCTCTGGTTGATGCCGACGTCAACTTCAAGGTCGCTAAGGAAATTACGGATCGTATTAAGGAAAAAGCTCTGGATCGTAAGATTCTGATCTCGGTGGAACCGGGACAGATGTTCGTCAAGATTGTGCAGGAAGAGCTGACCGAACTGATGGGCGGCAATGCCGAAAGTATAGATATCAAGGGTGATCCTGCCGTGGTGCTGATCGCGGGTCTGCAGGGTTCGGGTAAAACGACCTTTTCCGGCAAATTGGCCACCATGCTCAAAAAGCAGGGACGTAATGTCTTGCTCACCGCCTGTGACGTGTACCGCCCGGCGGCCATAGACCAACTCAAAGTACTTGGCGAGCAGATTGGCGTGGAGGTGTACTCCGAACCTGAGAATAAAAATGCGGTCCAGATTGCCACCAACGCCATTGCCCACGCCCGCAAGACCAACAAGAAAATTGTTATTGTGGATACCGCCGGACGTCTGGCCGTGGACGAAGTAATGATGCAGGAGGTCGAGGACATCAAGAAGGCCGTGAAACCGACTGAAATTCTGTTTGTGGTGGATTCCATGACGGGGCAGGATGCAGTCAATACCGCTAAAACCTTCAACGAGCGGTTGAATTTCGATGGTGTGGTACTTACCAAGCTCGACGGTGATTCGCGTGGTGGTGCGGCGCTATCCATTCGGCAGGTAGTCGAGAAGCCCATCAAGTTCATCAGTACGGGCGAAAAGATGGAGGCGCTGGATGCCTTCTACCCCGATCGTATGGCCAGCCGAATCCTCGGCATGGGCGACGTAGTATCGCTGGTAGAGCGCGCACAGCAGGCTTTCGATGAAGATGAAGCCAAGCGCATCAACGCCAAGATGCGGGCCAACAAGTTTGACTTCGACGACTTCCTCGGCCAGCTGCAGCAGATCAAGAAAATGGGTAACATCAAGGATCTCGTAGGTATGATTCCCGGCATGGGAAGCGCTATGAAGGACCTTGACGTGGATAACGATTCTTTCAAGCCCATCGAGGCCATTATTCAGTCGATGACTAAGAAAGAACGGGAAACGCCCGGAATCATCGACGGCAGCCGCAAAAAGCGGATCGCCAGTGGTAGTGGTACTTCAGTGCAGGAAGTCAATAACCTTCTCAAGCAATTTGACGAAATGCGGAAGATGATGAAGAAAATGAACACGATGCAAATGCCAGCGGCCATAAAAAGCGCCGTGCGGCGTTAAGCGGTGGCGCCATTCAAAAGAGTTTTCCTGATAGCATTTATCCTTCTGAGTTTACAGCGGGTTAGCTATGCTCAGGGTTCTGCATCATATTACCCGTGGAGCGGGTTACTGGCATTCAGCACCAATCCTAAAAAAGCCGTTTGGCTCGATACCCGCGTTCAGACCAACTCACTCTTTAGTAGTCTGAGCGTGGATTTATTGCCGCTCATCAATCTGAAAAGGGGCGAAGTTGCCCAATGGTACCTTGGCGGTGGCCTGCGCGTCAATCCGCTCTACCGCATCGCCGACCCCGACGCCCGGCTCATCACGGTGGATGGCTATTCCATCAATCTGGGCGTACGAGCATCCCCATTTTCCCAGAACCGGCAGATCCAGATTGCCCTGGAATTGAATCCATACATCGCCGACGGCTTTTCCAGTGGCGTACTGAAAAGTCACTTTGGAGTAGTGTACGTTTTTAGAAAGAAGGGGCATAGAGGCAAAGTGACAAAGCCGCAAAGTGCTGATTCGTCGCAGATTTTTCCAGAATAGAAGTAAGAATAAGTTTGCTCTTTTTATTATCACGAGCTTTGCCACTCGAAACCATGAACATCACCTACCTCGACGGATATACCCTCAACCCCGGTGACCTAAGCTGGGTGCCATTGAAAAAACTCGGTGATTTCACAGTCTATGATCGTACAGCCCCCGAGGAGATCGTGGACAGAGCCGCCGACGCCGAAATCATTCTTTCCAACAAGGTAGTTTTATCCGCCGAAACGCTGGCGCAACTACCCAACCTCCGCTACATTGGCGTAACCGCCACGGGCTACAACAATGTAGATCTGGCCGCTGCCCGTAAGCAGGGCATCGTCGTGACGAATGTGGCGGGGTACAGCACATCTGCCGTAGCGCAACATACTTTCTCGCTGCTGTTGGGCCTTACCAACCATACCGAACTTCACAGCCAAAGCGTCCGCGCGGGCGACTGGACCAATGCTGCTGACTGGTGTTATTGGAAAACTCCATTGGTAGAAATTGCGGGCAAAACCATCGGACTCATTGGCCTGGGCGACATCGGGACGCAGGTTGCCCGGATTGCGCTGGCCTTCGGAATGCGCGTGCTGGCGCATCGGAAGAGTGATAAGCCGGCAGAAGCTGGTATCGAGCTGGTCGAATTGGACAAATTATTGCGGGAAAGCGATGTGATCAGCCTGCATTGTCCGCTTACCGAAGACACGAGCGAAATAATTGACGCCAAATCGCTGGCCAAAATGAAGTCCTCTGCCTACCTTATAAATACCGGACGGGGAGGACTGATCAAAGAGCAAGATTTAGCCGATGCCCTCAACGCCGGCCAACTAGCCGGAGCTGCCGTGGACGTTTTGTCCACTGAACCGCCGAAGGCCGACAATCCACTGCTTACGGCTAAAAACTGCCTGATTACGCCCCACGTGGCGTGGGCATTTTTCGAGTCGCGGCAACGACTCATGCAGATGGTGGCCGAAAATATTGCCGCTTTCCAGAATGGCCAGCCTATCAACGTCGTCAGCTAGGAGCTGGCAAGCTGAATAAGATCCTGAATTTTATTAATCAAAGTCACGTTCGGGGCTGTTTTTATTCCCTGTCCAACTACCTGATAACCCGTAAGCAGAATGGTAGATTCAGGAAACTCTGTGGCCAGTCTGTTTACGTAAGGCTGCACGTCGTTGCCTGCGGGTACCGAAGTAATGGCAGTAAAGATGTAATCGGGGTGGTGTATTTTGTGAGCAAACTCTATTTCATGGAAGGGCAGGCTTTGACCTAAATATACGACTTTATTGTTGCGGGCACGAAGGATGTAGTTGGCAAAAAGAAGGCCCATTTCATGGAGTTCTCCCTCGGGCAGGAAAAGCAAAAAAGTTTTTGACTGCGGCGTCTGCCGAACGACCTGCCCGTCGATAGCGACAATTATTTTCTGCCGGATAAGGTTGGAGATAAAATGCTCCTGCGCGGGACCGACCGACCCGGTGACCCAGAGTGTACCGATGCGACTCAGAAAAGGGTAGATGATATTGATCATCGAGTCCTCAAACCCAAATTTCAGAATATTGGTACTGATGATTTTTTCGAATCGCTCCTCGTCCAAATCCAGCATCGAGAGCGTCAGAGCGTGGATTTGATCAGGGTAGCTGAGTTTACGATCCGAAATAGCGACTACCTCCGCATGCATTTGCTCGGGAGTCATTTCCGATATTTTAGAAATCTTGTAGCCGTGAGCCTTGAGCAGCGAGATATTGAGGACCAGCTTCATATCCTGGTCGTCATAAGTTCGGATATTGGTATCCGTACGTTGCGGTTCGATGATATTATAGCGCTGCTCCCAAATCCGCAATGTGTGCGCCTTGATGCCCGATAATTGTTCCAGGTCGCGGATTGAATAATTGCTCATGTCCTATAAAAACGGTGAAGGATTTTGAGTAATAACTTCCCCGCATCCTGATTGTTCAGGTTATACTCAATTGAAAACGTGGATCAGGCTATTTAGCCCAAAAAAAAGGAACTGTAAAGCAAGCAGTAATGGAGCCAGGCTATTTTCTTTTCTGAAAGGCAATTTAAAATAGAGCAAAAAAAGCAAGGCCGAAATTCCATACCAAGCCAGGTAGTTTTGTAGAGGAATAATACCGCCCTGCCATTGCCAGAAGTCAAGTCGGATTGCTACGGGTTCAATCACAAAATCCAGTAAAGTCATCAGACCCGCCGCAATCAGGACTTTTACGATGATTGGTGCAGACAATCGATCCGTCAAGCTGCCACACAGATAGCTAAGCATGAGCCAGTTTGTTCCTATTACGAGAGGTACTTCTGCTACTTTGAATCCAAGGGCATTTCCGTAAAAGTACTCGCCAAAAATAATGCCTGTCTGTACTCCGGCAACTTCCACCAGAAAACCTACCATGAAAGCCACCACACAATACAACCAGAAAGAGGCGCGAAAATCGGTGTGGAAAAGCAGCAGTAAAATCAGAGAAGCCACCAAGTTGAATGGCGTAAGTACCTGAAAAAGCGGCGCCGACATCGCGACGTTCAGGCCAATTAGCCCGGCCAGATACATCAACGGCAGGATAATGAAAATCACCCGGCGAGCAGCGGGCGGCACGAGCGGCAAATCGTGAGGCATAAGCAGGTCTGAAATAAAAAAGACCCCGACGAGCGGGGTCTTTAAGAACCGGGAGAAAGACGGGGTTCGAACCCGCGACCTCCTGAACCACAATCAGGCGCTCTAACCAGCTGAGCTACAATCTCCGTTTTTGGAAGGGCAAAATTAGGTAAAAGGTTGGCAGCTTGCAAAATTCTTTAGAAGATTTTTTACAAACTGCCAACCTTTTTTCATTGGTGCACCGCACTACTGTTAAGCAGCATTGAAATTGCTCTCAGCGGCCTTCCAGTCTACTACATTCCAGTAGGCATCAATATAATCAGGACGCTTGTTCTGGTACTTCAGGTAGTAAGCATGCTCCCAGACGTCGAGACCGATAATGGGTGTACCTTTCGTTTCGGCCAGATCCATAAGTGGATTATCCTGATTAGGGGTAGATACCACAGCCAGGTCGCCGCTGTCGGTTTTGATCAACCAAGCCCAGCCTGAACCGAAGCGGCTGCCTGCCGCTTTTTTAAATTCTTCTTTAAAAGCACTAAATGAGCCGAATTTGGCATCTATTGCTTTAGCCAGTTCGCCGGTTGGCTCGCCGCCGCCGTCACCGGAGAGGGTTTTCCAGAAAAAGGAGTGGTTCCAGTGGCCACCGCCGTTGTTACGGACAGCTGTAGAAAGTGTACTCACTTTGGCCAGTAATTCTTCTACGCTCTGGCCTTCCAGTTCAGTGCCTTCCACTGCCGCGTTCAGGTTATTGACGTAGCCCTGGTGGTGTTTATCATGGTGGATTTCCATGGTTTTGGCGTCGATATTGGGTTCCAGCGCGTCGTTATCGTAGGGTAGGGGATCTAGGGTAAATGCCATTGTTAGTTTGGTTTTATTGGTTCAAAATATATTAATGCTGTTTTTCTAACAGAGGATTCAGATTTTATGTTCTTAGCCCCCGGAAAAAATCAAGCAGCAGTTGGCGGGATTCCTGCGCGAGGATGCCGCCCGCCAGTAGTGTTTTGGGATGAAGGATGGTCTTTGAGATTTTTGTAAAACCTCGCTTTTCATCTGCCGCCCCAAAAACGACTCTGCCCAGTTGTGTCCAAAAAATCGCGCCAGCGCACATCACACAGGGCTCTAATGTGACATAAAGCGTGCAATCGGTCAGATATTTGGCCCCCAGATAGTCAGAGGCGGCGGTGATAGCCATCATTTCGGCGTGGGCCGTTACATCCTGTAAGCGTTCAGTCTGATTGTATCCTTTTCCAATCACCCGTTGTTGGCATACTACAATAGCCCCTACGGGGATTTCCCCTTCTGCCGCTGCCTGTTGCGCCAGATGCAGAGCTTGTTGCATGAAAAATTCGTCGGAGAATGGATTCATCTACTATTCACCGGATTTTCAACCGGAAGAGGATGGTATGACAGGACCAATAAGCCTTTATTAAAGGCAAGGTGAGGATTTTTATGCCATTAACAGAATAGAGTGAGAAACAGACTTACTTATCAGGAAACCAAAATTCGTCGAATTCCCGGCTCAGTTTAGCCATAATGGCCTGTTCAGAAGCGGCATTGGTGAAGTGAGTTGTTTCGTATGGATCACGATTCAAATCCAGCAATTGTACCTCCGTTTTTGCATTTTCGGGCCAGGCGTAGCGGATGTACTTGTGCCGCTGTGCATCCACAACCATGCGCCCCACCGCGCTTTCTACTCCAAGGGTTTGCCGCCAAGGTACTTTTCTCCCTTCAAGCAACGGTCGCAGACTCCGGCCGCGCGGATCGGCCTCCGCGACAATACCTGCATAGTCACAAACGGTAGGCAGCAGGTCCAGGCCGTTGGAAACCAGATGGGTACTGTCCACTATGCCTCCCGAAATGTGCCCCTTCCACATAGCCAGGAAAGGTACCCCGGCCGACTCCTCGTAGAGCAACGATTTATGTTCCAGTCGGTGGGCGGCGTCCATGTCGCCGTGATCGCTGGAATACAGAATGAGCGTGTTTTCCTCCTGTCCGCTTTCCCGCAGGGCATCGAGGATAATCTGTATCTGGCTGTCCACGGTTTCGGTCAGGCGGCAGTACGCCCAGCGGTGGATGCGCCAGTCCTGGTCGGTGTATTGCTCGCGGGCTGCCTGCTGGAAATTCCGCGAGGCAATGTAATTTTTGATGGCCTGGGGTTCTCCCTTTTGGGGCTCGTAATTGGGCGGCAAGGGCGGACAGTATTTTTTGAAAAATTCCGCTTCCGTCACGCCTGCGGGCCGCTGCATAGCCCGATCCAGGGTTTTGATTTCCTCGGCTCCGGTACTTACTAGGCGCTTTTCCTGTTCCGTACTGGCAAAGTCCCGAATCGCCATATAACATATATCATGCGGATTGATCAGCGAAACGACCATGAAGTAGGGGGCTTCGGGCTTGGATCTAATGTACTCGGCCGCCCGTTCGGCCAACTGGCCTCGTTCATTGTCGGTGATATCCTCGAAACCCTGCGCCTGCGGCGTTAAGGGCGCAGGCAGGTGTTCTTTACCGCCAAAAATCAGACGGTAGTCCGCCCGCTTCAGCCAGGCGGCCAGGGTAGTTTGCTCGACTTCCGGCGAGAGTTTGCCGATACGCATGGCACCCACGTTTTCGGTAACGCGCCGACCTTTGTCATCTCTAAAGTAGCCCGGCATCCGTCCGGTCATCAGGCTCACCCGGGCTGGAGAACACACCGGATTGGTAGTGTAGGCGCGAGTGAATCGGACACCATTGGCCGCCATATAGTCCATGGCCGGCGTTTTGAGCCAGGGATTACCTGCCGCACTCATCATGTCACGGTGCTGCTGGTCAGTGAAAATATAGATAATGTTGGGCCGGGATGATGCTTGGGCTACGGCCGGGCCACTGGTGCGGTTTGGCCTTTTCTTAGTTGTAGGTACTTTGTCAACTCCCCCGGGAGGGAATAAAGTGAAGAAGGCCAGCAGCCATACGAAGGATAGATGAGGCATGGATTATGCTTTTAACATTAAAAGCATAATCCAACCCGGTCTTTACCTGAAAAATGGCTGAAAGTGGAAATACTACTGAGATTACGATGAAAACGAGCAGTCTTCAGTAGTTTCTTTTATTTCGCTTCGTTGAAATCAGCCAGTACTTGCTTTTTATCTAAAAGTACTTTCCGCAAATCCTGATAAGGTACATCCTGCACAGCCAAGTTTTTGTCAATAGCTAGCGAAGCCGCCACGGCGGCGGATTGCCCTAGTACCATAAATACAGGTTCCATCCTGATCGAACCGAAAGCAATGTGGGTTGCACTCACACACACGGGTACCAGCAGGTTGGCGCATTCGTTCTGCCTGGGGACGATGGCCCGGTATCCCACAGGATAAGGGGCCGCTACATGGGCCTCAATGTTGCCCTCGTTTTTCACAAAGCCTTCCTCAGTTACGTAGCGTTGTATATTGTGCGAGTCCATCCCATAGGCTCCCATGCCGACGGGATCTTCAACGACCTGCAAGCCTTCGCAATGGTACTGCGTCATCACCAGGTCGCTCACCATCCGACGGGCCTCCCGGACGTATAGTTGCTGTTGCCAGCCGTCGGCGCGCTCGAACTCGTCCTTGCTGGTCCCCCAGCGCGAAACTTCCTTTTTGATAAAATCGGGCATACGCTCATGGTAGGCGAGTGTCCACATCAGGCCCTGCTGGTACTGGCGGTGCCGCTCGGCTATGCGCTCCCTTTCCTCGTAGCTGGCTTCGGGGTAGGCGTAGTTCTGGCCGATGAAGTCGGTGGAAAATCCGGTACGGTTGTTCGTGTCGGTCTTTCGGTTGGGCATTGCGGAATTGATCCAGGGGAATCCCTTCTCCCCGGCTTCATAATTGCGCAGCAGCAATTCGTAGTCGCGTTCGTTGTAGTTGGCCGGCTTGGCGAAAGGGATGCGGTTATCGGGGTGATCAGTAAGGCACATCCTGTAGCAGTAAGCTTGTACTTTGTCGTCGCCCGCGCCATGCGGGCCGGGATCTGCGGGATTAATGAACGGGAGCAAGCCGCTGGACTTGTCGCCCTTGATCACGTAGGGATCCACACCCCGCACAAAATTGTGATTGATTGCGTTGCGGGACAGTTTCCCGGTCATGGTCGTGTCTTTGTTCCATTTGTGGACGCCGTTGAGCGTTTCGCCATATTGACTATTGCTTTCCCGGCCCACGGTATAGCTGACGCCCGCCGCCGCCATCAGGTCGCCCTCGTAGGTGGCGTCGATGAACATTTTGCCCCGATAGGTTTTGCCCGAGAGCATGGTAATGGCAGAAATCCGGTTGCCGCGCTTCTGTACCCCTTTGGCCCGGTCAAGTTTTTGGTTGTATTCTACCTGAATACCCGCCTCCTTGAGCATATCGTGATACACCTTCAAAGCCGCCGAAGGCTCGAAAGTCCACATACTGTTTTCGTTTTTCTGGGTGCGGGTTTGTCCTCCGTCGAGGTACTCCTCTTTCTTCTGCCATTTCCAGTTTTCGGGCTGGTCGTAGTAGGTCTTGATATTCTGGTAAAATTCCCGTGAAATCCCGCCGATGACGCGCTTGTTGCCGATGTCGGTTTGGCCCAAACCGCCCGTGGTCAGCCCGCCTACGCGGGAGGTAGGTTCGATCAGCACGACCGACTTGCCCATACGCTTCGCTTCGATGGCGGCGGCAATACCGGCCGAAGTACCACCGTACACGACGAGGTCGGTTTCTTTTTGGGTTTGCAGCGATTTGTTGCTGCTGCACGACAGGAGTAGAATGCCCAGCAGCAGACCGAAAATTTGTTTCATAGTGAGTTAAGTATTATTCAGCTTGGGGCGAAACTTCCAATTTTTGCCCTTCTTTTAATAGAGCCTCCCGCAGTTTCTCGTAAGGTAATTGCTGAGGTATTATCTTATTATCAATTGCCAGCACCGCCGCCGTCGCCGCCGACTGGCCCAGAATCATGAACACGGGTTCCATGCGGATGGAACCAAAGGCAATGTGAGAGCTGGACATGGCGACGGGTACCAACAGGTTTTTACACTCGGCGGCTTTGGGAAGGATGGAGCCGTAAGAGATCGCATAAGGCTGCTTGGGGTGTACCCCGATATCTCCCTCGTTCTGAACAAAACCGTCTTCTTTTACGTAGCGCTGAGCGTTGTGAGCGTCTAGTGAATACGAACCCATGCCCACCGAATTCGTCACGGGTTTAGTGCCGAGCGTGTGTTGTTCAGTCATCACATCTTCCCCGATCATGCGCCGGGCTTCGCGGACGTAAATCTGGTGGGGCCAGTTGTTGTTATCAGTGAATTCGTCTTTTGCTAATCCCCATTCCTTCATTTCTTTCTGCACGTCGGCGGGCATACGCGGGTCGTTCTGCATGAAATACAGCAGACCTTGCTGGTACTTGCGGTGCTCCTCAATGATTTCTTTTCGGCGCTCGTAACTGGCTTCGGGGTAGTCGTAGTTCTTGCCGATATAGTCGCTGCTAAATGGTCCGTGGTTGTTAGTATCGGTTTTGCGGTTGGGGATGCGGTCGAACTTATTGAAAGTCTCGCGCCAGCCGCTGTCGTACACGCGGCCCAGCAGTTCGTAGCGGGCGGGGTCATAGCCCTCAGGCTTGGGAAAAGGCAGACGGTTTTCGGGCTTGTCGGTCATGCACAGCCGGAAGCAGTAGGCCTGAATCTTGTTATCGCCGGTACCATTTTCGGCAATAGGTTCCGCAGAAATCTCGGGCAACAAGCCGCTTTTTGGGTCGCCGGGTACTTTGTAGGGGCTGATGTCGGATTTGAAATAATGCCCATGCTGAAATACGCCCGCCTGCACGCCGTTCCATTGTTCGCCGTACACGCTGTTGGCTTCACGGCCCACGTGGTAGCTGACACCCGCCGCGGCCATCAGGTCGCCTTCGTAGGTGGCGTCGATGAACATCTTGCCTTCGTAGGTATTGCCGTTTAGGGTTTTGAAGTACTTTATTTCTTCGTTTTCCATGCCTACCCCAAAGGCCGAGCGGTCGAGCCATTCGTCACGATAAATAGTGATGTCATTTTCTTTAACGAAATCTTCGAATACCTGTTCGGCGGCGTGGGGTTCAAAGATCCACATCGTACGAGCATCCCCATCCATGGCGGGCGTACCTTGTCCCACATTACCGTATTCTTGTTTTTTCTGCCATTTCCAGCTACTATCCTGCTGGTAATGCTGGTAGAGGCGGTGGTAGAATTCCCGCGCCAAGCCGCCGATGACTGACTTGTTTCCCGTATCCGTGAAGCCTAATCCCCCGGCCGATAAGCCACCGAGGTGCTTATCGGGCGAGACAACGATGACCGATTTGCCCATTTTTTTGACCTGCACGGCGGCCGTGACGGCGGCGGCGGTACCGCCGTAAATGATGACATCAGCCGAGCGGGTATCACCCGACTCATTCGTATTGGAATTGGACGAACAAGCCGCCAAAAATGTTACTAAGAAAAAACTGAGTGTTAATTTTTTGAAAAAACGCATAGGGTTGAGAGTAGGAGGGGTTACTGGTTTGACATATTGATTTCTTTCTGAGCGGTCTTCCTCAACTGGGCAAGTACTTTTGCCGAGCCGCTGGCAGCAACAAGATTCTTTAATTCTTTTGGGTCGTTTTGCAAATCATAGAGTTCTTCAAAGTACATCTTGTCGGTTTTTTCCAAGTCATAGGTGACAATGTACTTCCATTTTTCCGTCCGGATCGCATAGTGTGGATAGGTGCCGTGCACAGGCAGGGGTGCTTCGTAGAAGACGTGTTCCCGGTCAGGTTTACCCTGACCAGAGAGTTGTTTTTTCAGACTGATGGCCCGCGACGACGTCTGTTGGCGACTACCTGCAAGGTCCAAAATTGTTGGGTACAAGTCGATGTTCAGCACCATCTCTTCGGATCTTTGGGCTAAAACCTTAGGCCCCAGCACGAAAAATGGAATTCGTATGGACTCCTCATAGGCTAGTACCTTGCTCGTCAGGCCATGTTCGGCCATGAACCAGCCGTTGTCGCCCAGCACGATGAGGTAGGTGTTGTCCAGTAGTTTTTGATCGGTCAAGTACTTCGACAATCGCCCCACGGCCTGATCCATCGCGTAGTTGGCGGCAGCGTACTTATACACATGGCTGCGGATTGAGTCGGGCTGATCATAGCCGTATTCGAGGGCCCGCTGGTGCGGCCGCCCTGATTTGAGATAGTCGGGCTTACCCGTAAAATCAGTGTTCCAGTCGGCAGGTAGCGGCGCAGCCTGTTCGTTGAAATGACTCCGCTCGGCGGCCTTGATGGGCCAGTCGTAGTTTTCGTCCATGTGTGGGGCAAAGGTGTTGACAAACAGAAAGAAAGGCTTCTCATCACGCTTTTCCAGGTAGTCAATCGTGCGGTCGATGGTCTGATCGTCTACGAAGCCTTCTGTCTGTGTTTTTCTGCCATTTTCCAAAAAGTCTACATCCCAGTAACCGGTGATTCCTTTGAAAATAAACGAATAATCGAAGCCGAGGTCGGTTGGGTTGTTGGGCAAATGCCATTTTCCGAAAACAGCGGTGGAATAGCCGTTTTCTTTCAGAACATTACCCAACGAATTGGGCTCGTCCTTCATCCTGGACTGCATATTCATTACACCATTTTTGCTCCCGTACTGTCCACTCAGAATAGCGGCCCGGCTAGGCGAGCAGATGGAAAGTGTGACGAAAGCATTGGGGAAATACGTGCCACGGGTAGCTAGTTTGGCTAGCTCCGGCGTTGCGAAGTAGGTTTGCTTTCCGTGGCTCAGGGCATCCCAACGCTGGTCATCCACCAGCAGGATGATAAAATTGGACTTCTCAGGCGGATCTGGCTTTTCAGAAGTCAGCCAGCCCAGCAGGGTAGTGAATAAAAATAAAATGGTCATAGGAAAGGGAGTCAGGGACAAGCCGAGTTAGCTTGTCCCTGGCCCGTAATAAGTTAGTAGCCGGGATTCTGATCGGCTTGCGTCAGAGCAGGATTGTTATTTATCTCATCCACCGGAATGGGGAACAGCAAGCTTATATCACTCCATGCCTTTCCCGTAGCTTTGATTTTTTCGGCGGCGGTACCCGTCCTGAGCAGGTCGTTCCAGCGCTTCATTTCCATGATAAACTCATAGCCCCGCTCCTGGATCACGGCATCGCGGAAGGTACTTTGCGAAAGTCCTGACTTTACGTCAATGGCAGCGGGAGTGTTGAGGGGCAGACCGTAAGCGCGGCGGCGAATGATATTAAGCCTTTCGAGAGCCAGGGCCGAGGGACCTCCCTCGGCCTGACTGGCCGCTTCGGCGTACACCAGATAAGCTTCAGCCAGACGGAAAACAGGCATATTGTTCTGGTGGCAGCTACCACAGGCAGCGGCCCGGTCCTGGTATTTTTTGAACAAGGGGCTGGGCTGGGGCAGAAATACCGTATCGCCGGGGGCTTTCACCATGAAGGTGTACATATTGTACTGCTGGCGTAGGTCTTTCTTGTCCCATGTACCCAGAAACGACGTCATAACCGGTAGCCAGGCGTATACTCCATTGGCACCCAAGGCAACGCCATTGACGGTCCGGGCCAGGTACCCCGCCACATTGTTGCCATTGGTAGCCGTAAAGTGAATGGACCAGATGTCTTCCGCATGGGTGGTCACATCAGGACCGTACATTTTGGTCAGGTAGTCGTCGGGTTGTTTGATCTCCACCAACTGATGCGGGCTGTTTTTAATCACGTCATCGGCCAGATCTTTGGCTTTGGCCCATTCTTCGGTGGTGAGGTAGGCATCGGCCAGCAGCATCTTAGCCGCCCAGGAGGTAGCCCTGCCGCTTTGGTTGGCAGTGACCGAATTTGCCAGGTCAGGAATGGCGGCCATCAGGTCGGCCTTGATGAAGTCCCATACTTCTTTGGCAGATTTGCGCGGAGCGGGTACCTGCGACAGGTCGGTGAGCTCTTTATCCCGAATGGGCACACCACCCCAGTACTTTACCAGACTGCTATAAAAATAAGCCCGAAGGAATTTTGCTTCGGCGATGATCTGCTTTTTCCGCGTTTCGTCCATCTGAATGGCGGGCACATTGTCCAGCACGGCGTTGGCGCGGTTGATGCCCCGGTATATTTCGTTCCATGAAGAAAAGACCCGCGACTGATTGGTGTTGTCGAGGGGTTTGTCCATCACACTGATAGTTTGCTGGCTTCCCCGGCCATCGGAGTAGTCACTGCGGTTCTCGAGCAACGACATAAACCATATGGTCGGAAAAGAACCATTACCCATCGAGCCATACACGGCGGTTAGGGCGGCGTTGGCATCTTCGGGAGTTTTATAAAAATTAGCCTTGGCAATAAAGCTCTTGGGAGTTTCTACCAGCGCGTCTTCGCACTGGAAGAAAATGCAGCTCAGGCAGAGTAAGGTGAGTAGTCGTTTCATAGGTGTTGAAAGATTGAGTCAGTGATTTAAAATCCGAGTTTTAGGCCAAAGGTGAACGTCCGGGCGGCCGGATAACCTGTTTCATCAATTCCGATGCGTAGATCGCCGGTACCGGATCGAGTGTTCACCTCGGGATCAAGCCCGGGATAGTTGGAAAAGGTCAGTAGATTCTGGGCACTGGCGTAGAGCTGAAAACCCTGAATCCACTTGATGTTCAGGTCGGCAACGGGAACGTTGTAGGCGAGCCTTACATTTTTGATCCGCATGTACGACCCATCTTCCACAAAGCGGTCTGACACCCGGAAGTTGGACCCTACGCTGATCTTTGGATACAGCGCGTTGGGATCGGGACTGCCGGGACGCCACCGGTTGTTGTACACATCCACCAGTTGGTTTTCGCCCGTGTTGAAGGAATTGCTGATTGAGCCACCCGTGGCGAAGAACAGATCGTTGCCCTGAGTACCTTCGAGGAAAACATTCAGTTCAAAATTCTTATAGCTCAGATTGTTATTGATGCTAAAAATATAGTCGGGATAGGGGTTTCCGATGATGGCCTGATCGCTATTGGTAATGGCACCATCGTTGTTCAGGTCCACGTATTTGATCTGACCTCTTTCATCCAACCCATCTTCCTGAAAGCCGTAGAATAGACCAAGCGGCTGTCCTTCGCGGGCAATGTTGATAGCTGAACCGAAGGGCAGGCTGATGCCGCTGCCGAAGATATCGCTACCGCCAATATCGATGACCTTATTTTTATTGGTGGACATCTGAGCGAACACATCCCATCGGAAAGCCCTATCAATGATGTCGGCACCAATCCCCAGTTCAAAACCACTGTTTTGGATCTCGCCCAGGTTGGTCACGATGGAGTTGAAACCCGCCGAGCCAGGCAGCGTAACCTGCGCCAGAAGATCGGTGGTCGTTTTCTTGTAGTAGTCTAGCGTAAGCCGAACCCTTTCATTGAAAAGCCCGGCGTCCAGACCTACGTTGAACTGGGCGGTAGTTTCCCATTTCAGGTTGTCATTGGGTAGAGCAACGGGGGCAAATCCAATCACGTCCGATTTGCCAAACGTGGCCCGGGTTACTCCCAACCTGTTGAGTGACTGGAACGGAGAAAGGGTAGTGCTACCCGTTTCGCCGTAGCTCACGCGGAGTTTCATGGAAGAAATCGACTTGATATTTTTCATGAAAGCCTCTTCGGATAGCTTGTAGGCAAAGGCACCGGAGGGGAAAAAGCCCCACTTGTTGTTGGCACCAAAGCGGGAAGAACCATCGGCGCGGACACTGACGGTAAACAGGAATCTATCCATCAATGAATAGTTGATGCGCCCCAGCCAGGAAAGCAGAGCCCATTCGCTATAACTGGATGAATTGGGATTGGTCACTTCGGCCGCCCCCAAGCTATTGTTTTGAAGAATATCGTTTAAAAAGCCGCTTCCACCCTGACTGTTGGAGTTGTTGGTAGAATTCTGCCATGTAAAACCCGCTACGGCGTTCAAAGTAGACTGATCAAAGTCTTTGGTATAGGTCAGGATATTCTCGTTGAGATAGGATGCCCCGCGATTAAAGGATGTATTGGCATTGCCGCTTGGCGAAGACAGGGTCAGCGTAGTGGGTGAATAATAGTTTCCTTCACTGAAGCCCTGCTCGGTACCAAACAAGGTTTTGAACGACAACCCTTCCATTATTTTGAATGTGGCGGAGAAGTCAGCCAATAAGCTGGTCCTTTTCTGCTCATTCAGTATTTCGCTATACAGTAAGGGATGCTGCAGTACATTGGGCCCAAACGGGTAAGGCGTCACGGAGGAGTAAGCACCGTTCTGATCTCGTACCGGCACGGTAGGAGGGGCTACGATGGCCGACGACAGAATATTGTTTCCCCGGTGGCCGTTGTTGGCACCATTGTTATTATACGTAAAACGTGAGCCCACAAAATGAGTGGAGAAGGAGAAGCGGTCACTCACAGTCTGATCCAGGCCGAAGCGGAAAGATCCTCTGTCGGTACCTGAATTGAGAATGATACCATCCTGGGCGAAGTAGTTGCCCGAAACCGAATAACGGGTTTTGGCATTGCCACCGGTGAAAGTGAGCACGTGATTTTGGATAGGAGCGGTCTGGAAAATCTGATCCTGCCAATCGGTGTTGGCAAAGTCGTTGGACGTAAAGTAGGGTTGCTTGCCGTCGTTGGTGAGTTGCTCGTTGGCAATTTCGGCAAACTGCGCCCCGTTCATCAGATCAAACCGTTTGGCGGCAGTCTGGAAGCCATAGTAAGAGTCCAGGCTTATGCGGCTGCGGCCTTCCTTACCCTGCCGGGTGGTAATGATTACAACGCCATTGGCACCCCTGGCACCGTAGATGGCCGTGGCGGAGGCATCTTTTAAGATATCGATGGAGGCAATATCAGATGGGTTTAGAAAGTCAATTCCGCCCGTAAGAGGGAAGCCATCGACGACATAGAGCGGATTGTTGTTGCCCAGGAAGGAGTTGCCGCCCCGTACCTGCACCTGCACAGAAGCGCCCGGCTGACCGGAACTCTGGATGACCCGGACACCCGGCGCGCGGCCCCGCAATGCCTGCTGCACATCGGCAACCGGAAAGGCGTCGATGTCTTTTGTGTCAATCTGAGAAACTGCCCCGGTCAGGTCTTTACGCTTGACACTTCCGTAGCCGATCACCACGACTTCGTTGAGGGACTGGCTCTCAGGAGCCAGTGAAATGGATAGGCTCGACTGATTACCCACGACTACTTCCTGGCTGGAATACCCCACAAAGCTGAACACCAGAACAGAAGATTCTCCTGGTACTTCCATCGCGAATTTACCGTCGGTATCGGTCGTAGTACCGCGCTGAGTTCCTTTCAGGATCACACTGACGCCCGGCAAAACTTCCCCGTTTTCATCTCTTACGGTTCCGGTCACCCTTTGGTCTGCTGCCGCTTCGCTTCGGTCGGCAGACTTCTCCGAAGCCTGTACTCCCGGGCTTGTCAGCATGATTTGCCCGCCAATGACCCGGTACGAAATATCAAGTGGATCCAGCACCATCGCCAGTACTTCCGAAAGCTTGCGCTGCTCGGCCCTGACACTCACCCGGCGGTCGGGCTGGATGACCGTAGAACTATACACAAATTTGACACGCACTTCATTCTCAATTCGCGACAGTACTTTTCGTAGTTCGACATTGTTCGCTTTGACCGAAACGGCCCTGTCCAGCAAGCCCTGTGTGTGGGCTTCGTGGGCGTAACCCAGCGTGAGGGTGAGGCCGATAAGGACAGTTTGCAGCAGGGTAATCCGCATGATTCGTTGCAGTAGCTTTCGCTCTCGTAATTGTTTTTTCATTAAGTTTGACTGTTTTTGTTAGGTTTTAAAAAATTTGGCAAAACACCCTCTCATCCATCCGCAAGGATGGAAACCCGACCAGGTTTCAGAAAGGGTACTACTTCGGAGTCGGAAGTGCTCGCAACACTTTCGGCTCTTTTTTGGGTTTAAGGGTTGAAAGGTTTAAGTGAAATATCCAATAGTATTGGGTTCCGAATTTGAATTGATTTTTAAACCTTTACACCGTTCAACTCTTCAACATAATCACAAACTACCTGCAGCCGCTACCCATAATCAGGATCTTCGTTCCCCGTACTTCGTAAGTGGCGTTCAGGGCTGCACACAACAGATCCAGTTTGGTAAAAAGCGGTTGCTCGGTGATGTCGGCGGTAAAGAGACAGTTTCCCAACTCTTCATTTTCCAGGATAATCTCGATCCCGTACGCTTTTTCCAGTGCTCTAACCACGGCAGCCATCGTGGCATCTTCAAAAGCAAAGGCTACTTGAGTACTTGGTGTAGAAGCCTGGCCGTCTGTGGTTACCACCACCGGGTGTTCCACCAGGCTTGTCTCGAACGAATGGCTGGCTGGTGTGTACACTACCCTTTGATTAGGCGTCAGGATTACCCCGTTTTTTATTTTATCCTTTGCGGGATCGTCTGGCAAATCTCGCTGAAAGACAGATACTTTTCCCGTCAGTACCGAAACTTGTACCGACTGATCCTGCTGGCCCGTCTCGACGCGAAAACTGGTTCCCAGTACCTTGGTAGTCACTTCTCCGGCGTTGACAAAAAAGGGTTGTTTCGGATTACGGGTTACTTCAAACAGCGCCTCGCCGGTCAGCGTCACTTCGCGTCGGGTACTTTCAAAGGTCGCCGGGTACTCTACGCTGCTGTTCGGTGCAAGCGTGACCCGTGAGCCATCGCGCAGGGAAATTTCCATCGCCTCAGCGGTATCGTTGAGGCGCGTGACAAAACCCGGCGAGGATAGCCGGGCAGGATTACCGCTTGTAAGTACTCCCGGTCTTAAATTCAAGGTATTATAAGCAAGCCAGCCCAGTCCGAGCAGTACGATAGCGGCGGCTGCCGACTGCCACCAATAGGTACGCCTGGAAAGAGGTATAACCGGTAGTTTGCCCCCATCTTGCCGTTTTTGGATAGCCTGCCACATTTTCTCTTCAAGTTGCCGGTTTTCCGAATCCGTACGAACGGCTGGCTCGCCGTCGAGCAGGGAAAACCATTGCTCCACTAGCCGCCGCTCTTGCGGTGTGCATTCGTCGGACCGATAGCGTTTCAGGAGAGTACGGAAGTGGTGCTTGCTCATAGAAATAGAATAATCCTCTGCCCCTACGACGGAGAAATTTGGAATGTCCGCAACCAATTATAGTTTTTAGCGGAAAGTTTATATGAAATACGAAAGAATAGCTAATTTTCCTTTAAAAAGTACTAGTGGAAGATAGCCAGATCAGAAGAGAAAGAAAACTACTCAGTACCGTTTTGAGCGTCCGGGTAGCTTGGGTATAATGATACTCGACCGTCCGTTCGGGCATCGAAAGACGTTGGGAAATTTCGCGGGTAGTTCTATCCTCGAACTTTTTCATGCGGAAAATCTGCTGCGTTTTTTCCGGTAATTGCGCCAGGGCTTCCTGAATAGCCGCTTCCAGTTCTTCCAAAAACATCGGATATTCACCAGGCGACGCCAGGTCGGGTATTGCCTCTAAGGGGGTAAGTTGGGTTTGTCGGTAGTAATCGATCACGCGGTTTTTGACCGAGACAAACAGGTAACTACGAAGGTTGTTGATACGTAACGTTTCCCGCTTTTCCCAAAAACTGACGAAAAGATCCTGCACAATTTCTTCCGTCACGTCAGCATCCTGAGTCTTCAAATAGGCGAAATCGTAGAGCTCCTGCCAGTATTTTTGGAAAATACGGGCAAAGGCATCGTTATCCTGCTCGCTTACCAATAAAAGAAGCTGGGCATCTTCCTCGTCCGTGTGAGTATCTAAAGACGTGATAATGGGCGATCTGAGCTTTTTGAAAAATGAAAATTCTGACGAATTTACAACTTATTCTTGCTTTTTTATTGAAAAATCATCACCAATGGGCAAAAGCTGTATGGACTGAAAGTACTTGGTCTTATTCAGGCATTGAGTTTCTTTCCTAAAAAAGCCATCGTCTCTCGCTGTCGTTTTTCTACAAACCTTAGTCCCTTGGCGGCGTATTGCCGGGCGGCTTTTGGATTTTTTGCCATCGCCAGCACCGTCGGGACATAGCGGGCGATGTCTTCCTCATTATCGAAGTCGAACAACCAGTCGTTCAGGCCGATGTCGCGCCACATGAAACCTTTGCTGGTCTGCTCGGCGAAGCGACCCACGATGGCCGGAATACCATGCCCCAAGGCCATGATGGGCGAGTGCATTTCCAGCCCGAATATTCCCGCCGAGCGGACATAGGTACTCACGGCTTCGTCAGTCAGCCAGTAGCGGTCGCGCCACACCACTTTTTCTTTTACGTCTTCGGGTAGTTTGTCCAGAATAATCTGCTTGCCTAGTTTGACCTGCGTTTCATCTTCGGGGCAGATCAGTATTTTCATGGGCGTTTGCCGCACCACGGCGATGATGGCTTCGCGGAGCGGTGCGTTGTCGTGCTCGCGCATGAGTTCATTGCGGGCATTCTTCTTTTCGTCCAGAGTCTGATTTTTGCTCGGAATTTCCCACCAGGGCGTCAGACGGTTGCGGGGCAGGACACACATGAATTTACCTTCCTCTAATCCATGCGCTTTCATAAAGGCCATGGCTGCGGCGTCGTCTTTCAAGTCTACGGCAAACGCGCCGTCGGGGCAGAATTCCATGACCGGGTTTTTCACACCCAGTTCTTTGGCCAGATCCAGCGAAACCGAATCGCGGAAAAAGGCGAAGGCAGCGGCATTGAGTAGCTCCACATCGAGCGGATTGGCCTTTACAAGTTCTTTGGGGTCATCGCTGTAAACTCCCGGAAAGGTAATGCCATACACTCCGTAGGGCTTGCCCGTTTCTTCCTTCCAGCGCTTCACATCGTTCCGGGCTACCAGTGAAGGACCGGAGCCGTGGAGCAGGAAGTCGCACTCCTGCATGGCTCGTTTAACAGCGTCCTTATCGGCACCCGTGAAGATTTCGACCTTCGGGAAGCGCGCCGACAGCATTTCGCGCACGCCGTTATCCACGCTGCTGGCCCAGAGCCGCACGGCCACGTCGGGCAGGTACTTTTCCAGCAAGTGCAAGACACCCGGTGTGTGGCCGATGTCGCCGATGTTGACCGTCTGCCAGGACGAACGAAGGACGAGTTGTTTTTGGGCTTTTGAACTTATAAAGGTAGTGTTGGAAGCTAACGCATCCAGACTCAGCAGTGTACCCGCCAGCAGAGGAACTGAGGTCAGAAAGTTGCGGCGATTGGAGTTTTTGAAATTCATGTCAAAGGTTGAATTAATTCGTTTGTGTTTTTAGTCCGGGCAAATCAGAATCGACCGTGACTTTACCCTTTCTCGAAACGATGTTTGCTTCAAAGTCATCGCTGACTGCCATATTGGCAAAGGTTTTCAGGACCACTTGTTTGTCATCTACGCTATTGGTCAGCAAGTCCATGGGACCGGAATGGTTGAAGACACAGCCGTAGAGATTGATCTTCGTTCTCAGGTAATCCGGCATGGCCTTATTGCCGTGAAAGTTGATTCGGTTGTTTCTAAAACTTGAATTCGAGATTGTCACCACATCGACAGGAGTACCCACCGAGAGAAATTCCTTCGGCTGGTCGTGCAGCACCCGGACGTTGTCGAACATGAGCTGTTCTTGTTGGGGAATTTCCGCACCCGGATAGTAGGAACGACTGTACCGGCCATTGTCAAAATGAATGGAAAAGGCGATGCGCGGCTTGCGCAGGTAGATGTCGCGGAACACGACGTTGCGCACTCCGGCCGTATAGGTAACGTCGGTTTGGACCACGCCCCAGGTAATTCCATCCAGTTCCTGGCTGCCGCTTTCGTGGGTGGGCCGGGTAGTTGATTTGTAAATAGTACCATCCGGTTTGGCCTGAACGCGGTAGAGGCGGCCGCCGGAAACGACCGTGTCGGATTGCTGCACATCCATACCAGGTTTCCAATCAATCCAGCCGCCGGCCAGAATGCGGCAGAAGTATCCCGTGGTGTTTTCGGCGTCAAGGTCGTGGCAATTTTCGACCAATCCGTCTTCGATCCAGCCCAGCTCAGGGTTGGAGGTTGCGTAGTCGTGGGCGTTCAGAGCGATGGCGTCGTCGAAAGTCTGAAAGATACCATTACTGATGCGGAAGCGTTTGCCGCGGCCCAGGTGCACGCCGTCTTTTTTGCCCTTGATGATCACATCATTAATGAGCAAATCCTCGAAGGTACATACATGGACACCAAACTGGGCGGGTTCCAGGTCCAGACAGCGGAAGCCCTCGATGCGCAGATCCCGGACGTAGAAGAAGGCTAGTTGTCCACGAAGTCCGTATACTTCGGTGAAGGCTTTGTCGATGCCGTTGACGATAATCTGCAAACCCTCGATGGTAATATGCTCGTCGTAGGTTTTGGTCAAAGCCCCTTTGTTGAGCAGTACATGGGTGAAAGTACCTTTTTCGTTTACTTTTTTCAAAAAGACACCAGCGCCGAACTGCAGGGTAGTTTGCCCTCCGACGTACACGGTACCCGCAATTTTGTACGTTCCGGGCTGAATGACCATGATGGTTCCGCCTTGATCGACCGCCTTTTGCAAAGCGATCATATTTTCGACTCCGCTGGCTTCGGGCCGTAAGCCAAACGCCGAGGCATCGGTGAAGCCTTTGTTCTGGGCGAAGAGGTGGCAGGTGATGAAAAAAAAGAAGCAGCTGGCTGTAATCCGCATAGGTAGAAACTCCGTCGGGCAGGTTTTGAATAAACAGGGTTTCTTCCAAAAGTGCATTTTTCAAATCCACTACTCACTTTACCGGGTTCGAGCCGGAAAATTAGCAGAGTATTTTTGTAGTTAGAGATTCTATTAGTTATTAAGTCCTGTTTTTCAGGATTTATGCAAATTCTTATTTAATTCACTGGCTTACAGAGTCCTATATAACCCGCGATCTTTTCAGGCAACAGCATATTCAATGCATATTTTTCAATCAATTTTTATTTTTCTACCTACTTTATGAAAATCATTATTCCCCTTTTTCTTCTGCTTTCTCTGGGTTCATGTGTGGCCCCGGCCCAAAAAAATGTCAATAAGGACCAAATGGAATGGCGGCAACTATTCAACGGAAAAGATCTCAGCGGCTGGGACATCAAGATCCGTGGGTACGACCTGAACGAGAATTTCGGTAATACCTTCCGCACTGAAGATGGAAAGATCGTGACGCGCTACGATGCCTACGACAATTTCAAGCAGCGGTATGGTCATATTTTCTATAAGGAAAACTTTTCCTACTACCGCATTGCGGTAGAGTACCGCTTCGTGGGCGAGCAGCCACCCGGCGGCGAAGGCTGGGCTAAACGAAACAGCGGAATCATGGTACACGGCCAATCAGCCGCGTCAATGGGCAAAGACCAGGACTTTCCAATTTCCATCGAAGTACAATTGCTGGGCGGACTCGATAAAGGCGAACGATCTACCTGCAACCTGTGCACGCCTGGCACCAATGTAGTGTACAACGGTAAACTGGATACGCGGCACTGCATCAATTCTACCTCCAAAACCTACAACGGCGATCAGTGGGTACGAGCGGAGGTACTAGTACTGGGCGATTCGCTCATCCAGCATTTTGTCAACGACGAAAAAGTACTTGAATACACCAAGCCGCAGGTTGGCGGTGGTAATGTAGGTAGTTTCGACCCGGCCCAAAAGCCCGATGGCAAGCTCCTTGCCGAAGGCTCCATATCGCTGCAAAGTGAAAGTCATCCAGTGGAATTCCGTAAAGTAGAATTGCTTAACCTGAAAGGATGCATGGATCCGAAGGCGACCAACTTTAAATCGTATTATGTAAAGGCAGATAATTCTTTGTGTACCTACGGAAAGAAATAAGGTGTTTACAAAATGGATCTACTTTCTCACAAAAAAGTAGGTCCGTTTTTCTTCCAGATCGTCATAGGTGACCATTCCCTTCCGCCGATTGGCCCAGGCGTGCTTGATAAGGATAAAATCGCCGATGCAGCCCAGCGTATGGAAAATCAGCAGGAGCAACCAGAGAAACTGTAACTGCGGAACGAAGACCAGCAGGCCGGACAACAGGGAAGTGATCAGGAGAAAGGGCATAGCCGCGACAAGCGCATTTTCCCGTAGCTGCATCACAAATCGTTGTGCGTAGGCATACACCATCAATCCTTTTACAGAGTACCCAAACCCAACTTTGGGCGCGCCCAGCGACTTAAAGAACACGGCGTGGATCAGTTCATGCAGTGGCAGCAGCAGTACAAAAAAAATTAGTACGCCCAGTCCGAGTTGCCAGCCCGGAGCCATTATTTGATTGTCGACAGCGTTTTTGAAGGCCGATCCGATCAGCCAGCCAATGGCACCACCAAAAAAGGCCAGACCAATCATCAGAAACCAGAAACTCGCCGTTTTTTGACTGGACTTCCCGTCATTCCTTGTCTGTAACCCCGCTTCCCGCGCCAGAAAAAGGGGCATTTCGTCGATGGTAAACGACTCCACGAGTTGGTAGGCGTCGGAATCGTGCAGGCTATCGACCGTGGGACGAGTCATTGAAGGTACCTTTTATTTGATCGGATAACTTTTTCTGCGATTGCGGTCGGGCTAGTCACTGCTTATCTCCCAATTTCATAAGCTGATCGGAAGCGTTTTTGTTTTCAGGATTGAGCTGGAGTGATTTCTTAAAATTGACAGCAGCTTGTTTTTCGTTTTTCACAAATAGATAAGCTTCTGCCAAACTATCGAACAGATTAGCCGATTCAGGATATAGCTTCGTTGCAAAACTAAGGACATCAATGCCCTGCGCCGAAGTTGCTGGATTATACAGGAGTTGAAGCCCGAGATTATTCAACTTGCCTTCTTCGGGCTTGAATGACGATTGCTTCGACACTAGCGATTCGTAAAGTTGGGCTAGATTTTGGTAGTTCTCTTGCCTAGCCAGTTCGTTAAAATCCTCGAAGGATAGTACTTGGTCGGTGGGCAGTTTCGATTTTTTTGAAATGAGTATCACAGACTGATTGCTGTCAGCGTTGCGTTCTTCGAGAAGGTAAAGAGCGTTTTTGTCAGATTTGAGGAAGCCATTCAAAAAATGAAGCGTGTATTCCGACATCAGCGCGTATGATTCCATAATTTCGGAGTCACTTTTATCCTGCCTCGGGTCTCTCGCCTGAAAAAGTACCCCCAACGTACTGAAATAGGAATGTGTCAAATGATTAAACTTAAAGCTATACGCGCGACTGTTGGTCAGGCTATCATAAAAATCAAATTTGTGGTTGAGGGTTGAATCAATTCTATCTTCGATCAGGACGTTTTTGGGAATATCTTTTTGGGCAAAATGAATGAACGGCACGTCGACTTTCGCGACATTATAAAATGGGGATTTCTGCAAAGTGGCATACTGGTACCTCACGCTTCCATCGAGACTTACGATCGCTTTAATGAACCCATTCCGCATTTGGGAAAGTACGTTGGACAGGCCACCAAAACTGAATCCCATGGTAGCTATTTTGCCAAGATCAGCATTACCATATTTGACGACCTCCCTTATCAAAAACTCAATATCCCTGGCCTGGGTCTCCATATCTTTTTCCGTACCTCCTTCCAGAAAGCGATTCTCAGTTCCTCGGCTGGGGCTGGCTATCACTACATAACCATGACTTGCTAAAAAAGCACATAGCGCAAAGTTTTCAATAGAAGAAGCCTGATAGCTGGGCGCGTAAACAACGACTGGAAACTTTTGATCTATTTCTTTTGCATTCGGAAAGGCTTTTGTTTTTTCCGAAAGGTGTTCTTGGTTCGCAGGAGTATTAGGGTAATAAAACCAATTGAGAATTTGCTCGTTAGGGAGATGTTCCCATTCTTCCTCCTCTTTCAATATTTCCAGATAATCCAACACTTTCAATGGTTCTGCCCTAGTCGAAGCGCTTTGCGAGGGATACCATATACTGACCGGAATAGGTCGAAATAGATCTTGATTGCTCCAATCGTAGATTCGTTGGTAAGTTCTGGTACTATCGACTGCTACATAATGCCGGAATCCTATGCCAAATTCTCCGTTTTTAAGGGCAAGATTTTCTAAGGAAACCTGACCGAAACAAAGTACTACGTTAAAATAAAACAGCAAGAAGAATGTCACTAGACGCATAAAAGCAAGGGGGCTTTCTTTACCTGTAAGTAAATGGCGTATTAGACAAGCCTACCATTCCTTACAAGTAGTCGATCCCTAATAACTTCATTTACGACAGTCGAAAGAAGACTTGCCCCTACGCTACAGCCGGATAATCTCTGCTCCGATGGCGTTCAGGCGTGTGTCGATGTGCTGATAGCCCCGGTCGATCTGCTCGATGTTATCGATGATACTGACACCGCGCCCCGACAGAGCCGCGATAAGCAGGGCGACACCGGCCCGGATGTCGGGTGAAGTCATGCGGATGCCGCGTAGCTGGGTTTCGCGGTTGAGGCCGATGACCGTGGCGCGGTGCGGGTCGCAGAGGATAATCTGCGCACCCATTTCGATGAGTTTATCCACAAAAAACAGACGGCTTTCGAACATTTTCTGGTGGATAAGTACCGTCCCCTGTGCCTGAATGGCCGTCACCAGCACAATGCTGAGCAGGTCGGGTGTGAAACCGGGCCAGGGCGCATCGGCCACGGTAAGCGTGGAGCCGTCAAGGTAGCTGTCGATACGGTAGTGTTCCTGGGCAGGTACATAGATATCGTCGCCCCGGATTTCGAGGTTGATCCCCAACCGCCTGAACACGTCGGGAATGACGCCCAGCATAGGTACCTGGCAATTTTTGATCGTAATTTCGGACTGCGTCATGGCTGCCAGACCGATGAAACTACCGATTTCGATCATGTCGGGCAGCATGGTATGTTCGGTGCCGTGCAGTACTTCCACGCCTTCGATGGTGAGCAGGTTGGAGCCCACGCCCGAGATTTTGGCTCCCATGCGGTTGAGCATTTTGCAGAGTTGCTGCAGATAGGGTTCGCAGGCGGCGTTGTAGATCGTCGTAGTTCCCTCAGCCATGACGGCAGCCATCAGAAGATTGGCTGTACCCGTGACCGATGCTTCGTCCAGCAGCATGTAAGTACCTTTCAGATTCTTGGCATCTACGCGGTAGAAACCACCGTCTTCCTGAGTGTAGCTAAACTCCGCACCCAGTTTCTCGAAACCCAGAAAATGGGTATCGAGTCGGCGGCGACCGATCTTGTCCCCACCGGGGCGCGGAATGCGTCCCTTGCGGAATCGCGCCAGCATCGGCCCGAGCAGCATCACTGATCCACGCAGGGCGGCCGCTTTCTGCTTGAAAGATTCCGACTCCATATAGTCGGTATTGACATCGCCCGCCTCAAAGCGAATCGACGAATCGCTGATCATCGTCCGGCGAACGCCCAAGTCACCCAGCAGGTCGATCAGTTGGTTGACGTCGCGAATGGAAGGGATATTATGGATCGTGACGGGTTCGGCGGTGAGTAGCACGGCGCACAAAATCTGGAGTGCTTCGTTTTTGGCACCCTGTGGCTGAAGTTCGCCTTTCAGGCGGCGACCTCCGGTTATTTTGAATGAAGACATTTAGGTAGTTGAAAGTTGAGAGTGGACAGTTGACAGCGGGTGTTTGAGTTATCAGTGGCTAATAAGACAAAAAAACATTTGCTGTCAACTGTCAACTACCCACTCTCAACTCGCTTCACTTCCGCCGATTCCGATTGTTGCGGTTGTTATTCTTATTACGGCGGTTATTTTTGCCACTGCTGGTGATGGCGTGGCTGGTGTTCCTGGCGCGATCGTTGTTGTAGTTGCCGTTATTAGCGGCCTGCCCCGTGCTTACCTGCGCTTTATAGCCTGTCAGCGTGTTGCCACGGCTCTTTTCGGTGTTGCTGTTGCGATCCTTGGGCGAAGCTTCCACCGGACCATTCTCGCGGATATAATCTACCTCCGCCTTCAGTTTATTGTCGGAAAGTTCGAGCAGGTGTTCCAGCAGCACCACATCCTCGGGATTGTCCCGATTCCAGGCGTTGTAGAATGAGCGCATCAGGCGGTAGAGGTACGACACAAACGCCAGACGGTCGTCGGCGTCCTCGGTTTCGATTGCCTTCTCCACCAGCAGTTCGATGTTCTTGCCGTAATGGTGATAATTGAGCTTATGCTGATTATAGCTGACGGGCTGGGGTTTTTTGCCCAGCGCCTCCTTCGAAGGGGGCGGGAAAGGGCCGTCCACTTCCAGTTCGAAACCCGAGATGATGAAGAGGTCATCCCAGAGTTTATTATAATAATCCTGGTTGTCGCGCATGCCGGGGTGAATCTGACGCATCAGCTCCACCAGGATGTGCGCGTAAAGCGTGCGCTTGGCGGGATCTTCCATCTGCACGATGTGTTCCGCCAGCTTTTCGACGTTACTGCCGTATTCTTTCAAAAGATTTTGGGATTAATTGGTTGACAAAATTAAGAAGATTTTGTTAGAAACAGGACCTGACCTCTCAGGCCCCCCTATGTTTCGCGAAGCAATCGCTACCTTTGCGGACTTTTTAGTTCAAAAAAATTAACTACATGTATCCGCTGGCCCGTCTTTACCGTAGCGACATGCGCGAGACGTTGCGCCTGAGCATCCCGATCATTATTGCGCAGCTGGGTGTGGTACTTATGGGCGTGACCGACAACCTGATGATCGGGCGGATTCTGGGGGCGGTGCCGCTGGGCGCCGCCGGCATTGCCACTTCCGTTACTTTTCTGATCGGCAGCATAGGCGTGGGGGGACTCAATATCGTGTCGGCCCTGATCTCGCAGGCTCTGGGCAAGCGCAATACGGGCGAAGTCAACCGGCTGTACCGCGCGGGCATTCGGGTGGCGTGGTTGCTGAGCCTGTCGCTGGGCCTAATCTGCGTGCTGGCCGCCTGGCAGTTCCAGATTTTCGGGCAGACCGACGATGTCACGCGAATGGCCAAGCCTTTTGTTCTTATCCTAACGGTTTCGAACGTGCCTTTGTTGCTGTTCATTGCCATCCGGCAATTGTGCGACGGACTTTCACGTCCCAAGGTTACGATGTTCATCACGCTTTCGGCTTTGTTGCTGAACGTGGTACTTAACTTTTTTTTGATAAATAGCATGGGGCTGAACGGCGCGGCCCTGGGGACGCTGCTGGCCCGTTGTTATATGGCATTAGCCATTTGGCTTTATGTAAAAAAAGACCGTTTTTTTCTTCCCTATCTGGAAAAAGCGAAGGCCGTTTCCCTCACGCCACTGGTTGAGAAAATCCTGAGGCTGGGCTTACCGGGTGGTTTTCAGTTTTTCTTCGAGATTGCTGCCTTTTCGTTGGCCGTCATTATGGTGGGTTGGCTGGGCGAAGCGCAACTGGCCGCGCACCAAATCGCGATCAACATGGCCTCCACTACCTACATGATGGCCACCGGTATTGGTGCGGCGGGTAGTATCCGGGTAGGGATGGCGGTGGGCCGCAACAACCTCCCACAGGTACAGCGGGCAGGAACGGCGGCCTTTTTGTTGTCTATTATCTTCATGGGGTTGTGTTGTATTCTTTTCCTGACGGCCAACGAATGGCTGGTCAACCTCTATATCCGTGACAATGCCGAGGTAGTCCGTATCGCGGCCACGCTGGTGATCATCGCCGGATTTTTCCAGCTTTCTGACGGCGTGCAGGTAGTCGGTCTGGGTGTATTGCGCGGCATTGCCGACGTGAATATGCCAACCTTACTCACGCTCTTTGCCTACTGGGTCGTGGCCCTGCCACTCAGCTACGTATTGGCCTTTCCGCTGGAAATGGGCGCACCCGGCGTGTGGATTGGTCTATTGATGGGACTGACGGTATCGGCCGTGCTGCTGACTTATCGATTCTATCACAAGCTGCCGAGGGTGAAGCTGGAAGAGATTGAGCCGGAAGAAGTAGGGATTTAAGGCGTGAAACTCATCACTACACTACCCAACTCCATCACTTTCCTACCTGCTACGCCGACAGCCCGAATATTGAGCTTGTACTTCCCCGGTGTCAGTTGCAAACTGCCCCACGAAACTTCCCGCCATTCACCTATTTTCGTTTCCGCCACGGGTACTTTGCGGTCGAGGTACTTCTCCCCGATGCTCACCCGCACCAGCGAGCCTTCGTTTCCGGGCGGACAGCGCAGGTTGAGAGTTACTTCATAACTGCCCGGTTGCATTATCTCTATATTCCAGGTAACGCCATCCTCGGTAGTGAGCCAGTGGGCGAGCCAGTCGCCATCTACGCCGCTGGGGTGAATGCCCGTTTTTTCTTTGCCGTACAAGCCCCGGAAGCCCGTATATTCCAGCCCACCCTGCACCCGGCCCAGGTGCGGCGTGATGCGAACCGTCGGGCTTTGGTCGTAGCCCACAGGAATGGGGCGGATGGTGTAGGTGCCATCAGGAAACAAACTACGCCACCACGCCCGGTACTGCTGATCGAGGTCGGTCAGTAGTTGCGGTAGATTTGGCGCCAGATTTTTCTTTTCGCCGGGGTCCTTTTCCAGATCGTACAGCTCTTTGCCATCCACCATTTTGTAACGTTGGATGCGGGCAATGCCGCCAGGGTAGGGGGCAGGCTGTTGCAAAGTCTGGAGCGAGTAGTTCAGGAATAGGGTTCTTTCAAACCATCTGGGTTTGGCTTCGGTGAGCAAAGGTTTGAGGCTTACCCCATCGAGCGAGTTTGTCGGCTGAATTTCGCACAAATCCAGCAGCGTGGGCATCACGTCGATGTGCGCGGCGATCACCTCCACCGTGCGGTTCGGTACGAAGTGACCGGGCCAGCGGGCAAAAAACCGGGTGCGGATGCCGCCTTCGTAGACCGTAAATTTCTGGTCGCGCAGTCCGGCATTGAACCGCCAGTCCTCCGGCCCACCCCGAAACTTGTCGATCGGCCCGTTGTCGCTCAGGAAAATGACGATGGTGTTCTTTTCCAGACCGGATTCGTGTAAAAAATTCAGCAGAAAACCTACGTTGGCATCCAGGTTTTCCATCATGGCGTAGACTCGTTCCACGCGTTCTCCCAATCCTTTGTTTTGGTATTTTTTCAAGTACTCTTCCGGTACGTCCAGCGGGGTGTGGGGCGCGTTGTAGGGTAGATAACAGAAGAATGGCTCGCCGTTTTGGCTTTGCTTAATAAAATTAATCACCTCGTCGGTCAGTACGTCGGTGATATAGCCTTTTGTAGGGTGGGGCTCGCCATTACGCTCCAGAACCGGATCGAAGTAGTTATCGAAATGGCCCGTGCGGAAGCCGACAAACTCCTGAAATCCCTGCGCGTTGGGCAGGCTGGGGTAGTTTTCGCCCAAGTGCCATTTGCCGAATAATCCGGTGCGGTAACCTGCCGCTGTCATCGCTTCGGCCAGGGTATTAGCCTCGGGATTCAGCGTTTCGTAGCCGTTGGTCACGCTCAGTACCCCCACCCGTTGGGCGTATTTCCCGGTGAGCAGGCTGGCCCGTGTGGGGGCGCAGACGGGCGACACGTAGAAGTTGGTGAAATTAGTACTTTCCGCGGAAAGCTGATCCAGGTTGGGCGTGTGGATATTCGGGTTTCCGGCCATGCGAATGTCACCAAAACCCATGTCGTCAGCCATGATGAGGAGTACGTTAGGTCTTTCAGTCCGCTGTGCCTGGCTCCCGGAAAAGGCCAGGCACAGCAGTACAAACAGAGTAACGGCGGCTTTTCTGAGCAAGGAATCAGGTAACAGGAAAGGCATATTTGTAGTCGGATTTGTAAGCAAAAAAGCATTTTTATACTGCTTTTACCCAAGCCCCGGATCAGACCTGCTACCTAAACTCAAAAACTACCTAAGTCATGGCTGAAATTCCCGAAGCCGGGCGTGTCCTGCGGCTCATTCGGCCGAGGTCGGTCTTCCAAAATATTTTTCCAGACTTTGATAGACCAGTCAGCAAAAAAGCCCGGATCGGTCCGAATGATATTCAGACCAACCCGGGCTTCGTAGTACAACTTCTCGCTTTCGCAATGCCTATTCCAGTCGCAGCTCGGCTACTACGGGCAAATGATCCGAGGCGTACTTCTCGGAAATTACCCGGGTAGATATCGCTCTGAAACTTGCTGCGGGTTTGAACATGATAAAATCGATGGTTCGGTTGGGGCTGTCGACGGGAATCGTGGGCAGGCAGTTTTGCTTGCAGGTACGGGTAAAATGCTGGTCGAGGTAGCTGATCGTCGCGCTTTCGGGCAAGGCATTGAAATCACCCCCCAGAATCATGGGAAGCTCCGCGTCTTTGAAATGCTCTACGATCTGCGCCGATTCGGTCACTCGGTTTCCTTCTTTTAGATCCAGGTGAGTGCTGGCAAAGAGGATTTTGCCTTTGCCGGGTACTTCCACCGTGATGGCCGCCACGGCGCGATCTTCGCCACCAAGTTCGGGACTGCGGGGGAGCAGGTACCCCGCCGAATCCACGATCGGGAAGCGTGACAGCACGGCCACGCCGTACTCGCCGCCCTGATAGTCAAGCGCTTTCTTGAAATACGAGTGCATCCCCGTGAGCCGGGCCAATTCACGCGCCTGATCCAGACTTTTGCCGGAGCGTTCGGTGTGGACATCTACCTCCTGTAGCGCGACCAGATCGGGCTTTTCTTGGTTGATGACCCGGGCGATGGCGTCCACGTCGATTTTGTCTTTTTCGGAAGGCGGATTGCAATGGTGGATGTTATAAGTCATCACCTTGAGATCGCCTTTACGGACGGGTACTTCCGGTTCTTTCTCCACGGTTTCGCTGCCTTTTCCACAGGCGGAAAAGGTAATCAGCAGACCTAGAACGTACAGTAGTTTTTTCATAAGAATCAATGTTTACCAGCCGGGATTTTGTCCCAGGGCGGGGTTACGCTGGGTTTGTTCGAGCGGGACGGGCCACAGGTAGTTTTTAGGGGCAAAAGTACGGCCCGTAGCGGCTACGATGTAGCCTTCGTCGTCGGTACGCAGGTTGGCCACATCGGCGGGTACTTTGGCCCAAGCGGCTTTCATGCCTTTCACGTCCTGCGCTAGCAGCTCGCCCTGCTGCCAGCGGCGGATGTCAAAGTAGCGCTGTCCTTCCAGGGCCAGTTCCACCCGGCGTTCGCGGCGAATTTCTTCGCGTACGTCCAGCCCGTTGGCGGTCAGTTCGGTGAGTACCATGGGTTTCATACCCACGCGGGCGCGAATTTTATTGATGGTCAGGTCTACGTCGGCTTGCGTCAGCTTGCCCTGCTCGAAGCGGGCCTCGGCGTAGGTGAGCAGTACTTCGGCGTAGCGGATCAGGTGAATGTCGTTGGCATCGCGGCCCACCCGCGAGACCGTGGACGGCTCCACGTACTTGGTGAAGTAGTAGCCGGTAATGGTCACCGAACCCCGGCGGTCGGAGCGGAATTTGGGGGCCGTAAAAATGGCCGGGTCGGTGTTGGCGGGATTCCCGTCGTAGCGTCCGCCCCAGGGCGAGCCGGGGGCCAGGATCGTCTGGGTCATGCGGGGATCGCGGTTTTCGAAGACATCTTCGTAGCTGTTTTCTTCGTAAAGCGGCGATTTCTCAATGGGCAGGCCGTCGATCATCAGGTAGGAGTCCACCAGCGATTTGGTAGGATTCCAGCGGGCGTTCTGGTCGGGCACCTGGATTTCGCGGCTGAGGTTGTGAAAATTGACTTCTTCCAGATGAGGCCGGGCCAGGATCGTTTCCCTATTCCTGCCGGCGGACAGTTTGCCTGCATAGGTGAAGAGCGCATTGTAGCTGGTCTTGGGATTTCCCGTACTGAAAAGCTGGTAGATTCCCAGGTCCATGACATCTTTGGCGGCTTTTTCGGCCACTTCGTAGCGACCGGCATACAGGGCGTAGCGGGCTTTGAGCGCCAGCGCGGCTCCTTTGTTTATTTTACCCAGGTTGCTCCCCGTGGGGATGGCCGTGGGTAGTTTGGCGGCGGCATCTTCCAGCTCGGTCAGGATAAAGTCCACGACCTGCGCCTGCGGGTCGCGGGGCCCGTAGAGTTCATCGATGTCCAGCGTTTCGGTGACGAGGGGCACATCGCCGAACAAAAACGTCAGGTAGCCGTACAGGTAAGCCCGGATGGTGCGGACCTCGGCGGCCAGCGCTTCCTTGCGGGCAGGCACCGCTACTTCGGCCTGCTGGTAGTTTTCCAGAAACGTGTTGCACTCCCGGATGCCCGAGTACATGTTGCGCCACTCGCTGTTCAAAGTACCCAGGTCGGGGCCGAAGTTGCCGCTGCCAATTTGCAGATAATTCGTATTGGAAGGCCACAGGGTGTTGTCGCCCATGTTTTCCATGTCGACGGTATTCTTGGCCTTTATGTTGTTGTAAATAGCGTTGGCGGCCAACTGGAGCTGCTCTTCGTTCTTCCAGAAGGTTTCGTCCGCGATTTCATCCAGGGGTACCCGGTCCAGAAAATCATCCTGACAGGAACCCAGCGTGAGCGTAAGCAGCGTAATGAGATATACTAGTTTCTTTTTCATGAGTTGACTATTTGAGATTAATATTCAATCCGAACACGAAGGTCTTTACCTGCGGATAGAAGCCCCCGCTGGTCACCGGGGTTTCGGGATCGTAGCCGTAGAAGAAATCGGATTTGGTAAGAAGATTATCAGCCGAGGCGTACACCCGCAGGCGGCTCACCCGGAACTTCTGGGTCAGCGTGGCGGGAAGCGTGTACCCAAGTTGAATGTTTTTCAGGCGCAGGTACGAGGCGTCCTCAAGCCAATAGGTAGAGAGTCGCTGATTGTAGGATTGCTGGTAGGTAAGGCGGGGGTAGCTGGCGTCAGTGTTTTCGGGTGTCCAGCGGTCCAGGTGGACAGTCTGCGGCAATGAGCCTTCATTGATTAGCGCGTGGCGCGAAGCGCCCTGCAGGTAGCCGTCGACCTTGCCCACGCCCTGAAGGAAAAAGCTGAAATCAATACCTTTCCAGCCCAGCTCAGTCCGGAAGCCGTACGTAAAGCGCGGAATGGCGTTACCGATTACCTTCCGGTCTTTATCCAGACTGATGACGCCGTCGCCGTCCAGATCCTGATAGATGACATCGCCGGGAGCCACCGGATCACCGGCAATGATGGGGAAATTGGGGGTGTATTTCTGGGTTTCGGCGTCGTAGGTAAAGTCTGACTCCTGCGCCAGGCGCTCGGCCACCAGACCGTAGAACGCATCGATGGGCTCGCCCACCATACGGATGCGGTCGCCAATGGTAGGAGGTACCCCGCCGAGGCTTACGACCTTGTTTTTTACGTCCGAAAGGTTGGAATTGATCGCGTAGCGGAAATCGCCGATCTGGTCGCGCCACGAAGCCTGAATTTCCCAGCCGCGATTCTGCACTTTACCGGCATTCTGGGGCGGATAGGAAGTGCCTACGCCCAGCACATCGGGCAGGGGTACCGAGAGCAGGATGTCGTTGGTATTGTTTTCAAAAACATCCGCCGTTACCCCCAGGCGTCCCCCGAGAAATACCAAATCCAAACCGATATTTTTCTTAATGACCGACTCCCAGGTCAGCAGCCGATTGGGGATACTCTGCTGGCGGTACCCAATCGTGTAGGCGTTGCCGATGGGAAATACATTGTTGACCGGACCCAGCGTGGCCAGGTAGGCGTAGTCGCTGCCCACCCGGTCATTGCCCTGCGAGCCGTACGAGGCCCGTAGCTTGCCCGACTCGATGACATTGGTGAGTCCTTTGAAAAACTTTTCTTCGGAAAATACCCACCCCAGCGAAGCCGAGGTAAACAGGTTCCAGCGGACGTCGGGCGCGAAACGCGAGGAGCCATCGTACCGGAAATTGACTTCGGCAAGGTACTTGCTGCGGAATCCGTAATTGACGCGGCCAAAGAGCGATTGCAGTGCGTTGTGGGCTGCTCCCCCGAAGTTTAGCTGGTTTTCAGTCCCGATATTAATGGAGGGGACGTCCTGCGAAGCCAGATTGGTGCGGGTAGCCCCGAAGCTGGAACCAACTGTTTTCTCCTGCGAAGCTCCCAGAATGGCATTAATGGTGTGGATATCGCTGAAATTTTTATCGTACTGCAGGACTCCGATGAAGGTCTGGTAGCGGGAAATATAATCGCGCACGTCGATCTTATTCACCGGGTTGGTCTGGTAAATCAGCGAGCCGTCGTCGGGACTATAGTAGTTGATGGTTTTGTTAAAAATGGTCCGGCTGGAATTGGACTGGATCAGGCCGTACTGCCCGCGCAAGCTCAGGCCGTCGGCCAGTTTGATGGTCGCGTTCAGGTTGCCCGTAAATTCCTGCGAACCGAAGGCATTAGTACCACCGTCGGTAGTTACGGCAATGGGGTTGCGTTGCCCGCCGATGTAGCCCCAGCCCCCGGTAGTGAACCGCACGGGCACCAGGGGTAATATCTGATGGGCGGCGTAGATAGGCCCCGATCCGGCACCCACGCCCTCGGACGAGCCCGAATAGCTGCGGTCGATGTACCCCAAGTTGGCATCCAGCTGAATGCGGTCGATCAGCGTGGTGTTGAGGCGTACCCGGATGTTGTGACGGTTGGCGCTGTAGTTGTCGCCCGTAATCAGGCCGCCTTCTTTGAGCAGACCGTAGGAAACGTAGTAGTTGAGGTTGCTGGCGCCGCCGTTGATACTCAGGTTATGATTTTGCTGGGGCGCACTGGGTTTGTAGATTTCCTCGATCCAGTTGGTGTTGGCGTAGTAGTTGGGATCGGAGCCATTGCGGGCAATCTCGATCTCGCCGTCGGTGTACGTGGGGTTGCGGCCCACGTTGCGCTGCGCTTCGTTCAATAACTCCATGTACTCAGGCGAGCCCAGAAAATCGGGCAGAGCCGTGGGTGTCTGTAGCCCAAAGTACCCCCCGTACGAAATGTTGGGCTGCGTGCCTTCTTTGCCTTTTTTGGTCGTTACCAGAATGAC
The DNA here is from genome assembly GCA_964500445.1 of uncultured Persicitalea sp. Lineage (GTDB taxonomy): Bacteria > Bacteroidota > Bacteroidia > Cytophagales > Spirosomataceae > Persicitalea. Next base: position 211,370 of record CAZCOG010000001.1, on the reverse strand, counting down.
CCCGTTGGCTCCGCGTACCCCGTAGATAGACGAGGAAGCGGCGTCTTTCAGCACCGAGATGCTTTGAATATCGTCAGGATTGAGGATGCTCAGGTTGCCACCGGGGATGCCGTCGATCACCACCAGGGGTTCCGAGTCGCCCAGGGTACCGATACCCCGGATGCGAATGCTGCCGGCACCCTGGCCGGGCAGCGCGGTACTGTTGCGGACGGTCACGCCGGGCATCAGACCCTGCAGGGCCGAGGTAACCGAGGTAACGGGGCGGCTTTCGATGTCTTCGGCATCGATGCTGCTTACCGAACCCGTGACGTTGACCTTTTTCTGTACCCCGTAGCCCACGACCACAAGCTCTTCCAGGCCGGCCACATCTTCCTGAAGCTGGATCGTGAGACTGGTCTGGCTGCCAATTTTTACTTCTTTGCCCAGAAAGCCGATGTAGGAAATCTGCAGTACTTCGCCTTCTTCGGCCTCGATCGAGAAGTGCCCTTCGCCGTTGGTCGAAGTACCCCGTAGCGTGCCTTTGATTTTTACGGTTGCGCCGGGGAGCGGTTGCCCCTTGGCGTCCTTCACCATACCCGACACCAACCGCAGCGGATCAGCCAGGACGGGCTCTGGTTCCGCTTTCGGCTGCGAAACCGGAGCCGTGCTCCTTCTTTCTTTTGCGATTGGCACGATGACAATCTGCCGACCGGTGAGCTGATAGGTAAGGCCCGACTGCCGCAGGGCTTTCGCCAGAATCACTGAAACCTTCTCGTTAGTCATGTCCAGATTCAGGGCATTTGCCGGGGTTTCTTCCAGCATTTTATCCTTGTAGAAGATCAGATAATCGGTCTGTTCCTGGATTTGCCGGAACAGTTGGGCCAGGTTGCCGTTTTTAAGGTGTATGTCCATGCGGTCTTTTTGCGAAAAGCCCTCGGCACTTACCCCCATCATGGCCACCCATAGTAATGCGGCGGTCAGTTTCATGATTCTCAGTAAATTTAGGTCATGCCTCTCCGGCTGAAGAGCGCACGTACAATCGTCGAATTTTTTCATACATTTGATAGACTTTTGTTATACAATTGTTTAAGTTGTTTTCCTGCTTGCCGGCAGGAAGATTCGGAGCGGAAGGCGTTGGCGCGCCTTTCGCTTTTTCATTTATAAAAACTCACTTCTTAAATACAAACCTCCTTTCGTGCTGCTCGTAGCTAAGCGAAGTCGTGGTGCAGATGATAGACAGTACATGGGTGATGTCATCCTGCAGGTCCAGCTTCCCCGAGAAAGTCTCCTGCCCGGCGGTGGTACTTTCCACAGCCAACTCCACCCGATAGTAGCGGGCCAGTTTTTTCAGGATTTCGTTCAGCGGTACGCGGCTCAGAATCAGGTAGCCATCCTTCCAGGCGGTATATTCTTTCACCCGCACCGAAGCTACCTGCACCTCGGCTGCCGAGGGGTTGTACAAGGCTCTAGTACCGGGGATTAGCTTCTTTTTTATTTTACCAAATAGCGCGTCCTTGTTGGCCGTCAACTCGATGCTGCCCCGCGCCAATACGGCGTAACTTTCCGCGTCGTCGGAGTAGGCACTGACGTCGAATTCCGTCCCAAGTACTTCAATCTCCAGGGCTTTGGTTTGAACAAAAAAAGGTTTGGATGCATCGTGCCGAACCGAAAAGTACGCTTCGCCGTCGAGGTACACTTCCCTTTGCCGGTCCGAAAAGCGGGCCGGGTACACCAGCTTGGAGCCGGAGTTGAGCCATACTTTGGTGCCATCGTGCAGGGTGAGGGTGGATCGCTTGCCGTAGGGTACCACCAGGGTGTTGTATACTATATCCTGCTGATTGAAGCCGCGATCGATCACCGATCCCGAATCCAGCCGGATATTTGCCCCGTTTTCCTGGTAGGTGATCTCTGATTCATCATTGGCCAGGCTGATCGTTTGTTCGTCGGAAAGGATGAGCTGGGTAGTGGTGGCCGAGTCGGATGCGGCTGCACGCTCAGCGGCAAGCTGCATACCGGAATCAGGACGGGTACTATAATAATAGAGCCCGAAGCCCGCCAGCAACAGGAGCGATACGGTAGCGGCAATGCGGAATACGGGTAGCCGGGCGCTCCTTCTACCCGCCGCCTCTGAAGTACCCTGCTGAACGGAAGCCCATAGCGCCTCCTTTTCGGAATCGTTGAGTTGCTCATTCCCGTTTTCCTGAAATAGGGTTTTCAGGTGCTCCGCCAGTTTTTGCTGCTCGGGGGGGAGTTCTCCGAACGAATCCGACGCCTGGCGCCCGCTCAGAAAATCTTCAAGAGTACGTGGTTTCTTCGGTTTCATCGCGCCTTCGTTTATAAGTATAGAGCGACAAAAGCCCGCGGCATAGACGCGGGCCGAAGAAATTTTTTTAGTTTTTGAGGAATTACAAAATAAATACCTTGATTATGAGGAAGTTAATGGAGTAATAAAAGTAGCATAGAGGCCAAAGGCAGACCATTGAGTTGTTGCCGGAGTTGCTTCACCCCACGGTACACCAGCGTGCGACAGGTAGGTACCGAAACCTGCATCAGGACGGCTATTTCTTCGTAACTAAGGTTGTGTTTGAATTTCAGGTACAGGATTTCCCGCTGCCTGTCCGGCAACTGGTTGATTTCGTAGGCCAGCGCTTCTAGGGTTTCCCGCTCCTTTTCCTCAGCCATGATTTTGTGCTCGATGCTGAAAGAAAACGGAGGGAAAGGTAAAGCGTGGTCGCGATCCAGCCAACCGTTGAGTTGGAACAGGGAAGATTTGCGCAGCGCCAGATTTAATTTGCGGCGGAAGGATTTGAGCAGATAGAATTTGACACTGTCAGGCGAAGCAGCCAGTCCGGCCCGGTAGGTATGCAAATCGATAAACAAATCATGAATACAATCCTTGATCAGTTCCTGGTCTGCCGTGTATCGCAGCCCGAAGGCGTACAGTGTATCGGTGTAGGTGTCATATAGTTCCCGGAACGCTTCCTGGCTACCCGCTGCAAAATCCGCCCATATGTCTCCCTCGGTTCGCGTGTCCATACTCAAATGTTTAGTCGTTCACATACCCGTTCTGGTTAATAGCGGTCAAGTAAGGAAATCTCTCACAAACAGGAACCCTCGGTAATTTAATGAAATTATTAAATTTTACCACGAAGAATCTTTTAACAAGAAAATCCTGGACTGAAAAGCAGGCAACAGGTTGCGGTGAGGACAAATAATTTCAGATGAGCTGAATTCATGTCATAATATTGAGATCCCAAATTTCAATGACGATCGGTGAAAAATTTTGTAGCTTTTCTGAAAGTTGGGATTAAATTAGCATAGCCTGGAGCTTAAGAATAGACAAAACGCAGGCAACTGCAATGGTGCGACAATCACTCATATGAAATCTTTAATTGGACTTTTAATTAGGCAGTAAACGTGAAAAAATCACTACTCTACATCCTGGTCTTTTTCCTGCTTTACGCCTGCGTCGAGCCTTTTGCTCCCCCGGAAATCACTTCCGCGGAGCGTTACCTTGTGGTAGACGGGTCGTTGGATACCAATCCGGCGGGAAGCAGCCAGATCAAGCTGAGCCGTACCCAAAATATTTATGACAAAGGCGCGCCCCAACCCGAATTACGCGCCAAACTCACCGTAGAGGGCGATCAGGGAAGTTCATTCACCTTTGTCGAAGCCGGCCAGGGAGTTTATAATCTGGGAGCCTCAGCATTCAGCGATACTGAAAAGTACCGGCTCCGCATCAAAACCAGCAGCGGAAAAGAGTACCTGTCGGCTTATGTGCCGGTGGTGAAAAATCCGCCCATCGACAGTCTCACCTACAAAGTAAGAGGCCAGGGAGAAGGAGTGCAAATATACGTGAATACGCACGATCCGCTAAATAAGACGCGGTTTTACCGGTGGAGCTACGACGAAACCTGGGAATACTCTATGCCCCTGTACTCAGTATACGAGCTGGTAGGGAAAGAGGTAGTCTACCGCGAGCAGAACATTAATACCTGCTGGAGCAGTGCCAATCCTACTACGATCGTGCTGGGTACTTCGATTAAGCTCAGTAAGGATATAATCAGGGACCAGACGGTGACCTTCGTGCCCGCAGCGAGCAACAAGCTGCAGTCCAAATACAGCATTCTGGTAAAGCAGTACGCGCTCACGCAGGAAGAATATGAGTACTGGAATACTCTGGCCAAAACGACCGAGCGAACGGGGAGCCTCTTCGATCCGCAACCGGCTGAAGTTACCGGGAACATCAAGTCGGTCAGTAATCCTTCCGAACCGGTGTTCGGGTATTTCAGTGCCTCCAACCGCCAGGAGCAACGGCTTTTTGTGACTGAGTACCTGAACCGTTCTTTCTCTCCCTGCGAGCCTACCGATACGCTTAGCATTCGCGAAATACCGGAATCGTTGGATCTGATCCTCTCGGAATATTATACCAATTCGCCCATACCCATGTATACCATGGGTACTCCCGACTGCACAGATTGCCGCCTGAAGGGAGGAACCACCCAGAGGCCCTCTTTTTGGAAGTGAACGCAGGAATATGGAACAAAGTACCTATGATCCAGGTAGTGCCTCAGCCTTTCACCACTTTCCCGATATCGACTTTATAAATTTGTCGGCCTAGTTTCTCGTGGGTAGAGTCGAAGAATACCTGCGTTCCCTGCTGATTGGAGCGTGGGTGCAGGTCGCAGCGGTACTCACCTTTGTACTGCGGCGGCGAAAGGAATTTGCCCAGAATCACGCGGCGTTTGGTGGGTATGTGGTAAAGGTAAAGCGTCTGCATCCGGTTGGCGTCGGGGTAGGTGTCGTTAAGTACCCATTCGTTATTGGTATGGGGGATGTAGGTGTTGTGGCCGTTGACGGTCATGGCCTCCGCACCGATGTGCTCGCTGTTCTGGGTTTTGTCTTCCATCAACCAGAACCCCCACTCCTTACCAACGGGTTTGGTCCAGGCCAGGATGCGCTCAGGACCATCCCAGATAATGTGGGAAGTATTGCCGGAAGGATCGATGACGTAACGATTCTTACCCGTAGCGGTGTCCATCGTTACCATGCGGGTAATAAATTCCGTGGTGGGTACGCCGTCCTGCTCCTTCACCTTGTGCCGCCAGCGGTTCAGGAACAACATTCTTTTACTATCAGGGCTTATCAGCAGATGATTGAACCAGTGCCAGTAGTTGTCCACGGGTTCGCCCAGGTGCGGCAGAGCAGCCATTTCGGCCAGTGAAAGTAGCAATTTGTGCTTACCGGTTTTCAAGTCCATGCGGTAGATTCCGATATCCGCCGGGGCTTTCACTTTTTCGTAAGGATCGGCGATACCCACGTAGCCGTAGCCGGGCCGTAGGTTCTGGATGCGGTTGAATTCGGTGCCGACGGCGAATTTCCCGTCAGGCGCCAGGGCGTAAATGGCTTTGGGCAGGATACGCTCTTTCCCGGTCTTGATGTTGAGGACCCGGCTCCTGAATGCTCCGTCGATCCGGTCGTTCCAGATGACCTCCTCGGTGGAATTGGGTAGCCACTGCAGCATGCACCCCTGTTGCCAGCCCCAGGCATGAGAAGTGCCCAGTTTTCGCCATTTGTTGTTGTCTTTCAGGTCGATCAGGCCGATTTCCAGCGGGTCGTCGGGGCCGGGCGTGTGCCCCTCGAAAGGTGCCTGCATCCCCAGTACGTAGCGGCCCGTAGGATCAACCTGTAGCTTATCATAGTAGCCAAACCAGTGCGGCTTGTCGCCGTCGGTCAGGCGCTCGACGGAAAAATCTTCTCCGGGCAAAAAAATGTTGGACGAAAAGACCATCAATCCTGCACCTCCGACCAGGCTGTTTTTTAGAAAATCGCGACGTATCAAAGTGTATGAGTTTAAAGTCTGAAGTAGTAGAGTTGGATGCTCGGTAAATTCGACTTTTGACCTGAATTTTTAACTAAAAAAGCACGAGTTCCCGCAAGTGGAAACTCGTGCTTATAAGAGTTCAGTTTTGAAAAACTACTTGGATCTTGTACCCTCAGCCATCCAAACTCGTAAACTTTAAACTCTGGACTTTTACCGTGGCCGTCCGCCACCGCCGGCAGCAGGTGCCGCTTGCTGCTGACCACCGCCGTCGCCTCCATCACCCCCACTCTTCACGTCGTCGTTATTGACGCTCTTACGGCGGCGACGGGGCTGATCGTCGAAACTCATTTTACCCAGCTTGTAAGAAAAATTGACCCTTACGCCGCGCATATAGCGGTCGTTGATGCTGGTTTGGGTAAAAGTCGGTGTTTCCAGTACCGTGTTCATTCTGAGCGATTTGGTCAGGAAGTTTTCGGCGCTCATACCGATGCTGCCGCGCTTGTTGTTGAACTCTTTCTTCACGCCCAGGCTATACATGCGGAATCCGTTTGAGTAGCCCTGCAGCTGTACGTCACGGCCGCGGAAAAAGCCGAATCCCTGAACACCCCATCCCTTGGGAAGCGTTACGTTGGTGAAAATACGGCCTGAGGTCACGATCCCGGAGTTGCTCGTCCCCAGTGCTGCATTGCTTGAGTTGTTGGACAGATAGACGTAGTAGGCATCTACCCCACCACCAAGCTGCCATTTGCTGAACAGGGTCACGTTTCCGAAGATATTGGCACCATAGTTCTGCTTTTGGCCGATGTTGCCGTAAGTCGTCGTGATGACCCCCTGCTCGCTGGTCGTGCGGACACTCTCGATGGAATTATTGGTGTTACGAGCGAAAAGCGAGAAATTGATATAGACCGATTTCTTGAACCAGCTCGAACTTAACTCGTACTGGTCGGTCAACTCGGGCGACAAATCGGGATTACCCACCGTGATGTTCTGCGGGTTAGCGGCGTTGATGTTAGGGTTCAGGAATTGAATGCCGGGGCGCTGCAAACGACGGTTGTAAGCTGCTTTCACCGTGCGTCCACCTTTGAACGTTTTTGACACATTGATGCTCGGTACCAAGTTGCCATAGTTAGGAATGCTCAGACCCACCTCGCCCTGCGTGGCGTCAATGGTTGTGTACTCATAGCGACTGCCAATTTTGAAAGTGTACTTGTTCTTGGTAGAAATAGTGTAGGACAAATACCCTGCCGCTACGTTTTGATCGTACACGAGGCTGCTGGCCTGCCGGGGCTGATTCAGCGTGCTGTAATAAGTGAAGTCGCTGTCTACCTGCCGGAAAATACCTTTACCTCCAAATTCGATGCTTTGGTTTTTCTTGATCGGGGAAGTGTAGTCGAGCTGCACGGTACTTTCCTGGTTGTAGCTGCCGTTGCGGTTGCCCTCCTGCCCCAGCAGGGTGGAAGACGTCGCCGAGTTGAACAGGTCGGCGTCGAAGTCGTTGGTGCGGTTGTTGCGGCTGAACTGCGTCAGGATACTGAATTCCTGCTGCGGCTTTTTCAGCTGGCGGGTATAGTCTACGTTCACATCCACCGTACCGGAAAGATCCTTCACATCCACGGCCCGAAACGAAGTGGTAGCCGGTGTAGTGCCGAATGAGTTGCGGGTAGAAATATCCTGCGAACTCGTCGAGTTGCGGGTACCATAGCGGACGCTGGCCGTAATGAAAGACTTATCGGTAATGTCATAGTCCCAGCCCAGGTTATAGGAGCCAAAGCCGTAGGTATTTTTCGAGTCGGTCAGCTGACGTACTGAGAAAGGCACGCCGTTCTTGACACCTTCCTGCAGGTTGTCGCCCTTGCCTATAATGTTATAACCAATGCGTCCAAAACCGCCCAGGTTAAAGCCCATCTTGCCCGTACGGTAGCCACCGCGCAGCCCCAGGTTAGCGCCTCGGTTGCCAATGCCCGAATCAAAGTCAAGCGTGGCGCCCTGTAAGGTGTTTTTCTTGGTAATGATATTGATGATGCCCGCTGTGCCCTCCGCATCATACTTAGCCGAAGGTGAGGTGATTACCTCCACCGATTTAATCATGTCGGCAGGAAGCTGTTTCAAAGCATCGGCGACGCTGCTGGCCAGGATGGTCGAAGGCTTGTTGTTGATCAATACTCTTACATTGGAACTACCGCGCAGTGACACGTTGCCATCCAGATCCACACTCAGCATCGGTACTTTGCGCATCACTTCGGTGGCGTCGCCGCCCTTGCTGGCAATATCTTTATCGGCGTTGTACACCAGGCGATCCACCCGCTCTTCGATCATCTGGGTTTGTCCGGTTACGGTTACAGCATCGAGCTGCACCACATCGGGAGTCAGCACGATGTCGTCCAGCTCGAGATTCGTGCGGCCATCTATCTTGACCTTGTCGATCTGCTTTCCTTTATAACCAATAAAGGAAAGCATAAGCTTGTAGTTGCCGTCGGCAATGTTTTTCATGCTGAACTTACCTTTATCGTCGGTGGTAGTTCCGTCCACGGGCCGATTGGTGGCCAGATCGACGAGGGAGACAGAGGCAAATTCAACGGGCTGCTTTGACACGGAGTCTTTAATGGTGCCGCTGATTTTGCCATTGCCCCGCGCTGAGTTGTCGATTGTGCCGGGAATGTTCCTGGCAGGTTCTGCCTGAGGACTACCCGTGCCTTCCGGCCGCTGGGCAAAAGTGACGGTGCTCAGGCCGCAAGTGAGTAGAAATGTGAGCGCGAATAACTTTTTCATAGCTAGGTGAAAGAGAAAATAAGGGAAACTGTTGGATGTTTAAATAGGGAAAAGTACAATCTGTCGTCGGCTGCACTTTCAGATACCTCAAAATAACTACCTTATTGCACGAGAGTTTTTACGCAATAGATAAACGGGATGATTATATAGACGAACCGCTCATTTCAGCCGATGAACGCGATTAGGGGTTATCACCCGACTTGCGAGCCTGCATTCACCGAACGAATTATAGTGTTCATCTAGGTTCTCCGGCGGTTGGTCGATTCCAACCATCAACTTTGAAAAGTACTACGTAGTGTTGTTGTACCAAAAGAGGCACCTTGACTATGAATGTCACCCAAAAGCCGATCGCTGACCGTCAGACGGCCCCGCAGATCACCAAACCAAGCCAATTACCGACCGCCCAAACAAATTTGGAAACTTCCCGCAAGTACATGCCTTGGCTGATCCATGTTTTAGTATGGACTTTGCTAGGTTCGATTTTATTATTGTGGCAGCCGCTCACCTGGCAGATCACTATCCCCATGCAATTCTGGGTGAAGCAAGCCGTGCTATTTGGTCTGTTACTGGCTGTCTTCTATATCAATACCAAAATCTGGATTCCTCGTTTGCTTTTCTATAACCGGACCGCCTGGTTTATTTTATTAAATGCAGCGGCGGTCCTGCTGGTGTCGTTTCTGGTGCAAAGAGTGGAGATTTGGGTAAATCTGCGGGAAAACATGGAGGCGGCATTCAAGGCTGTGCGAACTTCGGGCGTCATGCGCCGGGAAGACTCACTTGATTATTTTTCGCTGCTCACAGCCTTGATGATGATTGCCATTAGCACCAGCGTGGCCGCAGTACAAAAGTGGCAGCACGACGCCGAACTCCGGCAAAAACTCGAACGTGCCAAAACCGAATCGGAACTCTCGTTCCTGAAAGCGCAGATCAACCCCCACTTTTTCTTCAATACGCTCAACAACATCTATGCCCTCACGGTCATTGATGTGGAGGCGTCGCGGGAGGCGCTCCATAAGCTTTCGCGCATGATGCGCTATGTTCTTTACGACTCGCAGCAGGGTACGGTGCAGCTAAGCCAGGAAATTGCTTTTGCCCAAGACTATATCAAGCTCATGCAACTGCGCCTTACGGATAAGGTAACAGTGCAGCTCACCCCGCCGAATCCGATGAGCGACATCCCCATTGCGCCCATGTTGTTTCTGCCTTTTATAGAAAATGCTTTCAAGCACGGCGTGAGCGCTACCCAACCCAGCCGCATCGAAATTGTTATCCGCCAGAACGGGGCAAAAATTCATGTTGAAGTAAAAAATACGCTGTTCTCCGCCAAACAATCGACTAACCTTGAAGAAAGTAACGGTATCGGACTGATCAATACCCGCCGCCGTCTTGACCTGCTATATCCGGGCCGTTACGAACTCGACGTGCAGGAAGACCACCAGGAAAACGAGTACAAAGTACATCTCGAACTCGACGCCGCATGACCCCGCTCAACTGTATCGCCGTAGATGACGAGCCGCTGGCTCTGGGTTTGGTATGCGCTTTTATCGAGAAAACCCCTTTTTTAAAGCTTGTAGGTCGATATTCCAGCGCGGTGGAAGCCTTACAGGGACTACACGAAGGAGAAGTGGATGTGCTGTTTCTGGATATTCAGATGCCCGACCTGACGGGGATCGAACTGGCCCGGGTGCTGGAAAAATCGTCGGGCCCATCCGGCGGAAATGGTACTACGGCTCCGCGCATTATTTTCACGACAGCCTTCAACCACTTTGCCCTTGAAGGCTTCCGGGTGGATGCATTGGATTATCTGCTCAAACCATTCAATTACGAAGAGTTTCTCCGTGCGGCCAGCAAAGCCAGGGCGTACTTTGATTTGGTAAAAAAAGCAGAAAACGGGCCGAGCACGATTGCCGCCCCTGCTTATACTTCACCGCCTGAAGAATACTTATTTCTCAAGGTAGAATATCAATTGGTGCGCGTAGCCTATGCCGATATTTTGTATATCGAAGGCTTGAAGGACTACGTAAAAGTCCACCTCCAGAACGAATCCAAACCGTTACTTTCACTTACCAGCCTGAAAGCTCTGGAAGAAAAGCTGCCGGCCCATCGCTTCATGCGGGTTCATCGCTCCTACATCGTTGGGCTGGAAAAGATCGAAGCCATCACGAAAACCAGTATTCAGATTGGTAATGCTGTTGTCCCGATCAGTGACCAATACAAAGAGGCTTTTTCGGATTACGTTAATCGGTGGACGTAACTACTCTTCCGCAAAATTGTCGTTACTGTTTTGCTCAGCACCCTGTGTGCCTGTGCCGCTCTTGATATCGCTTCGCTTCTGAATTTCTTCTGCTGCATCAGGTTGGGTTTTATCCACGCCATAGTCGTCTACGGCGTCATCATTGAAGTCGTCGTTGCTGTTACGCCCTTCCTGCGCTGCTTTGACCTCAATGTCCTCTGAGTTTTGCTTTTTCTCGTTATCCATGTTGAAGAAAGTTGGTTAGCTGGCGGCAACGATTAAAAAAGCGTTCCAGTTGGGCCAATTACATAACCGACTTGTATAAAACCGAAGGCACAAATCACGGATAGTAAGTCAATTGCTGAAAATTGGAGAATATATTCTCCAATTTTTATTGAATTTGGAGACTGTAGTATCCAAATTTAATAGCAAAGCTCGAAAGAGCTATTCAGTTACAGATTGAGAAACGTTGGGGGGCAGGTCGTGCCATTGTGCTGCTTGGCCCGCGCCAGGTTGAAAAAACTACGCTGCTCAGGAAAATTTGGAAAATTTTCCCTCATACCGATTTCTTGATGCCGACCAGGCCTCTGACCGCGCCGAAAGAAACGCGAGTAGTGCAGCCGGAAAATTTTGGGGAGTTTTTTTGGGGGAATAGATGATTTAGAGCGAACCCTACCTTGGCTATTTAGAATGACTCAAAAAATACCAATTACACGATTCAAATGATTAGTTTTGCTTTGTCCAGTTATTACAGGATGGAGCAGGTGATATTTTTCCCTGTTTCTTGCTGATCCAGAATATCTTAGATATGTCCATACGAATCCCTTTTATAGAAACCGAAATTATTGACCAATACCTTTACGATGAGAATCCTCGCCCCTGGATTATCGGTTTTAGTGGGGGCAAAGACTCGACCATGCTGCTTCAAGTGGTGTGGAATGCTTTGAAAAAGATCCCCGCTGAGGTACGCGATCGTCCGATTTACGTAGTTTGTAACGATACGTTAGTAGAAAACCCGAAGATTGTATCTTTCATCAACCGAACGCTTGATAAAATTGGTAAAGAAGCCCCTAAGCAAGAAATTCCCATTACGGTACATCGAACTACGCCCCGATTGGAAGATACCTTTTGGCTCAATGTATTGGGACGTGGCTACCCTTCGCCTAACAATACTTTCCGCTGGTGTACCGAGCGTTTGAAGATTAATCCTACTACGCGGTTCATTCAGGAGAAAATTAGCGAGAAAGGCGAGGCTATCATTTTGCTTGGTACCCGTTCTGACGAAAGCCAGAGCCGGGCGCGCTCCATGAAACGGCATTCACTCAAAGGCCAGCGGCTGCGCAAACATATTTTGCCTAATGCTTTCGTGTACGCGCCTTTGCAGGATATCGAAACCAACGAACTTTGGCAGTACTTGATGCAAGTAGAAGCTCCTTGGGGTGGGCGGCATAAGGAATTGCAAACACTCTACCGCAACGCCAATGCCGGGGATTGTCCGCTGGTCATTGATGATACGACGCCTTCGTGCGGACAAAGCCGCTTTGGCTGTTGGGTATGTACCGTCGTAAGCCGAGACAAGTCAATGGATGGACTAATAATCAACGGCGACGACTGGATGGAACCATTGATGGAGTTTCGTGATGAATTGCTCCGCGCCCGCTCTGACAGGAGTTGTCGTGAGATGCGCCGCCGCGTGGACAGTCCCTACAAAGAGGATGATGAAAACACCTGGGGGCCCTATACCCCGGCGGCCCGAGCCAACTTATTGAAGTTACTTTTGGAAGCCCAGCGCGACATCCAAGCGAGCCAAGGGGAGGACATGCAGTTAATTTCGCATCAGGAATTGGTGGCAATCCAGCTGACCTGGTACCGGGATGGTATCTTCAATCAAAAAGTAGCAGACATTTACAATGCAATTAATGAACAACACATCGATATGTCAAAACATGGCACAAGATTCGAGCAAGAAGAAATTTTGCTCCGTGAGATTTGTGCAGAACATCCCGAAGATTTTGATCTAATTCAGGAATGTTTGATTCTACAAAGGAATAAATCGCTCATGGTGCGTAAGCGTGGTTTGAAGCAAGATTTGGAAAGACGGCTAGAGCAGACAATTGCTACGGAGATGAGAAGTAGCGTAAGCGTATAGTACCGATCGTTCATGATTTTATCTTCATCTTCACTGGAATATTACGTCGGCCTCTTTCAGAATTTGAAAGTAGATGGAGCAAGTCTAAAAAGAAATGGTTTTGCCGCACCACATCAACCCATTTTGGTGATTAGCCTAATACAGGCTTTTGATCGCGGCTTGATAAGTGGCGATAAAGTCTACCTCTCTCCTGAATTGGTTGATCTGTTCACTACCAATTGGTTCAAGTTGGTTACCGAGGGGAATTATCATCCTACCATTGCTCTTCCCTTCTTCCATTTGAAAAGCAGGTGGCGTGGAAAGATTGTCCGTTGGTGGCGTCTAGTCGCCAATCCTGGCTGTGAGTTATTGTTGGAGAGTGTAAGTTCAATGCGGTCTTTTCGCAATCTAAGTACGTCAATCGATCATGCCGAGATAGATGCAGAACTGGCCTTAATTTTATCAAATAGCGAAAATAGGTTGGTTTTGCAGCAGGCCGTTCTTCAAAAGTATTTTCCAGAAAAAGTCAACATAGATTTAAGTGACGCGGGAAGTCATTTTGATGAAATAAGTAGTAAGATCGTCAATGAAAACCCTGCTGAATATATTTCGAATATTCGCAGTTTAAAGGAAAAGTTGTCAGGAAATGAGAAGCAGCGTGAATTATTTTAGCAAGAAATTTTTATTCGTGGAGGAGCTTTCAAGCGTGATATTCCTAAGTACTACGGTTATAGCTGCTGTATTTCTGGACTGAAAGTGGATGCTGTATTCACAGTGTCAATGATTGACGCCTGCCATATCGTTCCATTTGCAAAAAGCTATGATGATACGATAAGCAATGGCATCGCACTTTGTCCAAATCTGCATCGCGCTTTTGACCGTGGTTTAATTTCTATCGACAATAATTACAAAGTTATTGTTAGCGAGGGATTTACAGAGGGTGAAGGTACTTTATATTCGATTAAACAACTGGCAGGCTCACCGATATTACTTCCACACGAGACAAAATTTCATCCTTCAAAAAAGATAGCCTATCCTGGCATAGAAAGCACATCTTTCAGGCGTAGTCTATTCAAGCAAGCCTTTTTTGGTTTACTAAGGAATAGGCCGACTAGCCATCAGGTACTTCCACTGCTTTTATATTTGAGACTACCTAAAAGCAACTTTGCAAAAAATCGTTATCTTGCTGAACAGCAATAGGAACAACTAATGGAAGCCACATTTGTAGTAAACCCACAGGAGGTCGATGCTCAACTACTTACCCGGATGCTTGACTTTTTTAAGGGGAAGAAAGAACCCGTCACGGTTCGGCTCACTGACACTGCACAAGAGCATTTTGACTGGCAGCAGTGGTTTAATGGAATGGAGGATATCAGAAAACGTACGGAACTAGTTCCGGTCGATGTACCTCCCGGTACTGACATCAATAGCCTTATTGACGAAATGAATAGCATGGAATTGTAGTTATGCGCTATTTTGATGCGGACGTTTTGGTACATTACTTTGTTGGCTACGAATCAGTAAAGCACCAACAGGCTCTGGAATTGGTGAAGGAAGCCGTTGAGCAGAAGACATTTTATGTTTCCTTGCTTGCGGTGCAGGAAACCATTTTTGTCATGTCCAAACTCAGGGAACCGCTTGCTGAGATCAATGCTGCCCTAAAACAACTCCTTCAGACAAAACCCGTGGGTTACCATATTACTGATTTTCAGCGCGCCGCCCAACTCGCTCAGCAGATCGGTTTCCAAAATATCAATGACTGTTTGCATACCGCTCTTGCCGAAGCTCACAACTGCACTGAACTTATTACTTACAACCGAAAGGATTTTGTGCGTATTCAACCGTTTAGTGTACTGAAAATTAATATTCTATAAGTTAAACCAACGCTCGCATTTCCTCAACTACCTGTTTCATTTTACCTACTGTCCCTTTAATATCTCCCTCATTCGTAAACCTTCCCAAACTAAACCGCAAACAAGAAAACGCCTCCGTCTCATTCAACCCCATCGCCAGCAGGACGTGAGAAGGAAAGACCGAAGCGGCCGTACATGCCGAGCCATTGGAAACGGCGATGTCTTCCAGCCCCATGATGAGGGCGTCGGAATCGCAGTTCTCAAAGTAGATATTGGTGACGTTGTGCAGCCTGCTTCCGAGGCTGCCATTGATCTTGGTGCCAGATATAGTAAGCAACTCAGCTTCCAATTGGTCGCGAAGTACTCCAATCCGAATGGCTTCATCGGTCATCGCGAGTTGCGCCAGTTCAGCGGCTTTTCCCAAGCCCACAATGCCCGGTACGTTAAGCGTTCCGCTTCGTAGGCCGCGCTCGTGGCCGCCGCCATGCAGGAGGGCTTCCAATTTGACTTTTCGGGGGCGTCGCTGTCGGACAAATAAGCCACCTGTGCCCTTAGGACCGTAGAATTTATGGGCCGAGAATGCAAGCAAGTCAATGTCCATCGCGTTCACATCCACGAGCATTTTACCTATCGCCTGTGTGGCATCGGTCATGAATAGCGCGCCCGCTTCGTGGGCCAGTCGGACAACTTCTTCAATAGGTTGGATGGCCCCAGTTTCATTGTTGACGAGCATCACAGATACCAAAATCGTATCGCCACGAATTGCTCCCTTCAAAACTTCTAAATCCAACAACCCATCCGGCTGAATCGGGAGGTAGGTGACCTCGTAACCACGCTTCTCGAGATACTGGCAAACATCCAGTACGGCCTTATGCTCAGTCTTTACGGTGACAATATGTTTGTCCTTGTCCGCATAGTTTTCTGCAACACCTTTGATTGCCAAGTTTACCGCTTCCGTCGCCCCAGAAGTAAAAATCAATTCGTACGGCTCACAATGTAAGAGATTAGCAACGTTTTGGCGAGCGGTTTTTACGGCATCGTAGGCCGAAAGACCAAAAGGATGCGTACTGGCGGCATTGGCAAAATGATCGGTCAGGAAGGGCATCATCGCTTCCAAAACTCTGGGGTCGATACGGGTTGTGGCGTTGTTGTCTAGATAAATCATCCGGCTAATTTAGCGTACTCCTGTACTAACGACAATACACCCCGAAACATCTCTAAAAGATTAGATCGTTTCACTTTCATGGCACTATCTTTCCATATTCTTTCCCAACACCTCTCCAAGGAGTACTTTACTGCCATGATGCTCGTGCGAGTCTGCTTTGCCCAGCCGCCCGTCCAATTCTTTCAGCGCTTTCTTGGCCTCGTCAGTACCAATCGCCGCCACGCGCTGAATGGTGTAGTCCAGGAGTTTGGGTAGTTTGGCGCGCTCGGCCATTTTGAGAGCACGGTTCGGGTCCAGTGCGGCCAGTGGCTCGGCGGCGTACCAGGCCATGAGCGGCAGGTTATGATCGGTTTGGTCTTCGGTCTTTTGCAGTAGGGCGTCCACTACGTCCCAGCGCTGCGAAGGCGCCAATCGACCCATTGCAGACGCCAGATAGAGCCGTACCGAAGCCGATTGGTCCAGTTGAGCCATTTCTACAAAATGTTGTAGCGTTTCGGGAGATACTTTTTTATCCTCGGCCAGTAATTGCACGGCCCATCCACGCACATATTCGTTGTCGTGGGAAAGCAAAGCTACCAGGTCTTTTTCCGTCAGGCCTTTCGTGACGTGCAGTGCCCACAACGCCCGGAGTTGCCGAGTAACATCAGGGTTTTTGGCTAGAATGGCTTTTAATTCTTTGTGGACCTGCTTGTCGGGACCACGCTCCTGCAAAAGTTGCCGCGCCTGGCGCACATACCACTCATTGGGGTGAAGCTGGTACTCTACCAGTTGGCGGCTGCTGGCCTTGGCCAAGTCGACCTTTTTCCATTGATCGTCTTTGTAAGTGATCTTGAAAATCCGTCCCATCGTCTTGTCGTGGACGTCAGGGTTGGGGCTATGGCACTGATTTTTGTCGTACCAGTCGATGGCCCAAACTGAGCCGCTGGCGTCGTATTTGAAGTTAATCCACTGCGACCAGGCATCGTTCATCACCAGAAAATCGGGCTGGTGCGTGGCCACGTAGCCCGAACCTACGCGCGTGAGGTGGTCTACATTGAGGCGGGCGCCGTTGATGTTATTCATAAATATATTCTGCCGGAACTCCTGCGGCCAGCTGTCGGCCAGGTAGATCATCGCCCCGGCATGGGCGTGGCCGCCACCTTTCTCGGCCGAGCGGAAGTTGCCCGCGTGCGGACCGCGGTTGCCTACGTAATGCACGTGGTCGCCAATGGTCTTGATGTCTTCGTAGGTGTAAGGGTTAAAGTGCTTTCCGGCCTGCCGCTGGAAGCGCCCACCCTGAATGGCGTGGTGCATGTGCGGAATCACGCAGACCGTCACGAAGGCATGGCCGTAGTCGTTGAAATCGAGGCCCCAGGGGTTGCTGGTCCCTTCGGAGAATAACTCGAACTCCTTTTTTGTCGGATGGTAGCGCCATACGCCGCCGTTAAGCTTTGTCCGCTGATCGTCGGGCGTCCCCGGCTTTCCCACATTGGAATGCGTAAATACCCCGTGGGTACCATACAGCCAGCCGTCGGGGCCCCAGCGGAAACTGTTGAGTACTTCGTGGGTGTCGTGTGTACCCCAGCCGTCGAGCAGTACTTGCGGTGGCCCGGTCGGTTTGTCTGTTTTGGCATCCACCGGAATGTACAGCAGGTTGGGCGCGGCACCCAGCCACACGCCGCCCATACCGATTTCAATGCCGCTAACCAGATTGAGATTTTCCATAAAAACCTTACGGTTGTCGAGCGTACCGTCGCCATTGGTATCTTCCAGGATCAGAATGCGGTCGCGGCCCTGCCCTTCGGGCGCGGGAACGGGGTAGGTGTGGGCTTCTACTACCCAGAGGCGACCTTTGGCGTCGATGGTAAAGGCCACCGGGCGCACCACATCCGGTTCGGCGGCGGCCAGCGTGATCCTGAACCCTTCGGGCAGCGTCATGACCTTGGCCGCTTCAGGCCCGGAAAGCCCGGCGTTCAGTACAGGATCGAGCGGTGGCAACACGATAATGTCCTCAGTTTTGAGTTCGTTGGCGAAGTTGGGGCGGCTGGGATAGAATTTGAAATCGTCAAAATTGATGTGCGCCCAGATATCGGGTTTGATGTAAGGAATAGGTGAAAGTCCGGTTTCGTTGTCCACGAGGCGGATAAAAATCTCCTGGCCCTGGTAAGGCTGCAAATCCACGACGACAGGCAGCATCGTAGGCTTGCCATTGCCGGTAATCTTGAAAATAACTTCCTGATTTTTTGCCAAAACCAGCTCCACACGCGTATCGAGCAATGCCCCACCCGATACTTTGAAGGCAGCATAAGGCTGCGTTACTTTAAAGGGAACCGACGTCAAAGTACCTTTTAGAGCGGCGCCTTTGGTGCCGCCGCTGCTGAGAAAGTACTTGCCAGTCAGTCCCAGCTTCATGTCCGGCTCGTGCAAAGGCGACGGATCGGCTGACACCAGCGGGCTGGCGAAGGCGTCGCCCGAGGCGGTCCAATCCTGCAAAGTACCTGTCTCGAAGTCCAGATTCAGAGCCCGGCCTTCTTTGGTAGGTAGTTGTCCGGCAATGGTTTGGTCAGAAAGCGCGCCTTCCACGACCTCAAAACTCCCTACCATCCCGGCGGCGCGGTGGCCGGGAATGGAGCAAAAATAGGTGTCGCTTTGCTGCGCCGTGAACGTAATGCTGGTGCTGCTCCCTTTTTCCAGAATAGTTTCACTTTTGATTCCCAGCTTTTCCAGCGAAACGTCGTGCGTCATGGTTTCACCGTTGGTGATGGTGATTCGCACGCGATCGCCCTTGTTGGCGCGAAGCGTGGGGTTGCGCGCACCGTCGGGACCGAAGTACCCAACCATGAAAGCCGTCAGAGCGTAGTCGCGGTCGTAGCGGGCAGTATCGGCCTGGAGAGTTGGCACGCTGAGTAGTAGGGGGTTTCCGAGAGTTTGGGAAAAATATGAAGACAAGAAAAGAATCGGAAGCAGCAGGCGGAGACGACGCATGTTTTGACGGTTTAGTGATTTTCGGTTTAAATGTAGGAAGAAACCGGGGTATACCAGAAAAAAATCGCGTCAAATTTAGGGGTATTCCAACCATTCGTGCCACAAAAATATCTAGGGAGGAGTAATGAGATATTGAGCTGGTTAACGTACTTTCGCCGAGGGGTTTTCCGCGTTTTTGCTAAACAATATTATACAACCGATAATGGTAATTAGGATACTTGTTGCGCTGTTTTTTGTAATCTTTGGCTTTATTTCAACAAGTATCGGGCAAGAGTTGGCTAGTACTACGCCAGTCGTAAGAAGCTCCGGCGTTGCTGCTTCCCTGGCTCTTTACGATTCGGCCACCGTCGAGTCTCAGCATCTTTACAATGGCAAGCAGTACTATATATACGATAGCCGCGAGGTTGAGCACCAGTTTTTCCTAACGGAAGATTGGACCATGGGTTCGGTTTTCTACGACGGGCAGCAATTCGAGCAAGTACCACTCCTTTATGATATTGTCAGAGATCAGCTGGTAGCCCGTTACCGTCACGGCTTTGGCAATGTGACTCTACAAAACCGCAAAATACGTTCCTTCACGCTGGCCGGGCATGATTTCATGCGGGTCGAAGCTGACACGGGCCGCATGGAAGGGCTGCGTACAGGCTTTTACGACCAGCTTTACAACGGAAAAACCAAGGTACTGGCCCGCCGCCGGAAAGAGCGGCTGCAGCAATTGTCCGAAACGAAGATCACGGTCGAGTTTCCGGTCAAAGACCAGTTTTACCTTTACAAAAACGGCGAGTATCAGCCTGTCCATTCCAGACGCTCTGTGCTGGTACTATTGCCGGAGCAAAAGAGATTGCTGAAAAAAGAGCTGCGAAAACAAAATATGAGCTTCCGCCAAAACCGCGAAGAGGCCATTAAAATAATGGCTGCCCGCTACGACGAACTAACCAAACGATGAAGAAAATTTACCCTCTCATTTTCTTGTGCCTGAGCGGATGGCTCCTTGCTGTATCGGCGGCCTACGCCCAAACGCCCGCCGGAAAGCTTATCAGCGGCGACTTTAAAAACATCGACTTCAAGGAATTTGTAAAAATCATCGAGCAGCAGAGCGACTACTACTTTTATTACGACGCTACGCAGCTCGATCCCCTGCAGATTTCGATGCAAATGAAAAACCAGCCGCTGGCCGAAGTGCTGCGGCAGGTATTCAGCAATACCGAATATACCTACGCCATTGATGCCCAGAATCGGGTGTTTGTTACTAAGGGTAAGGCAATCATCACCACACTGCCCACAGCAGACAATGCCACCCAGGCGGCCTTCGATTACGCGCCCCCCAGCGACGAGCAGGAAAAGCTACTCTCGACGGCCGAGAACAAACTGTACGAAATCGGTCCGAGGAAAATCCGCATCGCGCCGGGCAACTCCACCGTGTCGGGCTATGTACGTTCGGCCAGCACGGGTGAGCCTATCATCGGCGCGGCGGTTTATATCGATGAACCGCAGATCGGCGTGACGACCGACGTCTTTGGCTACTACTCGCTCACCATCCCACGGGGACGGCAGCGGCTGCGGGTCAGGAGCGTAGGGATGCGCGAGACCTACCGGCAGATTATGCTCTACTCCGACGGCAAACTGGACATTGATATGCTCGAAAGCGTAACTGCCCTGAAAGAAGTAAAAATCAAGGCCGGGCAGGATGTCAATGTAGCCAGCTCGTCGATGGGCCAGGTGAAGCTTTCTATCAAAACCCTAAAACAAGTACCTACCGTGATGGGCGAAACCGACCTGCTGCGCACTGTGATGACGCTGCCGGGCGTAAAATCGGTGGGCGAAAGCAGCGTGGGGCTTAATGTACGCGGTGGCTCGGCGGACCAGAACCTGATTTTGTTCAACGACGCCACGGTGTATAATCCTTCCCACCTGTTCGGTTTTTTCTCGGCCTTTAATCCCGATATGCTGCGGGATGTGGAGTTGTACAAAAGTACCGTCCCGGCGCGGTTTGGCGGACGGCTGTCGTCGGTGCTGGACATTAGCAGCCGCGATGGAAATAAGAAGAAATTCGTCGGCTCGGGCGGCATCGGCCTCATCACGGGTCGCCTGACGCTGGAAGGGCCGCTCGTCAAGGACAAGTCGTCGTTTCTGATCGGGGCGCGCTCTACTTACTCCGACTGGATATTGAACCGATTGAAAAGCGATGCGTATAATCAGGGTAAGGCGTCGTTCTACGATCTGAACGCCCACCTCAGCCACGAGATCAACGAGAAGAATACGGTTTACGCGACGGGCTACATGAGCAACGACTTCTTCCGGCTCTTCGGCGACACGACTTACACCTACCAGAACAAGTTCGCCTCGGTAAAGTGGAAGCACACCTTCAATGCAAAGCTGTATGGAACCTTCACCGCCGCCATGACCGACTACCGCTACGCAGTAGCCAGCACACGGGTGCCGCTCAACGCCTTCGACCTGGACTTTGGTATTCAACAAACCAGCGGAAAAGCGGAGTTCACCTACCTGCTTGACAACCGGCACACGCTCGAATTCGGCCTGAGTAGCATCCGTTACAACCTCACGCCCGGTACTTTCCAGCCGCGCAGCAGCGAGTCGCTGATTCTGCCCGAAAAGCTGGAGCGGGAACAGGGCCAGGAGAGTGCCATATACCTGGAAGACAATTTTGAGGTAAATCCCAAACTGCTGATTACCGCCGGGGTGCGTTTCTCAGTATTCAACTATCTGGGTCCTAAAACCGTCAACCAATACCTGCCCGGTCAGCCACTCGACAAGTTGTACGAAGACGGCACGGTCAGCTACGAAAAAGGCAAGTTTATCCAGAACTACGGCGGGCCGGAGTTTCGCCTGTCGGCGCGGCGGTTGCTCACGGGTGACTTATCGCTCAAAGTGAGCTACAACACTTTGCGGCAGTATATTCACCTGCTTTCCAACACCATGGTGGCTTCCCCAACCGACATCTGGAAACTGAGCGACCAGTACATTAAACCGCAACTGGGCGACCAGTTTGCCGT
Source organism: uncultured Persicitalea sp. (assembly GCA_964500445.1). Classification (GTDB taxonomy): domain Bacteria; phylum Bacteroidota; class Bacteroidia; order Cytophagales; family Spirosomataceae; genus Persicitalea. Next base: position 189,441 of record CAZCOG010000001.1, on the reverse strand, counting down.
AGGCCTTTATCGCAACCTGCGCGGCAACCAGATCGAGGTGTCGGTGGAAGGGTATTACAAAAACATCCGCAACTTCCTCGACTTCAAGGGCGGCGACTCGCTCATCATGAACCCGCGCATCGAAACGGCGACCATCGTTACGCGCGGCAAAGCGTACGGTATTGAGCTGATGGTCAAGAAAATGTCGGGTAAGCTCAACGGCTGGGTGGCCTACACTTACTCGCGTTCGCTGTTGCGGGCACTGGACCGTACTTCGTCCGATGCGCCTAACAATGGCAACTACTACCCCAGTAACTACGACAAGCCGCACGATTTTACGGCCATCACCAACTACCGCCTTAGCCACCGTTTCAGCGTTTCGATGAACCTAACGTACAGCACCGGACGACCTTACACGCCGCCTATTGGTAAGTATACCATTGACGGAGCACAACGGATCTATTACGCCTCACGCAACCTCTATCGTATTCCTAACTACTTCCGCGTGGATATGTCGATGAACATCGAAGGCAATCATAAAATCAGGAAGCTGGCGCACAGTTCATGGACTGTGGCCGTGTACAATCTGCTGGGTCGCAAGAACCCGTCGTCGGTCTTTTTCCAAACCCAGGGCGGCGATGTAAATGGCTACAAATTGTCGATTTTCGGCCAGCCGATTCCGACGGTGACTTATAATTTTAGATTTTAAAAGAGGGCAGGAGGGCAGAGTTTCAAAGTCGCAAAGCGACAGAGTGCCGGGCTGGCGAATCAGCAAAGCTGTTTGTGCTAAACCAGATGTAATCGAAGCGCGTCACCAGCCAAATCCCTGAACTAAACACTAAACATCTAAACTCTAAACAAAAGTTGAAAAAGTATCTCTTCATAGCAACGCTCTTCACAGCAACCGTACTTTTCCTCCACGCTTGCGTCGAGCCTTTTGCGCCACCGGAAATCACGTCGGCCAGTCGGTTTCTGGTCGTGGACGGGTCGTTGAATACGTCGCCGGGCGGCGTGAGTCAGATCAAGCTGAGCCGAACACAAAATATCTACGACGAGGATGGCCCGCAACCCGAAATTCGTGCCAAACTAACCGTAGAGGGCGACCAGGGCAGCCGTTTTTCATTTGTGGAGGCCGAACAGGGGGTATACCAATTGGGCGCTACGACCTTCAAACCTACGGAAAAGTACCGCCTGCGCATCAAGACCGCCGGGAACCGTGAGTACCTGTCGGCTTATGTTCCGGTCATGAAAACACCGCCGATCGATAGCCTTACTTATCGTATCCGGGGCGACCGCGTGGGAGTGGAAATCAACGTCACTACCCACGACGACCTGGACAAGACCCGCTTTTATAGGTGGAGCTACACCGAAACATGGGAATATCAGATGCCACTTTACTCGGCGTTGGAAGTACTGAACGGTGATATTGTGTATCGCACGGAGAATATTAACACCTGCTGGAGCAATGCTTTTCCTACCAATATCGTGTTAGGCTCTACCATTAAGCTGAGCAAGGATATTATCAAGGATCAGGCGATTGTCTATATTCCCGGCAGTTCGGGTAAGCTGCGCTCGAAGTATAGCATTTTGGTAAAACAGTACGCACTTACCCAGGACGAATACGAGTATTGGAACACACTGGCCAAAACCACCGAACGCACCGGCAGCCTCTTTGATCCTCAGCCCGCACAGGTAACGGGTAACATCCAGGCCGTGGACGACCCCGGCGAGCAGGTTTTTGGCTATTTTAGTGCAGCCAATCAGCAGGAGCAGCGGATTTTTATCAATGAAAATATTGGACCGGCGCAGTTTTGCGCATACGGAGATACGCTTACCAAATCCGAAGTTTTGGATGATCCCGCAGGATTGATAATGTTTGAATATTATCCCGAAGGATCAATTAACCCGGATTACGTGATGGGCCCTGCTGAGTGCGCCGACTGCCGCCTGCGCGGCGGCACGACGCAACGGCCATCGTTTTGGAGATGAAAATTTTCGACAAAAAGCAGGAAAATCAATTACAATAGGTTTCAGACAGAAAAGCAAAGTTCATCGAATGAAAGGGAAAAATATAGTACTGTCTCTGTCAGCTGTGGTACTTTCACTTGCTTCTTTTGCCCAAAATGTACCGCTGGCCGCAGTGCAGCGGCAGCTTACTGAATACATTGACGAACATTTCCAGGAAAAAATTTATGTCCATGTAGACCGTCCCCTATACGTGGTGGGCGAGACGATGTGGTTCAAAGTCTATTGCGTCTCGGGCGATACCCACCGCGCATTAGATGTGAGCAAGATTGCGTATCTCGAACTGATTGATAGGGAATCAAACCCCGTGGCGCAGATGAAGATTTCGTTGACCGACGGACAGGGCGACGGCAATCTGGTAGTTCCGGCCGGACTGGCCAACGGAACCTACGCGGTACGTTGCTATACAAACTGGATGAAAAATTTTAGTCCGGACTATTTTTTTGAAACGCCCGTCAGGATTCTCAATCCATTTATTGTGGCCGAAAACCTGCCCGTGGCTGACGCCGCAAAAGCTCCGGCTTATGATCTGCAGTTTTTTCCCGAAGGCGGAAACTTGGTTGATCAGGTAGAAAACCACGTGGCTTTTCGTGGCTTAGGTCGCGACGGAAAGGGCGTTGATTTTAAGGGGACTTTGGTCAATACCCGGAACGACACCTTGCTTCGTTTCGAGCCTCAGCGCTTCGGATTGGGTAGTTTTAGCTTTACCCCGGCCACTGGCGAAAAGTACCGCGCCATTTTACAGGATTCGCAGGGGCGATCTTTTATTTACCCGTTACCAGGAGTTCAGAGTCAGGGGTATGCCATGCAGGTCAGCGATTCTACTGATCAGATTGTGAAAGTACTGGTACGTTCACAGCCCGAAAGCTGGGCTGTGGGTTTATCCCTGCTGGCGCACGGAAAAACCGGAAAGCCCCTGGCACTGCGACCCGTTATGCAGAACGGAGCCGCCAAGTTTTTATTAAATAAGAATCAGCTGAGCGAGGGCATTACGCAACTCACGGTTTTTGACCAAAACCCCAGGCCGGTAGCCGAACGGCTCTACTTCAAGCGCCCGGCTAAGGGGCTGACGATTTCGGCCAAAACAGAACGTAACGAGTATGGCCCCCGCGAAAAAGTCTACCTTGATCTCATGGCCAGTACTACCGCCAATGAGGCGGCCACGCTCTCAGTGTCGGTCTATTTACTGGATTCGCTGGCGAGTCCCGACCCAACCAACATCGATACGTACTTTGGCCTGGCCTCCGATCTGCGAGGTACGGTGGAGTCGCCCGCGACCTATCTGCGGGAGTCGGGTGCAGCGGCGGATGCGGCTCTGGACCATGTCATGCTTACCCACGGCTGGCGGCGATTTCAGTGGGACAAGGTATTAAATGAAAATAAGCCTGAATTCAAATACCTACCCGAGTACGGAGGCCATTTTGTCAAAGGCAAAGTAATCAGCGCCGAAACAGGGCAACCCAAAAAGAGCATTGCCGCTTACCTGGCTACGCCTGACCTGCGTCCTAAACTTTTTATTACTGAAAGCGACTCGCTGGGCAATTTGAGGTTTGAAGTAAAAGAACTGCAGGATACCCAGGAAATTATCGTACAAACCAACACTCGGCTCGATAGTACCTATCGCATCGAAATTAGTAGTCCGTACTCCGCCCAGGCTTCGTCGCGGCGTTGGCCTCAGTTTACTTTTACTCCCGATCAATCGTCGCAACTCCTGACACGTAGTGTCAATATGCAGACACTGAACGCTTTCATGTCACGGCCCGTTTCACCGTCTGTTTTTACGGGCTCAGACAGCCTGGCGTTTTACGGGAAGCCAGACGAGAGATACATGCTCGATGCATTCACGCGTTTCCCTACGATGGAAGAAGTAATGCGTGAGTACGTGCCGGGCGTGTTTGTTAGAAGGCGCCAGAAGAAGTTCCAATTTAATGTGCTGGACAACATTACACCGCAGGGCGTTTTCAAAGATGACCCACTCATCCTGCTCGATGGCGTTCCCGTGTTTGACACGGATAAAATAATGGCTTTTGATCCGCTGAAAATAAAGAAGCTGGAAGTGGTCGATGCTTTGTACTACCTTGGGCCGCGCTCTTTTCCAGGTATTGTGAGCTATACTACTTACAAGGGCGATCTGGCGGGCTTCGAGCTCGATCCGCGGGCGCTGGTGCAATCCTACGACTTTGCCCAGTCGCGCCGTGAATTCTACGCTCCGCGTTATGATGTTGCCAGCGACCGCAGCAGTCGCCTGCCCGACTTCCGCAACCTGTTGCACTGGTCGCCTACACTCACGACCAATGCCCAAGGCAAGCAGCGGCTTGGCTTCTATACTTCCGACCAGACGGGTACATACCGGGTAGTTGTGCAGGGACTCACTCCAAGTGGAGCGTCGGGAAGCGGAGAGTACGTGTTTGAAGTGAAGCCGGGAGTTGGGCAGTAGTCGTAATCAATTCCATTATTTCGATAAACCATCGATACATTAATTAAATCTATGGGTGTCTGCCTTACTTTCGCCAAGAAAGTAATTGTGATTTCTGGTATTATATTCTGTGTCTGGGCTTGTGCTGTAAGTCCTGCTCAGAACTACTACCAAGTTTATCACACTTTAAATTTCTTAGTGAATTCACAATTTAATCCAGCAAAAAACTACTATAGGATTGGATCAAAAATAGTTGGAAGTTATTCCAGTGAAGAAGTTGTAAAATATTACAACCGCGGAGTAGAAAAGTATGAGTTTGGCGACTACATCGGTGCGATTGAGACTTTTACCAATGTAGTGGAAATAGATGATTTTTTTGTAGATGCGTACACTGCCAGAGGAGCTTGCCATCATGCGCTCGAAAGGTATGAGCAAGCCATTGAGGATTACAATCTTGCTTTGGCAATTAACAACGCGAGCTCCGAGGCGCATTGGGGTAAGGGTCTTTCCATGATGATGTTAGGGGATACATTGGGCATGTTGGCTGAGCACGATATCGTAGTCGGCCTTTATCCAGATGAATTTTCATCATTTTACCTACGAGGAGGGGTCAGGGACATGTTAAAAGATCACGAAGGCTCTATAGAAGATTATAACAAGGCTATTCAATTGAATCACAAGTTTTCTGATTCTTATGTTGCCAGGGGATTTGTAAAGGACAAAATCGGAGATTTTAACGGCGCAATTGCTGACAATAGCAAAGCTATTAAACTTGACTCAAGAAATTTTAATGCATACAATAACCGTGGTTTTACAAAACTCCACATAGCCGACTACCAAGGCGCGATTAAAGATTTAAACAAAGCCATCGAACTTGATAATGCCTTCACCTTTGCTTATAACAATAGGGGCGACGCCAAGTATCAACTGAACGACACCACCGGAGCCTGCAAAGACTGGGCAAGAGCTATTGAATTGGGTAGTGGTGAGGCAAAGGTTTCATGGGATAAGCACTGCAGGTAAGCAAAGCAGAAGATCTGATGATTCATTGGTCGTGAATTTGTGCTTATTGCAACAACCCAATCACCATCGGTAACAAATTAAACAGCGAGTGCTGCACAATGGCTTGCCCGAAGCCATACCGCATTCTGACGTAGCCATTGAATAACCCCATCGTAATCTGCTGAAAGGTGATAAAAATCGCCAGGCTCACGACCGTTGCGGTCACTTCGCGGACATTAAAGATGTGCATCAGACCAAACAGCAGCGAGGAAGTGTAAAAGACCCAGCCAAAGTTTCGCTCCCACCAACGCCGGATCGGTTGTTCAAAAACCGAGATACTCAGCAAAGTATAAGCGGTCAATCCAGTGATCAGAGCCATGCTGACCATGAGGTAGAATCCCGGGTCATCAAGTACTTCAATGATTGTCGCCGAATAAGTACCGCCATAGGGCAACCAATAGAAAAAGATTAGCCCTAACGATGCCGCTGTACGCAACGGACTAAATCGTAGACCCCAGCGGTAGGCTAATTCTTCAAAGAGCGGAGCCGAAATAAGTGAGCCGACCACTCTGTCTGCAATGCCGTAATCAGTATGTACCTGCTTCTGCAACTCATCCCCGTTAAAATGTAGTATAAGCGGTTGGAAGCCGTTTATTTCCAAAAGTATTCCGGCCGCCCGGATAATGAAAAGAGTCAGAAAGAGGATAAAAGTAGGGGAGAGCGAGAAATTTTGGGCCTGGGCCTCGTCCTGAGGTTTCTTTAGAAAACGCCAGAAGTCGCGGAGGATAAATTGGACGGTCAAGGTACTTTGAGGCATACTATATTGAGGAAATGGCATTAAAAAGGCGGTCGCTCCATTAAGGATGACCGCCTTTCTTAGCATTTGTTTTTTTCTTGCCGGGCAGGATGCCCGTATCATGATTACCGCTTCTTCTTTGTTCCGGCCAGGCTCGGTTCGTTGGTAATCGTCACCAGGTCGGCTAAAATCCGGCTGGTTTCAGTAAGATAAATGTCTTTCTTCTTCTTGGCGGGCGTAGTTTCCGTTGGTTCAGCTTCGTCGCCGCCATCCGTATCGTCGTCCAGCTCGTTCAGGGCCGTCCGTTTTTTCTCGGCTTCGGCGCGTTCCTTACGCCGCTTGTCAATTTGCAGAGATACTGTTTTGTCTTCGCGAGCTTTCTTAAAATCGGCCAGATCGCTTACCAGTTTCTTCAAGTCTTCATCAGAGCGAAGGCGATTGTTGTATTTGTCACGCAACTGATTTACAATCTGGTCGCTGATATTCAAAGTCAGCTCATAACGCGACGAGGGTATCTGATCCCAAGGTAGGGCGCTGGGCTGCGATGCTTCCCCGTATTCGTCGTTTTTATAAGCGGTAGGCAGTTCCAGATCGGGCATTACACCACGTAGTTGTGTGCTGCTGCCGTTGATACGGTAAAACTTCGCCACGGTCATCTTTACTTCCCCGAGATCGTCTTTTTCCTTAGGCATCCATCTGTTCAGTTCAATAAGCGTCTGAACTGTTCCTTTACCGTATGTCTGCTCTCCCACAATAATACCCCGCTTGTAATCCTGTATGGCCGCCGCAAAGATTTCCGACGCCGAAGCGCTGAAGCGGTTGACCATCACAGCGAGGGGGCCATCGTAGGCAACCATCGGGTCGGTATCAGACTGAACCTCAATTTCGCCCTGCGACTCTTTCACTTGTACTACGGGGCCTTTATTGATAAAGAGTCCCGTGAGCGAGATAGCCTCAGTTAGTGAGCCGCCACCATTGTTACGCAAATCAATCACAATTCCTTCTACACCTTCTTTCCGCAAATCTTCCATCAACTTCTGGGTGTCGCGGGTGGTGCTGGAAAACTCCTTTTCCCGCTTTTGAGCACCCTCGAAATCACGGTAAAATAGTGGAATATCGATGACGCCGATTTTCATGGGTTTGCCGCCATGATCTACCGTCACGATTTCACTCTTAGCGCGTTGCTCTTCCAGCTTAATCTTTTCCCGGACAATGCGAATCTCACGCGGCGGAGTATTGGGCAGGGCGTCGGCGGCAAGTACCTGAAGACGTACCACGGTACCCTTGGGCCCTTTGATAAGCTTTACCGCGTCGTCGACGAACCAGCCCACAATGTCCACATACTCGCTGTCGTCGCCCTGAGCTACGCCCATGATACGATCTTCTTTTTTCAGTTGCTTACCCCGAAAAGCCGGGCCACCAGGAATGACGTCCACGATCTTGATGTAGTTCTCCTCTTCGCGCAGCAAAGCCCCGATGCCTTCCAGCGACTGGCTCATATCCTGCTTGAAGCGATCGGCAGATACCGGGCCCAGGTAGTTGGTATGGGGATCGAGCGACTCAGCGTAAGAATTCATGTACATCTGGAACACTTGCTCCGACCGAATGCGCTCCAGGGCACGGTTACGGGTTTTGTAACGCTTGGAAAGCGTGCTGATAGCGGCCGTATCGGCCTTACCCGCCAGTTTGAGGTCGAGGGCTTCACTTTTTATGTACTTGCGCCAGGTGTCGTCAAGTTCATCGTTGCTCTGCGCCCATGAAACTTTTTCACGATCAGTATTCAGGCTTTCTTCTTTATTAAAATCGAAAGGATCAGGCTTATCCAGCAATTTCTGGATGTACTCACTCCGCTCCTGATACCGCTTGCGGAAGATGTTATAAATCTCGAAAGGAACTTCCAGCTCGTCGTTCTTCAGGAAATCATCGAAGGAGTACTTGTACTTGTCGAACTTCGCCACGTCCGAAGCCAGAAAATACAGCTTACTATGGTCGATGTCGTCAAGGTACTTCTTATAGATTTCTGCCGAGAGCGAATCGTTGAGATCAATCTTGCGGTAGTGATAGTTCGAAAGAATCCGAATAGCCAGTCCCTCGGCTTTCAGTTGCGCAGGAGACGGCTTCAAGTCCTCGGAAAGTGATCCCTCTTCGAAAGCGATTCCATCGGAAAATTGGTCGGCACTCTGGGGTTGTGGCCCTTGCTGCCATCCTAATAAGACGACGGGGATCAGGGTAATCAGGTACTTTCTCATATATGATACAGTTAAAGGATTTCTAGTAATTCCACATCAAAAATCAGCGTCGAATTCGGCCCGATTTTAGGGCCGGCGGCACGTTCGCCGTAAGCAAGATCAGCGGGAATGTATAACCGGAACTTAGAACCTACGGGCATTAGCTGCAAAGCTTCCGTCCAGCCTTTGATAACGCCGCCAACGGGAAACTCGACGGGTTCGCCCCGTTCTACAGAACTGTCAAAAACCGTTCCATCGATCAATGTCCCATGATAATCGACTTTCACTCGTGACGTATCGGCAGGTTTCGGGCCCTCACCCAGTTTCACTACCTCATACTGCAGCCCACTAGCGGTCGTCTTTACATTAGGACGTTTCTTGTTTTCTTCCAAAAACTTTTTGCCGGCCGCCAGATTGGCGTTGCCTTTAATACTGGCCTGCTTCTGGAAATATTCCCCAATGTACTGGTTAGCCTGCTCAGGGCTCAGTTCTGTATTCTGGTCCTTAAGCGTTTCATCAATTGCCTTTAACAGCAGCTTGGTATTAATATCCGAGAGCCCCTGTGCCTTCAGTGAACCGCCTACGCTAAGTCCAATGGCGTAGGCAACGGAATCGAGTGCAGTTTTGAGCGATGCAGGCGCGGTAGCTGGTGTGGTGGCGGGTTTTGCAGCGGCTTTGGAAGTTTGTGCGAAAGTCTGGGTGGATATAAAGGCGGCACAAAATGCAAATGCGGCCATTGATTTCAGGGTACGATACATTCGGTTTTATAAGTACTGTTTAGTATAAAATATTGAAAAGACGGTAAAGAAACGAAAGCATTCGACTAATAAACACAATTATTCCCGGAAAAAGTTTGGAAGTTGTACCCATCCCTCCGCTCGTGCCATTCTGAGGGGTATCGGCCTGTCCTGGAGTCGGCCTTGGAAAAGTATAATTTCGGGCATGGAGTTTTTTTAGAGTAAATCAAAATATTAACAAATAAAATCGTAAATTTGCGGCTGTTTTTGAAAGAGCTACAACCTCAACTCCCAAATCTAGTAAATTACATCATATGGTATCTGTAAGACCGGACGAAGTTTCAGCCATTTTGCGCGAGCAACTCGCGGGTTCGAAATCAGAGGCGGAACTCGAAGAAGTCGGTACGGTGCTGCAGGTCGGCGACGGCGTGGCGCGTATCTACGGCCTTTCCAAAGTACAAGCTGGCGAACTGCTGGTATTTGAAAATGGCCTGAAAGCACTGGTGCTTAATCTTGAAGAAGATAACGTCGGTGCAGTTTTGCTGGGAGAGTCCAGCGAAATCAAGGAAGGCGACACGGTGAAGCGTACCAACGAAATCGCTTCCATTCAGGTAGGCGACGGTATCGCGGGCCGCGTGGTGAATACGCTGGCTGAACCCATCGATGGACTTGGCCCCGTACAGGGCGAATTGTTCGAGATGCCGCTGGAACGTAAAGCGCCCGGTGTAATCTTCCGGCAGCCCGTGACTGAACCGCTGCAAACGGGTATTAAGGCAATCGATGCCATGATTCCAATTGGCCGCGGTCAACGCGAGTTGGTAATTGGTGACCGGCAGACGGGTAAGACTGCTGTTTGTGTCGATACCATCATTAATCAGAAGGAGTTTTACGACCGCGGCGAGCCAGTTTACTGTATTTACGTGGCCTGTGGACAGAAAGCTTCTACAATCAAGCAGATTGAAACCACCCTGCGTCGTTACGGCGCAATGGAATATACAGTCATCGTGGCCGCCGGAGCTTCCGATCCTACACCCATGCAGTTTTTTGCGCCCTTTACGGGAGCAGCCATTGGGGAGTACTTCCGCGATACGGGACGCCCCGCCCTGGTAATTTACGACGACCTTTCCAAGCAGGCTGTGTCGTACCGTGAGGTATCTCTGCTGCTTCGCCGCCCACCCGGACGTGAAGCATATCCCGGCGATGTATTTTACCTGCACAGCCGTTTGTTGGAGCGGGCTGCCAAGATCGTAAATGACGATTCGATTGCTAAAAACATGAACGACCTGCCTCCTTCGCTGAAGGATAAGGTGAAAGGCGGTGGTTCGCTGACAGCTCTGCCAATCATTGAAACCCAGGCGGGCGACGTGTCGGCTTATATTCCTACAAATGTAATTTCGATCACAGACGGGCAGATCTTCCTGGAAACGAATTTGTTCAACTCCGGTATCCGGCCTGCTATCAACGTAGGTATATCGGTGTCGCGGGTAGGGGGTAACGCCCAGATCAAATCCATGAAAAAAGTAGCGGGTACCCTGAAGCTCGACCAGGCTCAGTTCCGCGAACTGGAAGCTTTCGCCAAATTTGGTTCTGATCTCGATGCTGCCACGCAGTTAGCCATCGACCGAGGACGCCGCAACCAGGAAGTATTGAAACAGCCGCAGTACAGCCCTGTTCCCGTGGAGCAGCAGGTGGCCATCATCTACGCTTCTACCAAAGGGCTTATCGACAAAGTACCCGTTGAAAGAGTGAAGGAATTTCAGGAAGATTATCTAACGGTGCTTTCCGGCCAATATGCCGATACCATGAGCGCTTTCCGCGCCGGGAAATTTGACGACTCGCTAACAGCGGTGCTGGAAAAAGTAGCGAAGGAAATCGCGGCGAAGTACATTTAATCTGGAATTAGCGAATTAGTGAATGTCGGAATGTTTCTTTCACCAAACATTCCGACATTCACTAATTCACAATTGAATACGGATGGCAAGCTTAAAAGAAGTACGTAACCGCATCGTGTCGGTTAGCTCTACCCAGCAGATTACCCGCGCCATGAAAATGGTGGCGGCGGCAAAGTTGCGCCGGGCCCAGGACAACATTATTCAGATGCGACCCTATGCTCAGAAACTGGGCGAAATGCTGGCAACAGTATCGTCGGGTAGCGAGACTGGTTCCGATAGCCCATACGGCCAGGTACGGCCGGTGGAAAGAGTGTTGCTGATTCTGGTAACCTCCGACCGGGGCTTGTGTGGTGCGTTCAATACCAATGTTATCAAAGCCGCAATGGCTCACACTGAGGCCAATTACGCCGATCTGGCCCGTCAGGGTAAGGTAGATGTTTTGGCTATTGGCAAAAAAGGTGCTGAAGGCATGGCACGTCGGGGCTTCAAAGTCAACGCAGCTCACCAGGGCATTTTTACGCAACTCAGCTTTGTAGCCGTAAAAGAAGCCGCCGAAGCAGTGATGGCCATGTTTGCCGATGGGCAGTATGATCGTGTTGATTTGGTCTTCAACGAATTCAAGAACGTTGCTACTCAAATTATCCGAACGGAGCAATTTTTGCCCATTGCGGCAGATCCGGCCAACGGGCAGGGAGGGCGACCCAACATCAACTACACCTTTGAGCCTGACGAAGAACAGATCGTCAACGAACTGATCCCAAAGTCGCTCAAAATACAATTGTACCGTGCAGTGCTGGAATCCAACGCCTCGGAACATGGTGCCAGGATGACTGCGATGGACAAGGCTACTGACAACGCTCAAGAACTATTGAAAGATCTGCGGCTCGTATATAACCGGACGCGCCAGGCAGCTATTACCAAGGAAATTCTGGAAATCGTGGGCGGAGCGGAAGCTTTGGCTTAAAAAAATATTTGACCCTCCTTACAGATGGGGAAGCCTGCGAAAGCTAGCTTCCCTTCTTTTTTGCATCATAGCTCATTGGAAAAAGAATTGAAGTACTGGCGCGCAAGAAAAGTTTGAACGAAGTTTCAATGCTCAGAGTTTACCTTATCAATTATCTGGGCAGGTAGTAACCAGGGTTAACCGCTGATACTATATTTGTCTCAGATTCCGTTTTCAATTCTTTAGTTTGTATTCATTTTATTAAAAATAAACTTAGTTATGCGTAATCAACTAGTAGCAAAATTATTGGGGCTGTTCGCTTTCGTTCTGGTTCTCAATGCGGCGCAAGCCCAGTCGGTGGAAGAAGTCATCGATAAGCACGTGGCCGCAATGGGCGGTGACAAGTACTCCGGCATTAAAGGAGTGAAGATGGAGGCAACGGCCCAAATTATGGGTATGGATCTACCTTCGACAACTACCATCGTGCAGGGACGCGGAATGCGCAGCGAAACGACGGTACAGGGATCAGCCATTGTGCAGGCGATCGATGGCGAAACGGGATGGATGATCAACCCCATGGCGGGCCAAACTACTGCCACGGCTATACCCGAGGATCAGGTGAAGATGTCGGCCGGGCAGTTGGATCTGACCGGGCTGTATAATTACAAAGCCAAGGGCCATAAGGCTGAGCTAATGGGCGAAGAAACTGTCGAAGGCGCACCTGTTTATGTGGTAAAGGTAGATATGGCCAACGGAGCTACGGCTACGCACTACATTTCCAAGGATACGTATTACATCCTCAAATCGGTCATCAATACTGAAGTACAGGGACAGGCGGTAGAGGTGAAAAACAATTACTCCAACTTTAAGCAGGTGGATGGAGTGACATTTCCCTTTATGACCGAAATCGAGTCGCCTGCCTTGCCCGGCGTAATGACGATGATGGTCAAGAATGTACAGGTGAATCCTACGGTGGACGAAAGCATATTTGCGATGCCTAAAAACTAAAAACACTCAAAGTACCTGGTTCAATCCCTGAACTTTGTTCAATATACTTCGTAATTGATTTCAAGCCGCTTGCTTTTGGGTAGGCGGCTTTTTTGCGAGAAACTCCATAGAAAATATTCCCCATACGCAACTTAACGCTCAGAAATTTCAGGGGGGAACGGTTCTTTTTGATATTATAAAAAAGGAATTTATCAACTAAACTAACCACACAATGGCACGTAAAAGAGGAGAACCCGCAATACCCGGTACTGGGAAAGAGCTTTTAGAGCCGCCCGTTTATCCGTCATTCCCCAGGAATACGCCAAAAACTACCCCACCTGCCGAAGAGCCTGATGGGACACCCGGCAAAGAACCCGATCGCGATACTGATCGTGAGGGTGGAATATAAATTGTTGTAATTCACAATATTAGTGCCTAATGTATTACGCATTAGGTACTTTTTTTTAATACTGTAAACTTTTTTTAGACATTAAATGTATATACATCAATTGTAATCACATTAATAAACCATTTTTCAAGATCATGGAAACAGCAACAAAAACAGTCTGGAAAATTGACCCTACCCATTCAGAAGTCCAGTTCAAAGTAAAGCATTTGGTCATTTCGACTGTAACAGGTCATTTTCGCCAATTTGAAGGTACTGTCGAAACGGATGGTGAAGATTTCAGCACCGCGAAAATTGAATTTAGCATTGATACCTCAAGCGTAGATACTAATCAGGAACAGCGTGACGGGCACTTACGCACGGAAGAATTTTTCGACGTAGAAAAATTCCCGAAAATGACATTTGTATCTACCGATGTGAAGAAAGTAGGAGACGACGACTATGTTATCACAGGAGACTTGACCATAAAGGACACGACAAAATCGGTAGAATTGAAGGCGGAGCATGGGGGATACATGACCGACTCATACGGAAATTATAAAGCAGGATTTGAAGTAACCGGCAAAATCAACCGTAAGGAATTTGGCCTAGTATGGAATGGTGTTACCGAAGCGGGCGGTATTGTCGTGAGCGACGATGTTAAGCTGGAATTTAACATTCAGGTGGTGAAGGCTTAATCAGGCTACAAAACTTTAAAAGGGTGAATGAGTGAAGGTTTTCAAACCACTCGTTCACCCTTTTTCTTTTCATAGGAATAGGAATTGGCAGAGAACGTTAGGTCTGTCACCGATTTTTATTTCTGGAAAGCTTTTACATAATCATATCGGCAATTTGGCCAGCCAGGTTTATTCTGTTCCGGTATTTCTTTGTAATATTGGCAAAAAAAGCAACTGGTTCCTTGATTATAGAAACGCGTGCCTACGCCCGAGCCGGGCTGCTGGGCAACCCCTCGGATGGTTTTTTCGGCAAGACGATTTCGGTGTCTGTGCGTAACTTCGGCACCTCGATTTCCCTCTACGAATCTCCTGAATTGCATATCGAGCCGCAGCCGCAGGATAGTAGTACTTTTAAGAGTATTTACCACCTGCGCGACTCGGTAAGTATGCTGGGCTACAATGGGGGCATCCCGCTTATCAAGGCAGGTATAAAGAAGTTTGCCGAGTATTGTGAACAGAACGGTATTCGGTTACCTAATCGTAACTTCACCGTACGCTACCGCTCGTCGATTCCCCGGCAGGTAGGCATGTCGGGTTCCAGTGCCATTGTCGTCGCGCTGTTCCGGGCTTTGATTCAGTTTTACAAGGTCGAAATCCCGCTGGAACATTTACCTCAACTCGTCCTGAATTCCGAAACGGAGGAGCTGGGCATCGCGGCAGGTTTGCAGGATCGTGTCATCCAGTGCTACGAAGGCTGCGTTTATATGGATTTTGACAAAAAAGTCATTGAAAAGCAAGGCTATGGTATCTATGAACGGCTGAACCCTAACCTGTTGCCCAAACTTTATGTAGCTTACAATACACACCTCAGTAAAGTGTCGGGCAAAGTCCACAGTGATGTGCGGGCACGGTTTGACCGGGGGGAAGCCGAAGTGAAGGATGTACTGAACCAGATTGCAGAACGCGCCGCCGAGGGCCGCACGGCTCTGCTGGAGGGTCGTCCTGACGACCTGCACGATCTTATCAACCAGAATTTTGACCTTCGATGCCAGATTTACAATGTATCGGAATCCAATAAGCAATTGATCGCTGCGGCCCGCAGCTGCGGCGCATCCGCAAAATTTGCCGGATCGGGCGGTACAATCATCGGTACTTACCACGACGACGATATGCTCAACCGCCTGTTCGTTGAACTCAAGAAGCACAATGCCCGGGTGGTAAAGCCTTTTGTGGTGTAAAGGCTGATGGCTTTCGGCCGTTGGCGGTCGGTGGCTTGTGTTTGTCATTGCGAGCGTTTGTACGCCACGAATACTTTTAATTTAATTATAAATCAAAAGCCGGAAGCCGAGAGCCGATGGCCGATCGCCAAAATAATGATTCGTAAAGCTGTTATTCCCGCTGCCGGACTAGGTACCCGCTTTTTGCCCGCAACGAAGTCCATGCCCAAAGAAATGTTGCCCATCATCGACATCCCAACGATTCAATACGTCGTGCAGGAAGCGGTAGATTCGGGTATCGAGGATATTTTGATTATTTCCGGTAAAGGGAAACGGGCCATTGAAGATCATTTCGACCGCAACTTTGAACTGGAAGCTCGTCTGGAAGAAAAAGAAGATCAGGCCTGGCATACCGAAATGCGCCGTCTGGCTGATATGGCCAATATCCATTTTGTGCGCCAAAAGGAAGCCAACGGTCTGGGCGACGCTATTCATTATGCCCGTCATCATGTAGGTGACGAGCCCTTTGCCGTGCTACTGGGGGATACGATTATGGATTCGGTCATTCCGGTTACGCAGCAATTGATGGATACCTACGAGCAATATGGTGGCTCGGTGATTGCGGTGGAAGAAGTCCCCGCTGACAAGGTGGACCGCTACGGAATTGTGGGCGGAGATGCCCTAAGCGACATAATTCTGGAATTAAAGACTCTGATCGAGAAACCCGCCGTTGGTACGGCCCCTTCCAATCTTGCCATTGCGGGGCGTTACATTTTGACTCCCGACATTTTTCAAACTATCGAGAAAACACCAAAAGGTAAAGGCGGCGAAATTCAGCTCACCGACTCTCTCCTGTTACTGCTACGCCGCGAGAACATCTACGCTCACCGCATTGAAGGCCAGCGCCACGACATTGGCAATAAGCTGGATTTCCTGAAAACGACCGTTGCCTTTGCCTTGAAACGTAAAGAATTTGCGGGGCCGTTTCGGGAGTTTTTGATGGAAATTCTGGCGAAATAAGTTAGTAAGACTTTAGTAGCTTTCTCTCTCCCGTCCCTTTCCGGCACCCTCTTGGCCAGACAGTGTATGTACTTAGTGAAAACCCTAACCACCCAAAGTTTAGGGTTTTCACTATGGCATTACTGTTTTATTAAATCCTACTTTTGCTACACAAAATTCAATTTTTTAAAACGAAACGTGGAAAAAGCTAATTATTACTGCTTAGGTTTCCACATAGCTTTGGTTTTATATCGCCTCTGATCACCGAAAGAATAACCATGATACGCGTCCTAATAGCCGATGACCATAATGTATTTGTCGAAGGCATAGAGTCGCTCATTTCGGGGTCGGAGGATATCGAGGTGAGAGAACGGTGCTACACGGTGGAATCAGTGATGGATCGATTAAGTAAAACCAAAACCGATGTAGTTCTGCTGGATATCTCGTTCCCACAGATTGAGGCAGGGTTGGGTTTGTGTGAATATATTACCCAAACTTACCCATCTACAAAGGTCATAGCTCTGACGATGCACGACGATGCCAGTCTGATAAAACGGGTTGTAAAAAAAGGTGCTAAGGGGTATTTGTTGAAGAACACTACCAAAGTAGAATTGCTTCAGGCGATCAGAGCGGTTTATCAGGAAAAGCAGTACTTCAACGAAACGATCACACATATTTTGCTCAACGACGAACCCCGAAGCCGTAAATCGGCGGCTGGAGTTGCGTTGAAACCAAATCTTACGCCCCGGGAATCGGAAGTACTGGCACTCATAGCGCAGGGGTTTACTACACAGCAAATGGCCGCTCAGATGTTTGTGAGTGCCAAGGCAGTAGAGTTTCATCGGAGTAGCCTGCTTATGAAATTTGAGGTTCCGAACACGGCTCTTTTGGTTAAAACTGCCATGGAACTGCATTTGATTGCGTGATCAGCATTACGAGTAGAATTAAATAACTGAATGAAACTTGCTTCCCGGCATGATTCGCTATGGTTACTCTGGTTTTTTTCATTGATCCTGCTGGGGTCAAATGCTGAATGCCAGCCTGAAATGTCTATGGGTGAGCTGGCCGCAGTCGATAGTATCAAACAACAAATCAGCCAGTTGACTCAAAAGAAGGAATATGGTCAGGTAGCCCTTTCGTACGATTACCTGGGGCAACTGTATCACCAGCAATATGGGTATAACAAACATTCTCTGGATGCTTACTTCAAAGGCTTGCACTATTATGGCTTGCAAGGGGATTCGCTGGGATATTATAGCGAATATATCGTGATCGGGGATTACTACGCTCACGATTATTTCATGCAGGGAACAGCTGAAAACTACCTCAGGAAAGCTCAGGACTACTTTGCGCGGGTTGCAAATATTCCCAAAGTAATCGAGAGTCGGCTGGGACTGGCCAATATCGCCCAGAAGAAAGAACCTTTACCCGAAAATCTGATTACGCAATTGCGCGAAACGGAACGGTTAAGCGCGCAGTACAAGCAGCCCCAGTCGCAGGCATACGCCCTGAATTTGCTGGCGAATACTTATTCGAGAGTTAAAAAACCGGATTCCGCCGAATATTTTGCCAACCGGAGCTTAAAGATTGCTAGTTCGCTGAAAATCAACTGGCTCATTGCCCTCAATCACTTTTATCTGGGATTGGTGCATCAATTCAGGAATGAGTCTCAGGAGGCCATCGACTCTTATAAAAAGAGTCTGGATATTGCTAAAACAGAAAACGATTTGTCGATGCTCCGGGAATTGTCCCGACACAGCGCTGATAGTTATGCGCAGCTGGGCGACTACGAAAATGCCTACCGGGCCTCCGTACTAACCCTCGATTATGCCAACCGTTTCAATACGTCCGAGCAGACCAAGAGTATTCGCCTGAAGGAGTATGAAAGCCAGATTAAAAACCTGGCGGTCGAGAAGCAATTAGTGGAAGAACAGAACCGGAGTCAGCGAGCGATCAATACAATGTTGATTATTGGTTTGATCATCAGTGTACTGGGTGTAGGGGTTTTGGTATTTCTGCGCCGCCAGCAAAAACTGATTGCGCATCAGGAAACGGTAATCGCGCAACAGCAAATCCGGGAATTGGAGCTGAAATCGTTACGCGCCATGATCGAAGGACAGGAAGGTGAACGCAGCCGTATTGCCCGTGACCTGCACGATGGGTTGGGAATTCAATTATCCCGCATCAAACTATTTGTCGAGGCGCATCAGGAGCAACTACCATTAAGTGTCAAAGAACCATTGAATCAATTTCTGGATGAAGCCTGTACCGAAACCCGGTTGATCTCCAACAATTTGCGTCCCTATTCGCTCTCGACCTTTGGGTTCATTCCCGCCTTGGAAGATTTGGTGCAAAAGTTAAATCTCGTCAACGAAACGGAACTCATTCTGGAACATTACGGGGAGATGCCGCCGCTGGGCAACGAAGCTTCCGTCATGCTCTACCGGGTAGTACAGGAACTGCTCAACAATGCGCTCAAACATGCCCACGCCCAAACCGTGACGGTGCAGGTGATGACCAGCGCTGAAACTACCCTAATCAGCGTGGACGACGACGGACAGGGTGCTGATTTTGAACAGGAATCTCTGACCGGAAACGGCATCGCTAATATACATTCCCGCATCGCATTTCTGGGTGGGCAGGTCATGTGGCAGAGTGAACCCGGCAAGGGAACATCCGTGATGATTTCACTTCCTATGGAAAAGCTGCTGAAACCTGCTTCAATAAAAAATTGATTGCCAGAAGGTTATCAACAAAGTCTAAATCAAAAAAACAAATTATTCACCAATTCTAATGTTTAAGTTAACCTTTAATCTACCTATAATGATGAAACATGTGCTTTTGGGATTTCTCATCCTGGGCGGGTGGCTCAGTCTGGCCGCCCAGAACCCGGCCGAAGTCAGACCCGCAAAAAAACAATTGGTACTGGCCCGGGTTACGAAGTCTCCTGTTGAAAAGACAGCGGACGCCAAGGCGGTGGTAAAAGGAGTAGTATCGGACGAGAAAGGAAATACGCTTCCGGGCGCTACAGTATCCGTAAAGGGAATGCAAATGGGTACTTCGACCAATGTGGACGGCGAGTATTCGATCGATATGCCGGCCGGGGCCAATGTGCTGGTATTTTCATTTATCGGGATGGCCACTCAGGAGGTAGAAGTAGGAAGCCGAACTACCATCAATGTAGTACTGGCACCCGCTGACCGCACCCTCGACGAAGTGGTCGTGATTGGTTACGGTACTTCTAAAAGGGCGAACGTAACCTCTTCCATCACTACCGTAAAAGCAGCTGATATCAAAGATATTCCGGCAGCGGGCGTCGATCAGCTTTTGCAAGGCAAGGCGGCTGGGGTCACTGTGACGAGCAACGGCGGTCAGCCCGGCGGTGGTGTTTCGGTTAAGGTGCGTGGCGTGACTTCCATCAACAACAACGATCCGCTCTTCGTAATCGACGGCGTTCCCTTCGTGGGTGGCAACACCTCATCGAGCACGGGCTACGCGGGCCTGGGTGGCGGCGATGGCCAAACCGGCAACAGCGTAATGGCTATGCTGAATCCCAACGACATCGAAAGCATCGATGTATTGAAAGATGCCTCGGCGCAGGCTATCTATGGCTCGCAGGCGGCTAATGGCGTTATTTTGATCACCACCAAGAAAGGAAAGCAGGGCGAAGGAAAAATCAGTTACGAGATGTACACCGGAGTTTCGGAAGTAGCCCGGCGGCTGGATTTGATGAAACTACCCGATTTTGCGCGCTATCAGAATGAGGTGCTGCCAATCATCGGTAATCCTGTGGCCGACGAGTTCAAAAACCCCGAATTGCTCGGTCCGGGTACCGATTGGCAGGATGCTATGTTTCAGCGTGGAACGATCAATAATCATCAGCTGAGTTTTTCGGGCGGACGGGATAAAACTACCTACTACCTCTCACTCAACTACTTCGACAACAAGGGTATTCTGCTTGGCTCCGATTTCAAGCGGTACTCATCACGTTTCAGCATGGATACACAGCTGAAAAGCTGGGCCAAAGTGGGCCTGAGTGCTAACGTATCACGCAGCATCCAGAATATCTCGCTGGCCGACGCGGCCGAGGGTACCATCTGGTGGGGTGCATCGACCAGCCCGCTGACACCCGTAAAAAACCTGGACGGTACCTGGGGCGGTGGCCAGACAGTAGGCGGCGTGCAGTATAACAACGCCAACCTGGTAGGTAACAGCCAGTTCCGGGGCAATACCAAAACGACCAATACTATCTTTGGAAGCCTTTACGCGGAATTTCAACTACTGAAAGATCTATCGCTCCGCAACGAACTGTCCTATTCGCTGGGCCAAAACAATAACGAAGCTTTCCAGAAAGCGGGCAACGTGGGTGGTACTTCCTTCCGCAGCAAGCTGATCGACTCGCGCTCGGATAGCTACTACTGGTCGCTGACCAATTATCTGAGCTACAATAAGTACTTCAAGAAACACGGTATTCAGGCTACGCTGGGACACCAGGCGCAGAACTCCTACTACCAAGGCATCTCAGGTACCAAGGTTGATTTGCAAGCCAATATTTTTGATCTCAACACAGGTAGTGCCGACCAAACTACCTGGGGACTGAGCGGCGGCAAAGGCCAATGGGCGATGGAATCGTACTTTGCCCGCGCCAACTACACCTACGACGAGCGTTTCTCACTTTCGGCTAGTTTCCGGGCCGATGGATCATCCAACTTCGGGCCCAACAACCGCTGGGGGTACTTTCCCGGCGTGTCGGCGGGCTGGACGATCTCGAACGAAAAATTCATGAAGGGAGCCATCAACAACGTGCTCAATTTTACCAAACTGCGCCTGGGCTACGGCGTGGTGGGTAACCAGAACTTCCCCAGCGGTGCACCGAACCCCGCTTACGTGGGTGCCGTACAGTTTTTCTCCGGTCCGGTGGGCTTTGGTTCATCGAACATGATCAATGGTATTCCCAATCCTAATCTGAAATGGGAATCGGTCAAAACCTCTAACGTAGGACTGGATTTGGGCTTCCTGGGTGGACGTATCGACGCTACGATCGACGTGTACAAAAAAGTGACGTCAGATATGATTATCTTCCTTACCGGCCCCAACCTCATCGGGGTAGGTGACCAGTGGGACGATCTGAAAGCACCGCTAGGCAACGCCGGACAAATGACTAACACCGGGGTGGATATCGGCATCACCACGACGAATATCAGCAAGGGTGACTTTACGTGGAAAACGAATCTGGTCTTTACGCAATTTACCAACAGCTACGATCAGGCCGCCAGTGCAGCCTCGGCCCTCGATGGCAAGGTATACTACAACAACTACCTCATCACGCACACGACGCCCGGTCGGCCCGTAGGATCGTTCTGGGGACTTGTAACGGATGGACTGTTCCGTACGCAGGAAGATCTGGACAACAGCCTGCCCCAGTTTGGCTACAACGTAAACGAGAGCGAAACCTGGCTGGGTGATATTCGCTTCAAGGACATCAACGGCGATAACAAAATCGACGCGCAGGACTATACTTTCATCGGTAGCCCGCTGCCCAAATTCAGCTGGGGCTTGACCAATTCGTTCAACTACGGTGGTTTCGATTTCTCGCTGTTCCTGCAAGGCAGTCAGGGGGCCAAGGCCTTCAATTTCCTGCGCTGGCAACTGGAAGGGCTGAATAATGCCTACACCAATCAGATGAACACCGTGACGGATCGTTATACCGAGGAAAATGTGGACGGTGCTCTCCCCAGATTCACCAATACGAACAAGAACAACACCGCCATGTCGGACCGTTATGTGGAGGATGCGTCCTACGCCCGGATCCAGAACATCACGCTGGGTTATCGACTGCCCGCCAAGGTACTGAGTAAGGTAAAACTTGGTACGGTGCGGATATATGGCTCGATTCAGAACCTGAAAACCTTTACAAACTACTCGGGCTATGATCCTGAAATCGGATCTTTCAACAACAGCATCAAGCTGATGAATGTGGATACGGGCCACTACCCCAACCCCCGCACCTTTACCGTGGGTGCCAATCTGCAATTCTAAGATATAGCCAGTGGCTTTATCGTGAGATTTTGGAAAAAGGAAAGATTTAAAAACTGATTTTAAATAAAATAAAAATGAAACTCAAACCGTTCACTGCCCTGATTTTACCGGTGCTGCTGCTGGCTTCGGCTTCCTGCAAGGAAGACTTCATCGACCGGCCTTCACTGTCGGGAACTACCACCGGAAACTACTATAACAACGCCGAAGAAGTACGGGGTGCTACCAGTACGCTGTACAGCGGCCTGCCCTGGCGCAACTATGAAAGCCGCGCTCAGGATGCCATCGGCGATGTTATGGGTGGAAACATGTTTACCTACACCGACGTCGAATACCTGAACTTTACGGTTTCGTCGGCTTCCGACCGCATCGGGGCGGCCTGGGGGGCATTCTATAAAATCATCGGCTATGCCAACGTGATGATCAAAACCTTTGAGGAAAAGAAAGCCGCTGGAGGAGGAGCCGCCTACCTCGACCCTGCCATCGCGGAGTGCCACTTCATCCGGGGGATGATCTACTTCTATATCGGACGTACCTGGGGAGCGGCCCCCATCATCACCGATCCGGGCGAAACGGCCCTGTCGGGCAACTTCAACATTCCGCGCTATTTGCAAAAAGATGTGCTGCGCTTTGCCCTGGAAGACCTGAAAATGGCCGAAGCAGGCCTGCCCGAAAACGACGTGCCGGGCCGCGTGACGAAGTACTCGGCTAAGGGTATGATGGCAAAGTTATACCTGTATACTAAGGATTATGCCAACGCTAAGTTGAAAGCGGAAGAAGTAATCAACTCGGGTAAGTACAGCCTGGTGAGCGACTACAACGGTATGTTCACTAAAATGAGCATGGACAACAATTCGGAATCGCTGTTTTCCATCCAGCACCAGTTTGCGCAGGACCCCTGGGGAACGGGCAATATCAAAAACCCTGACCGGGGTGCGGGTGCCCTGCGTACGGCCGAAGCCGATGCCTGGGAGATGTATATTCCTACGCTCGACATTCTGCAGGAGTATGAGTTTGGCGATTTGCGCCGGAAATGGTCGGTGATGGAACACGGCTGGACCAACCTAAACTGGAAGCCTCAGCGCGTGAATGCGCCCAAGTACAACGAGTTTATGGCCAACGGGTTCCGCTATGATACCATTCAGCCTGCCGCAGATGGCGGTAGTATGAACGCCACGCGTTCCAACATTGCCAAGTACTTTGCCGGGCCGGGCAAAAGCTTCGGCGGCGAGCCGGTGCTGGGGCAAAATTCGGGTAATAATGTGGTGCTGCTACGCTATGCGGATATTCTGCTGATTTATGCCGAAGCCACTTTGGGTACTTCTGCCTCTACTACCGATACCAAGGCGCTTGAAGCCCTGAACAGGGTGCGCAGCCGGGCCGGTCTGCCTGCGCGTACCTCTTTTACGCTTGATGATATTCTGCACGAGCGCCGGGTAGAATTTGCCTTTGAAGGCGACTACTGGTACGACATCCAGCGCCAGGGTTATGCCAAGGCAAAATCCATCATCGAAAAGCAGAACCGGGGTACCGTCACCGGGGCCAACTACATCACCAATTTCACCGAAGACAAGATGTACCTGCCCATTCCTGCCGGCGAAATCGTCCAGGACCCTGAGCTGGGTAAAGAACCGGTTCCCTACTATAACTAATTTTCGGTCGCCTCCCGGTCGTGGTAGACGCTTCGGCCGGGAAGTATCTCAAAAACTCAAATTTTCAAAATCATGAAACTTATCAATAATCGCGCCTGGGGCCTGGGCTTTCTGACTCTGCTGGCCGGACTGGTGCTTACGTCCTGTGAGGAAGATTCGGACGGGACCCCAAACTTTACCGCGGGTACTCCTGTGGCTACCCAAATTATGCCCGACTCCGCTGCCGGTGGCGGAACCGTGACCATCCTGGGCACAGGCCTGGGAGATGTGCGATCAATCGTGTTTGAAAAACAGGAGGTCCCGGCGGGTTTTCAACCTACCCTCAATACCGATAAAGCACTTATTTTCCGAGTACCTATGGAAGCCACAGGTGGCGTTCAGAACATTGTCGTGACCAACAGTGCCGGCAAGTCAACTACGATTCCTTTCAAAGTACTGGCGTACCCTACGGTGAGTGACGTATCGGACTATATTTTTGCCAAAGGCACAGTCATTACGCTGACGGGTAATAACCTGGACGACGTGACTGCCGTGGCAATAGCCGATTCAGTAAAGGGAATTTCGGACGCGGCCACGATTATTTCCAAAGACAAAAAACAATTGGTTGTGGAAATGCCCGCTACTACACTGAGCCGGGGCACGCTGAGCATCACCAATGGCACGGGACGCATCCGTACGCAGCAGGAGTTTGTGAATAAAGATCTGGCTTACAAAATCTTCACTGATACTTTCGGCGCAGGTTTCGAAAACGCCTCCTGGGGCGATGCGGCTACCGTCACCACGAAGGAGAAAAAAGACGGCAGCGCATCACTCACCAAAACCTACCAGAAAGGAAACTGGCACCTGACCGGCCTATCGAACTGGTCGTCGGCCATTGGTTACTCGCCGGATTACACCTACCTCACGGGTTGGATCAAAGGTGCCTCGGCTGACTATACCCTGTACATTACGACCGATGCCGGCAAGGCCGGATTCGGTGATTTCGTGGATGCCAATCGGGTCAATGTTAAGGCCGGAGTTTGGAACTACTTCAAAATCAAGATTTCCGATATGGATTTCTGGGTACCGGGCAAAAAGCTGACACAGGTTGGTTTCCGCATCCAGGGGCCTGACAAACAGGATGAAACGTTTTACTTCGACGATATTCTCTTAGTTAAGTAAAGGCAAAGTACCTCACATCCCCGCAGCAGTCTGACCGGAACGCTGCGGGGATTTTTTTTAGAAATCAATTCGGTACCGCTTGATCAATACGTATCATTTAGCATGAAAAAATTTGCCTTACTCTTCCTCTCGCTAAGTTTGACGATTATCCTGTTGGGCGCATCGGAG
Source organism: uncultured Persicitalea sp. (assembly GCA_964500445.1). Taxonomy (GTDB): domain Bacteria; phylum Bacteroidota; class Bacteroidia; order Cytophagales; family Spirosomataceae; genus Persicitalea. The sequence goes on along the minus strand of CAZCOG010000001.1, from coordinate 164,141 downwards.
GCACGCCCCAGGTTAATCGACCAAAACGCAACTCCTGAAACCAAAGCCCTGTACCGGAATCTGGGCAAGCTGTCCCGCAGGCATATTCTGTTCGGCCATCAGCACGCCACCGAATACGGACACGGCTGGCAGGGGGAAACCGGGCGTTCGGATGTGAAGTCAGTGACGGGTTCGCACCCAGCCGTTATCGGCTTAGACTTTAGTGGCTTATCGGGTCGTTCGTCCGAAGCCATTGAGCGCACCAAAGAATCGCTGCGCCGCCAAATTACCGATACCTACAACCGGGGCGGCATAACAACAGTAGCCTGGCATTTTGCCAATCCGGTTACGCCCCAAACGGGCTTTTACTGGAAGGATTCCCTCTCCGCTCCGGCAGTAGCTAATCTCATTCCGGGGGGCTCACACCACGAGCAATACAAAACCATATTGCGAACGATTGGTAGTCTGGCCCAGTCGGTGCGTGGAAACGACGGGAAGCTGGCGCCGATGCTTTTCAGGCCTTTTCATGAACTGGACGGCGGTTGGTTTTGGTGGGGAAAGCCACACTGCACCCCCGAAGAATTCACAACCCTCTGGCGGTTTACAGTTTCCTACCTGCGCGACAGTTTGCAGGTGCACAATTTCATTTACGTTTTTTCGCCAGACTGTGCCTTTAAATCCGAAGCCGAGTACCTCGAACGATACCCTGGCGATGCCTGGGTAGATATGGTAGGGATGGACAACTATGCCGATTTTGGCCGCGATGGTCACTACAATCTCCCGGCGGGAATCGCCAAGTTGAAAATCGTGTCGGATTACGCCCGCAAAGCCGGAAAGCTGGCCGCCTTTACCGAAACGGGTTTGGAATCGATTCCCGATACGACCTGGTGGACAGGTTCATTGCTCAAAGCCCTGAAAGCGGAGAAACTGAGACTTTCCTACGTGCTGGTCTGGCGCAACGACGCACGCAGCGCCACGCACTTTTACGCGCCTTTTCCGGGCCAGGTGAGTTCGCCGGACTTTGTGAAGTTTTATGAAGATTCATACACCGTATTCGAAACCGACCTTCCGCTTCTTTATCGGCGCAAAAAGTTTCTGTTCTTTTAGTGTGTCAGTCCTGCTGGTCAGGCAGTAACAATGATCTGAAATTTGCTTACCATATAGTATGGACTCCTGCCCGATTATACAGTTCAAGTATTCAACTACACTCAATTGCCCTGCTTAATGAAACTTCTGAAAAGTACCCTGTCGGTCTGGTTGTTAGGAGTAGGTCTCGCCATTCCATTCATAGCTCCGGCTCAGAAAACGGATCTCGGTATCTTTACCGGACATGGTGACATTGGTGAGGTACTGAAGCCTGGTTCGGCCAGCTATAATGCCCAAAAGCGGCAGTACGAAATGAGCGGTGCGGGCTATAATGTGTGGTTCGATCACGACGAATTTCATTACCTGTGGAAGCAGATGAAAGGCGATTTTATTCTCTACACCCGTGCTGAACTTGTCGGCGAGGGCGTCGATCCGCACCGTAAAGTTGGCTGGATGGTCAGGAGTAGTCTGGACGGTAAATCGGCCCATATCAATGCGGTGGTGCATGGCGACGGCCTCACTTCGCTGCAATTCCGGCGCACTACCGGGGCGAATACGGAAGAAATTAAGGCGAAAATGACCCATGCCGATGTGATTCAACTGGAACGCAAAGGCAATACTTACACCATGCGGGTAGCCAAATTCGGTGAGCCATTTGTAACCGAGCAGGTAGCTGATCTGGCTTTGGGCGAAGAAGTGTACGTAGGGTTTTTCATCGGGTCGCATAATAAAGATGTGCTGGAAAAAGGAGTTTTCCGCGATGTTCGCATCAGCGTTCCTGCGCCTGACAGCCTGGTACCTTATCGCCAATACTTGGCCAGCAATCTGGAAATTCTGGATGTGGCCACGGGTGATAGGAAAGTGATTTTTACGCATCCCAAATCCATTCAGGCACCGAACTGGATGCCCGATGGCAAAACGTTACTGTACAATAGTGATGGATTGATCTACACTTTTGACCTGGCCAAACGCCAGCCGTCGGTACTGAATACGGGCGAGGTAAAAAACAATAACAATGACCATGTACTCTCTTTTGACGGGAAAATGCTGGGGCTGAGCAGCGGCGTGAAGGAGTTAGGTGGTTCCATCATCTACACCGTCCCGGTCAAGGGTGGTACACCCAAACAAATTACGCCCCGCGGTCCATCGTACCTGCACAGCTGGTCGCCGGATAAGAAAACGCTGCTTTTTACGGGACAGCGCGACGGTGATTTTAATATTTACAGCGTTCCGGCAGCGGGTGGCCCAGAAGTACGGTTGACCGACGCCCAAGGACTCGACGACGGCCCCGAATATTCGCCTGACGGAAAGTACATCTACTTCAACTCGGCCCGTGACGGGAATATGCGCATCTACCGCATGAAGGCGGACGGCAGCGATCAGCAAGCCCTCACGGATGATAAGTTTCAGGACTGGTTTCCGCACATTTCACCCGATGGCAAGTGGATGGTATTCATCTCATTTTTGAAAGAGGAAGTCAAGGTCGATGATCATCCTTTTTACAAGCACGTGTACCTGCGTTTGTTGTCCGTATCAGGCGAAGGTGAACCCAAGGTGATTGCCTATATTTATGGAGGACAAGGTACCATCAATACGCCTTCCTGGTCGCCGGACAGCAAGAAAGTAGCCTTCGTCAGCAACACCATGGAGAGTAGTTTGAGTCCGGTGGAAAAGTAACTTGCTGGTCGCCTATTTCTTACGGGTTTGCACCCACCGGAAAGCACAAGTACAGAAATGGAAGGTCTCTTTCTGTACCAAGACAAAATATTTCTTCTTTTCGGAGCTAGAATGTGTATTGAAGTCGCTTCAAATCGAGTTTTATACGGGTATGAATAAGGTATTTTTGAAACCATTTTTCAGCCCAAATACTCTATTATGAAATACTTGCTTATTTGCACCCTAGCGCTTGCTTCATTCCAATCTACTTGTGCCCAGACGCCGACTAATATGACGGCGATGGAAAGCCAGGCGGTAGAATATCTCACTTTTCCAGAAAACTACAACGCGCACGCCGCCTATGTATTTGGAAATCGGTGGACCACCAGCCTCGGAAATCAGCCTTTAGGCTATAACTGGAAGAAGGTAGCCGCCGAATTTGAAAACTCTCCCGAAGGCCAAGCGGATTATCTGCTGGCGCAAAAACAGAAGCGTATGGTTCCGGTCTTTTTAATTCCTGGCTACGGCTTTACCCTGGGTGCCATCCCGGTGCTTTTTCCAACGTTACTGTCCTCATCGCCAAGCCTGGACTTTCAGCGAGGCATTGGGATTGGTATGCTGGCTGGTGGCCTGGTACTTACTTACATCGCGGGGAGAAAGTTGAGGAATTCGGCCAATAATTTTGACAAAGCCCTTTGGCTAAGGAACCGGGATGAGATGCTGCGCTATGTCTCACCTACCGACCAGCCCCGGTTCAAGTATCTTTATGAAACCGAGACACTGTATTTAACTACCAATTCTTACATCCGAAATGGCCAGGAACATCGTTTGGGTATTTTGGGGCACGGCACTGCCGACGAATTCAGGAATGTACCGATGAGCTGGGATCTTTACAAGAAATACCGCAACCGCAGGTATATCGGCGGCTTACTTTATGTGGCTGGCTGGGCGAGTGCTGTGCTTTTGCCCAATAGCAATAGGGGAACTCCATTGCTATACTACGGTGGATTGTCAGTTGCAGTCGCGGGAGGAGGCGTCATGCTTTCAAGCCGCAAATTTCTGAGCCAGGCTGTGTACCTGAGAAACCAAAGCGTAATGGAGCGACAAATGCTGCGCGACTAAAAAAACGAGATGTAGAAAAAGCGTAACAAAATGGTAAATTCCACTCTCCACTCTCCACTCTCCACTCTCCACTCTCCACTCTCCACTCTCCACT
>CAZCOG010000001.1:0-160104 GCA_964500445.1 uncultured Persicitalea sp. | reverse complement strand
TCCACTCTCCACTCTCCACTCTCCACTCTCCACTCTCCACTCTCCACTCTCCACTAAATCAAGGCCCCACCAGCAGAAACGCCATTCCCAGTACAATGTACACTGCTATGAGCAGGACGCCCTCGAACCAGGTCGTTTCGCCGTCGTGGGCAATGGCGTTGACGATGAAGGCGACCGCCGCGATGGCAATCAACTCGATGGGATTGGCAAAAACCAGATTCATCGGTGAGCCAATGAGGTAGGAAATGATGACCAGCAGTGGCGCGATCAGCAGAGCCACCTGAATTGAAGACCCGACCGTGATACCCATGACCGTAGTCATGTCGTCCTGCCGGGCGAACGAAATGGCGGCCAGGTACTCGGCGGCGTTGCCGATGATAGCCAGCACGATCACTCCCAGAAAAAAGGTCGAAAGTCCCAACGTTTCGGCGGATGCTTCCAGTCCGCCCGCCACGATTTCAGCCTCCCAGGCCGTAAAGGCCGTTCCGCCCACCAGCACGGCCACCGCCACCCAAAGGGGCCAGGCTTTTTCGTGGCTGGCTTCGGCCGCTTCGGCTTTTTGATGTCCCGCGCTCTCGAATACATCCCGGTGAGTCCTCAGGCTGTACACCAGATTGGCCAGGTACACCAGGATCAGCACGACCGACACGCCCAGACTTAATTCCTCTTCCAACACGCTGGCGGTGGCGGCGTCCGTCAGGCTGCGCTCAGTGTAATGAAACAAAGCGGGTAGCAGCAAGGCGATTACCGACAAAATCAGCAGACTCGAAAGCCGCCCCGCACTGGCTTTATTGAAAGTTTGGTGGGATCTTCCCCAGGTACCTACCACCACTGCCAGACCCAGGCCCAGCAAGCTGTTACCGATAATCGAACCTGTGATTTGTCCCTTCACTACGTCGGCTTTTCCATCCATCAATACAAAAATGGCCAGCAGCAATTCGGCCATGTTGCCGAACGTCACGTTGAGCAGTCCTCCAATGGTGGCGCCGAGCTTGTCAGCCAGCTGTTCGGTCGATTGGCGAATCCATTCGGCCAGTGGTACAATGGCCAGAATCGCCACCAGAAAGTTCACGAGCGGGGATGCGTCGAGAAAGTAGCGCAAACCGAGGGAAAGGGGAACGAGGAGAAGCAGCCAGCGAAAGAGCATTTTTTAATGATGAGTGATGAATCAATAGGCGGTTTCTGAAAATTCGTGCCATAAGAAAAGCCATTTGCCGATCGCCGACAGCCGATGGCTTGTCCTACCTCAACCATTCCGCTACGGCGAAGCCCAGGTAAGTACCTAGCCCGTTGCCCAGCGTCCCCACCAGAATGGCGGGTAGTTGGAGGTCGGGCCGACCCAGGCTGCGGGCCAGCGCCAGGGCTGAACTTGACCCGCCGATGTTGGCTTGCGAAGCGATCGCCACTACATCGGCGTCTTGCTTCAGCAATTTGGCTACGCCGATCAGCAGGGCGGCGTGAACCAGCACGATGGTACAGATAATAATCAGTAGCCAGATCGCCAGCGTACCGTCCTGCAATAGCGCCGGAACGTCGCAGTACGCCCCGATTACTGCCAGAAAAAGATAAATCATGAACATGCCAAGTACCCGACTGCCGCGCAGACGACCGACCACTGGAAACTGCGCCAGCACCAGCGCGACCGTCGTGATGGTAAGAATTGTAGGCAAAGCCGGCAAAATAGTAGCGACCCAGTCGGCCAGGAACACGGCCCCGAAAGCCAGCGCAGTCAGTAGTCCGATGTCTTTGGGATTGATCGTCTCCTGTTCGTCAAAAGTGTTGGGAGCGGTGGTAGTAGTTTCTGTTTTAGCTTTTTCTTTGGGTTTGCCTTTCTTTCCGCGTAACAAAGCGGGCAGCGCCAGAGTTGCAATCATCCAGAGAGCGGTTATGATATTGTCGGCGGCAGTGGTAGCGGCGTAGAGAGTTCCTTCGCGGGCCATGCCATAGTGCAGAGCTACGGCATTGAAATTCAAACTACCGCCCGTGTAAGTTCCTGTCAGCATACCCGCCAGTGCGTAGTACTTCTCACCCAGTAACGTGCTGGCATCGACCATTTTTATCGCCACAACTACCCCAAGTACGGTGCCCAGCGCTCCCACCAGAAACAGGCCAATCATGGATGGGCCGGCGCGGCGGATGCTTTTCAGGTTCACGCTCAGCATGAGCAGGAAAATGGATATCGGTGCCACGTAAGTGAAAATCCCGTCGTACACTACCGAGGGCGGCGACGAGGAAGGAATCAGGCCCAGATTGGCGGTAAGCGCGGTGAGCAGAATGACCATCAGCGCGGTTCCGAGATGCCGAAAGTAAGGCTTGGTAGCCAGCCACTCACAGATTACTACATTCAGGCAAAGCACGGCAAGAACGAATAGCGGATGGGTAGTCATGGAGGGCCGGGCTTTGGGAATAATTCTCTGGCAATCTAGCGAAATGAACCGAATTGTGGATGAACGACGTATATTGACTTTCTAAATAACTTACTTATGAGAAAAAATTTCCTCCACCAGTTTGAGAAACTCAATCCTTACGGGGGTATTTTTCTCTCCTTCGCATTTCTCCTAATTTCCCATGTCGCTCTGGCTCACCTGGGTAAAATCACGGGTACCGTTTCGGACGCCGCCACGGGCCGTCCTCTGACGGGTGTGACCGTCTTACTCTCGGGTCAGGGTAATGGCGCCGTCACCAATGATTTAGGGCAATACGAATTCATGAACCTTTCGGCGGCTACCTATCGCCTGGAATTCACCAGTCTCGGCTACCAGAGCCAGGCGGTAACAGCGGTAGTGCAGGACGATCAGACGACTTTTTTGCAAACCAAACTTCTAACAGCCCCCATCGACCTGGGAACTGTAACGGTGTCGGCCCTGCGGCCGAACGGCCAACAGATTATCAGCAGCGTGGACATCCGGTTGCGGCCCGTGACCAACTCACAGGAAATCCTGCGCATGGTACCGGGCTTGTTCATCGGGCAGCATGCGGGTGGGGGCAAAGCTGAACAATTGTTTCTGCGCGGCTTCGACCTCGACCACGGTACCGATATTCGCCTGAGCGTGGACGGTATACCCGTCAATATGGTGTCGCACGCCCACGGGCAGGGCTATGCCGATCTACACTTCGTGATTCCCGAAATGGTGCAGTCTTTGAATTTTGGGAAAGGCCCTTACGCCAGCGACCAGGGAAATCTGGCCACGGCGGGCTGGGTGAATTTTCAGACCAAAACTACCCTGGATCGCAATTTTGTGAAGGCAGAAGTGGGGCAGTACGATACCTACCGGCTGGTGGGTGGCGTAAATTTACTGGGCAAAGAGGCGGGAAAAGACGAGAGCCAGAAGCAGTCGGCCTACGTGGCGTCGGAGTACCAGTACTCCAACAGTTATTTTGAGAATCCGCAGTACTTCAACCGCTTCAATCTGCTTGGTAAGTACCACGGTCACCTGTCGCCCGCTACCACGCTGACCTTGTCGGCCTCTACGTTCTGGAGCAAATGGAACCACTCCGGCCAGATTCCCGACCGGGCGGTGGATTCGGGGCTGACGGGATTCTTCGGCTCCATCGACCCGACGGAAGGCGGCGAGACTAGCCGCACCAACCTGAACGCTCAACTCGTGACGGTCACGGGACGGAAGGACGAAATTCGGCAGCAGGTATTTTACAGCCGCAACGCCTTCGAACTCTATTCCAACTTTACCTTTTTCCTCAACGACTCCATCAACGGCGACCAGATCCGGCAGAAAGAGCGCCGTAACCTGTTTGGCTACAATGGCAGCTTCACCCGTTTCCACCAGTTGGGTAACAAAAACTTGACTTCGACGCTGGGCGTTCAGTACCGCCACGATCTGACCGACTCGACCGAACTCTCCCATACCCGCAACCGAAGCGAAACTTTGGAACGCTATCAACTCGGTAATATCAATGAACTCAACGCCGCCCTGTATCTCGACGAAGTAGTGTACCTGACCAACCGGTTGACGGTCAACGCGGGACTCCGATTCGACGTATTCCGGCAGCGCTACGAGAATCTGCTGCTGACGCCCGCCGCCGCGTCGTTGACCAACACGGCCATCGTTTCTCCCAAACTGAACCTGTACTACACCTTCTCGCCTCGCCTGCAGCTTTACGCCAAAGCGGGCAAGGGCTTTCACTCCAACGACAGCCGCGTGGTGTCCGCCGGAGCCACCGTCGGGGGCGTGCAGCAGGTACTTCCTCCGGCCTGGGGTGGCGACCTGGGGGCTGTCTGGAAGCCCATGCCACGCTTGCTGGTCAGTACTGCCTTGTGGACGCTGCGGATGGCGCAGGAATTTGTGTATGTCGGCGACGAGGGGGTAGTTGAACCCAGTGGCCGGACCCGCCGCGAGGGCGTGGACCTTTCGCTCCGCTATCAGTTGACCGACCACCTTTTTGCCGATCTGGATATGAACGCCACCCGCCCTCGCTTTGTGGACGAAGAACCAGGACAACGCTTCGTCCCGCTGGCGCCCGTGTTCACCTCCATTGGCGGATTTTCGTACCAGGCCGAGCGTGGCTTCAATGGCTCGCTACGCTACCGCTACCTGGGCGACCGCCCCGCCAACGAGGACAATAGCTTGATAGCCAAAGGCTATTTCGTGACGGATTTGCAACTAAACTACACGCTGCCCCGTCAGCAATTCGGGCTTTCGGTGCAAAATCTCTTTAACACCCGCTGGAAGGAAACGCAATTTGCCACCGAAAGTCGCCTGCGCGGCGAAGCTGCTCCCGTTGAAGAAATCCACTTTACCCCCGGCACGCCCTTCTTCGCCCGCCTGTCGTGGACGTGGTTTTGGTAAGCGGGAAGGCGGTTCTTCTCACGATAAAAAGCCAGTAGTTAAAGCCGCCAAAACTTTCGTACTTGCTCATTCACTTTTTGAATAAAAAAATATGGATAAGATAAAGCTGCAAGTCGAAAATATCGAACACGATTATTTGTCCGAGATTCCCGATACCTGGCAAAAAGAAGATTACCTGAAAATACTGGATGAATTCGGTTTTGCCGATGCCGACGCGCTCCCCGATAAGGACCTGGCCGAAATGACGCTCATGGCGATTACCGACGAAGAACCCAATCAGGCGGCAGAAAACCTGATGGCCTTGTACCTGGCCGACGATCTCAACGAAGGACAGATGTCGCAGATCGCTAGCGATATGCAACTGGACAAGATTTTTGAGGAGTACCCCGAGATAGCGCTGCACCACCGCCTGTTCAACATCAATCAGCTATTGCGCAAGGCCTATAACGGCAAATTTCCCGATGGCCAAGCGGTGCAGATTACTTTTTCGCTAACGGACACCGACGGGAATTTTAGCAAGGCCGGAGACATCACCAGTGAAGTTATTCTCAAAGCCCTGCAAAAGGCCATGCCGGACAACTCCATCGTTAAGCGTCTTTACCCTGATCAATTGGAAGGCAAAAAGGAACTCGTCGACGCCGATGCAATCGTGTGGAAACGTAGCGTGAGCCAGTCCGGTGACAAATACGAAGTGGAAATTATCTCCTCCGACTACTGGCTGGGCGACATCCTCGACCACCCCAGCTACGAGGCGGAGGTAACGATGTTCCTGCACGAAGCGGAAAGTAAGGCCTAGGCAGCCCATCCCGATTGGGGAAAATTTAGCGGGCAGACGCGATCATCAGATCGTGTCTGCCCGCTTTTTGTATTCTTCGAGCAAATCTCTACCTTGACGAAAAGTTGCAAAAACCTGCCTAACTCTTTCCAAATCAGTTTTCTTAATCAGAAACAACATGAAAAAACGCCTACAAAACCTCCGGTTCGCGGCAACGTTCTTCCTTGTCATCCTGAGCGTAGTCGAAGGACCTTCACTTTTCGCCCAAAGCCGCGCGCCAATCCCCGACGGCAGCGTCGAAACCAAAGACGCCGTCACGATCAAGGGCAAGCGGGTACCCTACACCGCCACGGCCGGTACCCAGCCCGTGTGGGACGAGAGCGGTCAGCCCATCGCCAGCCTGTTCTACGTGTACTACGAACGCTCCGACGTCAGCGACCGAACCACCCGACCATTGGTAGTTTCGTTCAATGGCGGACCGGGCGCGGCTTCCTGCTGGATGCACCTCGGGTATACCGGTCCCAAGCGCGTGCTGATCGACAGCGAAGGGTACCCCGTGCAGCCCTACGGCATTCAGGGTAATCCCAATTCGATTCTCGACGTGGCTGACATCGTGTACGTGGAGCCCGTCAATACCGGATTTTCGCGGATGCTGTCGGATACCATTGACAAGAAGAAGTTTTTCGGTGTCAATGCCGACATCAAGTACCTGGCAGGCTGGCTCAATACCTTCGTGGGCCGCAAAAACCGCTGGTCGTCGCCCAAGTACCTTGTGGGCGAGAGCTACGGCACCAACCGTGTGTCGGGGCTGGCGCTGGAACTGCAGAACGCGCAATGGATGTACCTCAATGGCGTGGTACTTGTCTCGCCCACCGACCTCGGTCTGCCGCGCGGTACCGTGGTGGATGCCGCCAGCTTCCTGCCTTACTACGCCGCTACGGCCTGGTTTCACAAAAAACTAGCGCCCGATTTACAGAATAAAGATTTGGTGGAAGTACTACCCGAAGTGGAGCTATTCACGGTCAACGAGCTCATTCCGGCCCTGGCCAAAGGGGGCTACCTCGATCCCGCCGTTCGGAAGCAGCTCGCCGCCCGCGTGGCCCGCTACGCCGGAATCTCGGAAAAAGTAGTGCTGGAACATAACCTGATGGTACCCGCGAATTTTTTCTGGAAAGAACTGCTGCGCGACCAGGGCTACACCATCGGGCGGCTCGACTCAAGGTACCTGGGCATCGACCGCGCCGCCACCGGCGACCGTCCCGACTACTCGCCCGAGTATACCTCCTGGCAGCACTCGTTCACGCCCGCCATTAACTACTACCTGCGGGAAGTACTGAACTACAAAACCGACCTCAAGTACTTCATCGCCGGACAAACCCGCCCGTGGAGCCGCGAAGGGACCGACGCCGACCATACCGGCGAAAACCTCCGGCAGGCGATGGCTCAGAATCCGTACCTGAACGTGCTGGTGCAGTCGGGCTACTACGACGGAGCCTGTGACTACTTCAACGCCAAGTACGATCTGTGGCACCTTGACCCCAGCGGCAAAATGAAGGACCGCCTCGACTGGAAGGGCTACCGCAGCGGCCACATGATGTACCTCCGCGACGATGACGTCGTAACGTCGAATGAGGATATCCGGCAGTTCATTTTACGCACGTTGCCAAAAGCGGACCAGCCCGCGAAGTATTGAATTTGTGAATAGTTGAAAACTAATCTTCTGATTTTCAAAGCAACATGTTTACGGTCTAATCAAATTATTCTACTGATCATATCATGCAAAAATATACCCTCCTCCGCTACGTCGCACCGCTCCTCGTCCTCCTGAACCTAGCCGAAGGACTTTTCGCCCAGAAACCCACGGCGACTATGAAGTCCAACCTGACCGCCACCGCCGCGCCTAATGTCCTGGAACTGGACATGGACTCGACGATCACGTCCTCACATACCGTTACGATCAAGGGCCAGAAAGTACCCTACACCGCCGAGGTCGGTACGCAGCCGGTGTGGGACGAGGCGGGCAAGACCATCGCGGGCGTTTTCTACACCTACTACGAGCGCACCGATGTGAAGGACCGCGTCAGCCGTCCGCTGGTGATATCGTTCAACGGCGGGCCGGGTACCGCTTCGGTGTGGATGCACCTGGCCTACACGGGTCCCAAGCTGCTCAACGTGGATAGCGAAGGGTACCCGCTGCAGCCCTACACGATCAAGGACAATCCGAACTCGATTCTGGACGTGGCCGACATCGTGTTCATCGATCCCGTCAACACAGGCTACTCGCGCATGGCGGGCAAGGAAACGGCCAAGGAGAAAGCCAAGTTCTTCGGCGTGAACGTAGACATCAAGTACCTGGCCGACTGGCTCAATACCTTCGTGAGCCGCCACGACCGCTGGCGCTCGCCCAAGTACCTGATCGGCGAAAGCTACGGCACCAACCGCGTGTCGGGCCTCGCGCTGGAATTGCAGAATGCCAACTGGATGTACCTCAACGGCGTCATTCTGGTGTCGCCGACCAATCTTGGGCTGGACCGTGAGGGTCCGCTGGGATCGGCCAATCTGCTGCCCTACTACGCCGCCACGGCCTGGTACCACAAAAAACTACCCGCCGACTTGCAGCAGAAAGACCTCACGCAGATGCTGCCCGAAGTGGAAAACTTTACCACCAACGAACTCCTGCCTGCGCTGGTGATGGGTGGATACCTAGACCCCGCCAAGAAAAAAGCGATGGCCACCCGCGTAGCCCGCTACTCGGGACTTTCCGAAAAGGTAGTGCTGGAACATAATCTCCAAATCCCGACCAACTTCTTCTGGAAAGAACTTCTCCGCGACCAGGGCCGTACCGTCGGGCGGCTGGATTCAAGGTACCTGGGCATCGACGCGCAGGACGCGGGCGAGCGGCCCGACTACGCACCCGAGCTGACGTCCTGGCTGCACTCCTTCACGCCGCCGATCAATAAGTACTTCAGCGAGGTGCTGAACTACAAGACGGATTTGAAGTACTACATGTTTGGTCCGGTGTACCCGTGGAGCCGCTCGGGCGAGAATGCCGACAATACCGGCGAGAACCTGCGGCAGGCGATGGCCCAAAACCCCTACCTGCATCTGCTGGTGCAATCGGGCTACTACGACGGGGCCTGCGACTACTTCAACGCCCAGGCCAATATGTGGCAGATGGACCCAAGCGGCCGCCTCAAAGACCGCATGGACTGGAAGGGCTACCGCAGCGGCCACATGATGTACCTCCGGCAGGAAGACCTCGTGCAGGCCAATGACGATCTGCGGGCGTTTATTTTGAAGGCGACGCCGGGCAAGGGGATGGCGGCGAAGTATTGATGGAAAAACCTAGTCTTGGTAGATGTGTTGCAGAGGCAGCTTCTAATATTGGGCGAATACTTGCATAAGCGAAGCTGATGGTTTCGCTTATGCAAGTATTCGCATTGCAAACGCGAAAATTCACAATCCTTTATTGTAAATTAGGGATAGCGGGAAGTACTTTACACGCAATTTTACCTATCAATAAACTTATATTTATTACTTATTATGGCGAAGCCAAGAGTGTTTATTAGCTCTACGTTCTATGATCTTCGACAAATTCGCACTGATCTGGATTTATTTATTGAAAGTCTTGGATATGAGCCGATTAGAAATGAGGAAGGGGATATACCATATGGTAGGCAAGAAAGTCTTGAAGAATATTGTTATAAAGAAATAAAATCAGTAGATATCGTCATATCTGTAATTGGTGGGAGATATGGAACAGAATCCAGAAGAAGTAATTCTTCAATTTCTCAGATAGAGCTTAAAACTGCTTTCTCCGAGGAAAAACAAGTCTATATCTTTATAGAAAAGAATGTGCTTTCTGAGTATGAAACATATTTGCTTAATAAAGAAGAAGAGCTAATGAAATATCGATATGTGGATAATATAAAAATATATAAGTTTATTGAAGAAGTAAAGAGTTTAGACACTAACAATAATATCAAAGGGTTTGAAACTGCTGCTGATATAACTAAATATTTGAAAGAGCAATTTGCAGGTTTATTCCAAAGGTTTTTAGAAGAGCAAACAAGAATTAAAGAATCCAGCTTGATTAAGAATCTTGAAAAAACTGCACAAACATTAAATAAGCTAGTTAATTTTCTGAGCAAAGAAAATCAAGGTAATGTAGAAGAAATTAATCGTATCTTAATGATAAATCATCCCTTGGTAGAGACTTTGAGATCAGAATTAAAGATAGATTATAACTTTTATATTGAAGGGGTTGAAGATCTCAATAAGTTTTTATATCATGAAGGATTTGAGGAAGTCTTGCCTTGGAATGATGAAGGAATAGTTGATGATGATTATTATGTTTGGATCAGTAATCAAAACCGGAAACGTCAAATTTTAAATGTTTCATCTTTTCTTTTTGATTTTGAAAGTAAGTTAAAATATATTAAAAAAACTGATTGGAATTCTGAATTTGTAAAAATCCAGGATTTGCCGATTGATGAATATGTAAAAATTAAAAAATCACCAGTTGATGAAGATGAACTTCCTTTTTGAAATGTTATATTTCATATGCTTATTGTGTAAGACTCTCCCGTTAACACCAATTTTAAATCGGTGTTAACAGAGAAGATTACGCACAATGAAGGGTAGGAGAAATGGGTCGATGGTTTCTTTTCTTCAAGAAGATAAATAAAAAATATTTGTCAATTCCATGCATCTTCATTATTGATTATGCTAACTACAAAATTCACGAATCCATCTATACTTTTTTCACCATCATAGTTATTCAATGAAAATTCAAGCTCGCCGTTTGGTGTGAAATAAATATGATGATATGTTTCGAAACCCTTGTTTCGGAATATATGGTTAGAAGAACTGAGCTCGAATCTTAAAAAAAAGTTCAAAAAATTAGTTGGTATTTTATCTTGTTGATATTGTCCCATAAAGGAAGGTATTTGCATCTCTTACAGAGATAGCTAATTTGAATGAAGTGGCATCTTGCATTCCAAAGTTTATAATTAATAGATTTTTATAGTACTTTCCACTTGTTGAAGAATGATAATCAAATTCATATTCTCCTAATCCAATATAGTGTTGGCTAAGATCTTTTAGTCTAATGTTAGTTATAATTTGATAAAGATTTGAATCTAAATTATTGACATGCTCTAATATTTTATTAGAAATAATCTCTTCAAATACACACATTAATTGAAAGTTATTATCTATCCTCTCAGCATCATCAACTTTTCTTTGATATTCGCTTATTTTATTATTGGCAAGTCTTTTCATAATTGCATTAGAAACATCGCTTGTTGCATTTAAAGTCGGATTAACCTTTATTAAGTTTATAAGTCCAATTAATTCTGAAGCGTTGTTAGGACTAGTAGAAAAACTAGATACAAGCGCAGTAATAGATCGAACCACACTTACTTGATAGTCATCCAAATCTGATCTGTACCTCACATACTTCCAATGCAAGGGTCTATTCCAATAATGTTTTGCCGGCTTAATCGATAGCATCCATATTAGCAATTGGCCGATTTGAAACAAATCAATCCAAGGAGGCACCTCCTCTTCTCTATTCATCATATAATCAGGACTATACTGTTTATTTCCCACTGCTTCCTCGATTGGAGTTAATCTATCTTCCGCAGGTTCAAATAATATCCCAAAATCTATAAGAATTGGCTCATCATTTTCTCCAATAACAATATTCTGAGGTTTAATATCACGATGTACTAAGTTTTGCTCATGTAAAAGTGACAGGCCGGATAATATTTTCAATATTACGTTGATTGCTTTGTCGAATATTGGTAATGTGGGCTTACGGATAGTATTTAACCACCATTGATCAAAAGGTCTTCCTCGGCGACTTATGTACCATAAATTTGGTCCGTCAATTGAGTAATCTAAAATTTCAATTATATTTTCATGCTGAAATTTAGGATTTGTCAAAATATTTAATTCACGTTTAAATCTGTCCTGATCTATTTTCTTATCACTTTTTAAGCATCTAAAAAAACCTAAATCTTTTGTATTTTCATTTCTAACCTCCACCCCCCATGCTTGGCCACCAATTCTAGGATTACCTTGAAATTTCCAATCAGGAATATTCAATGAATTAAATAATTCTTTTTCTTTGTTGACTTTATCATTGCCCATATCATATTTATTCATTAAATTAAAATGTTTAAAAATTCAAATACGAAGTAAACTAATCAATTTTTTAACATCTCCCGCTAACCCTGATTTGGAATCAAGGTTACCTCACCTCGCGTTTGTAACGGCATCGGCCTACCGTGCGATCCAAAGGGATGATTTTCCCTCATCCAAAAAGCACCTTGGGCTCCATCAGTTCCTTCCCCGCCTCATCGTCCAATTGGTACTTTTGCTGGATCGCAGCCAAAGTCACCAGTTCCGCGAAGTAACGTCGGTTTTCCAGGATGATCCTTACCTCAGGACCATAATCGTCATAGACCAATGCACCTTTGATGGCAGAGGCACCTCTGGCTATGCCAGAACGACCGAGCGAGGCAATCGCCCGACTTAAGTGTTGAAAATCTGATCGTACGGCGTTACGGGCCACCACCCCTTCTTCTTCGGTGGTGGCGTCATAGGCCAGAAAATAGATCCGCAGATAGTCGTGGAAGAACGATTTTACGGTTTCCTGTCCGGCCAGTAGATCGTCCGTGAGCAGGCCGCCGATGGTTTTTCGGAAGCAGGAAAGAAGGGAATATCCTTCCAGTGTATAATCGAGGGGCTTATGCGGAATCTCCGACTGGAAGTAGTATTTTAGGTTGTCCGCTCCTTGCACCGTTTTCATATTACTGTAGGCCCCAAGATGTCCGTAGTACACCAAAGACGCATCTCCTACTTTTAGGGTGTGTTGGGGCGGGCGCAATACCACCTGCAGCTTCTGGCTTAATTTTTCAAAGCCTGCTTCCCGCACAAACCAGAAATAAATTCCCTGCTGGGTCGGGATGTGAAGGTGGCTCTCGTGCCGGGCTGCCATCAGAGCCTCATAAGGCAAAGCCGAAAAATAAGGCAGCACGTCTGCCGGTGAATCGAACTGTTTCATAGGTAGTCCTGGGGTAAGCTGATTTTACCACGAAAAGGTGACCTTGTGGCTGAACTACTAGTAGGGGGTACTTCGTAAGTGATTAAATTCCAGCCCCGAAGAGGCCCGCTACCGTGGCCGGGCCGCTTCCGATTTGATAGCGGAACAATTCCATATGCCAACCCCGATTTACCAAAAGGGCAAAGGAGAGTTGGCCGGGTATTTTAAGCTACCTATCTGATTTTTCTAAACAGCATCACCACCTGCGCTGTTTAGTCTGGCATGAAAGAAAAAGAACAAATCAAATCCTTATCGGCCCGCGATACGGACCGGATCATCGAAATGGCCTGGGAAGACCGGACGCCCTTCGACGCCATCAAGGCGCAGTTTGGCCTGGCGGAACCGGAGGTAATCGTTCTGATGCGCCGTTCGCTGAAACCCGCTTCGTGGCGGCGCTGGCGGGCACGGGTGCAGGGCCGAAGTACCAAGCACGCCCAAAAATCGAGCGATCAGGTACTTCGCTTCAGAAGCGATCGGCAGCGGTCCATTTCGCGCAACAAAATCAGCAAAAGATAGAACTTGCGCTATCCCTGGACAGTCTTAGCGGTCGGCAAAGTACCTGCTACGAACCACGAAAACATTAGCGGATTCTGCGCTGTTTGGTTACGAAAGTATCCATTGATCTTCCATGAGCTTTTTAACCGCAGAGTGGCGCCGGCTGGCCTTTGCCAATTACGAGATTGACCCCACCGTACTTGAACCGTACCTCCCTTATGGTACCGAACTCGATCTGTGGGAGGGAAAATGTTACGTGAGCCTGATCGGGTTTATGTTTAAAAATACCCGGCTATTGGGAATCAAAGTACCTTACCACATCAATTTCGAGGAAGTAAACCTGCGGTTTTACGTCAGGCGGTTTGAAGATGGAGCATGGAAAAGAGGGGTAGTTTTCGTCAAAGAGATCGTGCCGCTGCCCGCCCTGGCCTTCGTAGCCAATACCCTCTACAACGAGAAGTACGAAAGCCGCCCGATGACTCATCGGTGGGACGAGACCGATACCGACCTCACCGTGGAGTATCGCTGGAAGATCAAGTCAGGCTGGCAATCGTTGCAGGTAGTTACCTGCCCGGAGCTGACGGAAATGATTCCCGGTAGCGAGATCGAATTCATTACCGAGCATTACTGGGGCTACGCCAGGGTCAGCCCTTCGATCACTAATGAATATCAGGTGACGCACCCGAGGTGGAAGAAGTACGAGGTACTTGACTACAAAATCAAGGCTGATTTCGCTGAAATATATGGCAACGACTTTGCCTCCCTGAATCATCAGCAACCGCAGTCTGTAATGCTGGCCGAAGGTTCGGCCATCACCATTGAATCGAAACGGGTACTTCGGGCACCCCGCTGATACTGGTTCATTTTCAACCATCGGCGGAAAGGTAATTCCATGTACTGCAATCGCTGTGGCAACCTTCTGCATTCTCCTGGTTCCGAAACAATGGTACGATTCTTTCTCATTTGCCGACAGATGAGGATAACTATCTCCTTGCAATAAGGGCCTGGTTTGGCCAGGCGAATACCCAAAGTACTTATTAACCTACCTATGTCATGACGAAATTTAACCAGGATGATCATTTGGAAGAGAGGCAGTTGACAGAAGATGAAAGCAGAATTCTTGATCAGCTGGGGCTTTTCGGGGAATCTCGTCGCCGGTTTATGACTAAAATCTCTGCTGCCGGGCTCAGCCTGTTTGCCACGCCATTCTTTACCTCCGAAGTATTTGGCAAAGCACCTAAACAAGAACTTCCGACCACTACCGAAGCTATGTTGAACGAAATCCAGGTCCGATTACGGGTAAATAATTCAACAAAACCCCTAAACATCGATTCCCGAACTACCCTGTTGGATGCGCTTCGGCAACGCCTGCAGTTGACCGGCACCAAAAAGGGCTGCGACCACGGGCAGTGCGGAGCGTGTACCGTGATCATCGACGGGAAACGCAAGCTTTCGTGCCTTACGCTGGCGGCCAGTTGTAAAGACAAGGAAATCACGACCATAGAAGGTTTGGCCAATGACGATGAACTGCACGCCATGCAGGCGGCCTTCCTTAAACACGATGGCTTCCAATGCGGCTACTGCACGCCCGGACAAATCTGCTCTTCCGTCGCCTTGCTACAAGAGGCCAAAAATGGAGAAGCCAGCTATGTGACGGAGGATTTTAAAAACATCCGGCAAAACATAGAACTGTCCGAAGAAGAAATCCGGGAACGGATGTCGGGCAACATCTGTCGGTGCGGAGCCTACAACAACATCGTGCAAGCCATTCAGGAAGTGCAATCCGGAAAAGAGACAAAACCCAAATGGGAATTTGCCACGGCGGAACAAATACAAAAAGCCAAAGCCAAAAGCTGACCTTATTTCAGGATTCAAGTACCTAGGAAAAAATAGGAATCAGCGTCTTTCAACGGCTCCAACGCCACAAAATCAGTAACCAATGAGACCTTTTGTATATACCCAACCGCAGAATCCGCAAGCCGCCGTATCGGCCGCTGCGGCCAACAAACAAGCCAGGTACCTGGGCGGCGGTACCAACCTGATCGATTTAATGAAAGAAGATGTGGAACGCCCTACCGAGTTGATCGAAGTGGCAGACCTGAGTTTCAATGACATTAAATCCAATAATGCAGGCGGCTACACGCTGGGAGCCATGGCCAGCAATTCCGACACAGCCAACCATCCTGACATCCGAAAAAACTACCCTCTGCTTTCCATGGCGATGCTATCGGCGGCGACAGTACAAATCCGGAACATGGCGACCAACGGCGGCAATTTGTTGCAGCGCACCCGCTGCCCCTACTTTTTCGAAACGTCGATGCCCTGTAACAAACGCGAACCCGGCACGGGTTGTGGGGCCAGGAAAGGTATGAACGCCCAACACGCCATTTTTGGATGGAGTGACGAGTGCGTAGCCGTCCATCCTTCCGATATGTGCGTGGCTCTGGCGGCCATTGGTGCCACGGTACACGTGCAACAGCCTGGGGGTAAATCCAGAACCATTGATTTTACCGATTTTCATCGCCTGCCGGGCGATCAGCCGGAAAAGGATAACACGCTGCAGCCCAATGAACTCATTACGGCGATCGATTTACCCAAACCGATTTTTACCGATCACTATTACTACCTGAAAATCCGGGAGCGCTCCAGCTATGCTTTCGCCCTCATTTCGGTCGCGGCCGGATTACAAATGGAAGGCGGTACCATTGCCAAAGCCGGCCTCGCGATGGGCGGTGTGGCGCACAAACCCTGGAAACTAACCGAAGCCGAAGCTTTTCTAGGTGGCAAAAAACCCACTCAGGAGAATTTTCAGCAGGCCGCGGAACTGGCCATGCGCCCGGCCCGTACCCTTTCCGATAATGAATATAAAGTTGAAATGGGCAAAAAAGCCATTGTAAGAGCGCTTACGCAGGCTTTTGAGAAAAACGCGTAAAGACATTTTGATCAGGGAAGACATTGAGTCGGGGATTTATTTTCCCCATTAATATAACATAGTATGGACACATCAATAGGAATAGGAAACCCGATCGACCGGGTAGAGGGGCACCTGAAAGTGACCGGGATGGCCAAATATTCGTCGGAGTTTCCGGTCGATAAAATGCTGTATGCCCAGGCAATCAATAGTACCGTTGCAAAGGGCGAAATTTCATCGATCGATGTAGCAGAAGCCAAAAAGCAGAAGGGGGTCGTTGAAATTATTACCTACAAAAACGCCGAGAAGCTTAAGACACCTGATAAAAAACTACCGCCTCTTTCTACCACCAGTATCCAACCGGTGTTACAGAGTCCGCACATCAATTATTACGGGGAATATGTAGGCGTAGTGGTAGCCGAAACTTTTGAGCAAGCTCAGTACGCCGCACGATTGGTTAAGATTAAATACAAAGAGGAGACTCCGAAAATAGATTTCAAGGATCACCGATCGGATGCTTATAAACCCAAGGAAAGTTCTGATTATTCCCGGGGCGATGTGGAGGCGGGGTTATCCAAAGCTGACGAAAAGCTGGAAGCGACTTACAATACACCCATCGAGCACCATCACCCGATGGAGCTTCATGCCGTTATCGCTTCCTGGGAAAATGGCAAAGTAAAAGCGTACGCCAGCCAGCAGATGATCAACGATGCGGCCATCACTATTTCCAATACTTTCCAGATTCCCAAAGAAGATGTGCGCATCATAGCGCCTTTTGTAGGTGGTGGTTTTGGCTCTAAACTACACGCCAAACAGCACGTGATTTTGGCCATTATGGCGGCCAAAAAGACCGGTCGCCCGGTGCAACTTACCGTCACCCGGCACCAGATGTTTACCAACACCAACCTCCGGCAGCACAATGAGCAGAAGGTAAAAATTGGTGCCACCAAAGATGGGAAACTCACCGCTTTGGCGCACGAAACTGTATCGCATACCTCCACCTACGAAGAGTTCCAGGAATCGTGTGGTACCGTGAGCAAAATGCTTTACAAAGTACCTAATAACAAGGTGACCCATAGGCTTGTTCCGGTGAATTTGCAAACGCCCTTTGCTATGCGCGCGCCGGGGGAAGCTACCGGTAGCTTTGCGCTGGAATCGGCGATGGACGAAATGGCCTGGAAACTTAAAATGGATCCGATTGAATTCAGGATCAAAAACGATACGCAAACCGACCCAAGTAATGACAAGCCGTTTTCTTCGCGTTTGCTGGTAGAATGCCTGCGGATCGGGGCTGATAAATTTGGTTGGGATAAACGAAAAATGGAACCGGCCAAAAACACGAACGGTAACTGGCTGGTAGGGTACGGCGTAAGTGGTGCGTCGCGGGCGGCACCTTATCAGGAAACATCGTCGAAAGTAATACTGACGCTCAAAGACGATACCGTGTTGGCAACCATTCAGATGGATGCTACGGACATAGGTACCGGCAGCTATACCATTATTGCGCAGACGGCTTCGGAGTACCTGGATATTCCCGTCGGGCAGGTGGTTGTGCAACTTGCCGACTCGCTATTTCCGGTAACGCCCGGTTCCGGCGGATCGTGGGGAGCGGCTTCCTACTGCAACGGAGCGCGTGTTGCCTGTGAGAATGCGATTAAGGAATTAAAGCAAAAGCTGAATGGGGGTGATAAAAAAATGAGTGTGAAAGAGCTGATGACGGCCAACAAGCTGACTACCTACGAAGCCAAAGGTACCGCCAAACCTTCCGAAGAGTTCAAAAAACATTCGGTCTATTCGTTCGGCGCGAATTTCGCCGAAGTGTGGGTAGATAAAGACACGGGCATGTATAGGATCAAGCGCATGCTGAACGTGGGTGCCTGCGGAAAAATACTGAATCCCAAAACGGCTTTTGGTCAGATCATCGGCGGACTGACGATGGGCGCGGGTATGGTAATAGCCGAGCAGACCCGGGTAGAGCCCAACTTTGGTAACTTCATCACCCGTTCCTTTGCCGATTACCACGTACCAGTCAATCTGGATATGGCCAATGTAGAAGTCGTATTCGTACCCGAAGAAGATAAAATAGCGAATGAAATGGGCATAAAGGGTATTGGCGAGCTGGGCATCACCAGCGTGGCGGCCTCTATTGCCAACGCCATTTTCAACGCCACCGGTAAGCGCATGCGTGATCTGCCTATTACCCCCGAAAAACTGATTATGGCCGGAGTAGAACCCGGTGTTGCCTAAGGTACTTGTTGAAAGTACTGCTGAGAAACTATTTGCACGGATTTACCCGTCACTGACTAGAATACAATCATTTTAGTTTGTGACGGGTATTTTATTTTGTTGATTCAGCTAGCTGCATTGTACGCTTGGTACTTCTGAGCTCAGAACTACTTGCTGCTACTTTTTCCTGACCGTCCCTACGCCGTAGCGCTTTACCTGTCGTATTTTGAGCTGATTGTCGACCACTTCCACTTTTTTCAGATCCATGAAGGTACCCTTGGCGTCGTAAAAACCAATCATGGCGGATAAGTTATTCTCCTGCTTCTTTACATCGACTTTGGGCTGGTAGCCGAAGTTGGGAATATCGACACTGTCTTTCACATCCAGTGTTTTGTAGGTAACGGCCACCCGGTAGCGAAACCGCAGCGGGGTTTCGTATAGCTTCACGGCAAATTTGAACTCATTTAATACATCGGGTACGCGTGCAGAGTAGGTGGCCACAGGCTTGGGGTTGACATTGGTCCGCTCGCGCGGAATCGTGTCGTTCACCACGACCCGCTTCTCGGTAGTCTCCGTTTTCTTTTGGGTGGTGTTGCAGCTCGCTGCAAAAGCCAGCAGTACCAGCAAAACAAGTAGTCTCATAGGAATGAATGGGAGGTAGTGGACAGAATAGGGTCAAAGAAGACGAAAATTACCGTAATGTCGGTTACTCTGTTTTCCAATTTTCGGAATTTTCTCTTAACGATGGAAATCCGGGTATATAAAATCAGCTTTCCCGGCTCAGAAACGGGGTTTTGGGTCCGTGGCACAGCATTAGAAATTAATTGCGGGATGGACGTTTGAAGTATTCATTAAGATATGACTTTAGACTACCAGTAAATCCCTCTATCAAATATTTCCAGACAATTTGTAACATGATCACCTCCGCTATTCACTGCACTATCACCAGAAAAGGATTTTTGTTTCTATCATTCATTGGCTTTCTCAGCTCCACCACGCCTTTTGCTCAACAAGTTGACAATAAAAACTGCCCGGATTCTTTTAAGCGCAATAACGGAAATGGGCAAAAGGTATCCGTCTTTGCTCCGAACATCAGTACCGGTAGTATCTATTACCTGACCGCATTGAAAAGCAACAATGAGGGGCTGCTTAGTTTGTCATGGGGCGGTGGCATCAGCAATCCTCCGGTGATCACCCGGTCGTGGATTACGGAAAAGGGCGTAACTACCCAGAACTGGTCTTTTGGCGATAATTCTTCGGGCAGTCCGTTCAATCCGCCGGGTGTGCCTGAAGGGAATGAAGTGAAGTACAATTTTTACAACCATAACCTACCTAATGCGGGCGTAATTACTCTCCAACTCCAGGATCCGGTCACGAATGTTGCCTATGCTACCTGCTCCTACGACATATCACGTTCTTCGGGAAGCCGAGTAGACAGCCCGTTCGGGGGCGTAAGCTCAGGCAATACCGGTGGCCTGGAAAGCGAAAGTTTGGGCAGCAAAATCGCCGAAAGGACCTATAACAATAGCGTAGAGAGTATTCCGACGAAAATAAACTACTCGGAAACCATTCCTGTGAGCGAGTACAAACGCCTGCGGAGTTCTAATCTGGGAATCATGGGCTACATGCCCGACCAGAAGGTACTTGGGACTGACTTTACCGGTTATATCACTTCGCCCGGCGATATAGTGACCTTCACAAACGCCATCGAGGTAATGTCGGTAGACTACGTGGAAGGCGGGATTAACAAAGCGGTTGCCTTCTGCACAAAAACATTGGGAGGGATTTATACCCATACCAAACCGGTCTGCGACCGACTGAAAGGTTCGGAACTGACTTCTATCGATACGTTACAGTACGGGGACTATAAATTCTTGCTTTACAATCTGAGATCCCAGACCGGCATCAATGAGTACGCAATTAGTTTTTCGGCAGGGTTCGATCAGGCGGATGCCCGGTTTACTTTACAATCTGAATGGCTGACGTCTTCCTACCAACCACAGCCGACTATGTATAATTTTCAGCTGTGGAGCTCTGACTTGAGTTTACTGAATAAAATGCTTGGCAATGTACTGACCAAACTGGCAACCGACCACCCGCTTCAGCAGGCAGGAAAGGTGAAAAAGCCAAAGACTTTTACTACAAAAGCAAACAGAAGTCTTAAAAATCAGTTAATTCTGGAACTGAGTATCAGGAATGAAACCGCCGGCACGAATGGTACACTTGTCATTGCCGGTAAAGAGAACGAGCAATCTACTACTACCTTGGTAAAGGAATACCCGATAACGCTGAATCCCTTCGGGACAACAACCGCCGATCTGCCTGTTAATGACATGGCTGAGTCAGAAGTATATCTTCTGGTAAATGGAGTGAAAGAGGATGCTATCTATAACAGTGATGGTATCTGGAATATTTACAGTACTCCCGGTTCGGCAGTCCAGGCGTTTTCAATTTCCAATGATACCGTTGAGCCCCTAGCAACCGAATACCGGCTTTTCAGAAATGTAAAGCTGGAAGCAGTAACTTCTGATTACATAACGGTGTACCGTATGGTGAGGGGAGGAGGTGTCGCTGCCGACTTGTCTGCGTATCGTTATTTAAAGTTCAAGGCCTCCGGTAACAGCAAGGTGCGGATCAGGCTGGTGGGCGAATCTGTCACCAACTACAATGATCAATATGAGTACTTACTTTCGTTGCAAGGTGCTGGTTCTGAGTACACCATTCCTTTCAGCGACTTCAAGTCGGCGGCCTCTGCGGCAGCCCCCGCTCTAAACGATCTGGTCACGATCTCATTTACTTATGAAGTTGCGTCGCCTGGATCAAAGTTGCAAACCGAGTTGAGCAATGTGCGGTTTGCCGAAACCGCTGCATCACCCGAGTTGGCGGCTTCCCAGATTATCGCCTACCCAAATCCGGCCAGTGCGCGGCTGAATCTAGAATTTGAGTCCAGTGAGAATGAGAGCATGAAACTGGAACTGGTCAATGCCGCCACCGGTGCCATTGTGATGACACAGAATATTCGAATAGCCACGGGTAAAAATCAGTATACTACGAACCTCAATCCTTCCTATTCTCCCGGAATTTATATTATTCGTTTACAATCTGATCGTCAGAGGTTTGTTTCAAAAATTATGGTTAATTGAGAGGTAAGAAAAAAGGGTAATTCAGAATGGAATGTTTGATTAAACATTCCATTTTTTTTATTATAGAAATTCAATCGTGATGAGCACCTTTGAATGAAAGAATGAAGTGTTACTTTGACTTAGAATAAGTACTACACAAATTAGTAGTTTATAACGAATAAAACTATCATTAAACCGGAGAACAAATGACGGCAATGCGCATATTTTTTACGGGAGGATCGGGCAAAGCAGGAAAGCACGTAGTCCCCTACCTGCTTGACCAGGGGCATCGCGTGATGAATGTAGATTTGGAACCTTTGGACTATCCGGGGGTAGATAACCTGATTGCGGATATTACGGATTCCGGGCAAATGTTCGATGCCATGAGCTCTTACGCGGACCTTGATGAACTGGAACTGGGGAATGGTGTACCAAAATTCGATGCCGTTGTGCATTTTGCGGCCATACCCCGGATCTTGATCAAACCCGACAATGAAACTTTCCGGATCAATACCATAGGTACTTACAATGTAATTGAAGCGGCGGTCAAGTTGGGCATCAGGAAAATTATTATTGCCTCGTCCGAAACTACCTACGGCATCTGTTTTTCTGACGGTAAAACCGACCCCAAAGTACTTCCGATGGAGGAGGATTATGACGTCGATCCCATGGATAGCTACGGAATATCGAAGGTGGTCAATGAAAAAACGGCACGGGGCTTCCAGCGCCGGTCAGGTTTTGATATCTATGCCCTCCGTATCGGCAATGTGATTGAGCCGCACGAATACGCCGAACTGTTTCCGTATTATCTCAAGCACCCCGAAGTACGTCGCCGAAATGCCTTCAATTACATTGATGCGCGTGATTTGGGCCAGATCGTGGATTTGTGCCTGAAAAAAGATGGCCTCGGGTATCAGGTTTTCAACGCTGCAAATGATCAGAATGGAGCCGTTATCCCCAGTAAGGAATTGGCGGAGCGGTTTTTCCCCGGGGTACCTATTACGCGTGAATTGGGCGAACACGAAGCTTTGTATTCCAATCGTAAAATCCGGGAAGTACTGGATTTCAAAGAGCAACATAACTGGCAGAAGTACCTGAAATGGGAATGAATGCGAATCTGGGAGCAAAGAGGCACGCGGCTAATCTTGGGCTGAAACTTCATATTCCCCACATTCCAGTGGTACTTTGTAATTTCCAAATCCTCAAAATTTCGATAGATTTCATTCGGTTTATTCTTTACAGTAAAAAATGAAGTACTTCTTAAACTGTAAAAAACGGAATGAACAGTCCACTCGAATTTATAAACCCATCAAAACTACCTTTCCTGCTAAAATACCCACTTTTTTGGTGCTGCTTACTGGCAATGTCAAGCCTGGCCCTGGCCCAATCTGAAAGTACTAAGGAAAGGGTAGTTATCACCTCCCAGAACCAGAAAACTCAGGTAAGTACCACTGATGATGGAGGATTACAGGTAAATGTCTCCCCCAAGGATGCGCAGGCATTCAAGACTCGCGGGTGGGTCAGCTACCGTGACTTTGGGGCCAAGGGTGATGGCAAAACCGACGACATGGACGCGATCGCTGCCGCCCATGCCTTCGCCAATCAGCAGAAACTACCCGTAAAGGCAGACGAGAGCGCTACCTACTATATCAGCGGAAAGGAGCGCACCGCCGTGGTCCGAACCGATACCGATTTCGGAAAAGCGGCTTTCATCATCGACGATGTGGATGTGGAGAACCGCAATGCATCGGTCTTCGTGGTTAGTTCCAGCCTGCAATCTTTTCCGTTGAAGGGCATTACATCGTTAAAGCGAAACCAAGAAAAAATTGACGCCAAACTACCCGGTCCCTGCCTGATTACGGTCACCAATGCGAATAAGAAGCATTACATCCGGTACGGACTGAACCAGAATAATGGCGCATCGCAGACGGATATCTTCATGGTGGATAAAACCGGAAAGGTGGACATGGATGCGCCGATCATCTGGGACTTTGACCAAATTACCGAGATTAGTGCGCTTCCCATCGACGAAAAGCCCTTGAAGATCACCGGGGGGCGGTTTACGACCATCGCCAACCAGGCCGAATCGAAGTACACTTACTACCAACGGAACATTCAGATCAAGCGCTCTAATGTCATGGTGGACGGGCTCGAACACCGCGTCACGGGCGAAGGCGACCACGGCGCGCCCTACGGCGGTTTTTTCAACATTAGAGATTGCGCTTACATCACAGTCAGAAACACTGTCCTGACCGGCCACAAAACCTACACCACCATCGGCGCAGCCGGGAAACCCGTCTCCATGGGTACTTACGACCTTTCTCCTAATCGCGCCCTGAATGTTTCCTTCATCAATTGCAGCCAGACCAATGACATCAATGACCGCACGTACTGGGGCATTCTGGGTTCCAATTTCTGTAAGAATATGCTGTACGACTCCTGCGTTTTTTCCCGGTTCGATGCCCACATGGGGGTAGCCAACGCCACCATCCGCAACTCGACGCTCGGCCATATGGGCATCAATGCCATCGGCAGCGGGACGTTTCTCGTGGAAAACAGCACCATCCGCGGCAATACCTTAGTCAACCTACGCTCCGACTATGGCAGTACCTGGCAGGGTGAATTCATTATTCGTAACTGCACATTCGTACCTTCCGGCGGCCGACCCGTCACCGCTTCTCTGATCGGTGGGTCCAATTCCGGGCAACATGATTTCGGCTATACCGCCTACATGCCAGAGCGAATTATCATTGAAAACCTCAAAATCGACGACTCCAACCATCCCGACAACTACCAGGGCCCGGCTATTTTCGCGAATTTCAATCCCCAAATGAAGGATGAGTCCTACCAAGAAAAATTTCCTTACGTCATTACCAAAGAAGTCATCCTCAAAAATGTGACTACCGCCAGCGGCAAACCCCTGCGTACTAGCGATAACCCGTTCATGTTCAGGAATGTGAAGGTGGTAACTAAATGACGCGATGTAAGGAGAGTGCTCAGTAAAATTCCGTGATTATTGAAAAGAATAATTTAGAGACTTTAACTAAATTAGGAAAGTACCCTTAGAAATTTAAGGCATGAACAAAGCAAACAATCACGATGAGCGCATGGCGAAGATGACGTTCGCCTCGGTGTATCCTCATTACGTCAATAAAGTCGAGAAAAAAGGCAGGACGAAAGACGAATTGCACCAAGTAATTGAGTGGCTGACTGGCTATGATGAAGACAAATTAAAAGAACTCATCGAAGAAAAGGCGACGTTTGAAAAGTTCTTTCAGAATGCTACCCTGAACCCTAATGCTCACCTGATCACGGGTACAATCTGTGGCTATCGGGTAGAGGAAATCGAAAACCCGTTGACTCAGCAAGTCAGGTACCTGGATAAGTTGGTAGACGAATTGGCCAAGGGTCGTAAGATGGAAAAGATTTTGCGGGCTGCGTAAATCGACTGACGAGGGATTCGCTACCAGCTTTGCTAACAGTAAACCTGTCACTCTGTCCTTCGCACCACCGTATTGGCGGTAAATTCTCCGCGCTCGTAGTCT
This sequence comes from uncultured Persicitalea sp., assembly GCA_964500445.1. Lineage (GTDB taxonomy): Bacteria > Bacteroidota > Bacteroidia > Cytophagales > Spirosomataceae > Persicitalea. The sequence continues at coordinate 135,114 of CAZCOG010000001.1, read as the reverse complement.
GTCAGATTTTGTAAGGTAATCCGGGCGATTTCGGTCAGGGCTTCCTCGGTGAAGAATCCCTGGTGAGAGGTGATAAGTACATTGGGAAAGCCGATGAGGCGCATCAGCGTATCGTCGGTGATGATTTCTTCGGATAAATCCTGGAAGAAAAAATCAGTTTCCTGTTCGTACACATCGATGCCCAAATACCCAACTTTTTTTGTTTTCAGCGCTTGAAGAATGGCTTTTGTGTCGATCAACGCACCCCGGCTGGTATTGATCAGCATCACCCCGTCTTTCATTTGCCGCAGGCTTTGGGCGTTGATCAGATGGTGGTTCTCGGGGGTAAGGGGACAATGCAATGATACTATATCCGCTTCCCGGAACAGCTCTTCGATCGAAACGTAAACTACCCCCTGCTGGCGCAACGTTTCGTCAGGGTAGGGATCGTAGGCCAGCACCCGGCAGCCAAAGCCCTGCATGATGGTGCTGAATACCTGACCGATTTTACCCGTGCCGATAACGCCCACCGTTTTTTTGTACAGATCAAAACCTTCCAGGCGATCCAGCGCGAAATTTCCCTCCCTCACCCGGTTATAAGCTTTATGGATTTTGCGGTTGAGCGTCAGGATTAAAGCTACGGCGTGTTCGGCCACGGCATGGGGCGAGTAAGCGGGTACTCGTACGACGCTCAGGCCCAATTCCTGCGCGGCCTCGGTATCTACATGGTTGTAGCCGGCACTGCGCAGGGCAATCAATTTTACGCCGTACTCAGCCAGTTGTTTCAGGACATCCCGATCCAGCTGGTCATTGACAAAAGCGCATACAGCCTCGTGCCCCTGCGCCAGGGCAACCGAATGCTGATCCAGCCGATTTTCAAAATATGAAATCTCCTGGCCGTATTCTGCTACATAGCGGTCGAAGTACGTCCGGTCGTAAGTCTTGGCGCTGAAAAGGGCAGTTTTCATAATGATAGGGACAATTGAAATTTTAATTTTCTGGAGCGGATCTTTTTTCCGGCGACCGATTTGGGTAGAGCGTATTATCTTGCTAGAACGGATCATGATTTCTCATGAGCCATGACTCATCCCAACAGAAAAATGGTCGGCTGCTTATGCAGGTCGATCTTTTGCCCGCGCCACGCCTGCACGGTTTGGGTTTTGATATATTCATCGGGAGCCGTCAGGTTGCTGGCTACACAAAGCAGTGTATCGGGTTGACAAGAGGTCAGGATCGTTTCCAGCATGTGATTATTGCGAAAAGGCGTTTCCATAAAAATCTGGGTCTGGCGGTGTTGTTTGCCTTCTTTTTCCAGAGAAACCAAAGCCTTGCGCCTATCGGCTTTATCGATGGGCAGATAGCCATGAAAAGCAAACGACTGGCCGCTTAATCCCGAAGCCATCAGAGCCAGCAGGATAGAGGAGGGACCCACCAACGGAACTACCTTCATGCCCAGCTCATGCGCCAGCCGCACGGCCACCGCGCCGGGATCGGCCACGCCGGGGCAACCCGCTTCCGAAAGTACCCCTATGTCCTGCCCGGCGGGCAGGGCGCGGAGTTGATCCAGTGTGTCGGCTTCGGGCGTCTTTTTATTCAGTTCATAGAAGGTCAGGTCCTGAATCACCCGGCCCAGGCGCAAACTACTCACAAACCGCCGGGCGGTGCGAAGTTCTTCGGCAAAAAAGTAGTCGAGGCGGGCGATAACTTCCGTTACTTGCGGGCTGAGTACCTGGGCTGCGGTGCCTTCGGCCAGAACAGTAGGGAGGAGAAAAAGCGTAGAAGCTTCTTTTTGCGGTTGAGTGGGCATTTTTGCAAATTGGCTTTTTGCAAAAGAACCCTTTTTTTATTGAATCTGAAAAAATGAAAAAGACCGTACAACTACCCGGTTTAGCATTTGGAATAGGTTTAGCTTTCTTTTTGGCAGCTTTTGCCTGGAAAAAGCCCGAGACTACACCCAATACCCAGGCATCCCCGCCCAACATCCTCCTCATTTTCGTAGATGACCTGGGTTGGGCCGACCTAAGTAGTTACGGCAGCGAGTACTACGAAACGCCAAACATCGATGCCCTGGCCGCCGGGGGCGTAAAATTCACCGACGCCTACGCGGCAGCGGCCATCTGTTCGCCTTCGCGCTCGGCCCTGATGTGTGGCAAGTACCCCTCCCGCACGGGCATTACAGACTGGATTCGGGCTAGTTTTCAGAACGCCGAGGCGCGGTACGACGGGAAAAACAAGCAGGAATACGAGCGCGATTTGAAGCAGAAACTGATCGTGCCGCCGATTCCGTTTGAACTACCCCTTTCCGAAAAAACTACCGCCGAGTACCTCAAAGAGCAAGGGTACTTTACGGCTTTCGTTGGAAAATGGCACCTGGGATTAGAAACGCACTATCCCGACAAGCAGGGTTTTGACGTCAATATCGGCGGCTGCGACTTCGGGCAGCCGCCTTCCTACTTCGACCCTTACGAAAATGCCCGGACGAAGGGGATTCCGAATCTACCCGCCCGTAAGGAAGGCGAGTACCTCACCGACCGCGAGGGCGACGAAGTTATCAACCTCATCCGTAAGAATAAAGGCGGGCCATTCTTCATCAACTACGCACCCTACGCCGTGCATACGCCGCTGGGCGGCAAGCCGGAATTGATTGCGAAGTACAAAGCCAAATCGCCCGCCAAAGGGCAGGGCAACCCGGTGTATGCGGCCATGATCGAAAGCCTGGATCAGAATGTGGGCCGCATCCTGGCGGAACTGAAAGCGCAAAATTTACTGGAAAATACGCTGGTGATTTTCACCTCTGACAACGGAGGTCTGGAAGGAAATCCGAATAATCCGATTACCAACAACCCGCCTTTCCGCAGTGGTAAGGGCTTCCCGTACGAAGGCGGCATCCGGGTACCTCTCATCGTGAGCTGGCCGGGGCAGATTGCGCCGCGCGTGTCGGGTAGCCCGGCGATTACGATGGATATTTTCAATACGATTCTGGAAACCGCCGGAACGCAGCCCGACCGCGCTATTCCCAACGATGGCGTGAGTTTGCTCGCTCACCTGCGCACCGGCCAACCGCTGCCTACGCGGGATTTGTTCTGGCATTTTCCCCACTACCGCTACGAGGAAGTGACACCCTACAACATCGTTCGCAGTGGCTACTGGAAGCTGATTCATAACTACGAGGACGATTCCGACGAGTTGTACAATCTTAAAGACGACATTGACGAAACCCGCAACGTGGCGTCACGTCTGCCGAAAATGAGGCATGAACTCCGGGAAAAGCTGGATGGCTTTCTGGCACGGACGGGAGCAAAAGTACCCGTGCCGCGTTGATCTAAGTTGTACAGACTGCGGACATTTTTGGAAAAACTTCGAGTCGCTTTCCAACCATTCTAGCTTGCTTTTGCTCTTGACAAAGAAGCAAAAGCAGAACCGGAATGAAAAAACGAATCTATCTAGTACTAATCGTCCTGGCGCTGGGTTGCCAGGATAAAGACAATTTTTCTTTTGGTATTGGTCCGTTACTGATAGGAAAGTGGGAGCTTCTGGCGTATGAACAAACACTAACCGATGGGACAAAAGAATGGAAGGAAGTCGATTCGTCTGTCAGCGAACCTGCGCTCATCGTTCGTTCGGACGGAGCCCTTTTGAATGGTAACGGAAAGGCGTACTGCTGTATATCCTACGAGAAGTACACGATTAATGACATGGTCTATTTTGTTAAGCCCGAAGAGTCCGTCCCCTACAACGAAGAGTGCACACTGGTCTATTGTGGCACCTGTAGCGATCATCAATTTGAGGTGAAGGGAGAAGAGCTGATCTGGACGAGGTGTGGTAGTCGTTCCCGTTATCGAAGATTGCCCTAACCTATATGTTGAGTAACTTAAAGCTATGAAGAAATTATTCTGTTTTTCATTATTAATACTGGCCCTGGGCTGTCAAAATCGGGATAAATTTCCTTCCAATGTTGACCCGTTGCTGGTAGGGAAATGGGAGCACACCGCGTATGAAAAAGTACTGAGTGATGGCACCAGGGAATGGAAAATGCTCGATTCGCTTACGGGAAAACCCAGCTTTATCGTCCGATCCGACGGAGCTTTTCTGGATGGGAACGGAAGAGCTATGTGTTGCGGGCCGGGTGAAAAGATTACGGTTAATGGAGAAATCATTTTCCTGAAGCCGACGAAACCTGTTCCCTACAATGAAGTATGTGAACTGGTAGATTGTGCCGGATGTGCCGACAATGTATTTGAGGTAAACGGCGAGGAGCTTCTCTGGATATGCGATCAGCAGCGGTCGCGTTACAGGCGATTGCCTTGACTTCTTACTTTGTTTCGTACAGTATGATACACATTGCCCGCCTGCTGGTGCTTATATTACTAGTTAGCTGCCAGCGTGACAAAGATGCCAACCCCAGAGTCTTTCAGCTATTGGAAGGGAAATGGGAGCAGACCGGCTACTACATCACTACCAGTAGTAACGAAAGAGAATGGAGGACGATCGATTCTCTCGCTGGACAACCTACGTTCATCGTCCGTTCGGATGGGGCATTTCTTTTTGGAAACGGAAAAGAAATGTGTTGTGGGCCAAGGGGGAAAGTTACCATCAACGGTGAAGCAATATTTATAAATCCGACAATGCAAGTACCTTATAATGAAATGTGCGCATTGGTAGATTGCATCGGTTGTAACGATAATGTGTTCGAGGTCGATGAGGAAAAACTCGTTTGGATAAGGTGCGGTACAATACGATCTCACTATCGGCGATTGCCTTGATTTAGTAGTTAAACTGTCATGACTATCTTTAGGAAAAAAATAGGGCTTCTGGTACTTCTCGGCATGGTTAGCTGCCAGCCTAACAAAGATGCCAACCCCAGAGCCTTTCAATTGCTTGAAGGAAAGTGGGAACAGACCGGACACCAAACTACCCTCAATGGGAAGGAAGTGTGGGTAGCCGATTCAACCAACGGCAGAGCTGACCTGATTTTCCGGGCCAGTGGGATGCCGCTGTACGGGGACGGTTTCGGCTTCTGCTGTCCACCGCAAAATTTGCTAATCAACGGAAGATTGTTTCCTATAAAACCTGATACTACCGTGATTCCGCATCCCGCCTGCCAAGTCATAAAATGCCGTCCTTGCGATACTGTCGAAATTCAAGTGTCGAGTGAAAGCATGCTCTGGATCGGCTGCGGCGGGTACAAAACTACCTACCGCAAACTACCCTGAAATCAATCTACTTCTCCAGAAATTCTTCCAAAGCCTCCACAAAGGGCTCCGGCTGTTCGGCGTGTACCCAGTGCCCCGACTTCGGAATTGTCACCAACTCCGCGTTGGGAAACATTACCTGAATATCTTTCCAATCCTTATCTTTAATGTACCACGACGATGCCCCCCGTATGAACAGCGTGGGTTCGGTGATGGTACGAAGCTGCGTGATTTCGGCTCCGACGTTGGCTTGCGATTCGGTCAGGACAGGCAGGTTGAAGCGGAAGCCATAACTACCTTCGTCGGTCCGGTAAAGGTTTTTGAGCAAGAATTGTCGTACTGCCAAGTTGGGTTCGTGGGCGCTAAATAGTTCGTCGGCATGTTGGCGACTTTCTATCTCGGAAAGGGGGAGCGCGTTCAGTCCGGCGATTAGCTCATCGTGATGTGGTGGGTAGGCTTTGGGGGCGATGTCCACGATCACCAGTTTGTCGTAGGTAGCGGGATACTGCTGGGCGTACTGCATCACAGTTTTGCCGCCCATCGAGTGGCCGATCAGTATAGTTTTTTCCAGAGCATGATCGGTGATAAATTCTGCCAGATCAGCCGCCATGGCCTCGTAGTCGAATGCATCGGAGTGCGGCGAGCGACCATGATTCCTTTGATCGACCAGATAAACGACGTAACCCAGATCAGCGATAGATTTACTGACCGTCGCCCAGTTGTCGAGCGAGCCAAAAACGCCGTGCAGAATGACAATAGGTTGGCCTTTTTCGTTGATTTTCTTGTAGTTGAGTTTCAAAACAGGAGAGAGCAGGTGGAAGTATAGTACGTGGTGGGAAAATATAAATAAGTGGTCCTGCCGTAGGCGAAGAGACCAATTATGTCCCAAAATTACAACTTTTATCGGGGCGGAGGAGATTCTTGATTGCCAATGATGCGCGCCGGATTGCCCCGTATCAGTGCACCGTCGGGAATGTGGGTAGTTACCACACTTCCGGCGGCGATCAGGCAGTTGGCGCCGATGGTCAGGTTAGGCGCGACTACACTACCCGCGCCAACGAGTGTTCCTTCTCCCACCCGAACCGCGCCGCAAAGTACCACTCCCGGCGCTACATGGACGAAATCACCCAACATGCAGTCGTGATCTACCGCAGCGGCAGTATTGACAATAACGTGACGTCCGATCCGGGCGTCTGCTTGTACAATAACACCCGGCATAATCACGGTTCCTTCACCGACCGTCGCCGTTTCGTCGATGATAGCCGAAGGATGAATGGCTGTACCAAGACGGTGGCGAATCTTTCCGGCCAGTTTCCGGCGGATGTCATTATAGCCAATGGAAATAATCAGCGGCACAGCGGGCTGAAAATCCGGGTCATAATGGCCAACTACGGCAATATCGCCCAGGTTTTTCTTGCCCAAATCGTCGTCAAAAATAGCCGTGACTTCCTGCCCCGTCGCCCGTAGGATGGAATTTATCACTTTGGCATGACCGCTGGCACCGTAGAGAAGCATGGTAGTATGGTTGAATTGTGTAATTGTTGTAGGGGCGAACCTATGTGTTCGCCCGATGGCGGGCGCAAGCAGGGCGAATATGTATTGCACCCGATAGCAGGGCGAACACATAGGTTCGCCCCTACTTTGTGCCTCTGAATTTCTCCATCGTCACTGATGTGCCCGACGAGATTCCTTCTCCCTTAAAAACTTTCCCAATCGTCATCCCGATAATTTTTATGTCCAAGGCCAGCGAGAGGTTTTCGACGTACCAGACATCATACGCGAATTTCTCTTCCCAACTCAAAGTATTGCGACCATTGATCTGCGCCCAGCCCGTAATGCCGGGACGGACGAGGTGACGCTTGCTTTGCTCCTCGCTGTACAGTGGCAAGTACTCCACCAGCAGCGGTCGGGGACCGACCAAACTCATATCCCCTATCAGGATATTCCAAAGCTGGGGTAATTCGTCCAATGATGTTTTTCTAATGAATTTTCCCAGAGCGGTGAGTCGTTCAGCGTCAGGGCGGAGTTGTCCGGTAGCATCACGGTGGTCGTTCATGGTTTTGAATTTTAACAAAACAAAAACCTTACCACCTCGTCCCGGGCGCGGTTGCCGGAAAAACGGGTTGCCCTGATTGGCTGCTGTCAAAAGCAAAGCAATAGCCAGCAGAAGAGGCAAGAGCATAATCAAACCCAGAAAAGACGCTACGAAGTCGATGAGACGTTTGCCAAAGCGAAGGTAGATCGTCACGGGACAGTCTACAAGTAAGCCGGGAACCGCTGTGGTTCTGCTTCGTGCAGCAGGGTATAAGCGGCTTCGAATACATTCTCGGCGTTGGGCTTGGAAAAATAATCACCGTCGGAACTATAAGAAGCGCGGTGGGCTTGGGCAGCGATGGTCAGTGGGGCAGAGTCGAGCCAGCGGTAGGCATTCTGTTTTTCCAGAACCTGCTGCATCATAAAAGCCGAGGCGCCGCCGGGGTAGTCTTCGTCGGCAAAGATCACCCGATTGGTTTTTTGGATGGACTTGACGATAGAATGGTCAAGATCAAAGGGTAGGAGGGTCTGCACGTCGATGACTTCCACCTCGATACCAACTTCGGACAGTTGGGTGGCGGCGTCCAGTACAATGCGGCACATGGAGCCGTAAGTGACGATCGTAAGGTCGTTGCCTTCGCGAATAACCTCGGGCTGTCCGAGCGGGACATTGTAGTCACCGAGGTTATTGGGTAGTTTTTCTTTGAGGCGGTAGGCGTTCAGCGGCTCCACCACCAGAGCGGGATCATCGCCCTGCATCAGGGTATTATATAGTCCGGCGGCCTGGGTGAAATTGCGTGGCACCGCAATATGCAGTCCGCGCAGACTACCGAGCATAGCCCCCATTGGTGAACCGCTGTGCCAGATACCTTCGAGGCGGTGGCCCCGTGTACGGATAATGACCGGAGCCTTTTGCCCGCCCGCCGTACGGTAGCGCAACGTGGCGAGGTCGTCGGTAAGCGTGGCTAAGCAATAAAAAACGTAGTCAAAGTACTGGATTTCGACGATGGGTCGCAATCCGCGCATGGAAAGGCCAATGCCTTGGCCCATGATGGTCGTTTCCCGAATCCCGGTATCAGTAATACGGATTTCGCCGTATTTTTCCTGCAGGCCCGCCATGCCCTGGTTGACGTCGCCAATCCGGCCTACGTCTTCTCCGAGCGCCAGCACACGGGGGTCGCGTTCGAACAAAATGTCGAAATAAGACCGGATTACCTCGCGGCCATCTACCAATGGGCTGTCGTCGGTGTAGGTAGCCGCTATTGATGGCACCCGCAGTGGCGATTCATCCGATTCGCTGTACAGATGAGCATTGTAGCGGGATTCATTGAGCTTTTGCTCCTTTTGCAACCATTCTTTCAGCAGGGGACGGCTGGGAATAAATTCGTTTCGTAAGGCCCGCAATGCTTTACGCACCGCGCCCATAATGTCGCGGCGGATAGGGTACTGCGCTTTATGCAGGGCGGCAATACTGTTTTTGAGTTCGTCGGTATGGTGGCTGCTTTCCCGGGTGGCTGTTTCCAGAAGGTGCTGGGCCGCTTTCAAATCCGTCTCGATAGACTTCCGGTAAGCCTTCCAGGCACGGTCGCGGGCAACGCGGGCGGTTTCTTTGGCGTCGGTTTCGATCTTTTCCAACTCCTCGACCGTAGCGTAGCCATTTTCCAGAATCCATTCGCGGAAATGCAGATTGCAGTCGTGCTCGGTTTCCCAGGTAAGCCGCGCTTCGGGCTTATATCGCTCGTGCGAACCCGAAGTTGAGTGGCCCTGCGGCTGGGTAAGTTCCTCGACGTGCACCAGCACGGGTACTTGCTCGTGGCGACAGAGGTCAGCGGCTTTCTGGTAGGTTTCGACCAGAGCAGGATAATCCCAGCCATTTACGGTCATGATTTCTATACCATCCTCGCGGGCATTACGTTGCAGGCCGGCCAGGGCTTTGGAAATGCTGGCCTTGGTAGTTTGGTACTCGACAGGAACCGAAATGCCGTAACCATCATCCCAGATCGACATTAGCAATGGTACCTGTAGTACTCCGGCGGCATTCATGGTTTCCCAGAACATCCCCTGTGAAGTAGAGGCATCACCGATGGTGGCAAACACGATCTCATTGCCTTGATGCGAAAAAGCGTCGAGGTATTGAATATCCTTATTGTGTCTGTACAGCTTCGAGGCATACGCCAACCCCAACGAACGCGGGATTTGCCCAGCGGTGGGAGAGATATCGCAGACGGAATTATAGAGCTTCGTTTGATCCAGCCAATGCCCTTCGGCATCGAGCCAGCGGGTGGCGTAGTGGCCGTTCATGGACCGCCCACCCGTGTGGGGTTCGTGGGCCAGATCGGGGTGGGCGTAGAGCTGGGCGAAAAACTGCTGCCAGCTAAGATTACCCAAGGCGGCCTCGATAGTCTGGTCGCGGTAGTAGCCCGAGCGGAAATCACCCCGGCGAAATGCGCCCGCCAGGGCCAGTTGCGCAACTTCCTTCCCATCCCCGAAAATACCGAATTTTGCTCTTCCTCCCATGGCATCCTTTCGTCCCAGCAGGCTCACCGCCCGGCTTTCGCAGGCCAAACGGTAGTCGGTCAGCACTTTCTCGACAGTGAAGAGACTATTTTCCGGCAAGGTTTCGTTTAGGAGCATAGGAATTGCAAAAGGGGCGGTGCGAAGATTGTGGGGTTAAGATACGTTTTTTAACGATTTGGGTCAAAATTAAAATAAAAAATATCCTTTCAAAAAAACGATTTCCTGTGTTACTTTGTTGGAAAAGTCCCGTCCAGGGAATTATTTGGCAAAGCTTTTGCTTCTGAATCCGTAACTTACGTAACAAACCAATTCTTAATAATTAAAATTTTCAAGCAACATGAAAAAGTTTTTTTCAGTAGTCGTCGTCTTGTTAGCCGTCACTTCCATGAGCTTCGCTCAGAAGGGCGTCATGAAGTTTAAAGAGGAAACCCATAACTTTGGTAAAGTGGAGCAGGGCAAGCCTGTCACGCAGGAATTCGTGTTTACCAACACGGGTACTGAGCCGATCGTTATCTCCAATGTAAGCGCATCTTGTGGCTGCACGACTCCAAGCTGGACCAAAGATCCTGTCCTGCCCAAGCAGACGGGTAGCATCAAGGCTACCTACAACGCCGCTGCGATGGGTACTTTCAATAAGTCTATCACGGTTTTCAGCAACGCCGAGTCACCCAGCCTGACGCTCTTTCTGAAAGGTGAAGTCGTAGAGAAAGGAGCCGCTTCCAAGCCTTCTTCGGAAAAATAAAAATAAGTGTTTTTGATAGAAAGGGCGGTTCTCTGGTGAGAATCGCCTTTTTTTGTGCTATTCAATAGTAAGTTTTTCCTTAGCAAAGCTTTTTACAGGACTATGAAAAAAATCAACGTCGCCATCGTCGGCCTGGGTTTCGGGGCCGAGTTCATTCCCATTTACCAGCGGCATCCTGCCGCCAATATGTACGCCATTTGCCAGCGTACCCAAGCCAAACTCGACGCCGTGGGCGATGAGTTTGGGGTCGAAAAACGCTACACTAGCTACGATGACCTGCTGGCTGACCCCGAAGTAGATGCCGTCCACATCAATTCACCTATTCCCAATCACGCTGAGCAAACCTTGAAGGCGCTGCGCGCCGGAAAGCACGTAGCCTGCACCGTGCCCATGGCTACTTCGGTGGAGGATTGCGCCGAGATCGTGAAAGTTTGCCGCGAAACGGGCCTCAAGTACATGATGATGGAAACGGTGGTGTACGCCCGCGAATTCTTGTTTGTTAAAGAACTCTACGAGAAAGGCGAACTGGGCAAAGTACAGTTTCTGAAAGCCAGCCACCAGCAGGACATGGAAGGATGGCCTGATTATTGGCCGGGGCTACCGCCGATGCACTATGCCACGCACTGCGTCGGACCGGTGGCGGGACTTTTAAAGTTAGAGGCCGAATACGTTTCCTGCTTTGGCTCGGGCACGATCAGCGAAGATTTGGTCAAAATTCACAACTCGCCCTTTGCCGTCGAGTCGGCGCACATCAAGTTCAGGGATAGCGACCTGTCGGCCTATGTCTACCGCTCATTGTTCGACACCGCGCGGCAGTACCGCGAGAGTTTTGAGGTATATGGCAGCAAGAAATCGTTCGAGTGGCCGCTTATCGAGGGAGAGCATCCGGTGATTCATACCGCCAAGAAACCCGAACCCGAAATTCCTGAGCGCGTCGAAACGCCAGACTACGCGCACCTATTGCCCGAAGAAATCCAGTCATTTACGGGCCGGGGAGTTTACGATGCGGGTGACAAGGCCCACCTTTCTTTCGTGCAGGGCGGTGGCCACGGTGGCTCACATCCGCACCTGGTTCACGAGTTCGTTTCGGCCCTAACCGAAGACCGCGACCCATTTCCTAACGCGGCGCAGTCGGCAAACTGGACAAGCGTCGGTATCCTGGCCCACGAGTCGGCGATGAAAGGCGGCGAGATTATCCAAGTACCGGATTTTTAAAGTAGATCTTCGGCTCCGCTCAGACTAGCAAATGCCTCTTGTCAGTCTGAGCGGAGCCGAAGACCTGCACTTATTCCGATCGTAATGACTCTACCGGATTGCGCTGCGCGGCCCTGATGGCGTGAATGCTTACCGTGGCAAAAGCGATGCCCAATGCCGCCGCACCCGCTGCCACCATGACCCACCACGCTACCCCGACACTATATGGGAAATCGGCCAGCCAGGATTGCATGGCATAATAAGCCAGGGGTACTGCGATGATAATCGCCACGGTTACGAGCTTTAAAAAATCTTTGCTCAGCAAACCTACCAGCGAACTCACGTTAGCGCCCAGTACTTTGCGAACCCCGATTTCCTTGGTACGCTGGCGGGTCACCAGCAAGGCAATGGCAAACAAACCTACACAACACAGCAGAATCGCCAGCCCCGCCGCCGTCATGAAAACCCGGGCGATACGCTCTTCCTTCTTGTATTGATTGTTGACGTTTTCGTCCAGGAACGACCCCAGGAATTCCGATTTCGGGGCGTAAGCCATATAGGTTTTTTCCAGGAGCTTCATGGTTGAAGCAGGCGTGTTGCCGTCGATTTTTACAAAAATATAATTTAGGCCGAATGGTTTGTTAAAAAACATCGTCAGGGATTCAACTTTACGGTGCAGCGACTCGAAATTGTAGTCGCGGACGATACCAATGATTTGCTTGCCGCCATCCAAATCGATCTTTTTTCCTACCAGCTCCTGACCCTCGCCAAGTTGTTTGGCCATCGTTTCGTTGATGATGCAGGCGTCGGTACTGTCGGTGGCAAATTGGCGATTGAAGCTACGGCCTGCCACCAGTTTTAGTCCCAGCGTTTCTATATAATCGAAATCCACGTTCAGGCCGTTGGTCTGGTAGTTTTTCCCTTCCATATTGAAGCCGAACACTGACTTGAAGCCGCTGTTGTCGCGCCCCGAGCCGAGGTTGTTGTCTGCGCCGGTAATGCTCACGATTCCCGGCTGATTGGCCAACTCGTTGCGGTAATAGTCGAGCAACCGATAACCGTCGATCCCGTTACCGATAGGAATGCTTACGACCTGCTCGCGGTCGAAACCCAGCGGCCGGTCGCGCAGGTAGTTGGTTTGATTCCAGACGACCAGCGTGCAGGCGATCAGCCCCACCGAGATCACGAACTGCACGACAATGAGCGAATTTCGGATGCCCCCATTGACAAGTCCCGTCCTGACTTTGCCCTTCAAAACCTCTACCGTGTTGAATCGCGCTACCGCCCAGGCCGGGTAGCCGCCCGCCAGCATGGTCACCAGCAGAAAGACCAGCAAGACGGTGACCATTACTTCGGGCCGGAGCAATTGTGTGAACTTCACCTCGCCATTCATCAAAGTATTGTACTCAGGAACTAGTGAGTAAGCCACCGCCAAAGCTACAGTAAAGGCCACCAGACAAATGATGAATGCCTCTCCCCAGAATTGCCCAATGACCTGTGCACGCAAGGCTCCCAACGCTTTGCGCATCCCGACTTCCCTGGCCCGACCCAGCGAGCGGGCGATGGACAGGTTGATAAAATTGATGCAGGCAATCAGAATCACCAGAAAGGCAATACCCAGCAGCATGTAGGGCAGGTACGGGTCGATGGAGTGACTACCTACCTGCTTGTTAAAATGTTCCTCGGAAAAGGGCAAAAGACGGGTACTGATGATCTCGCCGCGCTCGTCACCTTTGAAACCTGCCTTGTGGGCAAATTCGATGTCCTTCTTGTAGTACTTGGCCGTGAAAGGGATCAGGCGGCGTTCAAAATCCAGATAATCTATTCCCTCGGCCAGCTGGATATAGACATCATGGTTTTTGGAATTCCAGTTGTCCTTATCTTCCTGATACTCGGGATTGGCCTCGAAACGAATCAGACTCTCATTCTCCATCGTCGAGTTGTCGGGAGCGTCGGCGATAACGCCTGACACCGTAAAGGGCTTCATGCCCCTGCCTACGTTTATCATCAGGGTCTTCCCAACCGGATTTTCGCTGCCGAAAAATGATTGCGCTGCCGTCTTACGCAAAACGATATTGTCCAATTGATTGAGAGCAGACTCTTTGTTGCCGGAAAGCATTTCGAAAGAGAACATTTTCAGGTAGTCGGGATCGACGTAGTTGACGTCCGTCTCGAAAGATTTGTCGCCGATCTTTACCAGTACTCCGCTGTCGAGCCGCCGGGTTGCGTACTCGATTTCGTTGGAAAATTCTGACTTAATCGATGGCTGCATGGGAATCGGCATCGCCGCGCCGTAATCCACTTTCTCGGGCCGACTCACTTTGTAGTAAAGTTTGTAAATACGGTCTTTATTAGCGTGAAAATCATCGAACGACAGCTCGAACTGTGCGGTCAGGAACAACAAAATGGCCGCCACGAAGGCCACCGAAAGTCCTAAGAAGTTGATGGCCGAGAATACTTTTTCGCGCCGGATGTTGCGGAAAGCGATTTTGAGATAGTTGGAAAGCATATTGATTGATTTATGTTGGAGCGGACCTGTGTGTCCGCCCAGAATGGTATTATACGCACCATCGCTGGCGCACGCCGGGCGGACACAGGGGGCCGCCCCTACGGCTATTCGCTCCGCAATGACTCCACCGGATTGGCCACCGCTGCCTTCACCGACTGAAAACTCACTGTAAGCAACGCGACAAGAATCGCCAGACCACCTGTTACGGCAAAGTACCACCACGCCAGATCGATCTTATAGGCAAAATCCTGTAACCAATCGTCGGCCACGTACCAGGCCAGCGGCGTAGCGATGACGATGGCTACTACGACCAATTTTAAAAAATCCTTGGAAAGCAGAGATACGATACTCGCCACGCTGGCTCCCAGTACTTTGCGCACACCGATCTCTTTGGTGCGGCTTTCGGCAGTGTAGGCCGCCAACGCGAACAAGCCCAGGCAGCCGATGAACAGCGCCAGGCTCGTCAGGATACTCAGCACCGAACCCGTTTGGGCTTCGGTGCGGTAGAGACGAGCAAAAGTGGCGTCCAGGAAATCGTAGTTGAAAGGCACGCCCGGTACGGCCTTTTGCCAGAGGGCGGCGGCTTTCGCGACCGCCTGCTTCTCGGTGCCGGGTCTCATTCGCAGGGCAATGTAGGAATCGTAGGTCTGATACGTCTGGGACGACTGGTGAAAAAGCGCCATCGGTTCAATAACCGTGCGCACGGAAGCCGGGTTGAAATCACGCATGACGCCGATTACCTGAAAACGTTGACTTTCGCCGAGATAATCCAGCCATTGGCCGATAGGATTCTGCCAGCCGATGGCTTTTACAGCGGTTTCGTTCAGGATTACGGACGCTGAATCGCTCATCGAGTGGGGACGAAAATTGCGCCCGGCCACGATTTCGACGCCCAAGGTGGGGATAAACTCCGCGTCAGTCATGTAGGACGCGATGGGAATAGTGTTGGCGACAGGATGGGGCGCGTCGCCTTGCTCAGGCCCGTAAGAGCCGCCAAAATTACCCAGCGAGGGTAGGTGCGTGCTGTGGGTGGCTTCCAAAGCCTCGGGCAGAGCGGCCAATGCCTGCCTGAAGGATTCCCGCGCCGAGGGCGTGGCTAGGTGGCGGACGTTCTCGATCACCAGCACGTGTTCACGGTCAAGACCGGGTGTTTGTTTTTGGGCAAATTCCAACTGCCGGAACACCACAAACGACCCTAGCATCAGCACGATGGACACCGCAAACTGAAACACCACCAATCCGCTCCTCACCGAAATCAACCCGCCGTGTCGCCCGGCAGCTGGTTTGAACATTTCGACGGCCTTGAATTTAGACAAATAAAAAGCCGGGTATAGTCCGCCCAGCAAGCCCGTCACGAGCGGCAGCAGCAGCACGAAGCCGATGATCTGGGGCGAGAATAGGTCGTTAGGTTGCAGCGCAAGGCCCGTCAGACGGTTATAGAACGGCAGTACCGCGCTCGTCAGCAGCGTCGCCAGCCCCAGCGCCACCACACTCAGCAGCAGCGACTCGACCAGAAACTGCCCCACCAGTGCGCTTCGCTGTGAACCCAGCGCCTTGCGCACACCCACCTCCCGTGAGCGCTTCATGGAACGGGCGGTGCTTAGGTTCATGAAATTGACGCAGGCCAGCAGCAAAATCAAACTACCAATGATGGCGAACATTTCCACTTGTTGGCCATCCCCCAGCGTGGCGAGCCGCGAGTCGAGTTGGCTGTAATCCAAATGTAATTTTTTTAGAGGCAATAGCTTCACATTGAGGCGGTCGCCCTGATCGAGGTTTTTTACCAAATCCTGCCCGAGGCGGGCGTAGGCAGCGGGAGCGTAGCGACGCACCATCGCCGGAAACTTCTTTTCCAGCTCTGCTACCCTTTCTTCCGTGGCGGGTTGCCGCAACCGCACCCAGGTATCGACCTGTAGCCACACCCAGCTCCACGAAAACCGCTCCACCACCGAGAAATTGTCCATCGCCGCCAGAAAATCGAACTGCACTGTGGCGTGAGTGGGTAAGTCGCGCATGATGCCCGTTACTTTAAAAGGGTAGCCGTTGAGTTGGAGCGATCTCCCTATAGCTGTCTCGTCGCCGAAGTACTTGTGGGCCATGCTTTCGGTCAGCACCACGCTGCCCGGTGCGTCGAGCGCGGAGGTGGTATGGCCCGCCAGCATCGGAAAACCGAACAGTTCTAGAAAGGCTGTGTCGGCGGCAAAACCATTAAGTTCGTTGAAGGTGATGGCTTCTTTGCCCTCCATCGCCTCGCGTTGCACGACGACGCTGCCCAGATCGAAGGTTCGGGCGGCCATTTCAATTTCAGGGAAATCCTCCACCAGCCGCGGACCCACGGGCGGCGGCGTATTGGTAGTCACCACTTCCTGCTCGCCTACTTTCAGATCGAAAGCCACAGCACATACACGATCGGCCTGGGGCAGGAAGGCATCGTAGCTTTGCTCGTGCTGTACATAGATCCCGATAAGCCAGCAAGCCGCCAGACCCACGGCCAAACCCATGACGTTGATGAGCGAAAAGAACTTCTGCCGCCGGAAGTGGCGAAGAGCGATTTTGAGGTAGTTGAGTAGCATGGTTTTAAGGTTTTAAGTCTCAATATTAAAAGAAGGAGGGGAGAGAAGCAGGATGGACTAAGTGCTAATGGAAATTTCCTTTTTCCGCGCCTGCTCTCATCGCCCCGCCTTCAATTTCTTACTCGCTCCGTAGCGACTCCACCGGATTCATGAGGGCGGCTTTGATGCTCTGGAAGCCCACTGTCAATAAGGCAATGCCCAGCGCCAATAGTCCTGCCACGACAAATACCCACCATTCGATGTCGATCTTATAGGTAAAGCCTTCCAGCCATTGCTCCATAAAGTACCAGGCGAGAGGGCAGGCAATAAGCATGGCTACCCCAACGAGCAGAATGAAATTTTTTGACAGCAGCAACACGACACTCTCCACGCTGGCGCCCAATACTTTCCGTATACCGATTTCCCGCGTTTTTTGTTGGGTTACCAGCATAATCAGCCCGTATAGCCCCAGGCAGCTAATCAGGATAGCCAGTATGGCAAAGTGGCCGATGAGGGTACTCCGCCGCTGTTCACGGTCGTAGAGTTGGGCCAGGTTCTGATCCAGAAATTCATAGTCGAAGCTTTTTTCCGGGAAAAACCGATCCCATTCTTTCTGAACAAATTGCAGGGTGGCCTCCATTTGCTGGGGGCGCAATTTCAGGGAAACCAGCGTCAATTGGGGTTGCTCGACGGTAAGTACCAGACTGGATATTGGCGCATAAAGTGATTGATTATGAAAATCCTTCACGACTCCCACTATCTTGCCCGCTTTGCCTTCCAGATTGAGCGACTTGTCCAGGGCTTTCTCCGGTGAAGCCCAGCCAAATTCTTTCACGGCGGTTTCGTTGATCAGGAAAGCCGCTGATTTGTCAGTAGTGAATTCTTCCGAAAAGGGTCGCCCGGCCCGAAATGTCAGACCGTAGGTTTCCGTGAAGTTGTAATCCACCGCCAGCACTGATACGAACAGGTTGTCTTCGGCCGTGTGCCCTTCCGGGATCACGTTGCGCCGCACGCTGCCGTTGCCCAATGCCTGACTCGAAAGCGTAACGGCCTCCACCTGCGGATTCTGGAGCAGTACTTCCCGGAAAGTACTTAACCGCTGATAGCTGCTATCGGAACTGGTCGCGAACACATTGGTAATCTTTGGATTACGAATAGAAGCTGTAACGATAAAATCCTTATCGAATCCCAAAGGCTGGCTCTTGAGAAACTTCATCTGTTGCGCCATAATAAGGGTACCCGTAATGAGCGCAATAGATGTAACAAATTGAACTCCCAGCAGCAGCTGGCGCACGAAACTTCCCTGCGCGACTCCCGCCAGAAAATTGCCTTTCAGCGTCGCCACGGGTTTGAAACCAGCTACCACAAAAGCGGGATATGCCCCGGAAAGCAGACCCGCCAGTACTGTGATTCCCACAAAAGTCAGCATCAGCCACCCGTCGTTCAGGAAGTACTGCATAGTCAGGTGCTTGTCGGTGAGGCTGTTCAGGGTAGGTAGCAACAGCACGGTCAAAAGCAGTGATAAAAGTAACGCCAATGCACTCAGCAGCAGCGACTCACCCAGAAATTGAAAAATCAGTTGCTTGCGCTGGCTACCCAGTACTTTACGGATGCCCACCTCTTTGGCGCGCCGAAGCGAGCGAGCGGTGGACAAATTGACAAAATTAATGCAGGCAATCAGGAGCGTAAGACCGGCGATACCCAGAAAGACGTAAATGGTCGTCATGCTGCCGACGGGTTCGGGGGTGTTCTGGGCTTCCGTACGCAGGTAAAAATCCCGCATGGGTTCCAGTCGGTATTCGATCCCGTCGGCTACCTGCGCGTCGGCGTGAGCTTTGATGAATTGCGGAAACCGGGCATTTACCTTTTCGGGCGAGCGGTCCGGCCGCAGCAGTACGTAGGTAGCAGAATGAGAAATGACCCAGTTGTAAGGCAGGTTCTCACGTGCTCTTTCATTTTCGGTGGCATACATGGTTTCGTAATTGGCCACCAGCTCAGGATGAATGTGGGAGTTATCAGGAAAATCCCGCACGACGCCCGTCACTTTCATCGGGTACTTGCCGTCGTAGGTAATGAACCGACCCAACGCACTTTGGTCATTGAAATATCGCTGGGCTACGCTCTCGGTAAGTACCACCGAAAATCTGTCCCGCAAGGCGTTCTGCGGACTGCCCTGCACAAAGTCAAAAGAAAAGATATTCAGGATAGTGGGGTCGGCGAAATAAAAACGCTCCTCGTCGTATTTTACAGCGGCCGCTTCGCCCTGGCTTTTTATTTCTACCGTGGCCGGGCTTTGGAACAACCGGGCAGAGGTTTCTATTTCCGAAAAATTTTCGGTCAGCAGGGGGGATACCGGGGGCGGCGTCAGGGCCAGTGGCTCTTCCGTTCCGGCAAAACGAGGTAGGTAAGTAATGCGGTAGATGCGCTCGAAACGCTCCTGAAACTGATCGTAGCTCAACTCATGCCGCACAAACAACATTATCAGTAAGCAGCAAGTCAATCCTACTGTCAGGCCGATGATGTTGATTAACGAGAAGGCCTTACTTCTTAGCAGATTACGGACGGCAATTTTAAAGTAGTTTATAAGCATAGTTTTCGAATAGAGTAGGGATGAGCCAGCCTGGCGCACCGGAAAAAACGGATTCAGTGACCTTCTTTTCCATTATATACTGTTCCATTTTCATTCATAAAACTTATGCCTGTAAATCAAGTACTTGATTTTTAGGCGTTTACATAGGAAAATAAAGAAAAAACTGTCCGATATCGGACAGTTTTGTTTCGATACCGGACAGTTCAAGTTTCCAACCCGGGCAATTGCCTTGTTCCAATGCCACCGATTCTTTCGGCCTTATTCGCTCCTAAGACTCTCCACCGGATTTCGCAAAGCCGTTTTAATCACTTGCAAGCCAATCACCAAAGCCGAAACCAGAGCTATGCTTACGCCTACCTGCACGAATGGTAACCAGGTGATCGTAGTATGGTAGGCATAATCGGCTAACCAATTTGTGAGGAGGCTGTAAGCCAGGGGCCAGGCTATGAGATTGGCAATGAGCAGTATCCAGGCGTACTCATTGAGGAAAAGCCCCACAATACCCGCTACCGAAGCACCTAGTACTTTACGGATACCAACCTCCTTCGTCCGGTGCGAAACGGTGAGCGAAACCATGCCCACGACGCCCAGGAGCATCACTAGCAAAGACAACCCGGTAGCCACGTAAGCGGCCTTCTCCAACTGCAATTCAGTTTTATACAGTTTTTCAAAAGCCTGATCCATGAAGGCGTATTCCAGGGGAGAGTCTGGGAATAGTTCGTGCCATTTCTTTTCGATGGCCGCAATCGTCGGTCGCACCTTGCCGGATTCTATTTTGAAGGAAAAATACCGGTAGATAGTGATGTTTTGAATATGTCCGACCAGCAACGGTTCGATGGCTTTGTGCATGCTGCCGAAATGAAAATTTTTGATCACGCCCAGCACCCGGAATGGCTGCAAACTACCCTGAATCCGCACCCTTTTCCCGACCGCCGCCTCGGGTGCCGGGTAGCCAAGGGCCATGGCGGCAGATTCATTTAGTACAATACCATCGGCATCTTGCTGACTCGCTCCCGGCCAAAAGTACCGTCCGCTCAGCACGTCGATTTGGTAGGTTTCGGCAAAATGCTCATCGGTCGTCAGGGCGGGCATGGTGATGGCTTGGGTACTGTCTTGTTCTGGTAAATAAACGTTGGCGTTCAGGCCGGCGTTGCCATTCGGGATATCGAACGACAGGCTGGCTGAGCCAACGCCGGGCAGACGCGCAAACTGCTCCCGGGCGTCTTCCATGCGTGTGACACCTTTGGGCGACCAGTCGCGGGGCAGCGAAGAAACGGTCAGCAGGGCGTCCTTATTGAATCCTAGATCAGTATCAAAGAAGAAGGTAATTTGGCGGGAAACGAAAATCGCACCCACAAAAACCAGCACCGCAATCGTAAACTGTGCGGTCACCAGCCCTCTCCTGAACCACCGCCCGCCCGCCACCGAGCGTTCTTTTCCCTTTAAAGAATCGACGGAGGAGTAAGCCGACAAATGCAGCGCGGGATAGCCGCCCGCCAGTAAGCCAACCAAAAGAATTAAAGCGAGCATTCCCCAAACGTACCCACCGGGGAGGTCCGTTAGCGATGGAATGGCTTGCCCTACCACGCCGCTGAACGCCGGGCGGAAAAGCACGTACAAACCGATGGAAAGTACCATCGCCAGCAGCGTCAGAACCAGAGCCTCCGTCAAAAACTGCGCAGTCAACTGTCGGCGCAGACTCCCGAGTGCTTTGCGGACGCCGATTTCGCGCAGCCGCGTGGAAGCACCTCCGAGCGAGAGGTTGACAAAATTAATGACGGCCATCAGCAAAATAAAAACCGCTACCCACGCCAGGGTTGTGATCATCCGGCGCACCACACCATTGTTGCTTTCCAAGTAGTAATCGGTCAGCGGGGTTAAATAGGCAGTCAGGTTTTTGCCTAGATTGGGCGGGGCATTCGTGGCAATGAGCTGGGCGAGGGGTTTCTTTAAATCCGAGGGTGAAACGCCCGGCTGCAACTCGACGTAGTTGACGATGAAGGCATTACCCCAATTGGTGAGGTCACCCCCGAAATAGGGCATTGCGCCCAGCGACATGAAAACTTCGGCCTCCTCGGTCAGCAGGTGAGTCACCGAGTTGGGTGGTAGTGGCTTAAGTACCCCCGTTACGGTAAATTCCTGCTTCCCCGATTGTGGCGTCTCTACGGTCAGCGATTGATTCAAGACATCGGTTTTGCCAAAAAGCTTGCGGGCTCGGGCCTCGGTGATAACGATTCCATTCGGCTGAGTCAGAGCCGTGTGCGGATTGCCCGCTGCCAACTCAAAACCGTACATTGTCAGCAATGTCGAATCGCCGATCTGGATGGATTCGCGGAAATGGTTGTTTCCGTGGCTCACCGTGGCGGTAACGCCGTAAAAGGCGTAGGAATCGGCTACCAGCGTCGGATACTGCGTTTTCAAAGCCTGACCGATGGGTGCCAGGGTTGTGAATTCCAGGCCCATGTTTTCCTGCTTCCAGCGACTTTGTACAATATACTGCCGATTGGTATTGCGTAAAGTCTGGTTTACCCGGAACTCGCCCCAGACGTAGCTGCCGATCAGCATGGCGAACGTGATGCCCACCGCCAATCCGGCAATGTTCAGGAGTGAATAGTACTTGCTGCGCAGCAGGGAGCGATAAGCGATTTTGAGGTAGTTTTTCAGCATGAGACCTTCGGGAATGCGCAGATCTGGTATCACCTGTCTGCCTGATTAAACAAGCAGACAAGGTAGAAAACAATCTCAAAATGAGTGTGTTAAAAATCCTTAAACGGAGCTTTTGATGGGAGGTACTTTGGTTGTCTGCTTACTCGCTCCGCAGCGACTCCACCGGATTCATCAACGCCGCTTTCACACTCTGAAAACTTACCGTCAGCAGGGCAATACCGATAGCCAGCACACCCGCGCCCGCGAACACAGCCCAACCGATACCCGTTTTGTAAGCAAAACCACCCAGCCATTCATGCATGGCATACCAGGCGATGGGCGAGGCAATCAGCAAAGCGACCAGCACGGGTTTAAGAAAATCTTTGGAAAGCAGGGTTACAATACTCGTGACGCTGGCACCCAGTACTTTGTGAACGCCGATTTCCTTTACTCTTTGCTCCGCCATGAACATGGACAGGCCAAACAGCCCCAGGCAGGACAGCAGAATGGCAATGCCGGCAAAAGTACTGAACAGCTTTTGTTGCCTTTGTTCGGCGGCGTAAAGGCGGTCGAAGCGCTCGTCGAGGAACTGGTACTGAAAAGGTTGTCCCGGAAAAAACTGCTTCCAAACCGTTTCCACTTGTTGCAACCCGACGGTGATGTCGCCTTTGAGTGGAACCGAAATCCAATTGAGTCGGCCGGGTGTGAGCGTCATGGCGATAGCCGAAATCTCCTGATGCAGCGATTCAAAGTGGTAGTCCTTGGTAACCCCGATGATCTGGCCCCGCACGTTTCCGTACTGAAACGGTTTGCCGATGGCCTCGTCGGATGTCCAGCCAAGTTGCCGCGCGGCCGTCTCGTTTATGACTACCATGGATGTATCGGTAGAAAAATCACGGGAGAAATTGCGCCCGGCGGCCATGCCGATCCGGTAGGCTGGAACAAAATCGTAGTCCACCATTAGTTGCTTAAGGGTGATGTTGGTGGGAGCCATGCTGTCGCCCTGCATCGCACGGGCACCCTGCGAGTCGAGCAATCGCCCGGAAGGAATGCGCGACGAGCGACCCACGTCAGCGACTGCGCCCGTTTGGACGAGCTGTTGTTTGAGCGTTTCGTAGTTGGTGTCATCGTTTCCGGCGTCCCTCAAAAGTACCACCTGCTCTTTCTCGTAGCCCAAACGATAATCCTGGATGTAGTGCATTTGGTTACGCACCACACCCGTACCGATGATGAGGGCGATGGCAATCGAGAATTGCGTGATGACCAGTACCTGCCGCAGTCGACCTGTGCGTAGTTTGCTGGCAATCTGACCTTTCAGAACGTTGAGGGGCCGGAAGGAAGCCAGGAAAAATGCGGGATATAGACCCGCGATCAAACCGGTCAAAAGCGTGATGCTCACCAAAATAGCCAGGAAGGTTGGGTCGAGCAGCTGCTTAAATGACAATTCCTTTTGGCTGAAATCGTTCAGTGCGGGTAAGCCAAACACCATTAACAAAAGGGCAAGGAACAAAGCCAGCACGACCAGCAGCAGCGACTCGCTCAGAAACTGTCCGACGAGTTGGCCACGTTTGGCGCCTACCACTTTTCGCATGCCCACCTCCTTCGCCCGTCCTGCGGAACGCGCCGTAGCCAGGTTCATGTAATTGATGCAGGCGATGAGCAGAATGAATAAGCCGATGGCCGAAAAAATGTAGATGTAGCTGATATTTCCAGGCGGCTCGATCTCGGAATCTGTGTGGGAGCGAAGATGGATGTCGGTGAGCTTGGTCAGGTCCAGCACCGAGAAAGTAGAAGGCATCCGACCTTCGTAGGGTGGTACGTGTTCGTCCTGAAAGGCCGGAAATGCCTTCGCAATGCGCTGGGGATCGGCCCCCTCGGCTAGTAGAATGTACGTACTGAAAGCGTTGTTACCCCAGTTCGTTCTCAACTGTTCGGCACCGTAAATGTTAGGGTCGTTCAGGGCCGAGAAAGCTAGTAGGAAACTAGGGTGAAAATGTGCCTGCGCGGGCAGCGGCTCGTACACGCCCGTCACGATCAGATCGAATTGGTTCTCGACGCGCAGCGTTTTGCCGATGGGGTCAGCCTTGCCAAAGTACTTTTCAGCCATCGGGCGCGACATCAGTATAGAGTTCGTATTAGCCAAAGCCTCGTCGGGATTGCCGCTGATAAAGTCGAAAGTCAGTACTTTGAACAGGTTCTTTTCTGCAAAAAAACCGTTTTCCTCGGTGAATTGCTGATCGCCGTTCCGCAGTATCAAACTACCCGTCCCCAAAGTTCTGACGACCTCTTCGGCTTCGGGGAAATCTTGCTTGATGAGCGGCCCGAACGGCGGGGCTACCTGCGCCAAAGTCAGGGAAGGTGTACCCTCCGACGTCAGGAAAGTGCGGCCCACCCGGTACACACGATCGGCGTTTTCGTTGTAGCGGTCGTAGCCCAGTTCGTCCTTGACGTACAGCGCGATCAAAAGAAAACCTGCTAACCCCACGGATAGCCCGACGATATTGATGAAGCCAAAGGTCTTGTGGCGACGCAGGTTACGGTAGGCTATTTTTAGGTAGTTACGAATCATGGATGTATGTTTTTTTGAAAAATATTTGTTAATAAGTAACCTCTCCCCGCAACAGTCGCCTGCTTTCTTCTTTTACAAAGGTGATAGGAACAAACTCGTCGGTGGGCGCACCGATGTAGTACACCGTCCAGGAAGGATCGTGGGACGAGAGCATTTCGCTGATGCAGTCGGCGCGGTGAGCCCGCGGATTGCTGCAATCGTTCCAGTAAAACAGCTCCACCCGGTAGTGCAGCTGATGCTTCTGCCCGTT
Source organism: uncultured Persicitalea sp. (assembly GCA_964500445.1). GTDB lineage: Bacteria > Bacteroidota > Bacteroidia > Cytophagales > Spirosomataceae > Persicitalea. Next base: position 110,340 of record CAZCOG010000001.1, on the reverse strand, counting down.
GATGGTAACCTCGACTTCAATCTCCTGCTTGCCGGGAAGAGGAGGAATAGGAATAGCTATGTGGCTCATGGTAGTATATGGGTTTAGTGAATATTAAGTTTTGATTTTGAAAAATCAGGAGACGCATTTCAGGTTACACATAACTCGATTTTATTCGCTTCGCAACGACTTCACTGGATTCATTAACGCAGCTTTGACGGATTGAAAACCGATCGTAACGAAGGCAATTCCGGCTGAAAAGGCGCCCGCCAGCAGAAATATCCACGCGCTTACATCCACCTTAAAGGCAAAATCAGCTAACCATTGCTGCATGAAATAGTAGGCTACCGGGCTGGCCACAACGCTGGCGATCACCACCAGTTGCAGTAAATCCTTTGACAGTAGAGTCGTTATGCTTACTACCGACGCTCCAAGTACTTTGCGGATGCCAATTTCTCTGATGCGCTGCTCCGTGGAGAACAGGGCCAGGCCAAACAGTCCCAGGCAGGACAGAAAAATGGAAAGAAAGGCGAAAGTGATGGTAAGTCGGGAAGTCAGTTCTTCCCGTTGGTAGAACCGGGCAATTTCTTCGTCGTAGAAGCTATGTTCGAAGACGTTTTCAGGAAACTGGCTTTGCCATATCTTGCTTACATTTTGCAGGGTGGAAGCCTGCAGACGATTCAGCCGGAGGGCCGCGTGGCGATAGAGCCGCTGTGTAGAGAAAACCACCGTAGGCTCAATGCCGGAATACAAATCGGCATTGTTAAAATCAGAAAGTACGCCCACAATGGTTCCTGTTTTTCCAATGTCACCCACCAAGAGCTTGCGATTGAGGGCTTCCTGTGGCGATTTGAGACCCAAGTCTTTTACCAATTTTGCATTGACCAGCAGCTCTTTCAAAGTATCCGAAGGGGCTATATTCCGTCCCGCCACCAGTTTCAGACCGTAGGTTTTTATATAATTGTGGTCGGCGATTTTTGAGCGAGCCACAAATTTTTCCCAATCCCGATTTTCGAACTTGATGCTACCCCCGCTACCGATTTGTGCGGAAGGTGGCGTCCTGAAAAACGATACGGTTTCTACCTCCGGTAGTTGCCTGAATTCATGCTCTAGCGCGGCCAGCTGGCGGTTTTCGGTACTGGGAAGACGGACATGAAGAATCAGATCTTTCTGCGTACCCATGTCTTTCTCGCGGATGTACCGTAGTTGAAGGATAATCACCATCGATACCGCAATCAATACAAACGAGATACTGAATTGGGCAATGACCAGCCCCTTCCTCACAGAAAACCAGTTCCGGCCAGTGGGCAAACTTACGCCCTTGATGGCTCGCAACGGATTGAAGTTTGAGATAACCGAAGCGGGATACAGGCCAGCCAGCAATGTGACCAGCACGAAAAGCAGCCCGAAGAACAGAAGGAAGGTGGAACTGAACACCTTCACATCGGGAATGCTTATATTCATCCATTCCCGGAGCAGGGATGTCGTGGGGTAGGCAATCATTAGGGCAAGTACACAGGCGCATAAGGTATACAGCGCAGTTTCCTGCATAAAAAACCAGAAAATCTGCCGCTGTGAAACGCCCAGTATTTTCCGTACTCCTACCTCCTTACTCCTTTTGAGAGACTGCGCCGTGGTGAGGTTGATGAAGTTGAAGCAGGCAATAAAAATCAGCAGCAGCCCTACCGAAGCCAGCATCACAATCGTACTGTACTTGATTTTTCCGCCGTAGTCGATATCAAAATGCACCTCCGAAAGTGGCTGCAAATGGTACCAGAAAACATTCCCTATTTCGCCGTAGTACTTTTTGGCAAAGGCGGGCATTTGCTTTTCGAAAGCCGCCTGATCCTGCGCCGAACGGAGCGTAATGTAGGTTTCGCGGTTACCGTCGATCCAGCCCCAGTCCTCATAGCCGTAGTTCGGGACGAGGGTCTTGATCGTAGGGAGCGAAATAAAAACCTCGGTTCGCTGATCGGTTTTCTCGGGTAGGTCTTTCAACAAACCCGCCACCAGCAAATTTTCCTGATTGTCTATGGTAAGGTACCTGCCAACCGGATTTTGTGACCCGAAGTACTTCCGGGCGTACTTCTCCGTCAAAACCACCTGATTGGGCGCATCCAGGGCCGATGGTTTACCGGAAATCCATTCGTAATCAAATATCTCAAACCAGTCGGAATTAGTAAATCCGGCGGCTTCCTTTTCCAGAAAACGCTCCATTTTTTGGGACTGATCAACCGCCAGGGTCACTTCCTTATGGGCCAGGTAGGTTGTATTTTCTACGGAGCTGAATTCCTTCTTCAGAGTCTGGTGCAGGATAAAAGCCGATCCTTTTTCTTTTTCAACAGAGCCGTCGTCCAGATGCAGATCCACAACTACCCGGTAGGTACGGTCAAAAAGATGATGGTACCGATCGATCTCCAGATGGTAGGTGACCAACTGGAATACAATGATGGCCCCCGCTATCCCGATGGACAGCCCCATGAGGTTGATCCCGGCGTACACCTTATTTTTCACAAAACTTCGCCAGGCTATTTTGAGATAGTTGGTGACCATAGTATACGTGGTTGGTTTTTACAACAGCTGTCAGCTAATGGCTATTGGCCTTTTTATTCATTCGCTCCGCAATGACTTTACCGGATTCATCAGGGCCGCCTTCATACTCTGGAAACTTACCGTCAGCAGCGCGATACCTACCGCCACCGTTCCTGCCAGCACAAACACCCACCACTCGATGTCGATTTTATAGGCGAAATCCTGCAGCCACTGATTCATGAGGTACCAGGTAAGCGGTGTAGCAATGACAATAGCCGCCACCACCAACTTTACAAAATCCCGCGAAAGCAGCGCAACAATGTTGGTGACACTCGCACCAAGTACTTTGCGAACGCCAATCTCTTTTATCCGCTGTTGTGCCTCAAAAGTTGTCAAGCCGAAAAGGCCTAGGCACGAAATAATGATGGAGATCAGGGTAAAAACGTTGACGATGCGGGCTGTGCGGGCATCAGCATCGTAGTTTTTCTGGAAATCTTCGTTCAGAAAACTGTATCTGAATGGCTCGTCGGGAACCAGGGCTTTCCATTTCGATTCGATGAAAGGCAGCACCGTACCCACATCCGCTGTGTTGGCATGGGTAATGAGGTAGTTGAATTCATTAGCGTTGGGATCCAGGAAAAAAGCGTAAGGTTCGATGACTTGGTGCAAATCGGCAAAATGGAAATCCTTGACCACGCCCACGATTTCAAATGTGCGGGGATTATTCTGCGAGGTCATACGGAGTTTTTGGCCAATGGCCTTTTCCAGGGGGATGGCGAATTTTCGAAGCGTCGCCTCGTTGACCACCATCGTCTGGTTAGCCGTGTCGCCCATGAATTCTTTGGAGAGCATCCGACCCGTTACCATTTTGAAGCCCATCATCTCCATGAATTCGGGCGACACCCAATTGGTCTTCGTAATGGCTACTTCATTTTTGCTCTGCTCAGGCCGGTACAAACCCATGTCGCTGGGGTTCAGGATGCCCGGGTAGTAGCCCGTACCTGCCGCGCCGGAAATTTTACTGCTCTGCAACAGTTCGTTGCGCAATGCCTGATACGCATTACGCGCCTGTTCACTGCGGAGGGGCAGCACAATCTGCTGGTCCTTGTTGAATCCCAGGGGTTGATCCCGCATAAATTTCATTTGCCCCTGAATGACGATCGTAGCAACGACCAGCCCTATTGAAATCACAAACTGGAACACCACCAGCCCGCGTCGGAGCAGCGTGGCCGAAGCCGAGTTGACGAACTTCCCTTTGAGGACATCCAGCGGATTGAACACCGACAGGTAGAAAGCCGGGTAGCTTCCGGCCAACAGGCCCGTCAGCAGGGCCAGTCCCAGAAACGCGGCGATGATTCCGGGCTGCAGCAGGTCAGCGAAAGCCAGCGCTTTACCCGACAACTGGTTGAAGGCGGGTAGCAACATCACCACCAGCACGATGGCCACCAGCAACGCCAGCAGGGTCAGGACCATCGACTCGCCCAAAAACTGGCCGATCAGTCCGCCGCGCTGCGCGCCCATCACCTTGCGCATCCCCACTTCGGCGGCCCGCTTGACCGAACGGGCGGTAGCCAGGTTCATAAAATTGATGCAGGCCAGGAGCAGGATAAACAGCGCGATGGATCCCAGTACGTAAAGGTAGGTAACGCTGCTGGTTGGCGTGAGAATGGCGTCTATTTTGTCGAAAAGGTGGATGTCTTTCACCGACAGCAGCGCCATCTTCTTATTCGCTCCCGCAAGTTTCAGGTCCTTGCGGGCATATTTTTCAACGAACGCAGGGAGCTTACTTTCCAGCTTGGCGGCATCGGTACCCGGCCGCATGCGCAGGTAGGTGTGGAACATGTTGTTATTGCTGAAGTCCTGCGGCCGCTCCCGCAGAAAGCTACCCACCCAGCCCGCCTGCAGGGACAGAAAGTAAGGAGCATCGATGTGCGAGCGGTGGCTTTCGTCGCGATAGACGCCCGTGACCTGGAAATTTTCATCCGAACCCGCCACCCCGCCGATCTGGATGGTCCTGTCCAAAGCGGGGGCGTCGCCAAAGAGTTTTCGGGATAAGGCTTCCGACAGTACCACCGAATGGGCGTCGTCCAGCGCCGTACGGGCGTCGCCTTCCAGGAATTGGTAGGTGAAGACATCGAAAAAAGTAGAATCCACCTGATAACCCGACCTCTCATTGAAGGCCTTTACGGTCTGGTTCGCTTCCTTGACCCGCAGCAGTGTTTCTTTTTCAAGGAAATTCACCCAGACGCGCGTGACCTGTTCTACCTCGGGATATTCGGCCTTCATGGCCTGCGCGTAGGGCGAGGGCGCACGTGGGTTATCCATCAATTCACCATTATAGGTGTTCTCGCTGCGCAGCAGGTAGATGTCATCGGCAAATTCGTGGTGTCTGTCGAATGATAATTCGCTGTTGATGTACAACAGCAGCAACATACAGCAGGCCATGCCAACCGACAGGCCGAAGACGTTGATGGACGAGAATAGTTTGCTTTTGCGCAGGTTGCGGAGGGCGATTTTAAAATAATTCCTGATCATGGCTGGTGTTTTGACTTAGTTTATAGTTTGGGTGGAAAAATTAGGTTTCTGATAACAAAGCGCTTTTCCTTCATTCGCTGCGCAACGACTTCACGGGATTCGTCAGTGCGGCCTTCACGCTTTGGTAAATCACCGTCGCCCAGCAAATAAGCAGCGTCAGTACACAGGCCGCCACGAAAACCCAGACGTGGATATCGGTTTTGTAGGGAAAACTCTGCAGCCATTGGCGCATCGAAAAGTAGGCAATGGGAATAGCGATCGGGAACGAAAACAGGACGAGTTTGGTAAAATCCCGCGACAGCAACACCACTACGCTCGATACCGACGCACCCAGTACTTTGCGTACCCCAATCTCCTTTACCCGCTGCTCAGTGGTGAAAGTCGCCAATCCAAATAAGCCCAGGCAGGCAATCAGAATCGTGAGGATGGAGAAAGTCGTAAAGATTTGCCCGCGCAGCACATCATTGTGGTAGGCCGACTCGAAATCCTGATCCAGGAAACTGTACTCGAATACTTTGTCGGGATAAGTGGCATTCCATTCCTGCCGGATAAACGCCAACGTTTTTTCCACCTCCTTTCCGGCTATTTTAATGTGGGTGACGGGCAAGGCAGGACGGTAAAACATTACCAGCGGTTCGATGGGATTGTAAAGCGACTGCTGGTGAAAATCCTTCACTACGCCCACTACCTGCGCCGTGGGCGGGGCATCCTGGCCATCCTGTGGCAAGCCTCCCAATAATATCTTTTTGCCCAGAGGTTCCTTCCAGCCCATCCGCTTCACGGCGGCTTCGTTGACCAGGACACTGTTGATTGTGTCGGAGAGGATTTTTTCGGAAAAATCACGACCCGTAACCAGTTCCATCCCCATCGTTGTCAGATAGTCATGGTCGATGGCCGTGGGTTTGAAAGCCATGTCCTTCATACCCGTATTGGACTCGACGCCGAGAATTACCCGCCCTCCAATATTGCTGACGGGGGCTCCGGCGGTGGCTACTTTCTTGATATTGGGGTTGTTCAGCAGACTACGGCGGAAGGCCTCGTAGCGTCCGCGCGGCTGGTTGTCACGATAGTTGATAGTAAGTACCTGATCGCGGTCATAGCCCATGTCCTGGTTTTGCATGAAATTGAGTTGCTGGAAAACGATCCAGGTACAGATGAGCATGACCAAAGACACCGAAAACTGGGTGACCACCAAAGCTTTACGAAAAAAACTGCCTCCCCGGCCCTTGAAAGCCCCTTTGAGTACTGAAGCAGGCGCGAAAGACGACAAATAGAAGGCCGGATAGCTGCCACTTACGAAACCCGTAAACACAACGATGCACAACGCAATGAGCAGAAATTGGGGGCGAAGAAGTTGGGTGAGTTCAATTTCCTTACCCGAAACCGTATTGAAAAAGGGCAGCAGCAGTCCCACCAGCATCACACTCGCCAGTAGTGCCAAAGTCGTCATCAGCACCGATTCGGATAAAAATTGTCCGATCAGCGCGCTCCTGACCGAACCCATTACTTTGCGAAGACCTACCTCCTTGGCCCGCCGGGCCGAGCGGGCCGTCGCCAGATTCATGTAATTGATACTGGCCAGCAAGAGCATGAAAAAAGCTACCGCGCTGAACGTGTATACATAGCCGATGTCGCCGTTGGCTTCTCCCTCGTACTTGGAGTGCAGATGAATACTTTCGATGGGCTGCAATCGATAGGCAACGTTGATGCCCATTCGCTTGAAAATAGACGCCATGTACTGGTCGTACAGTTCAGGCGATTTAGCTTCCAGCGTTTTCGGGTCGGTTCCTTTGGCTAGTTGGACGTAGCTGGTAACATAGAACCCGCCCCATCCGTCTGCCTGCTGTTGCTGCGAATTGAGCGACAGCAGAGCGTTGAACCGGAAGTGCGAATTTTTGGGGACGTCTTCAATAATTCCCGTCACCTGGTACGAAGTAGTGTCGTCGGTGCGCAAAGTTTGTCCCAGAGCCTCGGTTGTACCAAAGAATTTCTGCGTCAATTTGCGAGTAAGCACTACGCTGCCGGGCGCATCGAGGGCTGTTTTGGGATCGCCCGCTACGAATTTATAAGTGAAAATATCGAAAACCGTGGAGTCTGCCGAGTAAACGTCCTCTTCGGCAAACCGCTGCTCGCCCCGCCGGAAGGTGGTAGTTCCATTGGGAAAAAACCGAACGTAGTTTTCGACCGACGGGTACTGCGCTTTGAGCGTTTTCGCAATCGGTGGTTGCGTGCCCACCCATTTGTTGACTTTATCGGGTTCTTGAATATAAGCAACTACCCGATGAATCTGCGCTGCTTTCTCGTGGTAGCGGTCGTAGCTCAATTCATCGGTCACATACAGCAGCAGCAACAAGCCACAGGTAATGCCAATCGTCAGGCCGAGAATGTTGATAAAGCTGTAAAACTTGTCACGGCGCAGGTTGCGCCAGGCGATTTTGAGGTAGTTCCTGATCATGGCGTTTGGGACAGAGTAGGGCAGAAGTACCCGCTCGTGGCGGATGCAGGGAAAAACCTATGCCAATAAAATAACCATCTGTTTTACAGGGATTATGGAAAATTAAAGTGTCCGATTTCGAACACTTTGGTTCAAAATCGGACACTAATAATTGACTTCTGCTCCTTTTTGATAGGTTAGCGCGAGTTCCCTTCCCTTTACTCCGACCGAAGGCTCTTCACCGGATTGACCACCGCCGCCTTAATCGACTGATAACTCACCGTCAGGAAAGCCACCGCGATTGCCAGCAAGCCCGCCACGCCGAAAATCCACCAGGGCATATCGATGTGGTAGGCATAGCTTTGCAGCCAGCCGTCGAGGAAATACCAGGCCACGGGCGCAGCGATGACCAAAGCGACCAGGACGAGTTTCAGGAAATCTTTGGATAGCAGGCCCGTAATGCTCGCCACGCTGGCTCCCAGTACTTTGCGCACGCCAATCTCTTTCGTGCGTTGCTCGGCGGTGAAGGCTGCCAGGCCGAACAATCCCAGACAGGCAATCAGTATAGCCGTAATCGAAAAGAAGAGCACGAGCCGGGCGGTGCGCTGCTCGGTGGCGTAGAGTTTGGCTACGACATCGTCCAGAAATTTGAAATCGAAGGCCGAACCGGGGATGGATTTCTTGAAAGTACTTTCCAGCGTCGCCATATTGTCGGAAAGCTTGCCTCCCTTCATGCGCACCAGCAGGTTGCTTCTCCCTTCGGAGGCACTATTGTGAAAAGCGTAGGCGCCGATGGGTTTACGGAAGGTATCGAAGTGAAAATCCTGCATGACCCCCACGATGGTAGCACGGTTGTAGCCGAACAAATTGTAGGCCGTTTTGCCAATCGCCTCTTCGGGCGTCATTCCCAGGAAATCCACGGCTGTTTTATTGATAACTACCTGAACGGTCGTGTCTTCGTCTGATACTTTTTCAGGTATAGTAGTACCCGCCAGGAGTTTTATGCCGAGGGTTTCTACTATTTCCGGTGTAGCCCGGTTAGTCTGAATGGCGAGGCCATCGGTGTCCATTCCGTTTTTAGTCAGCGTCCGACCGCTCGCTCCCGCACCGGGGTAAGATTGCGCCCGCGCCACAGAACTTACAAAGTTCAGTCCCTTGTAGGTATTCAAGAGGTTGTTGATTTGTTCACCATTCTCGGCACCCTGCGTCGAAATGGCAATGACCTGGTCGGCATTATAGCCCAGGTCGTTTTCCTGCACAAACTGCAACTGCCGATAAAAAACGAAGGTGGCAATCATCAGGATGATCGACGCCGTAAATTGCGCAACGACCAGCCCCTTGCGCACCCAAATGGCAGAAAGGCTGTTTTGCGCCCCGCGCCCGAACAGGCTCAGCGGCGAAAACGATGACAACATCAATGCCGGATAGGAGCCCGCCACCAGCGAAAGTACCGCAATAGCCGCGCCAATGCCCGCCAGTACCGGAAGGCTAAACAAACTGCGGAACGTGATTTCCTTGTCGGCAATGGAATTGAATAGCGGCAAAAGTCCGAAAAGCACCACAAAACCCACCAGCACCGCGGCCATAACCATGATAAAAGCCTCGACGTAAAACCGCGCAACCAGCGTAGATTGCGTAGCGCCAACCACCTTGTTGATCCCCACTTCCTTGCGCCGCTTCTGCGACTGCGCCGTGGCCAGGTTCATGTAGTTGATACAGGCGATAAGCAAAATACCGAGCGCCAGCGCGATGAGAATATTGACCTGCTGAATATCGCCGATGCGCGTTGTGCTGGAGTTCGAGATATTGGTCGAATAAAGGTGTACGTCGGCCAAAGGCTGTAACCAGAACCTGAACCACTGGTTCTCCTTCTCGACATTTTTGTCCAACACCTGATTGATTTTTTCCTCTACCTTTTTCATGGAGGCATCAGGCGTGAGCAGGAAGTAGGTTTCGTAGCTGGCATTGCTCCAATGCTGTCCCTCGTTGGCCCACTTGACGGTTGAGAAGGAGCCTATGAGGTCGGGGTCGAGGGTAGAATTTTGCGGAAAATCCTGGTATACGGCACTCACCGTAACATCATAATCATGATCTATATTGAGTACTTTGCCGACCGGGTCGGTATCGCCAAAGTACCTGCGGGCCGTACTTTGGCTGAGCATGATTTTGTTTGGTGCGTCGAGGGCCGTTTTAGCGTTACCGTGTACCAGCGGCAGGTCGAAGATGTCGAACAGGCCGGGGTCCGACCAGTACATTTTGCGTTCGGCAAACCTGTCCTGCCCGCTGCTCACGAAGCCTGTTTTACCGAAATTATGGTACAGAAGCCGGGTATATGCCTTAATTTCAGGGATTTCGGCTTTCATGTCCGGCCCGATATTGTTCGGCACCGATGCCCATTCGTTGCTTTCACCAGCAAAGGTGGCCGTCAACCCGACGCGATAAATATCTTCGGCGTGTCGGTTGTACCGGTCAAAGGATAATTCTTCCCTTGAATACAGAAATAGATAAAGGAAAATGGCAACGCCGACCGACAAACCGAGCAGGTTCAGGGTCGAGAAAAGCCCGTTTTTTACCAAATTTCGCCAGGCGATCTTGAAGTGAGATTTTAGCATGATTAGAAGGAATATACAGGAAAACAGGTCCTTGGCCGTCGGGCGACCTCATACGCTCAAACTGTTATCTGAAAAGTGTTTTTTTGCCGGTATCGGCATTAACAGGGAAAAATCTGTACCAAAAAATGATATTTCTGGTTATCAGCTTTTTGCAAAAAAAAAGAAAGGAAAAAGTGTTCGATATCGAACACTACTGACCGTTTTCGGACAATGAAAGAGAAAAGTTGAATTATAATTATCTGAATACCAGAATGCCCGGCATTTGGCACAGACTTTTCCGCTTCTCCTGTCCTGTATCTGTTTTTCTCCATTTGATTATGCTCCGTAATAACCTCAAAATAGCCCTTCGCAACCTGTCTCGTCATCGGGGTTTTACTATTCTCAATACGCTGGGTCTGAGCGTCGGCGTGGCGGCGGCGTTGCTGCTGTTCATGGTAGTACGCTATGAAACGAGTTTCGACAAGTTCCATCCCAACTACGATCGCGTCTACCGGGTTATCAGGCAACAGGCCTATGCCGATGGAAGCGGAGAAGTAACGCCCGGTGCCCCTTTGCCCGTGGCGGCAGCGCTGAAAACGGACATTCCGCAGTTCGAGAGAGTGGTACCCGTTTTTGGTACCCTCGATCCCCAGGTGACCGTGTTGGGTAGTGACCCTGATTCCGGCGATCTTTCGACCAAATTTATCGAGGATAATGAGGGGCTGATGGTCGACCCCGAATTTTTCAAAATGTTCGATTATCGATGGCTCGAAGGCAGCCCTGATGTATTGGCACAGCCTAACGTGGTGGTACTTTCGCGGAAGTTTGCGGAGAAGTACTTTAAGAATTATCAGCTAGCCGTGGGCCAGTACTTGCGGATCAATAATACCAGCACGATGAAAGTGGGTGGTATCCTGGAAGATGCGCCGCAAAATACTGATTTTCCGCTCAATATAGTTTTGTCCTATGAGTCGAAGCGCGCGCAGCCCACCCTGTTTGGCTTTGGCGATTTTGAGAATTGGAACAGCACCAGCAGTAACGACCAGATTTTCGTGCAATTACCCGAAAACTTTGAAGCCGCTTCGGCCAATGTTCTACTTGAAAAATTTTCGCGTAAGCACTACGACAACCGAAACAATAAGAGTAAGGAAACCCATAGTCTGAGCCCTTTCTCGGACCTCCATCACAACACCGAACTGGATAACTATAAGGACCGGGCGGTCCCTCGTGAGCGTATCCGAAATATCGCCATCGTGGGGATTCTGATTCTGCTGATGGCCTGCATCAATTTTGTCAATATATACTCCGCCCTGGCTACCAAACGTGCCAAGGAAGTCGGTGTTCGAAAGGTACTTGGCAGCCAGAAGGGTCAGTTGGTCACACAATTCCTGACCGAAACTTTTCTGGTAGTACTGGGCTCGGTGGTGGCTGGTTTCATGCTGGCTTACCTGGCTTTGCCAATCCTGGAAAATATGTTCGACGTCCCGTCCGATCCGGCAGTGTACATGACACCGGAATTAGGTCTGTGGTTAGCCGGATTGTTACTGGGGCTGACGTTTCTGGCGGGTCTTTATCCGGCTTTGGTACTTTCATCTTTCTCCCCGCTGGAAGTTTTCCGCCAAAAAGTTTCGCGTGGCTGGGCGGGTGGTCTAACGCTTCGCCAGAGCCTGATTGTATTCCAGTTTGCGGCGGCCTTGGTCCTGATCATCGGCACGGTTATCAATCTGCGGCAGATGGAGTATATCAATCAGCTGGACCTGGGGTTCGTGAAAGAAGGCGTGTACAACCTCAACATGGATACGGAGTACACCAGCCGCAACCAAACCCTGCGCCAGGAGTTACTTCGGATTCCCGAGGTGAGCGCGGTAAGTTTTGCTTCCGACCAGCCCTCTTCCGGTAACAACTGGGCCAGTAATTTTGCTTACACCAATCTGTCGGAAGCTGAGGATTTCGAGGTTTCGATGAAAATGGCGGACGGCGATTATTTCAAAACCTATGGCATTGAATTCCTGGCGGGTGGCCCGTACGCCAACAGCGATACTACTACCAAGTTCGTAGTCAACGAGCGGCTTTTGAAAAAACTGGGGATTAAAGATCCGGCCTCGGTCATCGGTCATAAGCTGGGCATGGGCAACTGGGAGCCTGCCCCTATTGTGGGGGTTATCAAGGACTTTCACACCAAATCGGCCCGCGAGGATATTGACCCTATCCTTATCACCCAACTCAGCAAGTTTTACTGGTCGGGCGCTGTGAAGCTGCAATCCAAGAACTTGCCACAAACTATTGCGAAAGTGAAAGCAGCGTACGAGAAAATATTTCCTGAAGTACCTTTTGTCGGAAAGTTTTACGAAGAAAACATCGAGAATTTCTACCAGGCCGAACGGCAGATGGGCTTGCTCTACCGCGTCTTTGCCGGGCTGACGGTCTTCATCGCTTGTTTGGGCTTGTTCGGTCTGTCGGCCTTCGCCGCCGAGCAGCGCACCAAGGAAATTGGTGTTCGCAAAGTACTGGGAGCGTCTGTACTGAGCTTGACGGCACTTTTGTCCAGAGACTTTCTGAAATTGGTTGGGATCGCCATTGTTATCGCTTCTCCGGTTGCCTGGTACCTCATGAAATCCTGGATGGAAGGATTTCAGTACCAAATCGGCATCGAGTGGTGGGTGTTCGTGGTGGCCGCGCTGCTGGCGGTGGCCGTGGCCATGGGGTCGGTCAGCTACCAGGCTATTCGGGCCGCATTGATGAATCCGGTGAAATCCTTACGCAGTGAATAAGTCGCCGGCAGTAGTTGCATCCCCGTCTACCAAGTCTGACAACCTCCCGCAATCTTGTCAGATTGAGTGTGCCAAAGTACCAGATGAAACGCTTGGGTATGCATTTTATGGGAAGACATTAAACATTTAAACTACCCATGAGCCCTAAAACTGAATCCATCCTCGCCGAGTTGCAAAGTGAAACTTCACCTATTGACTGGTCGCAACTTTTGATAAAAATTATCGGTGCCTTTGAATGCACCACAGGTACCATCCACACGCTGGACAGCGAAACTCAATTGCTGAATCTGCGGGCACAGGTGGGCATCCCCGAATTTTTACTTCCCAAAATGTCGCAGATACCCATCGGTAAGGGCATGGCGGGCATCGCCGCTGAGCGTCGGGAACCGGTGGAAATGTGCAACCTGCAGACGGACGAATCGGGCGTGGCGCGGCCCTCGGCGAAGGAAACTAAAGTGGAAGGCTCGCTGGCCGCCCCAATGCTGCTCGACGGCAAACTACATGGTGTGCTGGGCATTGCCAAGCCGGTACCTTACGATTTTACGGAAGGGGAAATCAGCGACTTGATGAAGATTGGAGAGGAAATAAGTCTTCGCCTAGAATCCAAAAACTAACCCCGCTCCTACATTCACGACTGAGACAAATCGCTTGGGACTATCGGTGGTTTCAAGAACAAAAGTCCCGAGTCTGCGGTAGGTAGTTATATCCTTCAACTGCATATTGGCCGCAATGGCTTCGGCAGTAAGTTGCAAACGAAGATTGCCGATCAGCCGAAACCGCACGGATGCCCCCGCCCCGAAGCCGAACGCACTGGTTGAGGCCCGTGGGAAACGGCCTTCGACATCGGGGCCGCCCGCCGAAGAAGTGCCGTAGACGGTGGCACTCGGCGACTCGGCAAATACCAATCCGACCTGGGCGTGCCCTTCCAGTTCGATGTTTCCCGCCGTCAAGTACCCCGATGGCCCCAGCAGCAAGGCACCAAACTGCCAGGTAGTAGTTTCTTTCTGCCAGCTATAACTTTCCGATCCATCCAGCAATGGGCTGTACTGATCGATGAGAGGTTGTGCATCTGTCTGATTGACGTTGAGATTGCCCGTCAGGCGCAGGCCCAGCCAGGAAAGTACCTTGCGCTCGTAGCTAAGCTGACCGTAATAGCCCGATCCAGCTAGTCCTGCTTCAGGATCATTCAGGTTTTCGCTGGCAAATTGCCCGACTGGCAGACTGTATCCTCCCGAAAAAGAAACCACATTGCGCTGCTGTGCTGCGACGCCAAGCGGCAGCAGACAGAAGGTCCAGAAAACAGTTTTCAGAAGTGAGAGCGGGCGGATGATTTTTTTCTGTAAAAACATACGAGACAAAAAGTGATGGGAGCCACAAATGTAGAAAAATTACTTCCGGTAGATACGAGTGAACGCTTCTTTTGGTAGTTGGTCAAATGCGCCGCTGGCCAGTACCGGATTGATTTCGTAGATATAGGCGTCAGGCTGCGGGAGCACTTCTTCGCCAAACAGTTCGCGCTCATTGAGTACATTACGGCGCACCAGTTGCTCATCGTAGCCCTTGCCTTGGCGCTCATTGTCGCCGAGCACAAGGCGGATCTTTTCCCAGTCATCATAAAAGTACTCACGCAGTAACGGGATAATTTTGGTGCGGAAAGCCTCGCACAAATCCTCGTAGGTCGCCAGCCCAAGAAAATAAGCGTGGCCCAGCGCGTGGTCGCGGTCGTAAAGGGCTTCGATGCGCTTATTCATAGTGCGCAGCATAGATTGCAGATCGATTCCTTCGATGGCGACATCGGCCAGTAACTCAGGCTCGGGCGACATTTCCCTGAACGAAAAGCGACGGCGCAAAGCCGTGTCCAGCAGAGCGATGGAGCGGTCTGCAGTATTAAGCGTACCGACTACGTATAGGTTGGCCGGGATACCGAAACGACTGCGTGAGTAGGGGAGGGTAAGCCACAATTCGTTCTTTTCTCCCAGCCGCTTATCAGCTTCCAGCAGCGTAATAATTTCGCCCAGCACCGCCGACAGGTTCGCACGATTGATTTCGTCGATGACAAGTATATGAGCCTGAGCGGCTGCGAACCGCTCGGCCCGGCGCGCGGGCGTTTCGTCCAGGCAGCTATCAAAAGAGGTATAACCTGCCTTTCGCAGCGCTTCCTCGCAGGCTTCCTGAAAGATTCCTTTTTTGACCCGGTAGCTCAATTGTCCGCCCACCAGGTCGGGCCGGATGCCCTCCATGAATTCTTCGTAGCTATACGATGGGTGAAAGGTCACGAAATGGGCGTCGGCGAATTCTTGGCTTAAACGCTGAGCGTAGTAAGTTTTGCCCGTTCCCGGTGGACCGTAGAGCAGGTAGTTGCGCGGAATGTCGGGACGTTTTGGCGGAGCAAGGCTTTGATCCTGTTCCTTTGATCGAGCAGATTTTTCATAGGTTTCCTTGCCTTCCCGTACCTGATTTTCCTGCCTGTCGGACGCGCTGCGGCCAGGAGCAGCAGAAGCAATGATCTCGCCCCGGTAGGCTTCGTCGATGGCGGCTTTGTAGGCGGCAGAGTTGTGTTTTTTAATGTGGGGACTACGCCGGGCCTTTTCCACGAATTCCAGCAGGCAGTTTTCCCACTGTTGCTTGGCATCAGGGTCGTAGCGGTCCAGATCAGCCTGCTCGAAGGGCAGCGGCAGCCAAACATAATCCGCCTGGGGGCCGTTAAGTCTGGACTGGGAATCGTCTGACTGCGTAAAATGGTGCTTGCCGTCCTGGAAGTAGTCTTTGGGAAAGGCAAACCACAGGCGTACTCCTTCGCTGCGATTTTTAGTGAGTCGCAGGGCCAGATACACGTTGATATTAACTGAAATTCCAACGGCGTTCTTTAAGACTACAATAGCCAACCGGGGATCGGAGTCAGCTAGATTTGTGACATCAAGTACATCTTTTAGCAGCCTGAAAAACAGCAGACTGGCTTCGGGATGGTTGATTTCCCGGATTTTTTCAATAAGTTGCTGCTTCTGTTCTGCCTGGTTCATGCTGGTGGGATAGATTACTATTTGGATAAAATGGCAAGATAGCTAAATCATGTTTTTTTTGTCAAAAGTGGGGCGCGTAAAAGTCTATATCATAGTTTCTTGACAAGAAATTAAGGACCCACAATCCAGAATCCAACCGCTACGTATTACCTTTGGAACGGAAATTGTACCCTTTACCAACACTCATAAAACCAATCCTCATGGACAGAAAAGAAACCGACCACGAAGCTCGCGAAACCAAAAAAATCGGCAATGTGCTGTACTGGATTATAGGCATAGGTATTGTGCTGTCGATCCTTGCCTTTGTGTACAGCTTCCTTAGACACGACGGCGATGTGGCACCGCAAAGCGGTGAACCCACGGGCCAAGTTCTGTCCGATTCAGTAGCTGGCGACCGCATGACCGACACTCTGGCAACAGACACTCAACGGTAGTTAATTCAATAAAGCTTCCCACAGAATTTCGACCGGATGCAAAGCCTTGCGTCCGGTTCCGTCTTTTATCTGGTGTCGGCAACTCGTGCCGGGTGCGGCAATTATTACTTCTTCCGGCTGCTGTCGAATCGTTGGGAAAAGTACCAACTCCCCGATTTGCATCGAGAGGTCATAGTGCTCTGTTTCGTAGCCAAAACTACCCGCCATGCCACAGCAGCCGCTGGGGATAAGTTGAACTCTGTAATTGAGCGGGAGCGAAAGTACCTGTTTGGCCACCGACAACGATGACAAGGCTTTCTGATGGCAATGGCCGTGGAGCTTAATCCGTTTTTCTTCGGTTGAAAACTGCGAACTGGCGATGTTCTTCTTCCCAATCTCGCGGGCCATAAATTCTTCAAAAAGCAGGGCGTTTTTGGCCAGATTTTGCGCCGCTGTCCTTAGCTCGGGCGTGACTAAATCGGGGTACTCGTCGCGGAATGTCAGAATAGCCGACGGTTCAATGCCGACGAGCGGGGTTTGGTTGCTAATCAGGTTATGCAGATACTGGACATTTTGGTTGGCGATCTTCTGCGCATCTTTCACCAAGCCTTTTGACAAATAAGTACGACCCGACTCGAAATGTTTCGGAAGTACCACTTCGTAGCCAAGCTTCTCCAAGAGCCACACCATCTTTTGTCCGACTTCGGTGTCGTTGTAGTCTGTGAATTCATCACAAAAGAGATAGACTTTTCCATTTTTTGCGAGCCCGTTCTTTTCCGCCTTTTTCCTTTTCTCAAACCATTTCCGAAAAGTCTGTTTGCCCAGTAGCGGCATGGTTCGTTCGGGATGAAAACCGACGGCTTTGTTAGCTGCACGACGCAAAGCGGGCGTGCTGAAAATCTTATTATACGCCCAGGGAACCAGCGCGGCCTGCTTCATACGCTTGGTAAAATCGGCCACCAGCCGCGACCGGAAAGGAACGCCATGGGTATCATGATACTGCTGGGTAAACTCCGCCTTCATCTTGCCCACATCCACGCTCGACGGACATTCGGCTTTACAGCCTTTACAAGAAAGACACAAATCAAGTACTTCCTTCACCATCGCGGGATTGGTAGTACCTTCTTTATTTTCAGAGAAAGATGTTTTGGAGTAAAACTGCCGCAGAATATTGGCGCGGGCGCGGGTTGTGTCACGCTCGCGGCGGGTAGCCATGTAGCTGGGGCACATGGTTCCGCCAGTCAGTTCGGTCTTACGACAATCGCCGGAGCCACTGCATTTTTCGGTCAGGCGCAGAATGCCTTCCTCCCGCGTAAAGTCAAAAACTGTTTCGATGGCGGGCGGTGGGGCGTCGGCCACGTAACGAAGCGATTCGTTCATAGGCGGCGTGTCCACGATTTTGTTGGCGTTAAAAATGCCGTTAGGATCCCAGATACGCTTTACCTGCCGGAACAGTTCATAGACTTCCTGCCCCATCATGAATGGGATAAATTCGCCGCGCAGCCGCCCATCGCCATGTTCGCCGGAGAGGGCGCCCCGGTACTTTTTAACCAGTACGGCGGTTTCGGCCAGTACTTCGCGGAATTGGCGTTTTCCCTCGCTGGTCTTCAGGTTAATCATTGGTTCTACATGCAGCTCACCCGCTCCGGCGTGAGCGTAGTAAGAGGCGTGCAGACCATGCCGGGTCAGTAGTTTTTCCAGGTCGGCAATGTAGTCGGGTAGGTCTTCGACGGCCACGGCGCAGTCTTCGATCAGGTTCACAGGTTGCGTGTCGCCGGGCAAGTTGCGGATCAACCCTAATCCTGCCTTACGGA
Organism: uncultured Persicitalea sp.; assembly: GCA_964500445.1. Classification (GTDB taxonomy): domain Bacteria; phylum Bacteroidota; class Bacteroidia; order Cytophagales; family Spirosomataceae; genus Persicitalea. The sequence continues at coordinate 92,251 of CAZCOG010000001.1, read as the reverse complement.
TGTCCCAGGCTTTGGTGGCGTCAGCGCCGAACAGCAGCGGATAGGCGTAGCCTAGTTTTTCCAGTTTCAAATCGGCGACAAAATCCGCCGCGAGTTTTTGTACTTCGTCTTCTGCATCGCCCCAGAACTCCACCAGCAACAGGGCGGCAGGGTCTCCTTCCAAAAAAAATCGGTTTTTGGAGTACTCATGGTGTTCTTTGGTGAAATCCATGATGTACTTATCCACCAGTTCCGAAGCCTTAGGGGCATGACGCATCGCTACCCGGTTAGCATGAAGCGCCTCAGCCAGCGAAGTCGTGTGAACGCAAACTACGCCCACAGCGGCGGGCGGCAAATCCACCAGACCGATTTTGGCTTCGGTGATAAAGCAAAGCGTTCCTTCCGACCCGGCGATGAGGCGGGCAAGGTTGATGTTTTCGCCCTCGGTCAAACTATCCAGCGCGTAGCCTGAATTTCGCCGCGTTACGGATTTTTTGGCGAAGTTTTTTTCAATCAATTCCTGATCGACGGGATTGGAAATAATCCCCCACATCCCGGCGTAAATCGCCTGCTCGCGTTTGCTGCCAGCTGTGCTGACGTTTAATTTTTGTAAAAAATTAGCTTGACTAACTGAGGTAAAAACGGCCTCAGATCCATCCGAAAGCAGGGTTTTTACTTCCAGCAGATGATCGCGGGTTGTTCCCCAGGTAATCGAATGCAGTCCGCAGGAGTTGTTGCCGATCATACCGCCAATCATGGCGCGGTTGGCCGTGGAAGTCTCGGGGCCAAAGAGCAGGCCGTGTGGGGCCAGGCACTTGTTCAGGTCGTCGCGAATGACGCCCGGCTGTACCTTTACCCATTTTTCCTCGGCATTGATTTCTAGTATTTTATTGAAATACTTGGAAATATCTACCACCAGGCCCCGCCCCACTACCTGGCCGGCCAGCGAAGTACCTGCGGCGCGGGGAATGAGCGTGATTTTGTGCTGATTGGCAAACGCAATGAGCCGGTTGATGTCGGCCTCGTGGCGTGGCAGGGCTACGGCAAGCGGCAACTCCTGATAGACCGATGCATCTGTGGCATATAACCGGCGTTGCGCGGCGTGGACGGTAGAGTCGTCGTAGTAAAGTTCTCCGGCGAACTCTTCGCGCAAGGAATTGAATTGGGATTGGGTGGGTCGGTTCATGCGGCAGGTGAAAATGGAATGCTAAATTAAGGCAAGCAAACGGCAGCACGAACTAGGCGGAAGGATTTTTCCGTTATATTGCCATTACTCAACAATTTCCCTGCTCGGCACAGCGGCTAAGGCATACTTTTGGTTTTGGAATAAAGACCCGTAACTTCGCCTGTTTTACTTAAAAACCGTTGTGACCCGAGTGTCCAGAAAAAGTGTATGAAAGCCGTCTCAACTATTCTATTTGCGCTGCTGGCTATCAGTGGATTGGCGCAATCTTCTGCCCGAATTAATATTATGTCGCCTACCGAGGTGGACTATGTGTATTCGCTGACAACGGAGCGCGTTCGTTTCCATGAAACGCTGGGCGTGGGGCTGGCCGAAACCGAGTACGAAACCATCGACGTATTTGACCTGAGTATCCAGAAAGACGGATCTACGACTTTCCCGGTTGAAAAGCCACTACTGGTGCGGATGACCATCGCTTCCAAACGCCCTACCAACGATCTGTCGCCTGCCGAAATGCGTCGTCAGAGCCGTACCCAGCTACTTTACATCGTGCCGGACGAGAATCTGACCATCACGGTGAACCCCGGTAATGAACTCACTTTCGAGGGGAAAAATGTGCCCTACCAGGAGTTTTTGCAAAATTATTTTCTGGAAAATCATTACCAGTACCTGCCCGCCTTTCGCTTCAATCCTAAAAAGATTGATAATGACGCTATTATTATGCAGAGCGATAGTCTTGCGCAACTGCGGCTGGCGCAATATGAAACCTTCAAAGCAGCGCATCCGGTGGATAGTACCTTCGATAATTACGTGCGGGCTACCACTCATGTGGAGCCGTATCTGATGCGCATCGTAGTGCGCGATCGCCAGATGCGCAAAAACACACCCGTGAAGCTGACGCCCGAACAGCGGAAAGAGTTAAATGCCATTACGATGAATAACTTTAAGTTATATCCTGATGAAGCTCTGTTCAGTCTGGCTTATCGTAATGAACTTCGTAACTGGATTCTGATTCCAAGTACCGAGAAATATCCGCAGGAAATAAGTTCTCAGTTTATGCTGAGCGGCGAAGCGGTACAAGATGTGTATCAACGCAGCGTTGATAAGCTGCAGAACTACCCCAAACAGCAGGAGTACTTGCTCACCTATTGGCTCAATTATGCAGTGACCGCACTGCCTTCCATGCAGGTCGCCAAGACGTTGTTCACCGACTTTGCGTCGCGCTTCCCTGATTCGGAGGTAAAAGATTATTTGGCGACCATAATCGCTGCCAAAGAAAAGTTGGAAAAGGGACAGCCTGCACCGGACTTTACATTGCTTGACAGAGACAGTGCTGCTGTGTCGCTCAGCAGTTTACGCGGGAAGCCGCTCGCGGTGGCCTTTGCCTTTAATCTTAAACAACATGAGCCAACTCTCAAACTACTGGAAGAGGCAAAGGGTGATAGTGTTCTGTTCGTATATGTGAGCGTTACGCCGGGAATCCCATTTCACACCTGGAAAGAATACGTGGAAGTGCGCCCCCATGCCCTGCACCTTTATGCATCGGACGAAGAAATCGAGAAGTTCAAATCCGTCTACGCCATCGAGCCTCGCTTTCCTTTCATGGTAATCGATGAAGCCGGGCGCATCGTGAATCGCTGGATTCCCCAGGAATTCCCCGACAACCCGACGCTGCAAAACGAATTGCGGAGCGTGGTGCGGCAGTAGTTTTACTCTGCATCAACCCCCAATAATCACATTATTGATTTTCATGACGCTTTCCGATTATAAATGGGGAAGTAATCGCTTTGTACTGGCAATAGAGACAAAGCTTTGCTACCAGATGATGGTCTTGCTTCATTGCAATCAGAAGGTGATCCCCATCGGTAGGCAACTGTAATAGTTTTTGTCTGACGCTAAAGGTACGCTCAATTAAGATTCACTCGTCCTATCGACGTTGTATCGTGATTTGGAATGCGTTTTCTTACTCTCTGTCAGCTTTGTTATAACTCTCCAACCCATCTGGTACTGTTAGAGTATCAGAGTGTTTCCAGGCTCGGGTTCTGAATTTTCACGATTGTTTTTAAGGAATTAAAAGTCAAGGCTGCTGCAAAGCCTTCTTCTGCTTTGAAATAAGAATGGTATAATTATTTATAATCAGTTACTTGCATGAATTGTCCCCCTAAATTACTAATCAATACCCCTATGTTGTTATGGTTACAATCACCAGTATGTACAACTTGCGGAATGTCAATCCGCCGATCGAGTTGTCAAAAGTTACTCGCATTGAGCGGGCACCTGCTAATCCAGAAAATCCCCATATTTCTATACTGTATTTTTATGGGAAACAAATTGAAGGATTTGATAAAATAGTCAGAACGTGGTTCTACAAATCTGAGTATGAACGGGAGGAAGAACTGAGCAGACTCCGTAATCGGTATCCTTCTCTTTTCATTGATTAGCGATTGGCCACAGAGTATCTTCTTTTAGACCAGATAAGTTGTAATAAATACTGGTTGGTAATCAGTAAACTATTTAAAAAAAAGGCGCTCTTTCGAAGAGCGCCTTTTTCGATGGCAGACATTGCCCAAAACGATGCATTACATTTGCCCGTGTCTGAGATCTACGCCAATTTACGGTACTTGATCCGCTTAGGTGTGGCGTCTGTACCCAGCCGCTTTTTTCGGTTTTCCTCATATTCAGAGAAATTTCCCTCAAACCAATAGGCTTGAGAGTCGCCTTCGAAGGCCAGAATGTGGGTGGCCACGCGGTCGAGAAACCAGCGATCGTGGGTGATGACTACGGCGCAGCCCGCGAAGTTTTCGAGACCTTCTTCCAGGGCGCGGAGGGTGTTTACGTCCAGATCGTTGGTCGGTTCATCGAGCAGAAGCAGATTGCCCCCTTCTTTGAGCGTCATGGCCAGGTGGACGCGGTTGCGCTCGCCGCCTGACAGATTACCCACTTTCTTCTCCTGGTCCGAACCCGCAAAATTAAACTTACTTACGTAAGCTCGGGCGTTGACCTGCTTGCCGCCCAGCATTACCCATTCATTACCTTCCGAAATCGTCTGGAAGACTGTTTTATCCGGGTCGAGGTTGTCATGTTCCTGATCTACGTAGGCCCATTGCACGGTTTCTCCGACTTCAAATCCGCCTTTCAATGGTTCCAGTTGTCCGGTGATAAGCTTGAAAAGGGTCGTTTTCCCCGCCCCGTTCGGACCGATGATGCCCACAATACCAGCAGGTGGCAGGGCGAAGTTGAGATCTTCGTAAAGTAGTTTGTCCCCGTAGGCCATCATGATATTATTGGCCTCGATCACCTTATTGCCCAGGCGCGGGCCAGGCGGAATAAAGAGTTCCAGCTTGTTTTCTTTCTCTTTGGCGTCTTCGCCAAGCATTTTTTCATAGGCACCGAGGCGAGCTTTCGACTTGGCCTGCCGTGCTTTGGGAGCCATGCGCACCCACTCCAACTCACGCTGTAGTGTCTTTTGCCGCTTCGATTCCTGCTTTTCCTCTTTAGCGAGTCGTTCCTGTTTCTGTTCCAGCCACGAGGTGTAGTTGCCCTTCCAGGGAATTCCCTCACCGCGGTCGAGTTCCAGAATCCAGCCCGCCACATTGTCGAGGAAGTAGCGGTCGTGGGTTACGGCAATGACCGTACCCTTGTACTGCCGCAGGTGTTCTTCCAGCCATAGCACGCTCTCGGCGTCGAGGTGGTTGGTCGGTTCGTCGAGGAGCAGTACGTCGGGCTGCTGCAGCAACAGACGACACAGGGCTACGCGGCGTTTCTCACCGCCCGAAAGGTTAGCGACCGACTGCTCTGGCGGCGGGCAGCGCAGGGCGTCCATGGCCACTTCCAGACGGTTATCAAGATTCCAGGCGTCGGCGTGGTCGAGTTTCTCCTGCACTTCGCCCTGGCGTTCAAGTAGTTTGTCGAAATCAGCGTCGGCATCACCGAAGGCTTCATTGATTTGGTCGAACTCTTTGAGCAGGTCTACAATTTGCTGCACACCTTCCTCTACAACTTCCCGCACGGTTTTTGTGGGATCAAGCTGGGGTTCCTGTTCGAGCATCCCGACGGAATAGCCGGGTGAGAAGACGACCTCACCCTGAATGTCTTTGTCGAGGCCCGCAATGATGCGCAGCAACGTGGATTTACCGGAGCCGTTCAGGCCCAAAACACCGATTTTGGCTCCATAGAAGAAAGACAGATAAATATTTTTAAGGATGTGGCGGTTGGGTGGAATGATCTTACTGACACCCGACATCGAGAAAATTATGGATTCGTTAGCCATTTTTTAGTTAATTTGTACCTGGCAAATATCGTTAATTAAGCCCATACATGGACGCCGGATTGTAGATTACGGATATCAAGGAGAATTAAAAATCTTATATTCAGTAATTTGAACAGATAGGTATTTGGAATTAAGGTTTTTGGGGTCAGGTTTCTATTTCTCTGTTTTACAGATTTTTACCTGAAATCAGTAGGAAATACCAGTTTTGGGAAAGTACTTGTCGAAATATAGAGGAGATTTCGGTATAAACCGGGTTTCCTGAATAACTAAACCCACCAACTAAGCAGAATAAGATAAAAAGTAAAGTCATGGAAAAGGAAGAATACGGCTACGTAAAGGATGGCAAAGTATTTTTGAAAGGTTATCTTGGAAATCCCGACCGTCAGATTGGCGAGGTGAAAAGTACGGAACAAGAGGCGATCGACTATTTTAAAAATCGATTTACCATAGCCAAGGGGAAAGTAGATACCCTTGAAAAAGACATTGAGGAAGCCCAAAATAAAGGCTCCTACCTCACCAAGTTGACCCAACTCCGTCGCAAACTGATTGGCTTCGATGCCATTGGTGATTTTATCCCCCTGCTAAATAGGCTGGACAAAGCCGAAGACTATCTTACGGGCCTGATTCTGGTCAACCAGGCAAAGAACCTGGAAATAAAACGGGCGCTGATTGAAGATGCCAAGGAGGCTGCTTCTATTGAAGATTGGCCGGTAGCAACGGATGCCGTACAGGTGGTAAAGGACAAATGGATCAGGACCGGGCCGGTGGACAATGAGTTCCAGGAAGATGTGGACAAGCAGTTTCAGGACATCCTGGATGATTTTTTCCATCGCCGCCGTGAGTACTTTGCCGAGCAGAACAAGATTGTGCAGGCCAAAGTAGATGAGTATGAAAAACTCATTAAGCGCGTGAAACAACTGTCGTGGAGCAGGGATTTGGACGAAGCTTACAAACAGGCCCGCGATATCCGAAGAGAGTGGAATGCTTTGGGCGAACTACCCCCTAAGAAATTTTTCAAGATCAATAAGGCATATCGTCACTTTTTCAAACTCTTTTACGACAAGTACAACCAGGCAAAAGGAATTCAGCCTGAGAACCGCGAAGATCCACGAATCACACAACAGCGGAAGCTTCTGGCCGAAGCCGAAGATGCCCTGAGAAACGATGACATTGTTACGGCGTCTGAAAAGGCTAAGGTGCTGCTCAGCAAGTGGAAGGAAATCAGAATTCCCTTTCGCCAGTCGGATCGCGAGTTGAGCGACCGTTTCCGTTCAACGTGTGACAAAATATTTGAACTGAGTTATCTGGCCCGCGTGATCAGCCGCAAGTACCCGGCTTTTGAACTCAAGAGTGAAGAAGAGCAACTTCGTGCCCAAATCCGGGAGATGGAATGGCTGGTAAGTCGTGAAAAAAGTGACCTGGACATGGCGACTCTTGACGTAGAGCGCAGCCTCACCGGAGACGAAGAACAGGACAAGCGCCTGCGCGGACGCCTCAACATTCAGAAGCGTAAGGTAGCTATGAAGGATAAGATTCTTCGCGAGTTTCAGCGGAAGCTGGAACGGCTGGAGCGCTGATTTTCAGGCTCGATCCCCGCACTTTCAAATTGGTTTTCAGTACCCTGGTTTCGTAAGCGACCGGGGTACTTTTGTTTTCGATCAATTCCAGTAGTAATTCTGCCGACTGGCGGCCCATCTCGAAGGAGGGTTGTGCCACCGAACTTAGCGGCGGGTCCAGCAGGCTCGATATACTCAAATCCGAAAACCCCAGCAGTGCCACATCATCGGGCATGCGATATCCGAGCTGACGGAGGGCCCAGTGCGCACCCATAGCAATGCGATCACTGGCGGCAAAGATCGCATCAGGTCGTTCGCGCAGGGCCATGAGCTGATAAGCGCGCTCAGTCCCCTCTGCCTGATTGTATTCTGCTTCCACTAGCCACTCGTCGCGTAGGGGGAGCTTATGTTTGCGTAAGGCATCCCGATAGCCATTGCATCGGCTGCGGCTGATTGCCAGGTTCATAGGGCCGGATACGTGAGCAATTTTGCGGCAACCCTGCTCGATCAGATGTTCTGTTCCGACAAATGAACCCGTGTAGTCATCTACCATTACTTTGTGAGTCTGAATTTCATTACTGGCCCGGTCGAAAAAGACAATGGGTATACCGCCTTCCTGCAAGTCAGCAAAATGTTGATGATGCAGCGACTGGCTTGCTACTGAAACGATCAGACCGTCGGCGCGGCGGTCGGCAATGTGCCTTACATCGGCTATCTCGCGTTCGTAGGATTCGTGACTTTGGTAGATCATTACGTGATAGCCCCGACTATATGCTACATCTTCCACGCCACTAATAGCCGTCGAAAAAAAAGGATTGTCAATGTCCGGGACGATGATCCCGATCGTATGGGTTTGGTTGTTTAATAGGCTGAGTGCAATAGGGTTAGGTGAGTAATTTAACCTTCTTGCCAATTCAATGACCCGTTCTTTAGTGGTTTCGCTTATTTCTGAACTATCGCGTAGTGCTCTTGAAACCGTGGATTTGGAAATCCCCAGATGGCGCGCAATTTCCTTAATGGTGACAGACGTTTTTCCCATAATTTCAAGAGGTAATTACCTTGAAAAATGCAATTATATTGAATGTAAATTGCTGTTTTCAATCAAAGTGTTTTTTTGCAAAGTACTATAAAAACAACAATTCCCGGAAAATATTGAAGTTTCGGGAACGGTACCGGGAACGGTTGCGTAAAATTGTTGCTCTTTTTCAAGATAGAATTTTGTGAATCAACGAACCTATATGTAATCTTTCAACGAAATCAAGCAATCGTGCAATTTCAAGCAATTACCTATTTCACAAAAAAATTCTATTCTTAATCATTACCTAATGATGAACACGATTCTACTGAAGAAGACCTCCGGTCAGCCTTCCCTATGCCCAAGCCAAATGGAAGTGCTGTTCAGGAAGGTAGTGCAGGAAGGAGATTACGTTGCCTACCGTGAGTTGTTTACCCGCTATTATTATTCACTCTGTACATACGCTATGCGTGTGGTAGTGGGCCGTGAAATCGCCGAAGAAGTAGTGGCCGACGTGTTCATTAAGCTTTGGAAAAACCGTGATCAGATCGAGGTGCATACTTCCTTTGAGGCGTACATTTACCGGGCCGTTCGTAACCAGTCACTTGACTATCTGAAGCTGAAATTGCACCGCGTGTACGAACGAGAGCCACTGGAAAGCATTCAGTGGAATCCCGCCTACGCCGATCATTATTCCCCGGCCGACGAAATGGTTTTTAACGAATTTTATGATCGGGTGGAAGGCCATATCCGTGATCTGCCCCGCCAGTGCCAAATCATCTTTCGCCTCAGCCGTGAGGAGGGACTCCGCTATCGCGAAATCGCCGAACAACTCAAAATCTCGATCAAAACCGTAGAGACCCAAATGGGCCGCGCCTTGAAAGTACTTCGGGAAAGGGTACCGGAGAATCGCCTGGTGGCTTAGTAGGGGTTTTTATGCCAGAGATCGTCTTACTAATCGGTTATCAATCAGTAATCAAGGGGTAGTTGATTTTTATTGGGCTGTCTTTAATACCTCATACTTGTGTTCTAAAAGCACACAAGTATGAGTAAAGACTGTAAACCATTCACCTTTAACCGTTAACTTTCGGCCCCAAAAACAATAATTCATTAATAACAACGATGTCTCTCGAACAAACTTGGCGCTGGTTTGGGCCAAATGACCCTGTTTCACTAGCGGATGTGCGACAGGCGGGTGCCACGGGCGTTGTCACGGCTTTGCATCATATTCCCAATGGTGAAGTATGGAGTATAGCGGAAATCGAAAAACGGAAAGCCGTTGTCGAAGCGTCGGGTCTGACGTGGTCGGTGGTGGAAAGTATTCCCGTTCACGAAACAATCAAGACACGCACCGGAAATTTCAAGCACTATATAGATAACTATAAAGAATCCATCCATAATCTGGGCAAAAGTGGTATCGACACCGTTTGCTACAACTTTATGCCCGTTCTGGACTGGACTCGCACCGATCTGGACGCCCCGATGCCCGATGGCTCCACCGGCTTACGCTTCGACGCTACGCAGTTCGCTGCTTTTGAAATGCATATCCTGGCCAGAAAAAGTGCGTTAGCTTCCTATACTGACGAACAGAAAATAAGAGCAAAGGCATGGCTCGATCAGGCCGACGAGGAAAGCATCCATCGCCTGACCCGCAACGTCATCGCCGGGCTTCCCGGTTCGGAGGAAAGCTTTACGATTGAAGAGTTTCGGGATGTGCTGGCTACTTACGATACTATTGGTGATGCAGAATTGAGAAAACATCTGTATCAATTCATCAACGAAATAGCCCCCGTTGCGCAGGACGCGGGTATTCGGTTGTCAATTCATCCCGACGATCCCCCTTACCCGATCCTGGGTTTGCCTCGTGTGGTAAGTACCGAAAAGGATGCAGCAGCGCTGCTGGAAAGCTGTGATGTGATGGCCAATGGTTTGTGTTTCTGTACGGGTTCCTACGGTGTCCGGGCTGATAACGATTTGGTGGGCATGGTCGAGCGACTGGGCAGCCGGATTCATTTCGTCCACCTGCGGGCCACGCAGCGCGAGAGCGACGGCAGCTTTCAGGAAGCCGATCACCTTGCGGGCGATGTCGATATGTACGGCGTAATGAAAGCTCTATTAAAAGAACAAAAGAAAAGAAAAGACGATGGCCGTTCGGACCTGCGCCTTCCGTTCCGTCCCGACCACGGCCACCGCATGCTCGACGATCTTACTGCCACCAAACGCACTAATCCCGGCTATACAGCCATTGGAAGACTGCGCGGACTAGCAGAGTTGAGAGGGCTCGAGATGGGAATCGAGAAAAATTTTAACTTGGGTTAACGGGTAAAGGTCAGCGGTTGACGGTTTTATATTTATGACGAGATGAAATCGTAAACTACCATTTGACCCTTAACCATTGACCGTAACCCCCCCCTGTTTGATGACTGTACTAAAACACAAAACAAAAAAGACTTTTATCAGCGAAGATTTCCTGCTGCGTAACGAAACCGCCCGGCGGCTATACCACGATTATGCCAAGGAAATGCCTATCATCGACTATCACTGCCACCTGCCGCCCGACCAGATTGCGGAAGATAAGGTTTTTGAGAACCTGACTCAGGCGTGGCTCTACGGCGACCACTACAAGTGGCGGGCCATGCGCTCCAACGGAATCAATGAGCGCTTCTGCACGGGCGACGCCTCCGACTGGGAGAAGTTTGAGCAATGGGCGGCGACGGTTCCCTACACAATGCGCAACCCGCTCTATCACTGGACGCACCTGGAACTGCTACGGTACTTCGATATCGATGTGATTCTGAACTCCGATTCGGCGCGGGATATTTACGAAGAATGTGCTGCCAAGCTGAGTAGTCCAGAATACAGCGTCAGGAATCTTCTGCGGAAGATGAACGTGAAGGTAGTTTGCACCACTGACGACCCCACCGACACGCTGGAACATCACCAAGCAATCAAGGACAGCGGCTTTGAGATCAAAGTACTGCCTACTTTTCGGGCCGATAAATCAATGCTGTTGATCAGCGACCCGGCAGAATACCGTGCCTACATGGAGAAGATTTGCCAAATGGCTGGCCTGAGTAGCAACGATAGCTACGACGACCTGCTGGAAGCCCTGCAAAAGCGTCACGAGTTCTTTGCCAGCATGGGTGGACGCCTGTCTGACCACGGTCTGGAACATATTTATGCCACGCAGTTCGACGACCAGGCAGCGTACGACGCGGCTTCCCAGGCCCTGGCGGGTAGTGTTCCCGACAACGACGCGCAGAATGCCTACAAATCCACGCTACTGTACGAGCTGGCCAAGATGGATCATGCCAAAGGTTGGACGCAACAGTTTCACCTTGGAGCATTGCGCAATAACAATTCGCGGGCTTTGCGCACTCTTGGTCCCGACACGGGTTGGGATTCTATCGGCGATTTCAGCCAAGCACAAGCCTTGTCGAAGTTCATGGATAAACTGGACTCGACCGATCAACTGGCCAAAACGATTCTTTATAACCTCAATTCACGTGATAATGAGTTGATTGCGACGATGGTCGGCAACTTCAACGACGGAAGCGTGGCGGGCAAAATTCAGTTTGGTTCGGGCTGGTGGTATCAGGACCAGAAAGATGGTATGGAAAAGCAGATGAACACGCTCTCGAATATGGGACTGCTAAGCCGATTCGTAGGTATGCTCACCGACTCGCGCAGCTTCCTGTCGTACCCGCGGCACGAGTACTTCCGCCGCATCCTCTGCAACCTCATTGGTACCGACGTCGAGAATGGCGAACTACCTAACGACATCCCCTGGTTGGGCAAAATGGTGCAGGACATCAGTTATAACAACGCGAAGGAATACTTCGGATTTTAACATAAGAAATCGGTATAAAAGCGGGGGCGGACACTATATGTTCGCCCTTCTTTTTTGCATGATTCTCATTCTCTCTATTATTCAATCAATTATATTTGTAAATTAGTCATCTGTAAGTTGATTTAACAATTTTGACGTGATGAGGAATGTATTAAAATATAGTTTGATGGCCATTGGCCTTTTCCTTATTGCGAATTCAGCAATCGCCCAAACTACCTATCTGCGCCAGTTCTTTACGGGACCCGGGCCCTATACATCAAAAAATCCGAACAATACCCAATTCGATACCATCTATGTCATTCTCCCAACCCTGGTGCGTCTTATACCAGGCGAAGGCTTCGTTGAGTTTGAGCGCACCATTGCAACGGGCGGGGGAAGTGGAAGGATTGTACGCTCGACTGACTTTTCACCTACCCCTTCGACTATATACTGTCAGTTTCGGGTAAACGTTCGTTTGGCACCCTTAGCCAGAGGCCAGGCAGTTGTGTTTAATTTCGGCCAGAATTTTTCTCCCTCCAATGGTGCTCTACCTGCCGATGCTCAGCTTTTCTCAAAAATGCAGCTTGATTTTGCTGGTAACGATCAGTTTTATTTTCGCCGGACGGGAACGAATCCAAAGAACAGTAATACATATTCAGGATCCGTGCTGGTGACATGGGTGATGAATAATACAGACAAAGAACACTACTATGTGACACCCACTCGTGAGATAGCTACTCTTAATCCCAAAACGTTCGATATCTGGATCAACACGGAACATTTTCTGCAAGACAGGGCTCGCGTGAGTGGTTCAGAGGTACAACTTACTGACTTCTCCCTTCAATTTAGGGATGGAGTCGGGATCGTGCGTTTTACAGATTTTATCATTCAGGACATCGAAGGCGTCAATCCCGTCCGCCTTACGTACTTCAACGCTGATCCCATCGACAACCAGGTAGAGCTCACTTGGGAAACAGCCTGGGAGCAGAACAGCCGAGAGTTTATCGTACAGCGTAGTAACGATCTGAAAGAGTTTGGGGACGTGGGGCGCGTGGCGGCAGCGGGCGAGTCGGACGGTCCGCGACAGTATGCCTTTACGGATTTTAATCCTCCCCCCGGTAACAACTACTACCGTCTGAGAATGGTGGATAAGGACAATACCTACGAATACTCGAATGTAAAGGACGTGATCGTGCGCCCCAACCAACCTGCATTGTCGGTGGCTTCCAACCCTACTTCCGGCGAGCGGATTCGGGTTCGTACAGCAAATGTGGAGACTTCCGCGCTTCGGCTGACGACGATTATGGGGCAGGACGTAAGCTTCCGCGTCCACCAGAACAGCGATGGCTACACAGAGTTGATTCCGGCGGTCAGGCTGGCGCCGGGTATGTACTTTCTTTCGCTTGATCAGGATGGTACCAGAAAGCACACCAAAGTACTGGTTCACTGACGCTAGATGAGCGGCATTACAGGTTCCAGCTTTTCCGGCTTGATATTATCCAGGTTATAGTGTAGCCCGACATTCTCCCGCCGGGCCATCGCCATCTTGATGACCAGGTACGATACCGTGATCATATTCCGCAGTTCGCAGATCGCCACCGATACTTTTGACTCGCGGTATAGTTGCTCGTGCTCTTCGTGCAGGAGTTGCAGACGATCGTAGGCGCGCTTCATCCGGCGGTTGGTACGAACAATCCCCACGTAGTTGGACATAATACTGTTCAGTTCGCGCGTCATTTCCGTAACAAGTACCTGTTCCTCAGGGTGCGTCGTACCCGAATCGTCCCATTCGGGTATGCCTTCGGGAATAACGGCTTTTCCATAGTATTCAACCGTACTCAGATAGGCTCGATGGCCAAATACGGCTGCTTCCAATAAGGAGTTGGAAGCCAGTCGGTTGGCTCCGTGCAGGCCCGTAGCCGAGCATTCACCTACGGCGTAGAGAAATTGAATATTAGTCTGGCCCCATTCATTGGTCTTGATGCCCCCGCACATATAGTGTTGCGCCGGTACGACCGGAATCATGTCTTTTCTGACATCGATGCCAATGTTGAGGCAGTATTGATTGATGTTGGGAAAATGCTTTAAGAATTCTTCGTAGTCCAGATGCCGCACGTCCAGATAGACGTGTTCCACCCCGTGGGTTTTCATTTCGGAGTCGATCGCACGGGCTACGATGTCTCGCGGCGCGAGCGACAGACGATCATCGTACTTTTCCATGAAAGTACTCCCATCGGCGTGTTTCAGAATACCGCCAAAACCCCGCACAGCTTCCGAAATCAGAAATGAGGGCTTCTTACCCGGCTGAAAAAGACTGGTAGGATGAAACTGGATGAACTCCATATTGTCACAAATGCCTTTGGAGCGGTAGGCCATCGCTATGCCGTCACCCGTAGCAATCGTGGGATTGGTGGTACTTTGGTAAATATTCCCGATGCCGCCCGTGGCCACCAGGGTAGTTTTGGCCAGAAATTTCTCGACCCGACTGGTCTTCAGGTTCAAAACGTAAGCGCCAAAACACTTAATATCTTCGCGATAACGATACACCGTTTCGCCAAGGTGGTGTTGGGTAATGAGCTCGACGGCGTAGTAGTGCGTGAAAATCTCGATGTTCTTGTGCCGTCGTACTTCGCCCAGCAAAGCTCGCTCGATTTCGGCTCCGGTGATGTCTTTAAAGTGCAGAATGCGATGGTCGGAGTGGCCGCCTTCTTTGGCCAGATCGTAGTCGCCGTCTTCTTCTTTGTCGAAGCGGGTACCGTAGTCGATCAACTCCTGAATGCGGTCAGGTCCTTCTTCTACCACAATCTCAACAATCTCACGCTTATTGATGCCGTCGCCCGCGTCCATCGTATCTTCGATGTGCTTTTCGAAAGAATCAGACTCCGCCCATACGGCCGCAATGCCACCCTGCGCGTATTTGGTATTCGTTTCGTCGGCCTGCACCTTCGTGATGACGGCGATGGAAACTTTTTCCTTTCCCTCAAAATGCCGCGCCAGTTTGGCAGCGTAACTCAGTCCGGCAATGCCGGAGCCAATGACCAGAAAATCGAATTTGGGCATTTACTCTTTGTGTAATGGTTGAACCGTTGAATTGTTTAAGTAGTGGGACAAGCCGATGTGTGGCTGATGTTGAATTGACCAGTAATTCTTGATTACGGGTACCTATCGAATGAATGATAAACATTCAGCAGTTCAACAGTTAAATGACTACACACAACTTACTCCGCCACCTTGTACACGCCCAGCTCGCTCAGTACCACTACTTCCGGCGTTTTGGTAAAGCGAATGCGAATTTTTTCAGCAGTGACGGGAGTGTCGAATTTGATCAGACGGCGGGCACCGATACTGGTACCTGTGTGAATTTTTTTCCAATCGCCGTTTTCCCAGGTATCGATCTCGAATTCTTCTACTCGCTGACCAAATTTGACGCTTTCCTGAATACTGATCAGGTCAAACGTAGTTGGCTGCGAAAACTCGAGGGCCATGCTGGATTTCTTGAAATCCTCGTCCGTCGTCCAGTAACTATCAGGATTGTTGTCTACCAGATTTTTAGTACCGTAGATGGAATTGTAGCCCCGCACGTTGATCGCACGGATGTAGGCTGCTCGCGCCAGGTTCTGGGCGTACGTTTTTTGTAATCGCTCCCCAAAGGTTTTCAGCGAGGCCACGTCAGTATCGCTGAGCAAGCCGCGCGTATCGGGAGCCAGGCCCAGGTCGAGGGCGGCACCGCGTCCGACGCTTTTCAGGTACAAATCGAAAAGTTCGTCAGGTGATTTTGGTTGTTGATCAGGATGATAAAACCAGCCTTTGCGCAGTGGCACGTCACATTCCGCCGGAATCCAGAATTTGCCGTCCCGCATTCCGGTAGGGCTATCTTCGTAGTTGGCCTGGCCGGGCACAGCCTCGTTGACACCCTTG
Organism: uncultured Persicitalea sp.; assembly: GCA_964500445.1. GTDB lineage: Bacteria > Bacteroidota > Bacteroidia > Cytophagales > Spirosomataceae > Persicitalea. The sequence continues at coordinate 76,501 of CAZCOG010000001.1, read as the reverse complement.
GGGGGCTGGGGCGTAAAAGTGGCCCAGTGCGTTTCGGCGGCGATTCCCTTTTCGTTGCCCACCCAGCGCACGTCCCAGCCGATGTCGCTGAAGATATTAGCGGTTGGCTGGAGCTTTCGGGTAAGATTCGTCCAGGTCGAGTCCCACTCATAATAGGTTGTGTTGTCTATGGAGCGCTTCTCCCTGGCCCCACCATAGTAGCCGTCGCCGCCATTGGCTCCATCGTGCCATGACATAAACAGGGGGCCGTAGTTAGTATAGAGTTCGCGTAGCTGCTCCCGGTAGATTTTGAGGTATTCGGGGGTTCCGTAAGCGGCGTTGTTGCGATCCCAGGGGGAACAATAAACGCCGAATTTCAGGCCATTGGCCCGGGCAGCGTCGGCCACTTCTTTAACCAAATCGCCCTTCCCGCCCCGAAACGGGCTTTTTGTGATATTATATTCGGTAGTTTTGGTGGGCCAGAGGCAAAAGCCATCGTGGTGCTTGGCGACCAGAATAATCGCTCGTAAACCGCCTGCCTTGGCTGCTTGCACGATTTGATTGGCATCAAATTCTCTGGGATCAAAAATAGCGGGATCGGCGTCGCCATAGCCCCATTCCTTGTTCTCAAAAGTGGTGGGGGTGAAGTGAATGAGGCCATATTGCTCAACGGCGTGCCATTCCAGCTGGCGCGGCGATGGGGTAGGACCATAAGGTTTGGGAGGTACTTGTGCCCAGAGACTTTGGCTGGCAAAAAGGAATACGATAAAAGCTTTTTTCATTAGAGCGTTTAATCTGAGATTCGGGTCTAATTCAGGAATCAGGTAAATATAAAGATTATTTCCGAGGTAGCCGTCTGCACACTCAGTCACGGGCCTACGAGTCGATCCGGAACACATAAGCGTATTTCTGGCCAAGGGCTTGAATTGTTTTGGCCGGAATTTCGATCGATCCGTTTTTCACGACCAGTTTTTTTTCATTACCCAGCAACGTCACCTGGGCTTTGTCCGGTATTGTCAGTCCATCGGGCTTTAACTTTGCGGGCATAGATTCGCCCACCTCGGTCAGGTAGGTAGCATAGGTACTTTTGCCTTTCCGGGTATAGGCCCATTTGCCCATGCGATACGGGGCCAGTGGCCGTGTTTCGTAGATTGCCTCACTGTTGACATCCATCCATTGGCCTATTTCCGCCAGACGGGTGTAGGCCTCATCGTGCCATTCGCCGTCGGGGCCGGGCGCAATATTCAATAATAGATTTCCACCTTTGGCCACGATATCCACCAGGGTATGTACCAGTTGCCGGGCCGATTTGAAGTTTTCCTTCGGCACGTACGACCACGAACTACCCATCGTCATGCACGACTCCCACGGGATAGACATGTACGCGTCCGGAATCTGCTGTTCGGGGGTCACGTAGTTTTCAAATTCGCCCGTCACGGTACGGTCCACTACCAGCAAGCCTGGCTGGTGGCTGCGGGCCATCTTGGCGATCCGCGCCATGTCGATGTCCTGTTCGTAAGGAATGCTCTTTTGCCAGCTGATATTCGGATCGATGGTACTATAAGGCCGAACCCACCCACCATCTAGCCATAAAATATCCACCGATCCGTAACCCGTCATGAGTTCCTCTATCTGGTTGTAGGTGAAGTCTTGAAATTTTTTCCAGAGGTCAGGGTACTTTTTAGGGTCATAGGAAGAATTCCTGTCCTTGGGCGGAAAGTAGGGCCACCAGTAAGATTCTACGTTCCAGTCGGGCTTGGAAAAATAAGTACCCGTCATGAAACCCTGCTGCCGGAATGCCGCGAGAATTTCCTTGGTAACATTACTACGCGGATTGCTGGCAAAAGGCGATTTGGCACTGGTAATTTTATAATCGGTCTGCTTGGTATCAAACATGCAGAAACCGTCGTGGTGCTTCGTAGTAAACACCACATATTTCATGCCCGCCCCCTTAGCCGCGGTAGCCCATTTCTCAGGACTGAAGCGCGTGGGGTTGAAGGTAGTTTGCAGATTTTCGTAAGCTTTTTTGTACTCGTACCAGTTGGCAGAGTAAGGACCTCGGCGCTCGCACCAGCCTTCGTCTTCGGGACAAAGCGACCAGGACTCCACGATTCCCCACTGACTGTAAGTACCCCAGTGCATGAGCAGACCAAATTTTACATCCTGCCACTGTGCCAGCTTGGCCACGACTTTCTCATCAGTAGGAGGGATGTAATTGGAGTGGCTTTGCTCGGAATGTTGCTGAGCCCGGCTAACCTGGGCCAATCCTATACTACAGACTAAACAGAGTGCAAAAAGTCCTTTTTTCATAATTTAACGCTTGCTTTGGCCCTACCGCCCGGAGGATTTTTCAAAAAGTTTAATAAATAAAACTCAATGTTATCAAGAAAATGCCAAATCGCCCGCGTCTGCCAGTAAAGTTCTCAGAAGATTCTGGTTTTGATTTCTTTTCTTATCGGTAACTACATAGGATACTATTCGCTGACCGCACCGTATGACTATCAAAGAATATGTGACCTCCGAGGATACGGAATCTGCGCTACGGTTCCTGTTGGGAGCGTCTTTGCCACTACTGGTATGCTTGGTACTTGGATACAACGAGCTGGGGCTTTTCCTGTTTCTGGGCAGTACTTTCGTATTCGGCATCGACATACCAATTGCGCTGCCTAAGAAACTGGGCTTCATGCTTTTGTCAGGGAGTCTGTCGGCGCTGCTTTTTCTGGTATTTACTCAGGTAAAAGCGTACCCGATACTGAACGCCGTCATGCTTTTCGGCGTGTTGTTTGTCATTAATTTCCTTTCTCCTTTTAGCCCTAATTTTAGTATTGTAGCTCTGCTGCTCAATCTTTCGGTGATGATCGGGCTGAGTCTGGCGGCCACCGTTCCCTCTCTGAGCGACGGCTTGCATAAAGCGGGCTACTTGCTGCTGGGAGCATCTTGGTACATCTTGTACGCATTATTAATGCACCCGTTACAGCGTCCCCGGCAGCTTCGGCGGCGCCTGCAGGACTGCCTGCGCCTGACGGCCGATTATTTCGAGGAACAGGGTAATCTATTGAACTCAAGCCGTTCCGGTGACGACATACTTTTGGCGTTGACCCAAAAACAGGGTGGAATATTGGCCGCGCACCAGCAAATCCGGGAAGTGTTACTGCGTGAACCCATGAACATCACCAATCCCGAGACTTTCATGGGGCGGGCCACCCACTTTCTGGCCAACCTGGTAGACTTGCTCGAACTGGCAACAGCCAGTGTCTCGTCGCTGGAAGCTCTGCCCGAAGGCCCTGAGAAGGAAGAAGCAAAACCTATGCTCATGGCGCTGAACGCCAGCATTGCGGCCCAACTTCGTCATTTGGAAAGCCGTTTGGCGCAGGACGAGAAGGCTACGCCAGCCCAAAGCAATGAAAATGACTCCGAACGGGCCCTGCAACAGTTGACCCAATACCTTGATCACCAAAAACAGTCATTGCGTGGCCTGGTGCAGGTAGCGGAAAGCTACCGATTACTGCGCCGGATTCAGAGAAATGCGGAGCAGGAATTGCGCTTACTCCGTAACCTGCGCGACACGCTGGACCGGCGGGAAGTGCGGCTGGATTTCCCCACCGAAGGACTGCGGCGATTTGCCCTCCGCGAAACCATTGCGTGGGATTACCTGCGCAGTCACTTATCGCTACAATCAGGGTTTTTTCGATACGCGATCCGCATGGCTCTCACGGCCACCGGAGCGTATTTTCTGGCCGGGGCGCTGGGCCTGGATAACCCGAGTTGGGCGCTGCTGACCGTGCTGGTGATCCTGAAACCTGGGTTCAGCCTTTCCCGCGAACGCCTTACCCACCGAACCTACGGGACGCTGGCTGGCTTGGCCGCTGGCTTGGGCATTTACTACCTCTTCCGGCCGGGGCCGATTCTTAGCCTGGCGATTTTTTTGGTGTCACAGTTTGGCGCTTTCTCGTTTATCAAACGACAATATGCAGTCACTACGGGATTTTTTACCATTTTCATCCTTTTTTTCTACAGCTACCTTCAGCGGGGGTTTATGGATGCCGCCTACTATCGGCTTCTGGACACACTGCTGGCTGCTGGTTTGTGTTGGCTCGCCATGCGATTTGTTTTTCCGTATTGGGAGCTACAAAAACTACCTGGAGATGTGGCGTCGGCCCTGCGTGCCAATTATAATTTGCTGAAAAACGTATTGGCTCAGGTCAGAACCGGCGATAACACTACCACGGAGTATAAACTGTACCGCAAAACCGCTTTTCTGGAAACCGATGAACTTCTCGGTTCTTACCGTCTCGCCCAGGCCGAAACACCCCGACAAACCGAACTACTCAGTACCATGCAGCGGGTTGCCTTGCTTATATACAATCAACTTTCTCTTATCACGAATATGAGATTGTTTTTAAAAAGAAATCCTGACTATCGTTGTCAGGACGAAAGAGTGAACAAAGCCTTACAGGAAGCACTCGGCGGCATCGAGGTTCTGATAGCCCAGTCGCTATCGGATGAGCAGAACCAGACCAGAATATTGGATGCAGAAGAAATAAGCCGTCGTCAGCTCGAAATTGACGAACTCCTTACCACCGACAGCCTGGCCTATCTGCCTAAGATATATGATTTATTTTGGCTAGAAAACGCTTACAAACTAAAAGTGATTACTCATAAACTGAACAGGAAACTGTATCAGGAGCCGGAAAGTACAAGCAGTGGCAGGCGACCCGCCGCAATACATAGCGTATCTCGGGGATAGTATCTTGCTTTTCAACAAAAAACTACTTTCTTCGTTGATATTTTGTTACACTCTCTTTCTATCTATCCCATCACCGTATGAACAATTTCCTCTCTCCCAAAATCTGGCTGCTGCTATTGGTACTTACTACCCCTGTAATGGCACAGATGGATCTCTCCAAACCCATCCCCGTCGATCCTAACGTAAAAATAGGCAAGCTCGCCAACGGCCTGACCTACTACATTCGCAAAAACGTTGAGCCTAAGGATCGTGCCGAACTGCGGCTGGCGATCAAGGCGGGTTCTGTCCTCGAAACCGATGAACAGCAAGGGCTGGCTCACTTCATGGAGCACATGAACTTCAACGGCACCAAGAATTTTCCCAAAAATGAACTGGTCGATTTCCTGCAAAAATCCGGCGTTCGCTTCGGGGCCGATCTGAATGCCTACACGGGCTTCGACGAAACGGTCTATATGTTGCCGATCCCCACCGACTCGGCGGGACTGCTTGAAAAAGGATTGCAGGTACTGGAAGACTGGGCGCACAATGCGCTGTTCGATCCCGAAGAAGTGGAGAAAGAACGCGGCGTGGTACTGGAAGAGTCGCGCTCGGGCCGGGGCGCGCAGCAGCGGATGCGCGATCAGTATTTCAAAATGATCCTCAACAATTCGCGCTACGCCGACCGTCTGCCCATCGGCAAAGATGAAGTTTTGAAGAACTTCAAACCCGAAGTCCTGAAGCAATTCCACACCGACTGGTACCGCCCTGACTTGATGGCGGTCATTGCCGTGGGTGATTTCGATCCTGCCAAGGTCGAGCAAATCATCAAAGACAAGTTTGGTAGCATTCCGATGCCCAAGTCGCCCAAGAAGCGGACCGAGTACAAAATTCCGCTCGACGGGGCCACGAATGTGGCGATTGTAACCGACGCCGAGCAACCGCAAAATCTGGTGCAGGTGATTTATAAACAGCCTGAATTCACGGAAAAGACCCTGAAAGATACCCGCACGGAATTGACCTTCCGGCTTTTTAACGCCATGCTGGGCACGCGCATGCAGGAGCTCACGCAACAGGCCGATCCGCCTTTCCTATTTGGAACGGGTAGTTACGGGGGCTTCCTGGGCGATCTTGACGCCTTCACCTCCGTGGCTCTGGCCAAAAGTGCCGATGGCGTGGAGCGCGCTTTGAAAACGTTGCTCGAGGAAAATGTCCGTGTGCAAAAATTTGGCTTCACACAGTCCGAACTCGACCGGGCCAAAAGCTCCTACTTGAACGGTATAGAACGAAGTCTGGCGGAAAAAGACAAGACCCGCTCGGACCGTTACGTGCAGGCCTACATCGATAACTTCCTGAACGAAAGTTCGATCATGGGTATCGAGTATTACTCCGGCTTTGTCAAGAAAGAAATCGAGGGTGTCAAGCTGGCGGAGATCAACAAACTCGCCAGTCAGTTTATCACCGACAAGAACCGCGCAGTGGTGATTCTGGGTCCCGAGAAGGCCAAAGATCAACTCCCCACCGAGGCAAAGGTGAAAGAACTGCTCGCCACGGCGGGTAAGGACGTGACGGCCTATGTGGACGACACCAAAGACGAGCCGTTGCTGCCCACTGAACCGAAAGGCACGAAGGTTGTATCAGAGAAAAAACTGGACGAACGCCTGGGTGTTACCGAACTCACGTTGGGCAACGGCGTGAAGGTACTTTTGAAGCCAACCGACTTCAAGAACGATCAAATCCTGTTCAAAGCCACGGGAAAGGGAGGTACTTCGCTGTTTCCCAAAGATCTGGAAACGGGTGATTTCGCCAGCTACCTCATTGGCTCGGGTGGCGCGGGTAGTTATAGCCAGACGCAGTTGCAGAAGTACCTTGCCGGCAAAACCGTCAGCGTGCGCCCTTACGTGACTGAACTCTCCGAAGGCGTGACGGGCAGTACCAACCCGAAAGACCTTGAAACTGCCCTGCAACTTATGTACGCCTACTTCACCGCCCCCCGCAAGGACGAGCCCGTGGCGCAGGGGATTCTGTCAAGCCAGAAATCGTACCTGGAGAACATGATGAAAACACCGACGCCGGAGAAGATTTTTTCGGATACGTTGAACGCTGTGATGACCAACTACGACCCGCGCAGTGAGCCCCTTACTCCCGAACGTGTGGACAAAGTGAACCTCGATCGGGCCATGGAGATTTACAAAGACCGCTTCAAAGATGCCTCCGATTTCGTGTTTACTTTCGTCGGAGCCTTTAAGGTGGACGAAATCAAGCCGATGATCGAAAAGTACATCGGCGGACTACCTTCGACCGACCGCAACGATACCTACGATGACCCGGATATTCGTCCGATGAAGGGACGTGTGGAAAAAACGGTTTACATGGGGGTGGAGCCCAAAAGTCGTGTAGCGCTGGCATATACGGGCGAGTACGACTATACTCCCGAAAATAACGTGCAGATTGAGGCTTTACAGGAAGTGTTGCAAATCAAACTCATTGAGGCGCTCCGCGAGGAAGAAAGCGGCGTGTACGGCGTGAGCGTTTCGGAATCTACGGATAAGTACCCCAACGGCCACTACCGGATGATGATCGGCTTCGGCTGCGCTCCTGAAAACGTGGACAAGCTCATTCAGCGTACCAAGGAGGAGATCGAGAAATTGAAAAAGAACGGAGCCGAACCCAAGGATATCGAAAAGTTCGTGGCCGAAACGCAGCGCCAAACGCAGGTGAGCCTGAAAACCAACGAGTTTTGGCGTGGCTACCTCGATAACAGTCTATTCGAAGACGAAGACCTGACTGAGGTTTTTAATGAAGAAAAACACCTGAAAGAAGTGACCGTCGCCAGCACCAAAGCCGCCGCGCAAAAGTACTTGGATGACAGTAATTTTATTAAGGTAGTGTTGATGCCGGAGAAGAAGTAGTCTTCGGCTACGCTCAGACTGACAGGCTGTCGACCTTTTTAATTAAGTACCGAAGGCTCCGTTTTTAGCGGAGCCTTCGTATTTTTAGTCTTCAAAATCTTCCTCAGGATTTGGTCGATACTTCATCTGCAATCCTACCAGAAAATTGCGCAGGATTTGATCTTTGCAGTCGCGATAGCGCGGGTTATCGGGCTTGCGGAAAAACGCGCTGATTTCGTGCTTGCTGATGTGGAAGCCGACTAACGCGAATACGTCGAGCATATCGGTATCGTTCATACTCAGGGCAATTTTTAGCTTGCGAAGTACCAGATTGTTGTTTGTTTTTTTCTCAGCCTTAGGTTCTTCGCCGTCTTTCTTGCCACGTTTGTCCACGATAAAGCCGTTGAGGAAAGTCGCCAGCATCACGTCGCGGAGCGGTTGGAAGTTTTCATCCTCCTCGCGTTTCAGCCAGTCGCTCACTTCGGCGCGGGTAGCTTCATAGCCGCCTTTTTTGAAGAGCGTCATCATGGTATGGTCGTCCAGGTCAAAGGCAAAGCGCAGTCGGCGGAGGGTATCGTTGTTGTTCATTTTGTGTCTGTTTCTACAGAAAATGCGTTTTCTGAGCTGAGGGCTGCAATTCAGTAACTACAATTACTCAATAATCTTTTGTTTTGAACCGATTATAAAGTACAGGATTGAGCCGGCAATAGAAAGAAATATGACGATCCCTACCCAAATTATTTTGTCGGAACCTTTAAAAGTATTCCTTAAAATATCGACCAGCGCTACAATCGGCAATGCTAGTGTTGCCAGAAGAAATATTGGAAACAGCCACGAAATAAAAAAAGCTAACACCATCTTTTAGTTTTTACAGAATAGATTTGGTTGTAACAACCATCGAACGATTGTAAGTATAAGTAATAAAGCACTACCACCAAATCCAATAAATCACACAAAATAGGGCTACCACCCCAATCGCCCCGTACCTGAAAGAAGGCGCGACGCTAAACCACTCCCGCTTGACCAGGAAGGCGTTCGGATTGTCCTTCCCGCCCGATTGCGCCAGGCTGATGGCGATGTGCACCAGGCAGCAAATCCAGAAAACTACCCCCATGCGGTTGAGGAAAGGGAAGGCGGGGAATTGGTACTCGATGAAAGCCGACAGTGCCACGCTCAACACCGCAGCGGCCAGAGCGCCGTTGGCCGTAGCCTTCTTCCAGAAGAAACCCAACAGGAAGATACTCAGAATGCCCGGCGAAATGTAGCCCGTATATACCTGAATGTACTCGAAGGCCTGCCCGAAATTACGCAGCAGCGGACTCACCAGTAGCGCAATGATAAACGACACCACGATCGCCACGCGGCCTGTCCACACGGTTTGCTTTTCATCGAGGTTTTTGTTGAAAAACTTCTTGTGGATGTCAAGCATGTAAATAGTCGAAATACTGTTGGCCTTACCCGCCAGACTTGCCACGATGGCGGCGGTGAGGGCGGCGAAAGCCAGGCCCTTTAAGCCCGTGGGAAGCAGATTGAGCAGAACGGGATAGGCGTTGTCGGGTTTGACGATATTGTTGTCCGTGATGCCACCGATGATGGCCGGGTCAGCGTTTTCCTGAAATAAGACGTAGGCTGCCAGACCTGGTAGTACCACGATGAGCGGCATGAACATTTTGAGTACCGAGGCAAAAAGCAGTCCGCTGCGAGCCGTTTTGAGGTCGGCACCAAGGGCACGTTGCGTAATGTACTGGTTGCAGCCGAAGTAGTTGAGGTTGTTGACCCACTGCCCGCCGATAATAAACATCATTACGCCAGGTAGTTGATTGTAGGCGTCGATGAAGCCGCCACGGCCATCATGAACGCTGTACTCGCCAGGCGTGAAAATCATGTGCAGATGGCTATCGGCTTTTTGGGCAATCATGCTCAGGCCCTCGAATACACCCGCTCCCGTTCCAACCCGGTCGGAAAGCAGGCCCAGCGCCAGATAGGTCGTGGCTAGTCCGCCAAAAACCAGGCAAACTACCTGAATTACATCTGTGTAGCCGATGACTTTCATGCCACCCAGCGTAATGACGATGGCGAAGGCCACCAGAAAAGCCGCGCAGGGCATGAAAGCGAAGCCCGTCATTTTTTCCAGACTCAATGCCCCGAGGTAGATAATAGAGGTCATGTTCACGAAAATGTACAGGAAAAGCCAGAACACCGCCATGATCGTCGCCAGCCGGGTATCGTAGCGCCGCGCCAGAAACTGTGGCATGGTGAAGATGTCGTTTTTGAGGTACATGGGCAGAAAGTACACCGCCACGATCAGCAGCGACACCGCGCCCAATAATTCATAAACCGAAATAGCAATCCCCAACTGAAAAGCCTGCCCGCTCATGCCGATGAACTGCTCCGCCGAAATGTTGGAAGCAATAATGGAAGCACCGATCGCCCACCACGTCAGCGAGCCTTCGGCCAGGAAGAAATCTTTGGCACTGTCGCCGTTCTGCTTGCCTTTGTGGGTGTACACCCAATAGCCATAGCTGGCAACGATGATAAAATACACGAGAAAAATGGCGTAATCGAGAGTCTGTAAGCCGAGGGTCATGGAGGAAAGGTTTGTCTGGGTTTTAGGTACAAAGCACTATTGACCCCTTAGCTAATACTTTGCTTGCAAAATAAAATGTCCGCCCATCGATTCGGGAGATTTGAGCGGTTCTTTTGAAGGATAGAAACACAAAAAGCCGACGCGTCATGCGTCGGCTTTCTTTTAATGTTCGTGTTTCAATACGTCAAAGATTCATTCCGCCCGAAACCTCGATGCGCTGGGCGTTGATCCACCTGGCATCGTCGGTGCAGAGGAAAGCTACCACACCGCCGATGTCGTCGGGTTTACCCACTCGACCCAGGGCAGTGACCGAGGCGATCTGGGCATTCAGCTGAGCGTTATCGTGCACTCTCCCGCCGCCAAAGTCAGTTTCGATTGCCCCCGGTGCCACGATATTGGACCGGATTCCCCTTTCCCCCAACTCCTTCGCCTGATAGCGCGTCAGTGTTTCCATCGCACTTTTCATGGCACCATAAGCCGAAGAACCGGGATTGGAAAAACGGGCCAGCCCCGATGAAATGTTAATAATTCCGCCGCCGTCCGCCATCATGGGCAGAGCTTTCTGCGTCAGGAAAAACGGCCCTTTGAAATGAATGTTCATCAACAAATCGAACTGTTCTTCGCTCGTGCTGGCGTAAGGAGTGTAGATGCCGATACCCGCGTTGTTGACCAGAAAATCGATCTTTTCCGCGTCGAAGATGTCTTTCAGTACTTTCTGAACTTGCTCTAAAAAGGAATCGAAACTACTGGTATTGCCCGCGTCCAGCGGCAGAGCGGCTGCCTTTTGACCCATTTTCTTAATTTCGGCTACTACCTCTTCGGCCTCGTCTTTTTTGCTGTGGTACGTGAGCAGTACGTCGTTGCCTTTGGCGGCGATGCTCAGCGCCATATTCTTACCCAGGCCACGGCTTCCGCCCGTGACCAGCACTATTTTACTTTTTGTCATTATAGTTTTGCTTTACGTATTCGATGACACATAGAAATCCTCTTGCATGTGCCTATTTCTTGCCGCGCTGACCTGGTCTTTTCTTGTGCCCGAATTTTATTACAAAATCAACATAGGGAATAGCGAAGAAGGGGGCGTCTTCACCGACGGGCACCCAAAGCGCCAAATCTACAGCCATCTTTTCTCCAAAAAATCGCACACCGCCCGATAAAATACCGACGCCCGAATCGCCCTGACGAGGAATGATAATCCAGTTTTCAGTTACGACACCTACTTTCCGGCCCAGTCGCGACATGTAGCTAAGGTTAATGACGGGACTGGCGCTGATTTCTCCCTGCGCAAAGCCCCAACCTAAACCCACCGAACCGTTTCGCTCAGTTCCGCCGATGGTCATCATGCCGTAGCCAACACCGGCAAAATTGGTTTCTATGCCATCTTTGCGCGATACTCCTGTCTGGAGGTCAAAGTCATAATTGCGATTAAAAATGCCGATAGCCAACGCTCCGAATCCGAACGTTATCTTTGATTGAGTGGGAAAACTAATTTTGGGTGTCAGGAAAAGTACCTGCCAATCGCGGAAAGTGGGATTCAGCACAAAACCTCCACCCATCGTGAAATGATCGGTGACGCCTACTTCTACGGAATTGAGGAGAAGCAGGGAATTCTGGTAATAGCCTTCGCCTTTGTCCAGCGACAGAGCCGAAGGCGCAAACAGGTAGCGGGTAAAATGGGGGTTATTGAACCAGTACGTTCCTTTGTTGTAGAAGCCGTTATCGTTTTTCTCGATACTTTCGATTTTGTCCGCCGTCACAGTGATCTCTCCCAAGTTGTCGGTTCTGATCCGCGCCCCCACCGGCGACTCAGAAAGCAGCACACCGCGCAGCTGGGTACCGTCTTTGAGGAAAATGACGGCGTTGACGGGAAACGCAACGGTGGAGTCGATGTCCTGGGCCCGGACACCCGTAACCGCAAAAACGACAAGCAATAGCAGAGAGAGAAAGCGTGTTGTCATAGCGTTTTTTTTGATAAAAATACGGAGAAAACTATTACCCAAACCTAGCATAGAGCCTGAGATTTCTTTCAAGAAAATAAAGGACCATTGTAAGCTTATTGTTGGACTTCTGCCGGAAGACCGAGCAAAACTACCACCTTTAAAGTACCATTGCTTGTCATACAAACCAATCGTACTTTTGTTCAATGCTCCAAGATCAATTTAATCTTGTAAAAAAATGAACCACAAACTACTCGGCATGACCCTGCTTACCGCTACGCTGCTCCATCCCGACGGGGAGGCGCAAAACATAACCTATCCTACCACAAAAAAAATAGACCACGTCGATACCTACCACGGTACCCAGGTACCTGACCCGTACCGCTGGTTAGAAGATGATCGTTCCGACGAAACGGCTGCCTGGGTGAAAGCCGAAAACGAGGTGACGTTCGATTATCTGAACAAAATTCCCTTCAAGCAAAAGATTTTCGACGATCTGGAAAAAGCCTACAACTACCCCAAGTACTCGGCGCCCCGCAAGAAAGGCGAGTACTTTTATTTTTACAAAAACGACGGCTTACAAAATCAGTCGGTACTCTATCGGCAAAAAGGATTGGAAGGTACCCCCGAAGTAGTGCTCGACCCCAACAAACTTTCCGCCGATGGCACTACCCGGCTCACGGTTTTTAGTTTGTCCAAGAATGGTAACTACGCGGTGTGCGGTTTTTCGCAGGGCGGCTCCGACTGGCAGGAGTACCAGGTGATGGATATGAAAACCCTGAAAATGATGTCCGATAAGCTGGAATGGGTGAAGGTATCGGGCGCGGCCTGGCAGGGCGATGGCTTTTATTACAGCCGCTACCCCAAGCCCGAAGGCAGCGCGCTGGCTGCTAAAAACGAAAACCACCAGGTGTTTTATCATCAGGTTGGTACCCCCCAAAGTAGTGACAAACTGATCTACGAAGATCCCGCCAATCCGCAGCGCTTCCATACCGTAAGTACTACCGAAGACGAGCAATACGCAGCGCTGTACCTCAGCGATCGGGGCAAGGGCTTGGACGGAAACGGGCTGTGGGTAATGAAAAAAGGTGAAAGTACCTTCACGCCTGTTAAGGAAGAAATCACGGATTTCTCCTACGGCATTATCGAAAATGTGGACGGCGGTTTTCTGATCGAAACCAACGAAAATGCGCCCAATGGCAAGGTGATGAAGTACCTTTCTCAACCCAAAACCTGGCAATCTTTCCTGCCCGAAAAACCTGAACCATTGTTGAACGCTGGTACCGCTGGCGGAAAAATTTTCGCGCTTTACTCCAAGGATGTGACTACGCGCGCTTATGTCTATGATATGAGCGGGAAATTGCAAAACGAAGTCGAGTTACCGGGCCTGGGTTCGGCGGGTGGTTTTGGTGGTGAGAAAGACGACAAGTTTGTGTTCTATACTTACACCTCGTTCAACTACCCTCCGACGATTTTTCGCTACGACATCGCTACGAAGAAAAGCAGCGTTTTCCGTGAGCCGGAAGTGAGTTTCAAACCTACTGATTACGAAACGAAGCAGGTGTTTTATCCCAGCAAAGATGGTACTAAAATTCCGGCCTTTATTGTCTATAAAAAAGGCCTGAAACTGGATGGTAAAAACCCTACGCTTCTGTATGGTTATGGCGGTTTCAACATTAGCCTTACCCCGACATTCAGTCCTACGCGCATTCCGTTTCTGGACCAGGGGGGTATTTTCGTGCAGGCCAACCTGCGGGGCGGCAGCGAGTACGGCGAGAAATGGCACGAGCAGGGCATGAAGCTCAACAAACAGAACGTATTTGATGATTTCATTGCCGCCGCCGAGTACCTTATCAAGGAGAAGTACACCTCGCCTGAGTACCTGGCCGTGCAGGGCGGTTCCAATGGCGGCTTGCTGGTGGGCGCGGTCATCAATCAACGGCCCGAACTTTTCAAGGTAGCCCTGCCCGCCGTAGGCGTGATGGACATGCTGCGCTTCCACAAATTCACCATCGGCTGGAACTGGATCGCCGACTACGGCAGCAGCGACAATGCCGACGAGTTTGCGTACCAATACAAGTACTCGCCGCTGCACAACATTAAAGAGGGCGGAAAGTACCCCGCCACGCTCATCACCACCGCCGACCACGACGACCGCGTGGTACCTGCGCACTCATTCAAGTACGCCGCCACCTTGCAGGAGAAAGCGGGGGTGTCGTCTACCAATCCATTGTTGATTCGCATCGATACCAACTCGGGTCACGGGGCCAGCAATACCAAGAAAGCGCTGGAAACTACGGCGGATTTGTACGCTTTTGTATTTAAGAATATGGGGCTGGTGTGGAAGTGAGGTGTTTCGGGGTTTAGGTTTCCGTAATTCAAAAGTGGTAACCTTTGGTTAAAGCTAGCATGATTCTAGTAGGTAGTCATTCTGTCCCCAATATTTAATGATCGACTACGCTAATGAATATCCTACTGGCCATCATCGGGGCTACCCTGGTTTTACTGGCAATCAGCGATTTTGCCATAACGGCCTTTATTCCCACCGGTGAGGGAAGAATTACTGCCTGGACTGGAAAAAGTACCTATAGTCTGATGCAGAGGTTGTCGGGTCACAACGGTCGTAGCCGCCTGCTCAATTACATCGGACTAGTAGCTATCTTTTCCATTATGATTATCTGGATTCTGCTGCTATGGACAGGATTCACGCTGATCTACGCCGCCGATACCAACTCGATTTTGGTCGGGTCAGATAAGTCTCCGGCGGATATCTTCGAGAAGATCTATCATGTGGGGTATACCCTCTCGACCCTGGGAATGGGCGACTACGTGCCTGGCAACGACTTCTGGCGGATATTTACTTCCTTCATGTCATTTGTGGGTCTGGTCAACGTCACGATGTCGATTACCTACCTGGTACCTGTGCTGTCTAATGCCATTCACAAACGCTCCCTTGCTTTACAAATCAGTAGTTTGGGAGCCACAGCCGAGGAAATCGTCATCAATAGTTACGATGGAAAAGATTTTAGCAGCGCTACTTCTGCTCTGAGTGATCTTTCAGCGGAGATATTTCTCTATACCCAAAACCATCTTGCTTACCCCATTTTGCACTACATGCACAGCAATACGCCCAGCGAAAACATTGAACTTAAGCTAAGTGCTTTGGACGAAGTACTTACGATATTTATGTTTCACGTACCTGAAAGTAAGCGGCCCGACGCGTTACAGCTTCAATCGGTACGACGGGCGATAACATCCTACCTGGAAACCATTACCTATCTGGGACCCGCTGCTGAAGCGCCCCCCCTCCCCCGGTTCAACGTCATCGAGCGCGAAACGGGGGTACAACTGGTTAGAACCTCCCCGCTCGAAGCCAACGAATTGTATCGCGGCCTGGAAAAAAGGCGTAAATTAATGCTCGCCAACCTCCACAGAAGCGGTTGGGAGTGGCAGGACATCGGGGGAGAAAAATACATTACTGACCTGGATGTACCTTACGCCAACAAACAACTTCAATCATGAATACCTGGTTTACCGCTCCGTCTTCCCACTTGTATTGGATCGTACTCTCGTGCGTCGTTTTTTATTTACTCATCATTGCTACTACTCGTCTGTTCGGACTTCGGAGCTTTACTACTTTTTCCGGTTTCGACTTTCTAATCACGCTGGCGATGGGCGCGCTTTTGGCCACGACAGTGGTAGGTCGGGATGTAGCAGTGGTGGAAGGGTTTGTTGCGTTACTCTCGCTCTTCGGTTTACAACTGCTTGTGTCTGTCGCGCGCGTTCGCTGGGATTGGGTAAAACGACTGGTAGACAATCCTCCAACGCTGCTGATGGAAAATGGCCAGGTACTGCGCCGGAATTTGCGCTCGGTTCGGGTAACCGAGGATGAATTACGGGCGAAGCTACGCTCTCAGAACGTGTTCAGCTACGAACAGGTAGTCGCCGTAGTACTTGAAAGATCGGGTGAGGTATCCGTTTTGAAAAGATCAGCTACTGAAAACGGGTTTCTCGATAAAGAAATGCTAAAAGGAGTCGTGCGTGGTAGTTAACAGAATTTCTTTCATACAAGATCAAGATATATAGAATCACTTGTTTTTGTGTAGGCATAGCGGTCTGGGAATAGAGTAATTGAAGGCAGGACTTTCCAATCATTTCTGCTCATTTCCCGTAAACTCAAAATTTTCAGAAAGTTCCTACTTTTGTTCAGACAAGAAAAATAGGGATAAGTTGATTTTATGTTAATCTCAAAAAATGTAAGAATAGGCCGGATCATATCGGGAACGGGGCGATACGCTATACTCGATCTGATGATTTGCGTCGCGGCGTTTTTCCTCAACGAGTATGTAGTTAGTCACTACTTTGTGTTTCCTGCGGTCGTCCCGACTATCCTTGGTACCGCGCTGGCTTTCTTTGTCGGTTTCAATAATAACCAGTCCTACGACCGTTGGTGGGAAGCCAGGAAGATTTGGGGTGCGATCGTGAACGACTCCCGAACCTGGGCCAGACAGATCATACAGTATACTACCCACTCAGAGAGTCTACCCGAAGCAGAACTCCTTGATTTGAGGCGTGTCGCAGTGAGGCGGCACATCGCTTTTCTATACGCGTTGAAAAACAACTTACGAAAATCAAATATCATTGAGCACGATATATTCATTGACCCGGAGGAATTTGATTATGTAGAAAAGGATATGAATATTCCCAACGCCATTCTTTCCTATCAGTCGAAATTCGTAGAGGATCTGTACAAAAGAGGAGCCATCGATGGTTTCCGGTTTATAGAAATGAACCGGATGATTGTCAATTTCTGTGACGAGATGGGCAAATCGGAGCGCATTGCCAACACCGTGTTTCCTACGACATACAACTACTACACCCGTTCGTTTATCTGGATTTTTATTATCAGCACGACCATGGTAACTGCCAATGTAATTGGCTACTGGTCTATATTTTTTGGCTCTTTGGTTGGTTATATTTTCCTTACTACCCACTCGGTCGGGCAGACGTTGGTCAACCCGTTCGAGCCATTGCCGACCGGGGTTCCGCTGGATCAAATCACCCGCACTATCGAGATTAATTTGCTTCAGATGCTGGGAGAAACCGACATCCCGGAACCAGTGCAGAGCGTCGATGGAGAGTACATTCTTTAAGAACAAAAGGCCATCCTTCCCTTGCCTTTTCAGGTTAGGCTTATTCCGTCTGCTGCCTGGCCGACTCGCAAGCCCGCTTTTATAAGCTTTTGACGATTCTTTCCAAAAAATCGAAATCAATTCAGGCACACAGGCGTTTAGGTTATTTAAAAACCAAGTATCATTGCACCAACAATAGTTAACGCATCAACCTAATCGAAAAATGATTTGTAAAACAAAATTGCTGGCATTCGCACTCTGTGGAGCGGGATTTCTGCAAACAACCACTTTTGCCCAAAAAAAGGAAGTAAAGCCCCTGACCCCGGAGAAGTTCATTGATCCTGCCAATATGGATACTTCCGTAAAGCCGGGTGACGATTTCTATACCTATGCCAGCGGCAACTGGATCAAGAACAATCCCGTCCCGGCCAAAGAAACGCGCTGGGGTAGTTTCAATGTGCTGCGCGACTTCAATATAGAAGCCGTGCGCGGTCTTTTGGAAGATGCTGCCGCTAACAAAAATGCCCCGGCGGGTTCGGTTGAGCGACGGGTGAGCGACTTTTATAAAGCCGCTATGGACAGCGCCGCCATCGAAAAACTGGGCTACACGCCTATCAAAGCCGATCTGCAAAGAATTGGCGGCATCAACAGTAAGCAGGCGGCCATCGAGCAGATCGCCAAAGCCCGCACCGTGGGTGAAGGAAGCCCCTTCTTCGGCTTTTACGTAGGGCAGGATCGCAAAGATGTGGAAGTAATGATCCCGCAGTTTTCGCAGGGCGGGACTACATTACCCGACCGCGACTACTACCTGAAAGACGATGCCCGTAGCCAGAAAATCCGCGCTGCCTACAACGACTATATCGTAAAACTCTTCACGCTGACGGGTACTTCCGAAACCCAGGCCAAGGCAAACGCCGAGGCAATTATGAAGCTGGAAACTGAGCTGGCCCGCGCCCAGATGCCGCGCGTGGAAATGCGTGACCCGCAGAAGACTTATAATAAATTGTCGGTCAAAGATTTCTCCAAAAGTACCCCGCACTTCAACTGGCAGCAGATTATGCCCATGATGATGGTGACGGGCGAGGATACGGTACTTGTGAATAATCCGGCCTTTTTCGTGAAAGCTGACTCGCTGTTCAACGCCACGTCGCTGCCCGACCTGAAAGCGTATC
Source organism: uncultured Persicitalea sp. (assembly GCA_964500445.1). Taxonomy (GTDB): domain Bacteria; phylum Bacteroidota; class Bacteroidia; order Cytophagales; family Spirosomataceae; genus Persicitalea. The sequence continues at coordinate 58,080 of CAZCOG010000001.1, read as the reverse complement.
TGACTTGGAATGTGCTGAAATCTTCGGCCAGCTACCTGAGCTCCGATTTTGTGGATGCGGCCTTTGCCTTCAATCAGGTGCTTACCGGACAAAAAGTGCAGACGCCCCGCTGGCAGCGGATGTCGCAGCTTACCGACCGGACTATTGGTGAATTGCTCGGACAGCTTTACGTAAAGAAGTACTTTACTCCAGCCGCCAAGCAGCGCATGGACGAGTTGATCAAGAACTTGGTGAAAGCCTACGAGCAGCGCATCAATGGCTTGGAATGGATGAGCGACGAAACGAAGGAAAAAGCGCTCGCCAAGCTTCACAATTTCACGCCTAAAATCGGTTATCCTGATAAATGGCAGACCTACGAAGGATTGTACATTAAGCCCGGTACTTTCTACGCCAACGTAAAAAACAGCGATGCCTGGGATTATAAAGACATGGTCAGCCGATTGGGTAAGCCTGTGGACCGTACCCGCTGGGGTATGACGCCACCCACGGTTAATGCTTACTACAATCCGGTACTGAATGAAATCGTTTTCCCGGCTGGTATTTTACGATTCCCCTTCTTTGATCCCAACGCCGACGACGCGGTGAACTACGGTGGAATCGGCGCAGTGATTGGTCACGAGATTTCGCACGGCTTCGACGATAGTGGCAGCCAGTACGACAAAGACGGCTACCTCCGCAACTGGTGGACTGAAAATGACCGCAAGAAGTTTGTCGAACTCGCGGACCGCATCGTGGAGCAATACAATAACTACACAGTACTTGATACTCTGCACGTCAACGGCCGCCTGACACTGGGCGAGAACATCGGCGATTTGGGTGGATTGAATGCGGCTTACACCGCTTTTAAGATGACGCCCGAAGGAAAGTCTGACAAGAAGATCGACGGGTTCACGCCCGATCAGCGTTTCTTCCTGGCCTGGGCACAAGTATGGCGTACCAATATCCTACCCGAAGCCGCTGCCCAGCAAGTACTGGTTGACCCGCACTCGCCCGGCGAGTGGCGCACCATCGGCCCGCTCATCAATATGGATGCGTGGTACGAAGCGTTTAATGTGAAGCCGGGCGACAAATTATATGTGAAGCCGGAGGACCGGATTTATTTGTGGTAGTAGGTCTATTGGCGGTCTGCTTTCGGCCTTTTCATTATTGCAGGAAGCAACAACGATATTGATTGGGAATAGTAAGGAGGGCCTGGCAAAATTTTGCCAGGCCCTCCTTACTACAAGCCGAAAGCCGTTAGCCAATTAAAACACCATCGGTACCTCTACCATTGCGTTGCCCCAGGCCATGCGCATGAGTACTTCCTTGCCGTCGCCTTTGGCAAACTGAATCGCAAAATTCTCGACGGGTTCAGATATTTCTTTGAGCGGTGCGTTCACGCGTAGTACATCGTATTTCGGGTCGTAGCTGTACGCGCCCCATTGGTCTACATCACTGCTGAGAATAATGGTAAAATCCTGCTCATTGGCCTGGCCCAGCAGGGCGTAGGTACCTGCTTTTACCTTCTTGCCCATGATCGTGGCGTCCTCGTAAAACTTGATTTCAGAAGCCTCATTGGCCCCTACACGCCATACTTTGCCCGTTGGAACGAGATCTCCCAACGCACGGCCTTTCAAAGCCGGGCGGCTGTAAATAACGCGTACTTTGGCGGTTTCGCCTTTGATCTTATCGGGTGCAAACTTACGGTCGTGAGCGTAGTCATCAGGGTAGTAGGCCATATCCATCGGGCTTTTGTCGATACCACGGAACGTTTGGGCCTGAGACTTAAAAGTAAAAAGTAGGCAGAGGCACAGGAGTAAAGCGGTAGTTTTCATTGTTTGGTTAATTGTTTTTTGGTTCAGAAATATTGACAAATAAGCCTCGAAGATAGTTGGTCAGGCATAAAATTCTGACATAATCGAAAAAAAACTCCGGCTCAACGAGCCGGAGTTTATGCACTACATTTATTCGATTCATTTTAGATAGGTTAAATCTTATACCGCAATTTGCGGCTTTTATCTTGGACCCCGGCTCCGGCTGGAAGAACTTGATGAAGAACTCCGGCTGCTCGAACTTGGCGCGCTTGATCGGGCTGCGCTCGATTGGGACGATGACCGACTGCTCATGGATGGAGCAGATGAACTTCTCGATGAGGACCGTGAGGGTGCCGAATAGCTGCTGTTGTTACGGGAGCGGCTACTGCTCGGTTGACTTGGTGCACTTCGCACACTCGGTGCTGAACGGGTTTGCGGAGCGCTGGAACGGCTGCGGGATTCGTAGCTAGGACTACTTACACTCGGGCTACTGCTGCTAGAGTTGTTGCCTGAGTCGTACGAAGGCGCACTTGAACTGCTACGACTCCGGCTTTCATTGCTATCGTAGGATGGCGTGCTGGAACTCCGGCTTCCGGATTCGTAGCTGCTTCCGCTACGCGAGCGGCTGGAAGACTCAGTGGCATCGTAAGTGCGGCTGGACGATGGAGCTGAGCTCTCGTAGCTGCTGCGGCCATTACTGATACCGGAATCGTTGGCATCGTAGGTGCGGGAAGAGCGCCCTGAAGTACCGGCATCGTACGTACGACCGCTGATACTTCCACCAGTATCACGGCTTTGGCGGTCGAGGCCACTGCGGCTGTAGTCGTCGGCGCGGTAAGTACGGTTGCTGGTCCCCGATCCGTTGTTGGAAGCGTAGCGGTTGCCCCGGATTTCCTCGGCGCGATAGGTAGGTACGTTGCCACGTGTGACGCGCTCGACCTCCCCACGACTTGGGCCATAGGCATAGCTGCGGTTATCGTTATAGTAGTAATTATTGATAATGGTAGTACGACCAAAGAAACTCCGGTAGCGATAACGAGGCACGCAGTAGCCAAACACCCGGCGGTTATAAATATAACGCTGTGGTACAAATACCCAGTAGTTGAGCGGGATATTGAACGAAACACCGATTCTCACTCCCGGCCACAAAGGTGCCCAGCCATAATAACCGTTACCCGAACGCCAGTCTACCCAGGCGGGGCCCCACTCGTAGTCGGGCACCCAGGCCCAACCCAGATAATCGTCATAAAACCAGCGGCCATAGTGAAAAGTAGCCCATCCCCACTGAAAGTCAGATACCCAGGTGTTACCAAATTCGGTCATTACCCAATGTCCATCCGTGCCGTAAGGCTGAAAATTGCGCCCCACTCCGTAGGGTGTCCAGACAGAGCCGTACTTTGGGTGCGAAGACCAGTTGCCATAGGGCGAGAGTTCATTATAAAAAGTCTGGAAACTAACCGAGCCACCGAATTGTGCCCGTGCGTCCTGGCCAACCAGCAAGCCTGCCGTCAGGAAGGCGATGATGAAGAAAATTTTTGTATTTTTCATGGCTTATAGATTTTGAGAGTTAGGAACGGGAAAGTAAGTTTTGGACAAGCAAGCCGGTATTTGGTTTAATATTCTGACTAACAGAAATTGAGATATGTTCAAAACGAGTACTTGGCCTGAAAAGTGTACAAGTTAAAAACTCGGAAGGATTAAAAAAAATTCCGGGCCCACTTTTTTGACAAGTTAATTCTTCGCTACCCCTACGTCGGGCAAAAATCTTTATTATCAGGAAACAACAGGTCGGTAGGGTAGTTGTTGTAAACTGGCCAAACCTTAATTTTAGCATGTCTACCGAAGCGAACAAACCAACTATTTAATGGATACCTACGTCCTTGTACTACTGATTATTGGTCTGGCTTCGCTCGCTATGGCCTGGATGCCCGCCATCACTGAGAAAACCAAGGTTTCGTATGCTATTCTTTATGTGTTTTTTGGGGCCGTTCTTTACATTTTTGGTGACGGACTACCTTTGCCCGATCCCATCCGAAAGCAGGCATATACGGTACATTTGACTGAATTGGTGGTCATTATTTCATTGATGGGAACAGGTCTGAAAATCGACCGCCCTTTTTCTGTGAAAAACTGGAACTTGCCTCTGCGGCTGGTGAGTGTTACAATGTTGTTGAGTATTGCCGCCATTGGCCTGCTGGCCTGGCAGTTCCTGCACTTCGACCTGGCTTCGTCTCTGCTGTTAGGTGCCGTACTGGCGCCCACCGATCCCGTGCTGGCGGCAGATGTGCAGGTGGGCGAGCCACAGGAAAATGAACGCAACGATGTAAAGTTTGCCCTCACCGCCGAAGCCGGACTCAATGACGGTCTGGCCTTTCCCTTTACCTGGCTGGCTATCGTATTGGCCCAGATCGCCAGTAAGGGCGAGGGTAGCCTGACCGAATGGCTGCTGACCGATTTTTTTTACCGAATCGTCGTCGGAGCAGTGGCGGGGTACTTATTGGGCCGGTTACTGGCATTTCTCATTTTTCGGAAGTCTGATAAGAAAAGCATTATTGAAATGAACAACGGCTTTATCGCCTTAGCGGCCACGCTGGTCATTTATGCTTTTACTGAAATGCTCCATGCCTATGGTTTCATGGCTGTCTTTATTGGCGCGGTCACACTCCGCAATTTCGAGATCCAGCATGAATTTCATAACCAACTGCATTCCTTCACCGATCAGATCGAGCGCATTCTGGTAGCTACTGTATTGATCCTTTTTGGAGGCAGTCTGGTCAGTGGTGTACTGGAAGAATTGTCGGGACAAATGGTAGTGCTCGGCCTGGTTTTTATTTTCGTCGTTCGCCCCGTGGCGGGTTATCTGGGGCTTTTTAGAACGGATTTGCACCCCATCCAAAAAGGAGCTATATCCTTTTTTGGGATCAAGGGCATTGGCTCTTTTTTCTACCTATCTTTTGCGCTGGCAGAGGTTAATTTTGCCAATGCCCGCGAGATTTGGTCGCTGACTGCCTTCACGGTCATTGTTTCACTGCTTACGCATGGATTCACTGCGGCGATAAGTATGAAAAAAATTGAGGAGAAATTTGCCGGCGAGCCCGCCGGGGAAGTTGATTTGCCCGCTAAGGAGCCGTAACTTGCCGATTGATTGTTGGTTTTTTATGTAATTCCGCTCAGACTAACACATTCACTTTGAAACTTTGTCGCTCCGGAACCTTGTGCCTTTTCACTGCACTACTGTGCTTTTCTTGTCATCGAATGCCCGTCGATTCCGTTGATTTTCAGGAAGGAGTTTCGGAAGCGCTCGCCCGTAACCGGAAACAGGTGCTGAGCGATATCGCCTACCAGCTGTCATTCGACATTCCTCCGCAGAAAGACAGCCCTATTCCCGCCACAGAGAGGATCATCTTTGATTGGCAGAAAAACTCTAACCCCCTTTCGATCGACTTTAAAGAAGACCGGGATCATCTGCAAAAAATTCTGGTCAATGATAAGGAAGTACCTATTGTTTTTGAGAAAGAACATATTCAGATCGCGGCTGAGTACTTAAAAAGAGGCAGGAACACGGTGGACATTGACTTCATCGCCGGCGACTTGTCGCTAAACCGTAATGATGAATACCTTTACACCTTGCTCGTTCCTGACCGCGCCCGGACGGTGTTTCCCTGCTTCGACCAGCCTGATTTGAAGGCCAGCTTCGAACTATCACTGACCGTTCCGGCAGATTGGACTTCTGTTTCTAACGCGCCTTTGCGCGACAGCGTGATTTCAAGGACGCAGAAAACCTACCATTTTCAGCCTTCAGACCTTCTGCCGACCTACCTTTTTTCTTTTGTGGCGGGCAAGTTTGATCCACTGACGCGGGCGCTCGGCGAACGCGAAATGACGCTGTACCATCGCGAAACGGACACCTCCAAAATTCGGCTCAGCCTGGATCCGATCTTCGAAACCCACGCCGACGCGCTGGGCTTTATGGAAGATTATACGCAGATAAAGTACCCTTTCCAGAAATTCGACTTCGCGGCCATTCCCGATTTTCAGTACGGCGGCATGGAACACGCGGGAGCGATTCAGTACAAAGCGGCTAGCCTGTTTTTGGATAAAGGCGCAACGCGCAATCAGAAAATGAGCCGCATCAAGTTGCTGTCGCACGAAACAGCCCACATGTGGTTCGGCGATCTGGTGACAATGCGCTGGTTCAACGATGTGTGGATGAAGGAAGTTTTTGCCAATTTCATGGCCGACAAAATCGCCAAGGTTGCGCAGCCACTCAGCAACTACGAACTGGAATTCCTGATTTCGCACTTCCCGACCGCCTACGGCGTAGATCGTACCGAAGGCCCAAACGCCATCGGTCAGCCGCTCGATAATCTGAACCAGGCCGGCACGATGTACGGGCCGATCATCTACCATAAAGCTCCCATCATGATGCGCCAATTGGAACGGCTCATGGGCGCCGAAGCCCTGCGTGACGGACTCCGCGAGTACCTGAAAAAATACGCCTACGGCAACGCCACCTGGCCCGATCTGATCGCTATTCTCGACAAATACACCCCCGCCGACCTGGCCGCCTGGAATAAAGTATGGGTCAACGAAACGGGGCGGCCACGGTTTGGGTATAGCCTGGAAGGCTCCGTAGCAATAACCAAACTGACCATTACCCAGCAAAGCGAGGACGAGTTTGACCGGATTTGGCCGCAGTACTTTGAAATCGCTCTCATTTACCAGGACCGGGTGGAGGAGTTGACGGTTAACATGAACGCCGATACCGTATTGGTGCCGGAGGTAGTTGGGCGCGACATGCCGCTGGATATCCTGATGAATTCTTCGGGGCAGGGCTATGGCCTGTTTCCCATGAGCCGAAATATGGTAGTACAGTTGCCCACCATTGCCAGTCCGCTAATGCGCACCTCGGCCTATATTAGTTTGTATGAGAATATGCTAAATAAAAATGAAGCTATTCCGCCGACACTTCTGGCCGACTTGTACGTCAAGATGCTGGACAAGGAAACAGAGGAGCTGAGTCTCGACCTGATCACGGATCAGCTTTCGAATATTTTCTGGCAATTCATGAAGCCTGGCGAGCGGGCCGAATGGTCGGGTTATCTGGAAAATAAGGTGTGGGAGGCTATGGCGCGGGTGGAGGATAGCAACAAGAAAAAAATCATCTTCAAACTTTACCAAAATACCGCTCTCAGCCCGGAAGCCAAAGATCGGTTGTACGAAATCTGGCGCACTCAGCAGGCTCCGGCGGGTGTCACACTCACCGAAGACGACTACACTTCGTTGGCCCTGGCACTGGCCGTGCGGGAGTATAGTACTACTGACATTTCTCCAGAAAAGATTCTGGAACAACAACTGACTCGCATCAAAAATCCTGACCGTAAGAAACGCCTGGAATTTATGCTGCCTGCCCTATCGGCAGATGCTTCTGAAAGAGATGCTTTCTTCAATTCTCTGAAAGAAGAAAAAAATCGCGAACACGAGTCGTGGGTGACGGCATCTTTGGGCTATTTGCACCACCCTTTGCGTACCGGGACTTCGCAAAAGTACCTTCGCCCGAGCCTGGATTTATTGGAACAAATCCAGCAGACGGGCGACATTTTCTTTCCCGAAGCCTGGCTACGGGCCACGCTGGGTTCATATCAGTCCACCGAAGCCGAGCGAGTAGTCCGGGCCTTTTTGCAAGAACATCCTAACTACAACCCGCGCCTGAAAGCCAAACTTCTGCAAGCCGCCGATAATCTTTTCCGCGCCGAGCGAATCGTAAATTAAGGTCGGAGGAAAGTTGCAAAGGCACAAAGCGGCAGAGTACCAAAGTAACTCAGGGTGACTTAATCCAGAACTGTAAAAAAAGACAACAATTCAACGATTACACGCCGCTCGGGCGGCCCCGTTCAACAAACACATGGATCCAATCCAAGACTACCTTACCAAATGCCGCTCGATTACCGATACCGTCGAACGCCAGAAGTCGGAAATTCAAAAAGCCGCCTGCTGGTTTGCTGATAGCATTCTGGCAGGGCGGATGGTCCACGTCTTCGGCAGCGGGCATAGCCGGATTATGGTCGAGGAAATGTGGCCGCGCTATGGTTCCTTTCCTGGTTTCAACCCGATCGTGGAGCTATCATTGACATTTCATAACCTGGTAGTTGGAGCCAACGGTCAACGGCAGGCAATGTTTCTGGAAAATGTACCCGGTCTGGCTGATCGCATTCTGCGAAACTTTGACTTGTCGGAACAGGATTCCGCCCTCGTTATTTCGTCGAGTGGCTGCAATGTAGTCCCAATCGAAATGGCGGAGCTGTTTCAGAAAAGCGGCGTAAAAGTCGTAGCTTTGATTACCAGTGCACATTCCAGCCAAAGTACCTCGAAGCGTGCTGATGGAAAGAAATTGGGCGATTTTGCCGACCTGATTCTCGACACGGGAGCGCCCGTCGGCGACGCAATGGTGAAAATACCAGATTTGGACACACCGGTCGCGCCGGGAAGTACCATTGGCGGCGCTATGCTGGTCAACTGCGTAAAGGCCGAGGTGGCCCGCTTGCTCACCGAAGCCGGGCAGCCGCCCAAAGTACTTAGTGCGGGCGTGGTAGTTGGTGCAGAAAAGGCCGTGGAATTATTCGAGTCTGCCTACGATGAACACGCTCGTCGCCTGGCTAAGCTTTATGAAAATGTAGGCGGGAAGTCAAAAGGCAATTCTTAACAGAAAACCATTATTAACCGTTGCGAGAAGCTTCCCGGTGCGGAACTTTGCTTTACTCTGAACTACTAATTGATGAAATTACATTCCGTTGCCTTGCGCGATACCGGCCAGTTTCCGCCACTCTTACTCGATTATCTGGATCAAAAACCAGAACTGAAAGAATTTTACAACGTATTTCCCAGTCTTGACGAAACTGGCAAAGCGATTGAGCAGCGCTCAGAATTTGATGCAGGCAAGCGGCAAACTTTGGTTGATGCACTAGCCAGGCAGTACAAAAATATCGCAGCCGCGCCCGATTTTAGTATTCTGCTGGAAGCAAATACTTTCACCGTTACCACGGGCCACCAGTTGAATATTTTTACCGGGCCGCTGTATGTAATCTACAAGATCGTCACGACGATCAACCTGACGCGGACGCTGAAAGAAACTTATCCCGATTACAATTTTGTGCCCGTTTATTGGATGGCCAGCGAAGACCATGATTTTGAGGAAATCGCTTCATTTCATCTTTTTGGCAAAAAATACACCTGGCCGGGTAAGCATGAAGGTGCGGTGGGGCGGCTCGACCCGCAAGAACTTGAAACGGTGCTGAACGCCCTGCCCGAATCGGTGCCGCTATTTGAGAAGGCTTATCTGGAAAACAAAACTCTGGCCGATGCCGTCCGATGTTACATGCACGATCTGTTCGGGGCCGAGGGGCTCGTGACGCTCGACGCTGACGACCCAGCTCTGAAAAGGTACTTTCTGCCTGTCGTCGAGGATGAACTTTTTAACCAGAATTCGAGCCGCTTGGTGGAGCAAACTACCCAAAAGCTGGAAAAACTGGGCTATCACACGCCCGTTCACGCGAGGGAAATCAATTTGTTTTACCTGACCGACGGGCTGCGCGAGCGCATTATCCGGCAAGAAGATACTTTCAACGTTCTGAATACAAAGCTGGAATTTACGGATGAAGAAATCCGGCGGGAAGTAAACGAATATCCCGAGAGATTCAGTCCGAATGTGGTACTTCGGCCATTGTACGAAGAAATCATTCTCCCTAACCTGGCCTACATCGGCGGGCCGTCGGAAGTACCTTATTGGCTGCAGTTAAAGGGTGTGTTCGATCATTTCGGCGTGCCGTTCCCCATGCTGATACCGCGCAATTTTGCCTTATACGTCAACGCCGCCAGTCGTCACCGGGTGGAAAAACTTGAACTTTCCTATCAGGATATTTTCAAAGAAAAGTACCAATTGAAACGCGATTTGGTGGAGCGTATTTCGGAGTACCCGCTATCGCTGGATATAGAAAAGTACGCGTTCGCCGAAGTACTTGCCAAGGTTGTGAACAAAGCGCTGGACGTAGATGTGACCATGGAAAAGGCCGTGTTGGCCGAGCGGGCGAGACTATTCAATTCGCTGGAAAAGCTGGAAAAGCGCATTAGAAAAGCCGAAGAGAAGAAGCACGGGATTCAGGTAGAGCAATTGCAGAATTTGCTGGATACGTTTTTTCCCAATGGCTCGTCGCAGGAGCGTCATGATAATTTCCTGAACTTCTATCTGAATAATCGCAAGTTTATCGATTCCCTTTTTGAATACTTTGACCCGCTGGATTTCAAGTTTAATATTTTGGAGGAGTAGTTCCCCACGGAAATCGCTGCACCGGAGTGCCCAAATCGTAATGCAACATACTTCGCGCCTTCACGAGCGCCCTTTACCTTGACCAAGCAACAAGCCCGGGAATTTTTTCTTAAAAGACGCAGCAGCATTAGCCCTGCCGACAGCGAACTTGTGGCTGCGCAGCTAGTGGAAATATTTTCCAGAAAGCCCGTTAGCCTTCTCCATGCCTTCATTGGCAGTCGAGCGAGAAATGAGATTGATACGAAGCTTATCCGCCAAATCCTGCTAGCAAAAAGCCCGACGCTGCAGTGGGCCGCCCCCCGCATGATTCCCGGCACTTGGGAGCTTGAAAACTATTTCTGGAACGATGAAACGGAGCTTATCGCCAATCGCTGGGGAATCGAAGAGCCCAATCCCGATACTTCCCAACCAGTGGATATCAATACCATTGATGCCGTACTGGTGCCGTTGCTGGCCTTCGACAAAAAAGGTCACCGCGTAGGCTACGGCGGGGGGTACTATGATCGCTTTCTGGCCCAATGCAAAGCCGATACTTTGAAAATCGGGCTTTCTTCCTTTGAACCGATTGAAGAAATTGAAGATGTAAATGAGTGGGATGTGAAGCTGGATTACTGTGTGACCTCTGGCAATATATACCACTGGCACAGTTGATTTTAACTACTCACTGAAAGATTTTTTTGTACTTTTGCCCCCAATTTTTACTAAAACCTATTTACTAAAATGAAAATCGCAGTCGTAGGCGCTACCGGACTGGTAGGCAGCGAAATCCTCAAAGTACTGGCCGAGCGTAATTTTCCGGCGACGGAATTGCTGCCCGTGGCCTCTGAACGTTCTATCGGTAAGGAAGTTACGTTCAAGGGTAAACAGGTGAAGGTGGTTAGCTACCAGGACGCGATCAAGGCCCAACCGGCAGTGGCGATTTTCTCGGCGGGTGGCGGTACTTCGCTGGAACTCGCCCCAAAGTTTGCTGCTGCGGGCATTACCGTGGTGGACAACTCATCAGCCTGGCGCATGGACCCGACCAAGAAACTGGTCGTGCCGGAAATCAATGCTCATACGCTGACACCTGAAGACAAAATTATTGCCAATCCTAACTGCTCCACTATTCAGATGGTATTGGTACTTAGTCCTTTGCATAAAAAATATACCATCAAGCGCGTAGTAGTTTCGACCTACCAATCGGTGACGGGAACTGGAAAAGAGGCCGTAGATCAACTTTTCGGCGAGCGTAAGGGTGATGGCACGGTCAAGAAAGTGTACCCGCACCCGATCGACCTCAACGTATTGCCCCACATCGATGTTTTTCTCGATAACGGCTACACCAAGGAGGAGATGAAAATGACCAACGAAACCAAGAAAATCATGGGTGATGACAGCATCGCCGTGACCGCTACCGCCGTGCGCATCCCGACCATCGGGGGACACTCGGAAGCGATAAATATTGAGTTCGAGAACGAGTTTGACCTGGTCGAGGTACGCGAACTCCTGAGTAACGCTGATGGTGTGGTGCTACAGGATGATCCCAAGAACTTTGTGTATCCAATGCCGCTAACCGCGCACGGCAAAGATGACACCTTCGTGGGACGTATTCGCCGCGACGAAACGCAACCCAAAACGCTTAACCTGTGGGTAGTTTCCGATAACTTGCGCAAGGGCGCGGCAACCAATGCCGTGCAGATCGCCGAGTACCTCGTGCAACACGAATTGGTTGATGTAGCCGAAAAAGTGTAAGTTTGTCCTTAATAATCTGATACCAATAATTCAAAAAGCCGCTCCTGCTGAGATCAGGAGCGGCTTTTTTTATGAATCAGACGGTAGTAACCTTCTTTATGGCTACAGACTCCCCGTCTTTCCGCCATCTACCGGAATATTGATACCGCTAATGCTCGCGGCAGCCGGACTGCACAAAAAAGCCACAGCAGCGGCTACCTCTTCCGGCTCGGCGAAGCGTCCCACCGGAATTTCGGACTGCATTTGGGCGGCCAGATCTTCAGGCGTCTTTTCCTGAGCTTCGGCCCGCATGTTCAGCACCGCATCTAGGCGGCCGGTTTTGGTATAGCCGGGTAGTACATTGTTGACCGTAATGCCGTAACGTCCCAGCTCCAGCGACATGGTTTTGGCCCAGTTGGCCACGGCACCCCGGATGGTATTCGACACGCCCAAGCCTACGATAGGCTGTTTGACAGAGGTGCTGATGACGTTGACGATGCGGCCGAATCGGGCATTTTTCATGGCGGGAACCACGGCCTGCGTCAGGATTTGGTTGTTGACAAGGTGCATTTGGAAAGCCTGCTGGAATTGATCCGTCTCAGCGTCCAGAATGGCTCCACCCGCCGGCCCGCCGGTGTTATTGATCAGAATGTGCACATCAGGTACCAGTCGCAGGTACTCGTCGATGGCAGTCTTGACACCCGCGTTGTCCATGAAGTCGGCCACAATAAAACGGTGGATTTGGCCGAGGGAGGTGTCGAGCGTATCCACGACTTCCTTTAATTTTTGTTCGTCACGTGCCATGAGAGTGACGTTGGCACCCAGCAGAGCGAGTTCAATGGCTGAAGCGAGGCCAATGCCCTGCGTGCTTCCGCAGACGATAGCGGTTTTTCCGGTGAGGTCGAGATTCAATTTATTGAAAAATAATAGTGGATAATTGTTAAAGGATAATCCGAGGAAAGTCGAAAGATTCCTAGCTGAATGTCTGTGCGATCTTCATCGCCACACCCATATCGCCTTCGATTTTAAGCTTGCCCATCATGTAGGCCATCATAGGATTGAGATCACCATCCAGCATTTTCAGAGCATTGTTCGTAGTTATCTTCAGCGTACAATCGGCAGCTTTGTCTTCGTTGGCGACGACATTGGGTACCTGAGTGGTGTCAATGAAAATAAAACCTTCGTCGGTATCGAACTTTACTTTGGCTTTGGTATCGCTTTCGGTGCCGACCACGGTGCGGATGCGGTCGGTCAGGGTGGTTAAGCTCATGAAGCAACGGTTTACTGGTGGGATGATTTTTTACAAGTATAAGCAATGTGCGAGAAAAACCGAACGTATCTTATAAACAAACCTGCAAGCCGCTATTTTTCCCAGACAGGATCTCATCTTCACGCCCGCAGCCGCGCTACCACCTTCTCTATGTGTTTCAACGTCTCGTCAATTTCTTCTTCCGTTGTGAACCGTCCCAGACTAAACCGCACCGATGCGTGGGCCAGCTCGTCGGGGACGCCCAACGCTTTCAGAACGTAAGAAGGCTCTACCAAAGCCGAGGTACAGGCCGAACCGTTGGAAACCGCAATGCGGTTAAAGGCCATTAACAAAGCTTCGCCATCCACGCCTTCGAAGGAAATATTGGTAGTTTGCGGTAGCCGACTTTCCCTGTTGCCATTGACGCGCACGTGAGGTATAGTATCCAGGATTTCGCTCTCTAGCTGATCCCGCAGCGTCCTGAGCCTTTCATGTTCTGTGGACATTGCATTGGCGGCCAGATGACAGGCTTTCCCCAACCCTACTATACCAGGTACGTTCAAAGTACCCGACCGCAGCCCGCGCTCGTGACGGCCGCCATCCATCTGGGCCGTAAGTTCGTTGCCTTTACGAACATACAGAGCTCCGACGCCTTTGGGGCCATAGAGCTTGTGCGCCGACAGGCTGAGTAAATCTACATTATCGCTCACGACATTAAACGGAATTTTACCCACTGCTTGGGTTGCGTCGGTGTGAAAAAGTACCCCGTGCGATCGGCAGAGCGCTCCTATCTCGGCAATGGGCTGGATGACGCCGATTTCGTTATTGGCGTACATCACGGAAACCAGCAAAGTATCCGGCCGCAGGGCCTGCTCGATTTGCCGGAGATTGATGAGCCCGTCGGGAGAAGGTGTGAGGTAGGTCACCTCTGCCCCCAGGGTTTCAAGGTGCTGGCAGGCATCCAATACAGCTTTGTGCTCGGTAGCTACCGTGACAATATGTTGCTGCTCTGTCCCCGCCGCTTCGTAAGTACCTTTCAGGGCCAGATTATTGGATTCAGTGGCTCCGCTCGTGAAAATGATTTCCTTCTCCGTCGCGCCGATCAGTTTCGCCACCTGTTGCCGGGCGTCGGCTACGGCATCGGCAGCTTCCCAGCCGTAGAGGTGAGTACGGCTGGCGGCGTTCCCGAAATGCTCCGTAAACCAAGGCAGCATTTCTTTCAGCACCCGTTGATCGACGGGCGTAGTGGCGTTGTAGTCAAGGTAGATGGGGGGAGTCAAGGGCTATTTGAATAAGTCTTAGGCTGTGTATAAAGAGTTGCACTCAGCAATTTCCATTCCAGGGTTCCGGTCACGGTATAGTTGAAATTAAGGCTGTCCAGCGATTTTCTTACAATGATGGTTTCGGGTTGCCAAACAATTCCTGCCACCAAGCCATTGCGCACGGAAAAAGCGTCGATAGGTAAGAATTCTCCATTTTCGCTTCGTCCGTAGTTTACCAAGAGATCGGTATGAGAAATCAGGTTGTCATCTAGCTCAGCACTAAACATCCGAACCGAAGCCAGATTCAGGCTATCAGGTGAGAACATTCCCAGCTTCTTAACTTCTTGATTCTTATCTTTGATTTTACCGCTTTTCCCGCCAAAAGAAAGCAAACCCAGTATCACGAAGGCAACTGACGTTGCCTTTCCAATATGTCGGCTGATCAGCTTTATAGCTTGTATACAAAGCCACAGATAAGTAATGATAGCCACAATATTCAATAAAGTCCAAAGTAGCTGCATGTGTATTCTGGCAAAGTGTTATGATGACTACAAACGCACTTTGCGTCGGGAGTGGGAGAAAAGCCAGGGGAGTATTTGCGGTTCGGCAAAGGCATTATCCCAACTATTGTGGTTGACGCCCGGATATTCGGTGTACTGAACAGGTACTTTCAGAGCTTTCAGTTTTTCGACTATTCGCCGTGAGTTTTCCACAGGAACCACCGAATCGGCATCGCCGTGAAAAACCCAGAAAGGTGTCTTTTTCACCCGCTTGTCGTAGGCCTGCACGTCGGCTCCACCGCAAATGGGCGCGGCGGCGGCAAAGGTTTTAGGATGCTGATACACCTGCTCGAAAGTACCCATGCCGCCCATCGACAATCCCATGATGTACAGCCGGTGCTTGTCCACGCTTTCTTCCCTGACCATTTGTTTTACCAAATCATAAGCCGCCGCCAGCGGCCAGTTCGATGGCCTTTGGTAATCAAATTCAAAGGTCATTGGCTGTTTGTCACGATCCACTTTTACCGAAGCCCAGTAACTCTCCGGCGGACACTGTGGCACGATCACGATTGCCGGAAAGCGTTCGCGGTTTTGTGCTTCCAGAAACATTTTGCCCCCATGAACGAGTTGTTTTTCGTTGTCGGTACCGCGCTCTCCGGCTCCGTGCAGAAACAGGATGAGGGGGTACTTTTTGCTTTTATCATAGTTTTTGGGGAGCAACAGTCGGTAGGGGAGAGTATGTCCGTCAGCGGTCTTGAACTCTCTCTTTTCAAATTGGCTAAAATCCTGCGCGTAGGAAAATTCATGCCCGGACAGCAGAAACAATACGACAAGATGAATGATAGCGTTTTTTCTCATGGTCATTTTGTATAGGATAATCAGGAATAAAAGAGAAAATCAGGTTCCTTTTACCCAAGAAGACATTTTAATCAATTAAAACAATGCCCGCCATCATCTCGTGCCATACAAAACCAAACTGACCAGGTAGTTTCTCAAAAAAAGTCGGTATTTTGTATCAAAGGCTGCTTGCTGAAGGGTACTGATTTTGACTCGCACCGAGAATACAGCCCGATAACATTCCAAGAACTCAAACAGCTTGTGAGAACGTTGAACAACGGAACGCTGAACTAGAAAAATGCCTTTAACCAAAGAACAAGCCCTCAAACAATATTTCGGATACGATACCTTCCGGCCGCAGCAGGCCGAAATCATCGACACTGTGCTGCGCGGGCAGGATTGTCTGGTGCTGATGCCTACGGGTGGGGGAAAGTCGGTTTGCTATCAGGTGCCCGCTTTATTGCAGGGTGGGCTGACGGTTGTCATTTCGCCGCTCATTGCCTTGATGAAAGATCAGGTGGAAGCTCTCCGCGCCAACGGGATTGAAGCGGCTTACCTCAATTCCAGCCTGAGCAGCAGCGAGCAGGATTCGGTATTCTGGAAGGCCAAGTTAGGAGAATTAAAACTACTGTACGTGGCTCCCGAACGGCTGTTTTCGGGCAACACGATGGAGCTTTTCAAAAGCTGGAATGTGCGACTTTTCGCCGTAGACGAAGCGCATTGCATCTCGTCCTGGGGGCACGATTTCCGGCCTGAGTATCGGCAGCTTTCTTCGCTCAAGAGTCATTTTCCCGGTGTTCCGGTCATCGCCCTCACCGCCACCGCCGACCGTGTGACGCGCCGTGATATTCTGGGACAGCTGGGCGTGAAGAAAGCTCCGACTTTCGTGGCTAGTTTCGACCGGCCTAATCTTAGCCTGACGGTATTACCCAGTCGCAAACGACTGCCGCAGATCGAGCAATTTCTAAAAAAACATCCCAACCAGCCGGGAATTATCTACTGTCTGAGTCGTAAAAGTACCGAAACCGTAGCCGCCTCGCTCCAGAACCGGGACTTTCGCGCCGACTGTTACCATGCCGGGCTATCTGCCTCTAAGCGGTCCAAGGTGCAGGAGCAATTTCTGAACGACGATATTCAGATCATTGTCGCCACGATTGCCTTCGGCATGGGTATCGACAAATCGAATGTTCGCTGGGTAATTCACTATAATCTGCCACCCAATGTCGAGAGTTTTTACCAAGAAATCGGGCGGGCAGGCCGCGACGGTGCGCCCGCCGACACAGTACTTTTCTACGGCTACCAGGACATCGTCATGCGGCAGGACATGATCAATAATTCGGAGCAGTCTAATGATCAAAAGGAACTGTTGCGGGCCAAGCTCGAGCGGATGAAGCAGTATGCCGAAGCAGATCTCTGCCGCCGTCGCATCCTGCTCAGCTACTTCAACGAAGCTGTCGAACAAGACTGCGGTAACTGCGATGTCTGCCAGAATCCCCGTACTCGCTTTGATGGTACTTTACTGGCTCAGAAGGCATTGTCGGGCATTGCCCGCACCGGGGAGCGTGTGGCGATGGGAATGCTGATCGACATTCTGCGCGGCAGCCGCAACCGCGCCCTGCTCGACCGCGGGTACGACCGCCTGCCGACTTTCGGCGTGGGCCGTGACCTGCGCGGCGACGAGTGGGCCGAATACCTGAGCCAGATGCTCAACTCCGGCGTGATGGACATTGCCTACGACGAGGGCCATGCTTTCAAGCTCAATGCCCTGAGCTGGCAGATTTTGAAAGAAGGCAAGACGCTGGAACTAGCCAGGTACATTCCATTTTCTGAGCGAAAAGCCCGCGAAGAAGCTCTTGTACCAAAGGAAAAGCCCAAGCAGGAAATCATCCGCGATGCGCTGTTCGAGCAACTACGGCTGCTGCGCAAGCAGATGGCCGATGCGCTGAATGTGCCGCCTTATGTGATTTTCTCCGACAAGACTATTGCGGAAATGGCCCAGAAACGACCCGTCTCGGAAGCCCAAATGCTGGAAGTGTCAGGCGTGGGTGCTGAAAAGTACCGGCGTTACGGCGAAACTTTTGTGACCGAAATTGTGAAGTTTGCCAAGGAAAACACCAAACCCGGTACCCGCGTGGTGAAGGGCATGACCTATCTGATGACCCACGAGCTTTACGAAAAGGGCTTTACGCTCGATGACATTGCCCAACAGCGTGGCCTAACTACCTCCACCGTGGTGGCGCATCTGGTAAAACTGCGCGACGAAGGTCACGACATCCAGCTTCGTCCACTTATCTCGGACCGCACCTATGCCGAAGTACTGACCGCCGCCGACGAAATGAATTTTAAACCCGGCGACCCGCTGGCCCCATTGTTCGAGCACTTGGGCGAACGAATCGAGTACGGTATGATTCGGCTGGCACTGGCAATTAGGGAGGGGGCGTGATCAGGGTTATTTTTCCAAATCCCGGTACGCAATCAGCTGAATACCTTTTTTTTCAATCAGCGCCTTTACTTTCGGATCAGTAAAGAGATTCGTCACGCCTTGCCGATCTTCGGCCACATTCTCGTAGCCGATGTGGTGAATGGCGCGTAGTTCGGCGTTGTCCAGGCCGGGATGCTCCACAAAGAGGTAGGTTTTGCCGGGTTGCATTTTGTCAAGTGCGTTTGTGAAACTCTGCGCTTTTTCCGCCGGCGTGTTCCGCAGCCCTTCCATCGGTAGCCGTTGCACCGCGTAGTCGTCCGGGTCAAGGTCAATTTTATACTCTTGTGCCAGCCGCTTAGTCATCGCCGCCACTTCCTTCGACAAACTCGTGCAGCCCATGTGCGCCGACACATGGCTGATGCGCGGAATGTGCCGCAGAGCCATCTCGATTTGTGCCCGGAATTCCCGCTCCACGTCTTCTATTTTCCATTTGTTTTCGGAAATGGACTGGCCGGGGTAGTTTTTGTTCGGAAAAACCATTGAATAAAAATAACCATCCGCATTCACCAAACTTGTTGCCGCCGTCAAGGGCCGCCATTTTACCAAATCCCATTCGCTGGTCAAAGCCAGATGGATGCCCACATCCGCCGTAGGGATTTCTTTGAGCAGCTGCACCGCCTCGGGAAACCATGGCGAGGGAACGATGACCTCAATGGAAGTCTCGATACCGTTTTTGTATGCTTCAACCAGAGCCAGATTGCCGGAGTGCGAAAAGCCCATGTCGTCGCCGCGGATGATGAGGCGCGCGGGCGATGTTTGGGCGAAACAGGCCGCGTTACCGAGCAGTAATAAACAGAGTAGTTTGATTTTCATACGTTTTGGAGTTTAAGCTTGCCATATAAAAAGACTCCGATCAGCATCCCTACTGTACTAGCCAGCAAACCATAGATTAATGGCGGGTATTCAGTTTCCAGCCAAATACAGAAAAGCCAGGCAACCAGCCCCGCTATCATCGAAAGCAAACAGCCTACTGTGTTGGCCCGCTGCCAGTAGATACCGACGGCCAACGGAATGAATAGCGATACCAGACTGAACGCGGAGGACTCGGCCACGAGTTCGAAAATGCTTTCACGGGTGGTCGCCATAAAGATGCAGACAGCCGTGATTAATACAATGCTTATCCGAATGACGAGTAGGAGCTGTCGATCAGTAATATCGGGGCGAAAGAATTTGACGATGTTTTCGCCTAGTACAGCCGCCGGGGCCATGACGGCACTACTTGTAGTGCTGAGAATAGCCGAAACCAAAGCGCCGAAAAACATGACTTGCAGCGGCAGGCTCATGTGCAATAGCATCATTTGAGGGATAATCATCTGCCCATCCTGCTGCTCGAGTTCGGGATAGAGCAGGTGGCCGCAGAGGGCAATAAAAAGCGGAATAAAGGC
This sequence comes from uncultured Persicitalea sp., assembly GCA_964500445.1. GTDB lineage: Bacteria > Bacteroidota > Bacteroidia > Cytophagales > Spirosomataceae > Persicitalea. The sequence goes on along the minus strand of CAZCOG010000001.1, from coordinate 38,539 downwards.
CACACTCAGGTACATGAAAGAGGAGATCAACGTAGCCCGCACCGCCGTCTGGGCCGAGCGGGCCGACATGACGCGCTGGAAAACATCTTGTTGCGGGATAGATCCCAGCCCGATGGTAATCCAGGCAGCAAAGTATTCCACCGAGCTTTTAAAGGTGAATTCAGGATAAAAACGGAAGAAGTCTTCAGGTAGTTTTTGAGTGATAGCAGCCATTCCACCCGTTTTTTGGTAAAGGATTATGGCTACGATGCTTAGTCCAAGAATGATTAGAATCGTTTGCAGAAAATCAGTAATAGAAATCGACCACATGCCACCCCAAACCGTGTAGAGAATCACAACCACCGAACTCAGCAGGATGCACTCCGTCAGCGACCAGCCCAATACGATTTTCAGCACGATGCCCATCGCCATCAATTGTGCGGCAATCCAACTGAAATACGAGGGAATGATAAGAATCGCCGACAACAGTTCTGCCCGCCGACCGTAGCGAATACGGAAGTAGTCGCAGAAAGTAACAATGTTCATTTCGTAAAGGCGACGGGCAAAAAATACACCTACCAAGAACAGGCACAGCGCTGCTCCGAAGGGATCCTCAATGACGCCCAGCACGCCATGCTGAATAAATTCAGCAGGAGCACCCATGATGGTTTCGGAACCGAACCAAGTGGCGAAGGTAGCCGATGCTGCCAACAGAAGTGGTAAGTTGCGGCCTGCCAACACAAAATCCTGAGTGGTGGAAACTCGACGTGACGCCCAAAGCCCAATACCCAGGTTAAGGGCCAGATAACCAAGAATGCAAATTGCGAGCATGAAGTACGAGTCGGAAGCAAAAAAGACCGCTATTCTGGCTGAGATCGAAAATCATCTCTACCATGAATAGCGGCCCCAAAATAATGAAAATGCCGGAATCTAGAATTTCAGTGAACCGGGCAGGTACTTTGCCACCAGATCCTCGTAATAGGGTCGGAGTTTTTTCCAGTCGGGTGGGGTAGGTACTTTGGAATACAAGTCGTAAGGATTGAATTTCTTTACCCATTCGAACATCGCCCGGTCGTGGTCGTCGAGCAGATGGTCGTAGGCATGCTCGCGGTGCTGGGCGTAGAAGGAATGGTAACGCAGCATGTACTGCCCTTCTTCGGGCATGCCGTGCTTCGTCATTTGATAGACGTATTCGTCGTGCCCCCACGACATGTGGACGTTGTTCAGGCCGCAATTGGGCTCGTACACACCGTACTTGGTGTTGTAGCGCTCATCGTACGTATCCGGATTGGCGGCAAAATATTCTGGGTAAACAATCTTGTCGGAATGGGCGCAGCCTACGGGAAAAGTATCCCCTACGACGGCCCATTGCGGCTCACCAAACAGGCAAAGTACCTTCCCCATGTCGTGCATCAGCCCTACCAGCACAAACCAGTCGGGATGGCCGTCGGCACGGATGGCTTCCGAAGTTTGAAGCAGATGTTGCCACTGGTCGAGATCGGTATCGGGGTCCGAGTCGTCCACGAGCGTGTTCAGGAAGTCGAAAGCTTCCCAAACCGGCATTTCCTTTTTATCAAATTTGAGGTACTCCTTTTCTTTTTCAAGTACGAAGTCGTACGTCTGGTAGGTGTGGTTCAGCCGATAAAACTCCCGAACCGTATCGCGGCCCGGCTCGTCGTAGTTGCGATAATCTTCCTTGGCTTTTTCAAAAGGCTCAGGGTAGCGAGTCAGGACGTCCTCTTCCCAGACATCAAGACTCGGCAGCGGATTTTGGGTGTCAGTTTTCATATTGATTAATGGATGTCTTTTTCAGATTTGGAGGATAAAATTACTGATTATTTTAATAAATAAAGTCTGTTCCCGCCAAAGCGAGGGTCGGATTTCCTTACTTTACGAAAATCCATACCTTTGTTTTTCAAAAAATCAATTAGTTTTTTATCCGTAGAAAAGGTCTTCAGCTTCCCACTGATCGCCGATTGTCCTCCTGTATGGCCCAAATAGTTACCATCGGCGAAGTGTTACTGCGCCTTAGTACTCCCGGTTTTTCTCGTTTTGAGCAAGCCCGATCTTTCGATGTTACCTATGCTGGCGGCGAAGCCAACGTAGCTTCCGCCCTGGCTTACTGGGGGCACAGTACGGCGCACGTTACTCACTTTCCCGACTCGCCCGTGGGCCGGGCGGCAGCGCAGTACCTTCGGTTTCATGGTGTAGACATTTCGCACATTCAGTTCGGCGGCCCCCGCATGGCAGTTTATTACCTTGAAACGGGCGCGGCCCTGCGCGGTAGCCAAATCGTGTACGACCGGGCGGGTTCATCCTTCGCTACGGCCGACCCGCAGTCGTACGACTGGAACGAAATTCTGAAGGACGCCACCTGGTTTCACTGGGCGGGCATCACCCCGGCACTTTCGCAGGAGGCTGCCGATGCCTGTCTGCAGGGGATTCAGGCAGCTCGCAAAAAGGGGATTACCGTTTCGGGCGATATCTTTTACCGTTCCAACCTTTGGAAATACGGTAAGACGCCCGGTGATGTACTACCTGAACTCACCGCCGGAACGGATATAGTGATTGCCAATCATATCAATGTTAAAGAAATATTTGGCATCGAATGTACCGATTTTCTGGATGCCTGCGTGAAATTACAAAAAGCCTTCCCGCAGGTAAGCCGCGTGGTGGACACGCAACGTACTTCCCTCAGTGCCAGCCACAATTTGCTGAAAGCTTTTCTCTGGAATGGCGAAAGGATGCTAGAAACTGCCGACGTTGAAATCAATCCCATTGTGGATCGCGTGGGCGGAGGTGACGCCTTCATCGCCGGACTCATTCACGGCCTTTTGAAATTCGACGACGAGCAGAAAGCCCTGGAATTCGGTGTGGCGGCCTCGGCCCTGAAACACACCATCGAAGGAGACGCACTCGTTAGCACCGAAGCCGAGGTGGAAGCCATCCGGCAGGGCGAGACGTCGGGGCGAATTAAGCGATAATAGGCGGACTAAGGGTAGTTTATCCGTTACTCATAATAGCTGCTTTTTCCTGATAAATTCCTCTCATTATATTAATAAATGCCACTCATCCATTATCAACTATCCATCAACTAAATGGCTCACATAGATAAAGACACTGTTCTCAATTCCCTGTATACAGGTGGCGTTTTGCCATTATTTTACCACGATGATGCCTCTGTGGCCATTGAGGTACTTAAGGCTTCCTATCGGGCGGGGCTGCGGGTGTTTGAGTTCACCAACCGGGGAGGCAATGCGCTGGCCACTTTTGAGCAACTCGTTGCCTACGCGCACGAACATTTGCCCGAAATGGCGATGGGGATCGGTACTATTTATGATGACGAGTCGGCGAATAAGTTCATTTACGCTGGGGCTGATTTTGTGGTGACGCCCGCCCTGAATCCCGCCGTGGGGACGGCCTGTGCCGCCGCCGAAGTACCCTGGCTGCCAGGGGTGATGACGGTTACCGAAATCTACAACGCCCGCCAGGCTGGCGCCGAAGTGGTGAAGCTATTTCCCGGCGAGGTACTTGGTTCGGGCTTTCTGAAAGCCGTACGCGGTCCGATGGCTGATCTGAAAATCATGGTGACGGGTGGTGTAAAGCCTACCCGCGAAAGCTTCGCCGAGTGGTTTGGCGCGGGTGCTTACTGTGTAGGAATGGGATCTCACCTGTTTCCCAAGGATGTACTTGCTCAGCAGGATTATGACTGGGTAGAGCGGAAAATTGCGGAATGTTTGGGATTTGTGAAAGAACTTCGCTCCTAGTTGTCTTTTTCCAATGTGATCAAATCGGAAATGCACAGAACTACCAGCGAATCAGAATTAAAGTACCTTTATCTCCTTTGAACTAAGAGCGTACTTTCGTTTTTAAATACGCTACTACTACGTCTAAGCCACGATCAAACTGATCGTGATTATTGATAATAATATCCGCTTCGGCGCGTAAGGGCTTGATGTACTTGTCGTAAGTAGGAGCTACGTGGTTTTCCCAGCGATAAAGGACATCTTCCAGATCGTAGCCACGCTCGCTGTTGTCGCGAATGATGCGCCGCTTGATCTTGACATGTTCTTTGGCGTCGACAAATACTTTCAAGTCGATCAAATCGGCTACTTCGGGGAAGTAAAAGACAAAAATTCCTTCAACCACAATGATTGGCGTCGGCTGAAAAGTCAGCAGTTTGGGCGTAATCAACGGATTATTGAAGGTATATTCCAGGTGCTGCACTACATTTCCCTGCCGTAGTTGGGCAATATGCTCCGCAAATAGTGCGTGGTCGATCGTTTCGGGCAGATCGAAATTCTCCACTCCGTTCCGGTCTTTGGGGATTTGTTGAATGGGCAGGTAGTAATTATCCTGCGAGATGCGGCAAATTTCTTTGTCCCCAAAGGAAGCCAGCAGACTCTTCATGAAGAAAGTCTTCCCCGAGGCACTTCCGCCCGTTATGCCTACAATAAATGGTTTTGTCTGAGTCAATTTTGAATAAATTCTATTTCCGATATTTCAGTTTTTCTCTTTGCACTTCCTCAATTTCCAGGATTTCTCTGGGTTTATAAGTAAGTGCTTCATAAGTATGTTCCAGGTCGCGCACCAGTTTTTGCAGTCCCGGTACTTCCAGCGAAGCGGCGTGGTCGGTACCTCGCCAGGTACGATCCTTGGTAAAATGCCGCTCTACCCATACAGCTCCCAGCGTATAAGCCGCCACATCTACCGCAATGCCCAGATGATGACCCGAGAAGCCGATTTCCTTGATCCGCTCTCCGTAGTTTTCCTGAATTCGCCTGATTTCCAGTAAGCAGATATCCCGGAAGGGTACCGGGTACCCCGACGTACAGCTATACATCACGAGCCGCTGCCGGGCCTGGTCGGTTTCTTCAAAGTACTTTACGAGCCGGACGATTTCGTCCTGTGTAGTCATGCCCGTCGATACGTGGACATCACCTCGATAATCGTCGCGCAGCAGGCGCAGCATTTCGTAATTGTTGTTGCAGGCCGATGGTACTTTGATAAAATCGGGCTGTAATTCAATGATTTCCAGCGCGGATGTTACATCCCACACTGAGGTGGCATAGCCAATGCCTACCGACTCGGCGTACTCCTTCAATGCTGCGTGTTGCGTTTGGTCAAATTCCAGGTACTCGCGGTGAGCGCCGTAGGTCGCGCCATAAGCGTTGTAAGGGATGGGGTGGGGGGCATTGTACTGATCGGGCGTGAGGAGTTCGCGGGAATTGCGTTTCTGAAATTTGGCGTACTCTGCCCCACAATCTTTCGACAGCCGAATGAGTTCTTTGGCAATCTCGAACTGTCCCATGTGGTTGCAGCCTATTTCCGATATAACTCTGGGGCGTTGGTAGGTACTCATAAAAAGCGAATGGTTCCTCTATTTTCTACTGAAAACGTTTCTCAAGCTCTTCCGCCAACCCGTACGCGAATCCGGTAAGTACCCATTATTGCGGTAAGTATAACCATATTGGTAGCTACCGGAACCGTAATAGCTGCTGCCAGAGGTCAGACTACTGTGCAGGTTATCGGGATAGAAATCGTTAATTACTACTTTGACTTCATTTAAATCATACTCGTCGGCCAGTTGCCCGGCCAGGTGGTATGACTCCTGGTTTGAAAACAACCAGCGGATGATGAATATCACATAGTCGCTCTGGCGTAGTAGTGGTACGTTATCGGCTACCAGCCCAACCGGAGCCGTATCCAGTAACACGTAATCGTAGTTTTTCCGGCAGTAGTTCAACAAGTCTAGCATTGCGGACTTTTGCAAGAGTTCGGCCGGATTGAAGGGCGCAAACCCAGCGGGAATGTAATCGAGATTCTCAATCGTCGAGGCATAAATCGTCCGATCGATTTCCTCCGGGTTCTGCAGAAAATCACTCAGCCCGTAGGGTTGCTCTGCGTCGAAAAACAGATGGATTCTCGATTTGCGCAGGTCAGCTCCAACTACAATGACTCTTTTACCAATTTTTGTAAAAGATAGCGCCAGATTGACCGTCACAAACGACTTCCCTTCGCCGCCCCGCTCAGAGGTAACCAGAATGAGCTGCCCTTCATCATCCACTCTGGCTTCCAGGGCAGATTTGGCAAAACTCAATCGAGTACGGAGAGCGCTCAGCGATTCAGTAAATACGGTGCGATCATGGAGGAAATTGGTCAAATCCTGGCGGGTGTTGGTCACTTTTTCTGAAAAGTGATGGACCAGCCCCAGTAAACTCACACGCGGATGCTGGGCCACCTTCCCAATGTCGGTAAAAGTACTATTGATCGATCGGGCCAGAAGCACGGAGCCTATACCCAGAAATAAACCAGCGAAAATAAATAGCAAAATGATTCGCCAGGCAATGGGCGAAACCTTGTCGGTGTCCAGTTGTGTGATTACTGTGAAAGAGGGAAGCATGCCCGCCTTCACAATGGAAGATTCGATTTCCTTGTTCAGGAGCAGCGAGTAGATGTTTTTGTTTACTTCAAAATCACTTTGCAGGTATATGAAGTTTTTTTCCAGGGCCGGAATGCGGCTAAATCGCCCTTTGAGGGCGGCCAGGTTATCATTCAGAATTTTGAGCGTGCGTTCGTTTTTTTGATTCTGGAGCCGGATATTGTCCAGAATCTGACTGCGGTACTTGACCAGCTGCTCATCCAGATTCTTTACCGCGGCTGAATTAGGACTGTACTTTTGCAACAACTGTTTGCGCTGTGTTATGAGATCGTTAAAGCTTTGCAACAAACCTACCAGCACGCCATCGGTGGAGCCATCCAGGCCTACCGAAAGGTAGTTGACGGTTTCGAAAGTGCGACCCATGTTGGCTTCCAGCATGTCAATATACGATCTCTGGATTTCCAACTCGTTCTTCCGCTGCTCCAGTTCGCGCACTTTCGAGGTGATCTCCAGGGCGGAAGTACTTATGTCAAGTAGTTGGTTTTTTTGTTTAAAGAGTTCCAGTTCGCGAGCCGATTCTTTGAGGTAGCCCGAGTATATATCGACCTGCTTATTGATAAAACCTATCGTAAGATCGGATGATTTCTGCTTCTGCCGCAAGTCGAAATCCCGATACGCTTCTACCAGATTGGCGAGAAAATTTTCGGTATAGGCCGCATTATGATGGCGGAAGGTGAGGTCCATGACGGGCATTTGCTCTTCGGTCTCCTCCATGTCGATGCGCCACACAAAGGCATTCACTAACCGGGCTGGGTCGTTGTAGGTAAACTCGAATTTATAACCGGCAGCCGTGACAATTTCACTGATTCTGAAAACCAATCCTGGCAGGGTTACTATGCCTCCTCGTACTAATTGCAGCGGACGCGTAACTGATTCTTCGGTTTGGTAGCGAAGCGACAAATCCTCATCCAAAAAGAAAGTACCGTGTCGATACTTTGCCGGGTCATAGCTGAGGACTTCCAGTTCGAGTGGGCGGGCAGGGTATACATCAATTTGGCGCAGGTCCTTCACCCGATAGAAAGTGAAGGGATTATCCATTCGTTCCAAAGTACTTTGTACTACTTCCGGCGAGCGAACATTGAATTTCTCCGTCAGATAGTCCGGGCTACTCGTGCCGAAAATGAACGTAGGCTGCGAACCGGTCAGGCCATCGAATTCCGACTGTTTGTCGAGGTACTTAAGCGTAACCGTCCCGATGTATTGTGGTGTGACGAACTTGAGATACAGGAAACATAGCGCACCCGCCAGCAACAGCGCAATCAGAATCCACCACCAGCGGCTCCTGAACACCCGAAAGAGTTTCTTGAAGTCGATGGATTCGGAGTTGTTCAGAAGTTGCTCAAAGAATGCGCTATCAGTTTCTTGCCTCATGCTCAGGTACCAGATGGTTCAGTAGAGGCATATCGCACAGCATTGCGAATTCGGGAGTGCGGGCAGCCTTTTGCAGGTAACTATACTGGCTGGCCCGATGTAGATCCGTCCCCACGGCACCGATCCAACCCTGCCGGATCATTTGTTGGGCAAGTAGTTTTTCGGTAGGGCCATACTGCCCGCCCAGCGATAGCAAGTTGACCTGGAATATTACTCCCATTTCCCGTAGTTCAGCATAACGATCAGGTTGCTGCTGCCAGGGACGGTAACGTTCAGGATGCGCCAATACTGGTCGCCAGCCACGGTCGAGCATGGCTTGCAAAATTTGGGGAAAGTATGGCATTTCGGCACGCATGGAGGTTTCTACCAGCACATAATGGTCGAATAGCGGCAACATTTGACCTTTTTCCAGCAAGGTCATCAGGTAATCGTCGCCAAAATGTTCGGCGGCGTACGTGAGCGTCAGATCGGGCCAGCGGTCGGCGGCGGCTTCGGTCAGAAGCTGCCAGGCCGCATGGATGGTATCCTGGTCATTAGGAAAAAAATCGGAACGAATATGCGGAGTGGCGATAATCCGACGAATGCCGGCGGCATGGTGCGCGGCCAGGATTTGCAGGCTTTCTTCTACCGAAGGCGAACCGTCGTCGATCCCCGGCAATACATGAAGATGCAAGTCAGTCCCTATTTTTTCCAGATAAGACCCATCTTCACCGATATTGGCCTTCTTGGGATGGGTAGGCAAGATCATGGTCGGGGGCTTAGTCTGATGAAATTTATTACAATCAATGTCAGGTTGAGCGCTGTAATGACGGGCTGAGCAAGTACCAGCGCCCGTTGATATTTAATGTTGCGGATGGAGCCGCGCGATGGCGGAACGTACACAATGTCGTTATCGTATATATTTTGATTCATAATCAACGGATTTCCCAAATCCTGAAAATCATACTCAATGACCTGCTGCTGCGTCCCCTCACTTCTGATGACCTGAATGATATTGCTGGCTTCGGTGTACTTGATTCCACCCGAACGGGCCAGAATTTCTCCCAGGGTCAAGTAGTCTTTATCGAGAATAACGACACCCTGGTTATTGACAGATCCCAGTACTTTTACGCGCAGGTTGGTGATGTCCACTTCAAACAGTGGATTGCGCAAATCCCGGTACAACGTCGAAAGAGTGTCGGCTACGGTCTGCCGGGTCTGTCCTGCTACGGGCAATAGGCCGATTTCCGGCAGACTAATGCTTCCGTCGGTCCGTACTACGGCTTCGTATCCCGCACCCGCCCCACCTATTGCCGTCTGGCTGGGGTCAGGAAAGAGTTCTGATGACCAGTTAAGGTTACGGATTAGAAGTTTGTCGCCCGCTTTTATTCGATATACTCCTTTATCAACCGCCGAAACTACCGGATTCAAAGCTTCGGTATTCAGCACGGGAGCAGGCCGCTGGCTCCGACACGAAGCAAATAGCAGCATACACACAACCACTGGCAAGATAACGAAGCGTAGTTTCATCCAAATTTTATTGATCTCCGAAATGATCCCGTACTTTCTTCAACGCCGAACCGATCACCTGATGCATATCATAGTAGCGGTACTCAGCCAGTCTCCCCCCAAAAATAACTTTTTCTTCTGCTTCGGCCAGGGCTTTATACTGGCGATAGAGCGTGTCATTTTTTGAGTCGTTGATCGGGTAGTATGGCTCTGCTCCTTTACTCCATTCCTGCGGGTACTCGCGGGTTACGACGGTTTTGGGTTGAGTACCAAACTCAAAATGCTTGTGCTCGATGATGCGGGTAAAGGGTGTCTCAGCGTCAGTGTAGTTGACCACGGCATTCCCCTGAAAATTACCGGTATCCAGCGTTTCGTGGTCGAAGCGGAGGCTGCGGTATTCCAGCGCTCCGAAACGGAAGCCGAAATATTCGTCGATTTTGCCCGTGTATACTAAAGTATCAGCCAGTTGCGACAATTCCTCGCGCTCTTCGGTAAAATCGACGCCCAACCTTACTTCTACACTCGCCAGCAAACCTTCGGTCAGTTTGTTATAGCCACCAATGGGAATTCCCTGGTAGCGGTCGTTGAAGTAATTGTTATCGAAAGTAAATCGGACGGGTAGCCGCTTAATAATGAAAGCGGGTAGCTCGGTGGCCTTCCGGCCCCATTGCTTTTCGGTGTAGGCCTTGATAAGCTTTTGGTACATGTCCGTACCAACCAGTGAGATAGCCTGCTCCTCCAGGTTTTGCGGTTCAGTAATTCCTGCCTCCGCTACCTGTTCGGCGATTTTGGCCTTTGCTTCTTCCGGCGTAGTCACGCCCCACAACTGGTAGAACGTGTTCATATTAAAGGGCAGATTATATAGTTCACCCTTGTAGTTAGCTACCGGCGAATTGGTATAGCGGTTAAATTCTACAAAAGAATTTACGTAGTCCCAAATGGCCTTGTCATTGGTGTGAAAGATGTGCGCTCCATACGTGTGGACATTAATTCCTTCTACTTCCTGGCAATAAGTGTTGCCTCCTGTATGGGTCCGGCGGTCGATTACCAAACACTTTTTTCCACGTTTGGTAGCTTCGTGCGCAAATACACTACCCCAGGGGCCGGCACCTACAATTAGATAATCGTACTTCTTCATTGATGGATATATACTCTATTTCAGTAAGTCACAAAGCTAATGAATCACTATGAAAAAAGGCTCCCCTAGGGAAGCCTTTCTCTTTCTGTATATTTTAGTCGGAAAACGATCCGAGCTATTAGGGCATTAGGCGTAGTTCCACGCGGCGGTTTTTCATCAGACCCTCGGTGGTAGCTCCATCGGCGATAGGCTTAAAGGAACCGAAGTAATCTACAACTACTTTGCTCTGATCTTTCAGACCACCTTCGTTGACGAGGTAGTCGCGGACCGCATCTACACGACGGCGAGACAGAGCCATATTATAACGGTCCGAAGCGCGGCGGTCAGCATGACCGGCCAGTTGCAGACGACAGCCCGAGCGATTCATCAGCGCGGCTACATTGTTAAGCATTTCGCGATATTCAGGCTTGATCTCGTTTTTATCGGTATCGAACATCACGTTGGCAAATATTTCGTTACAAGCTGCTCCATTAGCCAAAGCGTTCTTCACGTACTGGTCGAAGTCGATTACGCGACCGCTACCATCAACAACGCTGCCAGCGGGTGAATTAGGCTCTTTATCGAAGAAGTCAGACACACCATCACCGTCGGTATCGAGCAGCAAACGTGGATCGATGTCCTTAGGACGGTTGGCTTTGGCCACAGAGTCCATTTCTTCCATCGTCAGGATTTTTGGTGGCTTGACCAACAAACGTGGATCGGTATAGCGCAGGTGGTAGAATCCTCCCTGATCGGGATCGTATACGTACTTACCATCTACTTTGCTCACGCGCAGAGGGTTTTTGCCGAGCTTGTAGGTAAGCATAATGGCACCATAACCATATTTGTCCAGAGCGGAATTGCCTTTGCGCGCAGTAGGCAAGGTCTCGAAATTGAAGCCATTCGGATCACGTGAATAATCGCCGCCGTAGGTGGCATCCACAAAATCGGAGTTGACATTGTTCAGGCGGAAATCAAGCCCCAGATCCAGACGCTTCGTTAGTTCGTAGTTAATTTCAAGTCCAACAGGAATCATCCAGTCGTTGGTGGCACCCGTGTTACGAAGTTCGACGCCACCCGTCAGGTCATATGCCGTGGCGTTATACCACATCATGCCAAAACCAGCGTAAGCATCAATTTTCCAGTGCTTCATTTTGGTAGGGCCAAGCAGAAGTCCTTTCAGGTTAACGGTCCCAGAGATGCTGGCGTCTACATAATTGGTCTTGAAATAACGGAAATAATTCCGGCGTTTCATACCCGTAAGATTACCAACGGAAACGTCTCCTTTCAGTCCAAACAAATAAGAAAGCTGCTTGTTGATCTGGATTCCTCCCTCGAAAGTACCCCACTCACTATGGGTATCGCTCGAATTTCCACTCACGGGGAAAAAATCGTATTCCCGTAAATCTCCAAAAAACAGAGTGGGAGCCACGTGAACACCAATCGACCATGTATTCAGCTTATAAGGGCCCTCATAGGAAGCCTTGGGGTTGTAGTCTGGCGAGTTAGGCTGCGTCTGCTGCACATACTGGGCGCTTGACGGAAGTGCCAGCATTGATCCCAAAACGAGCGAACCGATTAACAGGGATACTTTTTTCATACTATAAAAAATTGCGTTATTTGATGAACAAGGATTCTTCTTACGTTTTTTACTCTCTTTGTCCGTTTATCCGTTCCTTTCAGTTGGCAACAAAAGTATGGTAACTAAATGAGTTAACCAACTGCCAAAGCTTCCTAAAATCGGATTAAATACGGGGTATTGTAATTTTTTTCTAAAAAAAAAGGTGATTTGAAATATTCAAAGCCTTTGCATTACTTTTTTTATCGTGTCAATCTTCCAGGTACCGAAATCTCCCTGTATAATTCTGCGCCGGGCCTCGCCAACCAGCCACAAATAAAAAGTCAGATTGTGAATGCTGGCAATTTGAGCTCCCAGCATTTCGTTTGACCGGATAAGGTGGCGAAGGTAAGCCTTCGTATAGGAATTGCTGACATATCCGCCCAAATTTTTATCAATTGGGCTAAAATCATCCTGCCATTTCAGATTTCTGATATTGATTATGCCTTCGGTTGTAAAAAGCATACCATTACGTGCATTTCGGGTGGGCATCACGCAATCAAACATATCTACCCCCACAGCGATGCCTTCCAGAATATCGGCGGGTGTACCGACTCCCATTAAATAACGGGGTTTATCACGGGGCAAAATATCGCAAACTACCTCTGCCAATTCGTACATAATCTCGGCAGGTTCGCCCACCGATAGCCCGCCAATGGCATTTCCTTCCCGACCAGCGGCAGCAATGGTTTCGGCCGATTTTATTCTAAGGTCCTTGTAAACACTTCCTTGCACAATCGGAAAAAGGGTCTGTGGGTAGCCGTAGTGTGCTTCCGTATCATCGAAACGGTCGCAGCATCGTTTTAGCCAGCGGTGAGTCATTTCCATTGAGGCGCGGGCGTATTCGTATTCGCAGGGGTAAGGAGTACATTCGTCGAATGCCATAATTATATCGGCCCCAATCTGCCGCTGAATATCAACCACACCTTCGGGCGTAAAAGTGTGGAGCGAGCCATCGATGTGGGAACGAAATTCCACACCTTGCTCTTTTATTTTTCTGCCCGTCCCAGCCAGTGAGTATACTTGGTACCCTCCGCTATCGGTCAGAATTGGCCCTTCCCAGCCGTTGAAGCGGTGAAGGCCACCTGCCTGTTTGATTATATCGAGGCCAGGTCGAAGGAAAAGGTGGTAAGTATTCCCCAGAATAATCTGCGCCTTTACATCATCGCGCAACTCACGTTGGTGAACAGCCTTCACTGTTCCTGCCGTGCCGACAGGCATGAATATCGGCGTCTGGATTGAACCATGGGCCGTTTCGATCAGGCCGGTGCGGGCTTTGGTGTGGGTATCCTGGGTTTCGAGCGTAAATTTCATAGAGTATTCGGCTTAGCGGGCCGCAAAAATACGCCTATGCCCGCAAAGATTGCTGGTAATGAATGTATATTTGCCGAAAATCCCTCTATCAATGTCTCTGGCCGCGTGACCGAAACTTTACTTGCCTTCCTCGGCGTCTTCCTATTTATTCAGCTTTTTTATTACCTGTTTGTCTTTTCCCGGCTGATCAATTATCAACAAGAAGTCATCGGCGATGCTTCATCCGGCGGATCGTCGTCCGAAGGGGTATCCGTGCTTGTATGTGCCTGGAATGAACTCGAAAATCTGCAGGAATTGCTCCCTTTGCTGGACGCTCAGGAATATCCCGAGTTTGAAGTGATTGTGCTCGACGACCGTTCGGAAGACGGCACCAATGATTTTTTGAAAGAAAATGCCGGGCAATGGGCGCACGTCCGCTTTGTGAGGATCGATGCTGAGTACCCGCACATCACGCCCAAAAAATACGCCCTGACCGTGGGCATGAAGCATGCTCGCTATCCCGTAGTCCTGATGACCGATGCCGACTGCCGTCCCGCCAGCCTCGGCTGGATTGCCAGCATGGCCGGGCAAATGGGCGAAGACCAGGAAATCGTTCTCGGATTTTCTCCATACTACAAGGAGAAAGGATTACTCAACTGGTTCATTCGCTGTGAGACGTTCTATACAGCTGTGCAGTACTTATCATTGGCCACTGCGCATCGCCCTTATATGGGGGTAGGCCGCAACCTGATGTACCGAACCACCCTGTTTTTTCAGCACAAAGGTTTTTACAAACACAAGCACATCGTGGGCGGCGACGACGACCTTTTTATGAATCAGGCGGCCACGGCCGATAATACTGCTGTTAATCTCGATCCTGATTCATTTGTGTATTCTTTTCCTAAAACGAGTTGGAAAAGTTGGCTCACGCAAAAAAAACGACATTTGTCGGTAGGTAAACATTACCGCTCTGCCAACAAAATCCGGTTGGGACTTCTGTCGGCGTCGCACGTCGGCGTTTGGGTGGCAGGCTTACTGGCTCTGGTGTGGGGCTTGTTTAGTTTTAATATCTTATTGTTACAAATCCTTGGTGGTACTTTTGCGTTAAGATGGCTGGTGCAGACTATCGTTTTGCAGGCTATCAACAAGCGGTTGGATCGCACGCTTGGCTGGCTGAGCTTTATTCCGATGGATTTTGCGCTTTTTATCTATTATATCGGCATAAGTGGATTGGTACTTTCGAAAAGAAAGAAAAAGGTTACGTGGCGGTAGTTTTTGGCTTTACACTGACTGTTCTCTTTTCACCGGAAACCTCATACTTACCCCTCTTCTCCCTGCGCCGAAATCCTCCCGAAACGGTAGTGGAATGTTACGCCCGCGAAGCGGTTGGTGCGGTGGTAGAGCGAACTTTGTGTGTAGGTAGCCGTACTAAGTTCTGACTTGTAGATGCGCGAGAGGAACAGATCCTGAACACTGACTGAAAGCGTAGCCTTGCGCTCGAAGAAGTCGCGGCGGACGCCCAGGTTGGCCACAAACACGCCAGGGCGGGTACCCTGCGCGATAGCGCGCGGGCCGTCGTAGGTGACGTAGGCTGACGCCCGCATTTTCAGGGGTAGTTCCAGGAAAGCGTTAAGATTGCCGGAGTAGCTCCATATTTTGTTGTCGATGTTAGCCGCCAACGATACCACTTCGCTACGGAATATCCGACCGCTGGCGTTCAATTTTAGCTTTTCCCCAACTTTTTTGGAAAAATCTGTCTCGAAACCGTAGGACAGTTCACGGCCTACGTTGTCGTAGCGCTGGTAAGAAATACCCTCTGCATCGATGGTGCGGATGCGGGTGATGGCGTTATTGGAATAGTCAAGGAACAACGCCGGTCCCCAGCCCCCCTGCTCCTTGTACTGCGAGTAGCCTACTTCGGCCTTATGGACGTATTCGGGTCGGAGCGCGGGGTTGCCTTCCCGGATGTTGCGCGGGTCCGAAATATCGGTGAAAGGATTGAGCGCGTCCGAACTCGGGCGTTGCACGCGTCGGCTGTAATTGACCTTAACCTGGGTCTCTTCGTCAAGTTTTCGGGTGATGGCAAAGGAAGGTACCAGATAAAAGAAATGCGTGGAAAACGCCTGTTCACGACTGATCTGATCGATTTTCTGTGTGGCATCCGTCAGGCGAAGCCCCGCCCGAATGCCCCAGAGGTCACTTTTCTGCGTGAACGACGTATAACCCGTATGGGTGTATTCCTCGAAGCCAAAAACATTACTCACATTTTCGTTGAATAGGAAATCGTCCAGCTCCTGGTCGAAGGTGTAGAAGGCGTTGTCGTCATGGCTGCGGCGCATCCGGGTTTTGGCGCCCACTTCCAGGGTAGAACTCGGGGTAATGGGCCAGGTGTAGTCTGCATCCAGAACCGCTTCGTGCCGATTGTTGTCACGCAGATTACGTTGGCGGCGCAGCAGATATGCATAATCGCTCTGCTGGTCAAACTCAGACTCGCCATCGGAAATACCGTTGCTGTAATTGGCCGAAATATTGAAGATTTGCCGCTCCTTGGCGAAGCGCTTGCGGTAATCCAGGTTGACGTTGAGGTTGTCGTTGAAAGTAGCACCTGTCGAGAAGCGGTCGAATTTTTCGAGTAAAGTACCTTCCTGCGACAGCGTTTGGTTGGTATTTTCCGACTTATCCACATCCTTGTTGTGCGAGTAGTTGACCGTCAGACCGATGCTGCTTTTCTCGCTAAAATCATAATTGACTCCCAAGCGACCAAAATAATCGGTATCCTGACTACTGCCCGAGCCGCGCTGGGAGAAATAGGTTGTAGAATCACCCAGGAAATTCTGCCGGTCCAGCGTCCGGCGGTAGTACCAGATCTGATTGCGAACACTGGCCGAGGCGCGGACGGCCCACTTATTCGTCTTGTAGCTAAGATAAGCCGAGCCGTTGCTGTTGTTTTGGGCGCCGAGCGTGCCGCGGAGACTACCACTGGTACCCACAATTTTAGTTTTTTTTGTAATGATGTCAATGACGCCCGACGCGCCTTCGCCTTCGTACTTGGCCGAGGGGGTCGTCATGACCTCGATGCGCTCGATGAGTTCGGCGGGGAACGATTGCAGCACCGTGGCCACGTCATTGCCGTAAAGCGTCGAAGGTTTGCCGTCGATCAGCACCACCACACTGCCTTTGCCGCGCACCATCGGATTACCGTTTTCGTCCAGCGATACGGAAGGTACTTTTTCCAATAACTCGCTGACATTGTTGCTTGTTGCCAGGAGGTCGCGGCCCACATTGACGATTTTCTTATCAATATCGGATACGATCATCGTTTTCTCGGCTCTCACCACTACCTCATTCAGATTCTGGACATTCGCAGCTAATGGGATTATCCCCAAGTCAGTTGTTGTGACTTCGGCGGGCATGTTGACGTTCGGAATAAATAGCGTTTGGTAGCCAATATTGGTGACGCGAATAAGGTAGTTTCCCGGCTTTACGCTGGTCAAATGAAAAACTCCGTTTTCATCGGCGGTAAGTCCACTAATTACGGAAGAATCAGGTCGGGTGAGGGCGACGGTAGCGAAACTGGCTGGATTATCATTCGAAGCATCCACCAGTTTTCCAATGATTTCTCCTAAATCAGCACTGACGGTAGCAGTACCCTCGGGACTTTGCGCCCATACAGTATTAAGAGTCAGTAGAAAAAATAAACCACTTAATGTACTTGATAGCTTTTTCAAAAATTGTGTTTTTAGAATAAATTGAGTTTATGAGAATAATTAAATAGCCCTTTTATTTTAAATAAGTTACTCAAAAGTAAGTCTGGCTATCAATACATTGATTAGGAAATCGTTGAGAAGACAAGTATAACCTGCAATTTCTCTTTTTGCAATAAGAATTGAATAAAAAAAAGAGATGTAGGATTCTTTCCTGACAAATTATCCTTTTTAAGGACGAAGAAACATAACCGCAGCCCTGAGTGTTAGTTCTAAGTACCAAAGTACGCACCAGAACACTCCACGAAGTACCAAAACCACAGTGCCTATGGCATAAATTTGGACACGAGGTGATTTTTATTCATTAGTATTCACAATGATCATTCAATATTGAAATTATGAATTGGACAGACGTAATAAACTACGCCCAAAAGGGCAATCCTACCCCTCCCAAACGGGTGGAAAAAACCGAAGCAGAATGGAAAGCGCAGCTTTCCCCCGAAGAATACCAGGTCATCCGTCAGAAAGGTACTGAGCGGGCCTTCACGGGTGAGTACTGCGAGCGGCACGAGCCGGGCCTCTACGCCTGTCGGGCTTGCGGTACACCTCTGTTCGACTCGACGGTGAAGTTCGAGTCCGGCACGGGCTGGCCTAGTTTCTCAGAACCCGTATCAGACGATGTTATCGAATATGACCTGGATACGAGCTACGGAATGCAGCGCGTAGAAGTGATGTGCAATGTCTGTGACGGGCATTTGGGCCACGTTTTTCCCGATGGACCCAAGCCATCGGGCCTGCGGTTTTGCATCAATTCGGCTTCAATAAAGAAAGTGGAGGAGTAGTTAGAATGATGAGTTATAAATGATGAATGATTATGCTCTTCACCTTTCATCACTCATATTTTTTCTTGCAAATTAAAGGCTCGATGTACACATAATCATTGGGCCTTTTAACATAATCCATTTCGGCGGCTTGCCTGGCGCGGGGATCGTTGTTAGCCGGAGAAGGGAGCCATCGGCCATAATTCAGCGTATGCTGGATGCGGTCGCGCTGATTGCGGGTAAAAGAGTTTTCGTAACCAAGGTAGTAATCCATAATGTTGGTACTTATATAGCTGGTACCATCGCAGGCCGTACGGCGTTGGCGTAGCGTCCGGTAGTTGTCCATATACGTACCCCGATCATAGTAGGGCGTGTCGGCGCAATAGTCAGGGTCGGTGCTGCTGCACGACTTACTTTCGTCACCGTTGCCGTCGAAAACGTGATTCAGGCCTAGCACATGGCCCGCTTCGTGCGCCAGCGTACTAGAGCGGCTGTCATTAATATCGATTTTATTGAGATAGACGCCATAGGGCAAATCCGGCGAAGTACGGCTGGCTGACTGAACCCGGAAGCCCGCGCTTGCCCGGGTGACGGGGAGGTTATACGCAAAGCCACTCAGGCTTTCTTCACGCGAAATATCGTATATCCATACATTCAAAAACCGATTTGGATTCCAGTAATTATTCCAGGCCTCATACACTGCCTGTTGGGAGGTGAAAGTCGTTCGCGAGGAAGTCACCGCGTTGAGTCCTTTTACAGCGAGCGTTTGTCCCGAAGGATTCGTTGCGGCGGCATAAAACTCCACGAAGTTATCTACCGCGTTTTCATCTTTGGCCCCATTGTAAGGGTTCCATTTATTGCGGAAGGCGTCTGTCATTCCCTTCACCATGCGGCTGATTTGAGCTTCGGTAAGTGTGGAGTTTACGGTATGAAACACGACGGGAATTTTTACTAATTGATAGGGTAGTACCGTCAGTGTGAATGTGTTTGTTGTCCGGTTGCCGATCTTCACCGCGAAAGTATAGCTTCCCACCGCTGTCGCCTGGAACTGGGAACTACCGGCAGGCTGATTATTGATAAAGTACTGAAGTGCCTGGGATGGAACGCTCACGGGTTGTCCATTCTGGTCGGTTACTTTTACCAAGTTCAGTAGATCAAGTTGGTCGCCGATAAGGATTTCCTGCCCCTCTGGTGCGTTGAGGCTTAGTGTATGCGAGGGATCGAGCTGGTAGTTTTTTTCGAGTGCGGCGTCGGGCGGTGTACAGCTTAGCGCGACGATGGTCAGTAGCACAAAAAGGCCGTGAGTCTTTTTCATGAAAGTACTATTCAGTTTCGGGGTGGTCTATTGGCGAGGGATTTAAGAACGACGCCAGACAAATTTTCTTGTCTTTCTGTAAAAGCCTGTGTGTCGTTCTACCCGCTTTTTATGACATCCTCCTACACCTGAATCACTCCCACATTAAATGCCTTGGTAATAGGTGCCTGATTCGCCGCTTCGATGCCCAGCGAAATGATGCGCCGCGTCTCGCGCGGGTCGATGATTCCATCTACCCAAAGCCGGGCTGCGGCGTAATAGGGTGAAAGCTGGGCGTCGTAACGGTCAGTGATTTCTTTCAATAATTCGTCTTCTGCCTCTTGTGTAAGTTCTTTGCCCTTGGATTTGAGAGAGCCCGCTTCGATCTGCACCAGCGTTTTAGCGGCGGCGGCTCCGCTCATTACGGCCATCTGGGCGGTAGGCCAGGCATAAATTAAGCGCGGATCGTAGGCCTTGCCGCACATGGCGTAGTTGCCCGCGCCGTAAGAATTGCCTACTATGAACGTAAATTTCGGCACCACCGAATTGGCTACGGCGTTGACCATCTTCGCCCCATCCTTAATGATGCCGCCCTGTTCGGCGCGGCTGCCGACCATGAAGCCCGTCACGTCATGAAAAAACAGCAGGGGTATTTTTTTCTGGTTGCAGTTCATAATGAAGCGGGCAGCCTTGTCGGCGGCTTCTCCGTAGATTACCCCGCCCATTTGCATTTCGCCTTTGCCCGACTTCACGACGGTGCGTTGGTTTGCCACAATACCCACGGCCCAGCCATCAACGCGGGCGGTGG
The DNA here is from genome assembly GCA_964500445.1 of uncultured Persicitalea sp. Classification (GTDB taxonomy): domain Bacteria; phylum Bacteroidota; class Bacteroidia; order Cytophagales; family Spirosomataceae; genus Persicitalea. Next base: position 18,604 of record CAZCOG010000001.1, on the reverse strand, counting down.
CGCAGAGAAGCGTCTTGCCATAATCAGGCTTGTATTCGTCCAGTTCGGAAGCGTCCACAATGCATTCCAGCAACTGTCCCATATCATAGGGCTTGAAGCGGTCAGCGGGCAGAATGTCGAAGATTTCGTCGGGCTGGCGTTTGGGTGCCACGGCTTCCATGCGGCTAAACCCAGCGTTTTCGGGGGCACCGAGTTTGCTCATAGAGCTACGGATGGCGTCCAGACAGCTTTTATCGTCGGGGTACTTGTTGTCGATTACGCCTGAAACCTCACTGTGCATCGTGGCACCGCCCAGCGTCTCGGCGTCCACGTTCTCACCGATGGAGGATTTGACCAGATAAGGCCCGGCCAGAAACACCGATCCTGTGCCTTCTACGATCAGCGCCTCGTCGGACATGATTGGCAGATAGGCACCACCCGCGACGCAACTACCCATGATGGCGGCAATCTGCGGGATGCCCTGAGCCGATAACTGGGCGTTGTTACGGAATACCCGTCCAAAATGCTCTTTATCGGCAAATACTTCGGCCTGCATAGGCAGATAAACCCCCGCACTATCGACGAGGTAAATAATTGGCAGTCGGTTTTCCAGCGCGATTTCCTGCGCCCGCAGGTTTTTCTTGGCTGTGATCGGAAACCAGGCTCCGGCCTTTACGGTGGCGTCGTTGGCTACGACTACGCACAGCCGTTTTTCCACATAACCCAGTCCTACTACTACACCACCCGCCGGGCAGCCGCCCTCGTCCTCGTACATCCCGTCCCCGGCAAAGGCACCTACTTCCAAAAAGTACGCCTCGTCGTCAAGTAGATAGTCGATGCGTTCGCGGGCGGTGAGCTTCCCTTTTTTATGCTGACTTTCGATTTTCTTAATGCCGCCGCCCAACTGAGCCGTGGCGTAGCGAACGTTGAGGTCGTCGATGAGTTCGGTTAAAGAGCTGGGCTTAGTCATGGTGTCGATGAAATGGTTTTTTGAAAAACTGGTGGTGCTTGTTTACACCAAAAATAAAAAGTCGCCCGCCACTAAGCAAACGACCTTTGAAAGCAGTGTTTTTGGGAAGTACTTCGTGGCATTCAAATTCTATACTTGCTTCTGCCAGGTACTTTCCGACATTGAAAAACCTAGCCTCTACCCGTTCAATCTCTGCCCTTTTCAACTATAAAGCTGACTTAATCAACTCAATTTTGTAGTGAATCCACCGCCGGCTTTTTAAATTCCAGTGTCGTATCCACAGGCGACTCGGTAGGGCCTTTATCCTTCCTGCCGAAAATCGACACGTTTACGTATCGTTTTGGATTCTCGCGCAGGTTGGCCAGCAACTGGTTCATGCTGATGATAGTATAGTTGAGATTGTTGTAAAGCTTATCGTCGTTGATAAGCTTACTGGCAGTACCCTGGCCCGTCTTGACCGAAGCGACAAGCTGCTCCATCTGTGCTACCAGCTGGTTGGCGCGGTTGACCGTCTCGCCCAGGCGCAGGGCGTTCAGTGAGTCGGCGAAAGTACCCGTTTTGGCGAGCAACGGGCCGATTTTCTTTTCGGTTTCAACGAGCGAAGCGGAAAGCTCGCTCAGATTAGCGGTAAGTTCAGCCAGGCTTTTTTGGTTTTGCTGAAGCGTGGCCCGAAAGGCATTGCCCGTCTGGTCAAAATTACGAAGTACCTGATTCAGAATCGCCCCGGTTTCCTGAAATCCCTTGGTGACGGTATTAAGATTCTGCACCAACGAATCGGCGTGGGTAATGACGGGTAGCGTGCGTTCCTGCAGAAGTGCCTGAATACCCGCTTCCTGATTGCCCATCAGTGTGTCGCCGTCTTGTAATTCGTTGCCTGTGGGGCTGATTTGCAACCGGATGACCTTATCACCGAGTAAGCCGCCGTCGGCTAGGATGGCCTGGGTACCTTGCCGCAGGATGAGATCTTTGCGGATGTCCAGCGTCACCAGCAGGCGGTTATTTTTTTCCTGTTCTATTTTTATCTTCCGCACCTGACCCACTACCAGGCCATTGAGCATGACTGGGTTAGAAGATGTAAGCCCGTCGATATTATTATAAACAACGAAGTATTTTTTATTTGGTGAAAAGATATCGGATCCTTTCAGAAAATTGAAGCCAAAGTAGAGCATCGCAATCGTGACGACCGACAATAAGCCTACTTTCAGCTCGCGGGAGAGTTTCATTGAGTTGAAGCGTGAGGGTGGAAAGGTTTATTTCTGCTACGAAAATACCACTATTATCGTTCCATCTCCTTGCGGTACTGCTTGAAAGCACCATAAACCGCCTCCGCTACTTCATCCTGTCCGTCTGCGGAATTCAAATAAGCTTCTTCTTCCGGATTACTTAAAAAACCCGTTTCTACCAGCACACTGGGCATATTTGTGCGCCAAAGTACCAGGAATCCTGCCTGCTTGACACCCCGACTCCGGCGCTTCGACTCCGCCCGGAACTGCCGCTCCACCCGACTGGCGAATAAGAGACTACTCGACAAGTAGGCGCTCTGGTAATTGGCCAGCATAATATGGGCCAGCGGTGAAGTGGGGTCGAAGCCCTTATAGGTCTCTTTATAATCTTTCTCCTTCAAAATTACCGAGTTTTCGCGCTTGGCAACGGCAAGGTTAGCCTCGGACTTGTGCAGTCCCATAACGTAAGTTTCGGTACCCAGAGCGCGGCTGGAACCGGCGTTGCAATGAATGGAAATAAAAAGGTCGGCGCGGTTGCGGTTGGCGTAAGCCGAACGCTCATCGAGCTCAACAAAAACGTCGGAAGTTCTGGTATACAGTACTTTCACTTCCGGCATTTCGGCTTTGATCTTCTTGCCCAGAGCCAAGGCAATTTTGAGTGTGGTGCGGGATTCGCGGGCTACTTTACCACGCGTGCCGGGGTCGTGACCGCCATGACCGGCGTCAATAACTACCACGTCGATCAGGCCGGGGTTGTTTTCAGAAACGGGTTCTTGTTGAAGAGCGAAGGCCAAACTTAACACCAATCCACCCGAGGCAGCCGCCATTTTAAGAACTTTTAACATTATTTTTTGCTTCGTGCGTTACTCCTTAGTGGTTTCTCCACTAATTTTGACATCTTGAATTTTAGGCAAAAATACGCTTTTTGATACAACTGAAAAAAAAGTGGTTTAGTATATCGCTGAGCCTGTGCGTACTTCTGCTGGTGGGATGCGTAAGAACTCAGCAACAATCGGGCCGTTCCGGTCGCCTGTTCGGCAAAGCTGCCACGGCGGACTCCTCGGTGGCGAGTCAAAACCCTATTTCCCTTCCCTCCGTAACTTCCGATACGTTGACTGCGACTGACTCGACGACGTTGTCCACCGGAGTCCGTATCGCGACAAGCGACACACTGGGGATCAGGCTGGATTCGCTCCGCGCCGATTCATTGCGGGTAGATTCTTTGGCCAAACAGAGCGACCTGCAATCTACGGTAGAGTACAAGTCCACGGACTCCACGATTATGGACGTGGACGGCAAGCAGGTACACCTTTACGGCGACGCCGAGGTGACCTATGGTACCATCAATCTCAAGGCGGATTACATCCGTATCGACTGGACTACGAATGAGCTTTTCGCTAGAGGTACTTATGATTCTACCACCAAGGAAACCATCGGCGAACCCATTTTTCAGGATGGGGCGGAAGCCTATAATACCAAAGAACTACGCTATAACTATAAAACCAAAAAGGGTTTTATTCGGGGTGTGGTGACGCAGCAAGGGGAGGGAAATATCCGGGGCGAACAGGTCAAGAAAGATCAGGAGGGGAATTTGTACATCAAGCATGCCATCTACACTACCTGTAATCTCACGCACCCGCACTTCTACATCAATGCCCCAAAAATCAAGCTGATCGATAATAAGCAGGTCGTGTCGGGGCCGTTCAATCTGGTCATTGCCGATGTACCTCTGCCGCTTGGGCTACCGTTCGGCTTTTTTCCTTTTCCTAAGAAAAAAGAGATTGGTACTTCGGGTATTCTTTTTCCGGCCTACGGCGAAGAACCCAACGGACGCGGTTTTTACCTGCGCGATGGCGGCTACTACTTTGCCGTCAGCGAGAATTTTAATGCTACTGTCACCGGGCAAATTTATTCTACCGGAAGCTGGGGACTGGGAGTGAGTTCGGTTTATACCAAACGCTACCGCTACAATGGCAACGTGTCGCTGCGCTTCAACCGTAATAAGTCCGGCGACGAGTTGGATAGATTACTAAACCGGCCGGGGCGCAATGATTTCAGCGTCGTGTGGTCGCACGCACCCGTGCCGCGTGGCAACTCCACATTCTCGGCCAACGTGAACGTAACCAGCAACAGCTTTAACCAGTACAATGCCCAGGAGACCCAAAAGTACATCTCGAACGTCGCCAGTTCGTCAGTGCAGTATAACCGCACCTTCGGGCAGTACGCCCGCGCCGGGGCCAGCCTGCGGGTGAATCAGAACTTCGGTACGCCCAACCCTCAAACTGGATTAAAAACTGGCGGTAAGACCGACGTTTCGACGTCGTTCAACTTTGGCGTCAACCAGATTGCCCCTTTCGCCTTAAATGGTGGGCGTGGGGCGTGGTACGAAAGCTTCCGGCTCGGTATGGATTTCAACGGAGATTATAGCGTCAATAACACGCTTTCGGCCATTGACACGACCTACTCCCGACTCGGATTTTTTGTCACTAACCAAATAGACGAAGTTCGTACGCAGGGTGATACGGTGCTTGACTTCAACTTCACCAACCTGCCCGACCTGCTTAAAGACGCGCAGTTCAATGGTCGCTACTCTATTCCCATCTCGCTGCCCAACTTCAAACTTCTTCGTTTTATTAACTTCACCCCCGGCATTTCGTTGCAGGGCGAAGTTTTTTCCAGGCAGTACAGATACACCTACATGGGTAATAACCGTGTCCGAATCGACACCATCAATCGGGTAGGTAGTGAGTACAGCTATTCGATGAGCGCGGGACTGAATACTCGCTTTTATGGTACTTTTTTCGTGAGGGGAAAGCGGCTGGAGGCTATCAGGCACACGGTGATTCCAGCCGTGTCGTTCAGCTACACGCCCGATTTCTCGGGGGACAATTTTGGTTTTTACCAAAACACCCAGATTAACGACGATGGCGAAACGCGTTTCCTGTCGCGCTACCGGGGCATCGGCAACACGTCCAGTAACGGACGAGCCTCGGGCGTAATTTCGTATAGCCTGAACAACTCCTTTGAAATGAAACTCCGCTCCCGAAGCGACACTTCCGATCAACAATTTGAAAAGGTTTCGTTACTGGACAACCTCAGCTTCAATGGTAGTTATAACCTGATCGCCGATTCGCTCAATCTGTCGAATCTATCGGTCAATGCCAATACGACCATTAAGGATCTAAACCTGAACTTTAACATGACGTTCGATCCTTATGCTTACATTCTTGATGCGCGAAGCCCGAACAATACAGCGGGTATCCGCATCAATGAATTTGCGATTAAGCGCGGGCAGGGGCTGGCGCGGTTGTCAAATTTGAACGTTACTTTTTCAAAAAGTTTTAATCCTAAGAAAAAAGACCCGGAGAAGAAGCCTGCGCCGCCCAACCCCGTCAATCCGCAAGCCACGGCGGAAAACTTGGAATTCATCCAGCGCAACCCCAATCTGTACGTTGATTTCGATATTCCCTGGAATGTCAACATCAACTACAACTTTGGCCTGAGTCGTTTCGGCTTGCAGCCTGCTCAGATCATCCAGACTCTCAGCGCCAACGGCGACTTGAGCCTGACGCCCAAGTGGAAGCTAAGCTTGCAAACGGGCTTCGACTTTCAGGCGCTTAGTCCATCAATTACTACGGTTTCGCTCTACCGCGATCTGCACTGCTGGGATATGTCGTTCAACTGGACGCCCTTCGCGGGCAACCGACTGCGGGCCAGCAACTACTCCTTTACGCTGAAAGCCAAGTCATCCATCCTGCAGGATTTGAAGCTGTCGCGTCGACGGTCGTTTGTGGACCGGAGCGGGTATTGAGGATTTGAGGGGCAAAGTACTTGAGGGGCAGAGGTACAAAGCCACAAAGTTCAGAAGGCGCAGAGCAGCATAGGGACAAAGTTCTTTGAATTAAAAGAGTAAGTTCAAAGTGAACGCGATTTCGTTTCAACTTTCTTCACTTTCCCGTCTGCGTCGTGTAGGTACTTTCAAAAATCTTGTCGGCGTTTCCTGCTTCGAAGCCATCGCGGCGGTGTTGGCGCTGGATTTGGTCAGCGGGTAGTTCGGCGAACTCGGGCAGGACTCGCCGCTCGGCGAACTCTACGTAGGAGCCCGAAATCATGTACTTCTCGCCGTTGGCAAACTCAGCTTCCAGCATCTGCGCCACGGCGGAGCTTTGTAGTAAACCACCGTCCGGGCTTTCCTTTATTTTACCGCCGGAGTCGTTCAGTTTGATGCCCTGCTTTTCCAGAAATTCATTAAACTCCGCTACGGTATTATAGCCTTCGGGTAGATTATGGACGCTGATTGTGAAGTGGTTGAGGTAGTAGCGGTTATAGATTACCCAGGCAGCGTACTCACTTTCTTTTAATAATGTCAGGTAATCGGTCAGGGTAGGCGTACGCCAGAGTGGCTGATGAAGAAAAGCGTCCACGACTTCGCCATCTTCTAAATTCAGACTGTCCACCGGATCACTTTTTACTTCACTGGTATAGCTCAAAATAATGCGCTGTGCCTCGTCGGAAAGCTCGTTTACCCGCAATTCGCTGACAAAAACTCGCGGGTAGTTTGGCTCCGGTGGACTGAACCAGTAGGCGTCGAGCTTTTTGCCCTCGAAGTAGTAATAGTCACGTTTCTGGTAGCCGTAGTGCAGGAAGATCTTCTCGAAAGAAGCAATCCCTAAATGCTCAACGCCCAGCGTACGAAAGGCAATGTGATCGTTTTCGATAGCTTCGGTATGGGCAATGATTTCTTCTTCCACCATTGCGTTCAGGATTTTCTTTACATCGGGGACGCGCTCCTGGTAGCGGCGCATCAGGCCGTTCATGACGGTGTCGAGGGGTTTGGTTTCGGTGGATTGGCCTTGATTCATAGGAATAGTAGTTAAAGAGTTTGTAACAGAGAACGGATCGTAAAATCTCGGAATTCATTCTTACCAGATTTTTTTTCAGTAACCGTTTTATTAAATTAATAGAACTATTTGTTACATTTAGACATAAAAATCTTTGAGTTTTCAAGCACACACTAAATTCCGCTTTTAACAAATTTTTGGGTTCATAGTGTTCAACTTTTAGACTACGGGTTTTATGAAAAACTTCGCTCTACGCCTTTCAATTGTTTTCTGTCTGCTGCTTTTCGCTTCGTTTTCTTTCGCTCAGACTCCTTTGGCAGCTAACGGGAAACTACAATTGATCAATCGCCAGCTTTGTAATGAGTCCGGAACGCCCATCCAACTACGCGGTATGAGTTCGCACGGGCTGCACTGGTTTCCGCAATGTTTCACGCAATCATCGGTAAATGCTCTGGCCAACGATTGGGGGGCTGATGTGTTCCGGGCAGCTATGTATGTAGATGAGGGAGGCTACCTGAACGACAAGGCCGGGCTGCGCAACAAGGTCAACCAGATTGTGGACTGGTCGGAACAGGCCGGCATGTACTGCATCATCGACTGGCACATTCTCAATCCCGGTGACCCGAATATCCATACGGCCGATGCTATTGAGTTCTTTCAGATTATGGCGCAGCGTAACGCCGGTAAGAAAAACGTGATCTACGAAATTTGTAACGAACCCAACGGGGTAAACTGGGCGTCGATCAAAAATTACGCCGAGCAGGTCATCCCGGTCATCCGGCAATATGCGCCCGACGCCATCATTCTGGTCGGTACGCCCAATTACAGCGGCACGCCGGGCGATGTTCGTGGTAATATGCTCAGCGGCGCCAATGCCCACAACGTGATGTACACGTTTCACTTCTACGCCGGGTCGCACTTTACCCAAAACTACATCGACGATGTCATCAAAACAGTTCCATTGTTTATGTCGGAATGGGGGACGAGCAATTATTCGGGCAACGGGGGCGATAACTACAGCAACGCCCAGAATTGGGTAGACCTGATGGCGGGAAATAACTCCTCAGGCATCAAGCTGAGCTGGTGCAACTGGAACTTTGCCGACAAAAACGAAACTTCTTCTGCTCTCAATCCAGGTGCTTGCAGCAATGCTGCCTGGAACAATACCAGTACCTCAGGTACTTGGGTGAAGCAGCGAATTCTGAATCCAGCGGATGATTTCGGTCCGGCTACACCTTTCGTATCCATTACTTCTCCGGCCAACAACTCTACGGTAAACATCGGGTCCAGCCTGACTATTACCGCTAGTGCGGGCAACGCCACCGTGTCAAAGGTCGAATTTTACAAAGGTGCGACTAAGTTAGGCGAGGATGCAACAGTACCTTATACGTTCACCATCACCAAAATTGCGGCGGGCACCTATTCCTTTACCGCAAAAGCGATCTTGGATCCGGGTGAACCTATTACCTCATTGGCGGTGCAGGTGACTGCTGCTCCAGCGCCTAACCAACCGCCTATTGCTTCGATTACTTCACCAGCTAGTAATGCTACTTTCACCGCTCCGGCGAGCGTTACGATTACCGCCAGCGCTGCTGATAGCGATGGCAACGTGTCCAAAGTTGAGTTTTATCAAGGAAATACAAAGCTGGGCGAGGACGCCACCGCGCCCTACGAATACACATGGACCAACGTAGCGGCGGGTTCCTATACTTTGACTGCCAAAGCGTTTGACAACCAGAATGCCATTGGTACTTCATCGGCGGTAACGATTTACGTCAATAATCCGGGCAACCCTTCTGCCGACCTGCTCGGTCCCGACTGCGTATCAACCAATCAAACCAAGCTTTACGAACTCAACGCGACCAACTTGCCAAATGCCACCAACTTTTCGTGGTGGTGTACGGGTTCTACGCAGAGCATCACAGCCGTATCCGGGCAACCGCAGAAAGTCAACATCGACTTCGGGTCAAGCTTTACGGGTGGGCAGGTATGCGTGGGTGTCAACTACTCCGCTGCGCCCTGGTACAAACAGTTTTGTAAAAGCGTTTCCGTCTGCACCGGAACGCCTCCTCCTCCTCCGACCAATCAGGCTCCGACAGTTAGTTTAACTACCCCAACCAGCAATGCCACCTTCACGGCCCCGGCGACGATCCCACTTGCCGCCAATGCCGCCGACAGCGATGGCAGCGTGACCAAAGTCGAATTTTACAATGGCGGAACCAAGCTGGGAGAGGATGCCGCCGCGCCCTACGAATTCGCGTGGAACAATGTTGCGGCAGGAACGTACAACCTGACGGCCAAAGCCACCGATAACCAAGGCGCCACCACCACTTCGGCGGTGGTGCCTGTGACGGTAAATGCTGCTCCAGTCAACCAGGCCCCAACAATTAGTCTAACCGCTCCGTCTAACAACGCTACTTTCACTGCTCCCGCCACTATTTCAATGACTGCCAACGCCGTCGATAGCGACGGTAGCGTGGCCAAGGTCGAGTTTTACAATGGAAGTACTAAATTGGGCGAGAAGATGATCGCTCCTTATAATTTCTCGTGGACGAATGTCGCCGCCGGTGCGTATACTTTGACAGCCAAAGCAACCGACAATCAGGGAGCCAGCACAATTTCGGGCGCGGTGTCCGTTACCGTAAATTCTTCGACTCCGCCACCCAACCCCACCGCCGATATTACGGGGCTGGACTGCGTAACGCCCAATCAAACAAGTGTTTTTGAACTCAACGCTAATAAACTACCCAATGCCACCAACTTTTCGTGGTGGTGTACGGGGTCTACGCAAAGTATGACGCAAGTACCAGGGCAGCCCTCTAAAGTGAGCATCAATTTTGGGCCGTGGTTTACGGGTGGTCAGGTATGTGTGGGTGTCAATTACTCCGCCGCGCCCTGGTACAAGCAATACTGCAAAAGCGTATCTGTTTGCAGCACGGCCCGGCTTGGGGTAGTTGAAGGCGAAACCAGCGAAGCTGCTGGCGTAGTTTACCCCAATCCGAGCAGCGTGGATTTTACCTTTATCGCCGATAAGGACATTCGCGAGATGAAAGTACACGATCTGATCGGCTACGAACACCTCAAACTTGGCACCTTACAACGTGGCAAACAGGTTCGTTTCGGTGAAAGCCTTTCGATAGGTGTATATGTCCTTAAAGTGGAATATAATGACCGTACGACTAGGACTTTTAAAGTACTGAAGGTTGGAAAGTGAAGTTTTTTCCAAAAAGTCCTGATCGCCCCGGCAATCAGGACTTTTTGGAAATCATTGGTTGCGATGTTGGAGGTAAGCCTTTTAAATGGCATCTGTGTTCAAAAAAACGGATGCCAGCCTTAATTTTCGGATAATCCCCAAAACCTCCCGAACTTTGGGCTTTGTGGTACGGGCGGCTCGCCCGTCTATGGCACCTCATCCGAAAACTACCTTTATTTTGAAACTCTGGCAAAAAGAAAATACCGTTACCTCCGAAAAAATAGAACGCTTTACGGTGGGGCGTGATGTCGAACTGGACCTCCACCTGGCTGAATTTGACGTACTGGGCAACCTAGCCCACGCAGCCATGCTCGAATCCATTGGCCTGCTAACCGCCCAAGAACTGGCCGATTTACAGACTGAGCTCAAAGCGATTTATAAAAAAACACAGACCTCAGAATTCATTATTGAAGAGGGCGTCGAGGACGTACATTCACAGGTAGAACTACTACTCACCCGCAAACTCGGCGATACTGGCAAGAAAATTCACAGCGGCCGCTCTCGCAATGACCAAGTACTTGTTGACTTGAAACTCTATGTCCGTGACCGCCTCACGCAGGTTGTACAGGCTACTGAAAAGCTTTTTAAGGTCTTGCAAAGCCGCGCCGAGCAACATAAAAATGACTTGCTGCCTGGCTACACGCACCTGCAGATCGCCATGCCGTCGTCGTTTGGACTGTGGTTTGGGGCCTACGCCGAGGGGTTGATCGATGATGTAGTGCAACTCAACGCCGCCTATCGCCTGGCCAATCGCAACCCGCTGGGCTCCGGCGCGGGCTATGGTTCATCTTTCCCCTTGAATCGTACAATGACGACCGAATTGCTCGGCTTCGAAGGGCTGCATTATAATGTAGTTTACGCCCAGATGAGCCGGGGGCGCACCGAACAAGCCGCCCTAACTGCCCTGGCATCACTTGCTGCCACTGTTTCGCGTCTGGCGATGGATGTGTGTCTGTACAACAGCCAGAATTTCGGCTTCATCATACTGCCTGATGCCTTCACAACGGGCAGTAGCATCATGCCACACAAGAAGAACCCCGACGTGGCTGAACTCCTCCGCGCCAAAACCAACCGTCTTAAAGCTCTGCCGATGGAAGTGACGCTGGTACTGAGCAATCTGCCATCGGGGTATCATCGGGATATGCAGCTTTTGAAAGAAATTCTGATGCCCGCTTTCGACGAAATGCTGGATTGTCTGGACGTGGCCGCTTTTATGCTGGAAAACATGGAGATCAAGGCTAACCTGCTGGACGAAAGCCGTTATGATTTGTTATTCAGCGTGGAGCGGGTGAATGAATTAGTGATGCAGGGCGTGTCATTCCGGGACGCGTACCGGCAGGTGGGCAAGGAAATAGGGGAGGGGAATTATAGTGGCGATGAGCTGCGTCCTTCGCGCGAACTCAAACATACCCACGAAGGGAGCATTGGTAACTTGAATCTGGCCGAAATAACCCGGCGTATGAATAATGAATTGGCTCGTTTTGAGTTTGATAAGGTGGAAAAGGCTTTTCAGAACTTACTTAAAGCGTGACTTCATTTAAAAAGATTTGGTTAACTACCACGCTGGTTTCAATTGGAACTTTGGCCTACTGGTCGTGTGGGACGGGACAGCAGCCCAACGGTGAAGTACTGGCCCACCAGTACTGTGCAGGCTGCCATATTTTTCCTGAGCCATCACTGCTCGACAAAAAAACCTGGGCCGAAGGCGCGCTACCCTATATGGCGCCCCGGTTAGGACTGCAAGTCGCTGGAACAGATTCCGCTTTATTTCAAAACTACGAAGCGCAATTACAAATTGAGCAGCTCGGAATCTTTCCCAAAGAGCCCCAAATAAGTGAGAAAGAGTGGGCGAGTATAGTGGATTATTACGTGCGAAATGCACCTGAAAATTTGCCGCGTCCCCGACAGGATACGTTGCAGCCGGTGCCTGGTTTTCGTGTAAAAAACACAATCAGTCCATTGGAAGCCACCGTGACAGCAGTACGTTACGATCCTTTCAGCCGTCAGATCTGGACCAGCCACCGTTCTGGAGCAATGCACATTTTGAATCCCAAACTGCAAGCGGTAGATTCTTTATTCAATTTTGAAAGTCCTTTTTCCGATTTTCGGTCCCAGTCAGGCGGCGAGTGGAAACTGCTCAGCATGGGGTACATGGATCCAAACGACGAGCACAAAGGTACATTACTTTCTATCCGTAAAACCGATGGAAACTGGCGTGGTCGACGTGTAGTAGGTGATTTGCAGAGACCTGTACAAGCCACCTATGCCGATGTAAACGAGGACGGGCGGGAAGATGTAATCATCTGCGAATACGGAAACTACACAGGGAAACTGGCTTGGTACGCCGCTACAGCCACTGATTCGATGACTAGGCACGTGATCGAGGAACGGCCCGGCGCGCGTATGACCTACTGGCAAGACTATGACGGCGACGGCCGCCCTGATTTGTGGGTACTTTATGCGCAGGGCGACGAGCAAATTGCTGTATATCTCAATGGTGGTAAAGGTAATTTTGCCAAGAAAATCCTGCTGCGCTTCCCCCCTTCTTATGGTTCGGGTTTCTTTGAACTGGTCGATTTTAATAAAGATGGTAAACCCGATATTCTGTATGCCAACGGAGATAACGGTGATAAGTCTTATACCTTAAAGCCGTATCATGGCATCAGGATTTTCATAAACAAGGGTAAAGATAAGTTTGAAGAGCAATTCTTTTTCCCGCTCGACGGAGCCACCCAAGCCATGGCCCGCGACTTTGACCAGGATGGCGACCTCGACATTGCTGCCATCGCTTTCTTTCCTGACTTTTCCCTTGACCCGGTGCGAAGTTTTGTGTATTTGGAGAATACCGGAAATGACCATTTCACTCCCCGTACTTTTCCCGATCCAAACCGTGGTCGCTGGCTTACAATGGATGCCGCCGATGTAGATCAGGACGGGGATCTGGACATTCTGCTGGGTTCGTTTTATCTGGCCATCACGCCCACCCCCAAAGCATTGTTGGAGCGTTGGAAGACTGAAAATAAGGGTGTGGTTGTTTTGGAGAATATGCTTCGATAACCAACTAAAAGATATTAAAGGCAAGAAAAAAGGAGAACCGAAATTTCGATTCTCCTTTTCTAGTATTATTTAACCCAATCTAAGTAAGACCTAGGGGGCATCCCACCAAACACGGCCTTTGGCATCTTGCAAATCATTGCCAAAACCTGGTAAGGCGAGCATGGCATCATAGGCTGCTTTCTTGTTTAGGTAGTTAGGATCATTCTCGTTGAGCAACCCAATGGGTGCGCGGCGTGCGATGGTTAACGCGGCCCCGTTGTTAGTGAGAGTAGGCATGGGAACAACCGAATTCGGATTGGGGAACCCGGTCCGTTTCCAGTTTGCCCAGCCTTCGGCTGGCTGCTTCAAGAAATGGAGATATGCCTGGCTGGCAATCTGATTGATCGCCTTACTCGGATCAAAAGCCACCTCCGGCATGGCCATATATGAAGTGATTTCGGCTTGAGTTACTGGCGTATAATTAGTCAGGTTTGATCCTTGTGCTACCTTGTCGTACCAATTAATTGAGCTTACTACACCCATTTCGTACCAATCTTTGGCACTTTCGCCGGTAATGCTGCGTGCGGCAGCTTCGGCACGCATAAAGGCAAAGTCAGAATAGGTAATAACGGGCATGTAATTGAGTCCAGTACCTGCATTTCCCTGAGCGTCAGCTTGAGCAGGTCGAAAAAGACGAGGCTGAATGAATGACAGCGTATCGATGAGCACGTTTTGGCCGTTGACCACGATTTGTGGAGGCGAGTAATAGCGCTGGATGTTGACCGCGCGCTGCGCATCGTCGGGACTAGTGAAACTACCTACGTAACGACGCTCGGGTGCCGTGGTACCCGCGGGCAACTTTCCAGCCGCGATCAGACGATCGACATTCACCTGTGAGAATAGATTCGGAGTGAAGAAAGCATCGATGCGCGGGTCCTTTGTTTTCCACATGAAGTCCACGATGGGCTTGGGTGCACGTAGTGAGGTGGGATCCCAGTTGCCTCCTGCCGTGAAACCAGCGTAAGCGGTGAACACCCAGCCATCCTCATTAGAGGACATTAGATCGGAAGCAGGCATGGCCAGTACTTCTTTGATAATTGTCTCGGCGGGTCCTTTGTTTACTTTGAGCTGCCGCATGGCGATCTTAAGCCGCAGGGCATTGCCTGCCTTTACCCACTTCTGGGCGTCACCACCAAAGTACTGATCATATTGGCCTAGACTAATCTGTGGGGCTGGCGGACTAGCCTTTAAGGTAGCAACCGCCTCCTTAATCTCACTGTCGAGTTGAGCGCAAATTTCCTGCTGGGTGTCATATTCCGGAGTTAAAGTACCACCATACCTGCCCTGGAAGGCATCTGAATATGGAATTGCTCCATAAATATCAGTGACATAGAAAGTATAATAGGCTTTGAGAATCCGTGCCATACGAATCATATTTGTGTAGCGGGGCTGCTCCTCGGCTGGCATCTCCTCAACCAACCTTTCGACATCGGTAAGGCGATCCCCAATTCCGTTATATAGCCTACCATAGCGGCCAGAAAAGTTATCAAAGTTTTGGGTAAAAGCACCTTGATTGCCATTCAGGTCAGTTGTGTACTGCATCCAGGGCATAATCCGCCGGTAGAGATCGTAATACGCCTCGAAATCCTGTCCGTGAATCTGGCTAGTGGCCTGTAGAAACTGGTTTTGGGGAGGAATGGCCGTTAGGACGTCAGGGTCGGTGTTAATGTCTACAAAAGCTTGCTTCTCGCAGGATACTGTCAGGAGTCCGACCATTCCCAACAGCAAGAACTTATATTTTGTAAGTTTCATATTATTTGTATTTTTTTTTAATCGAGGAATGAAGGTTAAAGGCCGACATTTACTGAAACGCCTAGGTTGCGGGTGAATGGTAATCCGCCGTATTCCATGAACTCACCCGGACGGTTACTGTATAAACCTTCAGGATTTATGCCGTCTTTGGCCGTACGGTACAGGTAAATCAGATTACGCCCTACCAGACTGACTCGCAACGACTGGACTTTAATTTTCTCTAAAGCCGTAGCAGGGATGCTGTACCCTACCGATACCTCACGGAGCGATACCCATGAGTTCTCGAAGACGGAGTATTCTCGGATCCCCGAACTCCATTGCGTAAGGTTTTCGTAGTAAGCATAGGCAGGAATTGGGGTCAGGTAACCTTTCTCTACTGCTTCAGAGTAGGGCATTCCTCCCAAATCGATCAGATTTTCGCCCACCTTCACCTCGTAGCCGTCAGCTAACACACCTTCGGGAATGATGCCGTCGTTTCGAACGTTACCCTGCGCATCAGTAAATTGAATACCGCCTGTTTCGGCATCGCGTCCAAACAGACTGTTTGCAAAGCTACCGTTTGACGAACCGTACTGGTGTGTACCGGAACCCATCAACCCGCCGAACTTGCCGTCCAACTGCAAGGTTGCCGAGAAATTGCCGTAACGGAAGTTATTCATGTTGCTAAGTAGGAAATTTTCCATCATCGTACCCAGTACTTTGTTACCTTGGCCGTATGCTCCGCTGCGCAGGTACGAAGGATATCCGCCAGTTGTACCGCTGGCCGCACCAATCACCCGCTGGCCGTTGGATGGATTATTTGGGTCATCAGATTGATAGGTAGCAAAACCATAAGGTGTTACCAAAGTACCGTACTGCTCTCCGACCTTGGCTATTGATCGGATATCGGCTCCAAAGCCGAGCGCCAGCTCGTAGGTATCGGTTCCTTCTACTAAATCAAGAATTTTGTTTCGGTTACGGGTGAAGTTAATATTTGTATTCCACTCAAACTTGCCACTTCTGATAGGGGTAGCATTGATCATCAACTCGATTCCTTTGTTCTGAATCTCACCCGCGTTTACCAGTTTACGGTTGAGGCCAGATTCCGATGCAATTGGTAAGCTCAGGATTTCGTTTCTGGTCAGTTTGTTATATACCGTAAAGTCTAACCCCAGACGGCCGCTGAAGAAGCGGATGTCAGTTCCCAGTTCCCATTCTCGAGCGAGACGGTTCTTCAAATTATAGTTGGGTAGCGTATTGTCGCTGAAACCGGAGACATTAATCTGACTGCCATCAGGTAGGGTGTATTGTCCTTGCGGACTGTAATTTCCTGCTCGGTTTGTAGAGTATGCATCCGTATCGCCACCCGTGAAGCCGTAGCTTGCGCGTAACTTGCCAAACGACAGCCAAGTGGGTGTGTTATTGAGTGATTCTGTGAAGATCCAGGCTAAGCCTACAGCAGGATAAGCGTAAGAATAATCGCCACTTCCATCGGCGTAAGTCAGCGTAGACGACCAGTCATTCCTCACGCTGAAGTTGAGCGTAAGGGCGTCCCGATACGTTACATCACCATAGGCGTACAGCGCATCGATACGGCGGGAAGCTCCTAGACTGTTGCCGTAATTCAGAGTATTCTGACTGTTGGCTAATGAATATACTCTCGGAACGCGCAGTCCTCCATTGGTAGAAGCGGAGAACCTTCGTCCTCCATTGATGCGGTTACTTTCGCCGCCAATGTTGAAGCTCACGTTGAAATTGTCGCCAAATTGATGATTGGCCATCAGCAATCCCTGGATACGGGATTGATTTTCGTTTTCGGTGAACTCACTGTAATAGCCTCCCGAGTATCCTGCATTAGGGCCAGGTTGACGGCCACTACCTGTATTAAGTTGGGTTTGGATATTACCACGCAGCAGGAAGCTCAACCAAGGAGTGAGTGTACCTTTCAAGTCTACATTAGTACGGAAAACTTTCTCGTTGCGCAATTGGACATCTTCAAAAGTATTCCACATGAAATCGGTGATAAAATAAGGATCATTCGCACCCTGACGACGTCCACCTGCTACAGGGTCTTCGTAGTTGTTGGCCCAGTAGTTAATATCAAGCGAGCGAGGGCGACTATATACAAACCGAAAAACGGGGTTGAAATTGCCTCCTTGACGGATAGGATTGACCATATCATTGTCCGTGTAATCCGCACTGACATCAAGGTTGAAAATCTTACCAATCTTCTGGGTACCGCGAATATTAAAGTTGTTCCGCTTCATTTCAGTACCGGCGGGCATGATCGTAGTATTGTTCAAACCAGAATAAGAGGCCCGGAACGATCCCCGATCGTTCCCTCCTTCGATGGCAACGTTGTGGTTGATGTACTTGCCCGTTTGGAAAAAGCTCAGCGGATCGTTAGCTTGCCATGGTATCATTCGGCCGTCCAAGTCACGAACAGGTTGTCCGTCAAACTTGGGTCCGTAGTTATAGACCCAGTTGTTGTTAGCGCGTTCTACTTCACGCACACCATCGGCTCCAATTGGAAATGGTCCTAATCCAGCGCCATACTGATTCTGTAAATCTAGAAATCGATAAGCGTTCTCAAACGAAGTGGTGAGATTATAAGTCACGCCTAGCCCTACGTTGGTCCGTCCTTTTTTAGTTTGAATAACTACTACGCCGTTTAGGGCCTCTGAGCCATATAGTGCGCTGGCTGCTGAGCCTTTTAACACTGTCATGGACTCGATATTGTCGGGGTTGATGTTTTTCATGATGTTGCCGAAGTCCTGGCCCGCGCCCCAGGAATCAGCGCCCGAGGTACCGGGGCGGATCAGTACACCATCGATGACGAACAGCGGCTGTGTGTTACCGCTGAGGGAAGCGTTACCCCGAATACGAATACGTGAGGAGGACATTGGACCACCTGTGCCTTGGTTAATCATTACACCTGCTACTTTTCCTTGCAGGGCGTTAACCATGTTGGCGTTGTTTGTACGCGTAATATCCGTGCCCTCTATTGTAGTAGCTGAATAAGCAAGTTTGCGAGTCTCCTGCGTCATTCCAAAGCCCGTGACAACTACTTCATTTAGTAGTTTTGTATCTTCTTCAAGCGTAACGGTCAAAGTACTGGCATTTCCGACGGGTACTTCCTTGCCCAGAAAACCGATGGAAGAGAAAACAAGAACTGCGTCGTTGGATGCGATATTTACCCGGAAATTACCACTCGCGTCGGTGGCTCCCCCGTTGTTGGTCCCTTTCACAAGGAAGGAAACACCGGGCAACCCATTGCCCGCCTCATCCTGAACCGTACCTGTGACGGCTTTGGTCTGAGCTATACCCATCGTGCTGCTCGCCAGCACGATAAGCAAGGTCAGTACACGGTTTAAACACGTAAATTTTAGTCGCATAGCTGGTATTTAATTTAGTTGAAAAAGTGATTAAAATAATACAAACTTTACATTCCCGTAATACAGCGGAATTATAAAGCATAATGAAATAAAGACTAATTTGTTTCAAAGATATG